>NZ_AEWI01000211.1 GCF_000191885.1 Anaerophaga thermohalophila DSM 12881
TTTGGTTTCTTTGGTGATTAGAGGTTAGATGGTGTTTATACATATTCTTTTGTGTCAAACTTTGTCATGCTCGTTTCATCCTGGCTCATAGTTTTTCCTTTTTGATTTTTCCTTACTCTGAAAAGGAAAAGAACAAGAGAAGCAATGCCCAGTAAAACACCAATCCAATATCCGACTGAAGTATCTATAAAGAGACCACCATTTTTTACAGGAGCCACCAAAAGATAAGTTATGCAAACGGTTGTCATGAAAGTTGCCGGAAGTGACAACATCCAGTGCGGTTTTTCAACTTTAGCAAGATACATAGCTGCTGCCCAGAGAACGACGACTGCAACTACCTGATTAGACAATCCTAAATATTTCCAAATTGTGGCAAATTCGAGTTGAGACAACACAAAACCAATAGCAAACAAAGGCAAGCTTACCCACAAGCGTTTCTTCACAGATGATTGATCCAGCTTCAGTACATCAGCAATGGTTAAACGGGCACTCCTGAAAGCTGTGTCACCCGTTGTTATAGGGCAAGCAATAACGCCAACGATAGCAAAAACGGCCCCAATCGCACCAAGCCAGGAGCGACTTATTTCGTTAACCACCCATGCCGGATTGTGACCCTCAACCTGCATGGTAGTATTTAATCCTTCAGGGCCTTCAAAGAAATTCATCGCAGCAGTAGCCCATATAATTGCCACTATCCCTTCTGCAACCATCGCCCCGTAAAAAACACGACGACCATGACTCTCCTTTTTTATACAACGGGCCATCATGGGTGCCTGCGTGGAATGAAAGCCACTCAGAGCCCCACAGGAAATAACGATAAACATCATCGGGAAAAGAATATTTTCTGCCGGATTGTGATGCCAGTTTTTAAAGCTGTCGGTGGTCAATTCCTTCATGGCTAAATCGCCGGAAAAGCCAAAATAAATCATCGCTCCGGCAATGCTAACAGCCATTATTAATAAAGCCACTCCAAACAAAGGATAGATGCGACCGATGATCTTATTAATCGGCAACAAAGTTGCAATCAGATAATAGGCGAAAATTGCATAAAGCCAAAACTTCAAACCTCCATTAGTTAGTGTTGTCAGCAATTCGGCGGGCCCCGAAACAAATGCCACGCCGACAAATATCAACAATAACAAGGAGAAAAGACGCATGAAGTTTTGAAAACCGGTGCCGAGATATTTACCTACAATTTCCGGAATACTCGCACCATTGTTACGTACCGAAAGCATACCGGAAAAATAATCGTGCACGGCGCCCATGAAAATACAACCAAGAACAATCCACAGATAAGCCATTGGCCCGTACATAGCGCCAAGGATAGCACCAAATATCGGCCCGAGTCCGGCGATATTTAAAAACTCAATGGTAAAAACTTTCCAGGTGGGCATTGGAACATAATCCACCCCGTTATTAATCCGTATGGCAGGCGTCTCATTTTTGTCGGATGCGCCAAAAAAACGGTCAACAAATTTGCCGTAAAAGAAGAAACCGGCTATTAAACCCGCGATTGACAGAATAAACGTAATCATAATAAAGAAAGATTAATCTTTATAATAACAAACGGTTTGATTTTCAGGTAAAAGTAATTCAGTCAGTAATTAATTATAAGTCAGCAGGATGGATTAAGGTGAGGATATATACCCATAAAACAAATAAAACAACGTAAATACCAACCGTTGACGGTGACATAGGCTGGTTGTTATGAATCATCAAAGAGCCCGGTCTAAAAAGCATCTTTGTTGCCAACCTCGTTGTTGTTTTAGATTTTTGCATCGTCATTAACAACAAGTTAACTCCGGTACAAAAATTTAAAACGCCTGGATTCTGACAAAAATATGCTTTTTATACTGCACTCATCAAATAAGAAACGAAAATAAAAAAAGTTATTGACTTCCTTGTCAAAAGATTCAACGATCATATCGCCAAATATGCTGATAATTTGACAAAAAAATAGAAACAATGTTTTAGAGATTAATGCACTTGTTATGCCTTCAAAATAATAAAGGGCTGTCCAATACCGGACAGCCCCTTTTGTTCTCATATAAGTCAGAATAGCAGCGTGTATGTTTAGAATCCAGGATTCTGATCTTCTTGCGAGATTTCATTATTTGAAGAAATCTCAGTTTGAGGAATGGGGAAATGCTCATGTTTTCCTGCCACAAATCCCAGCGGACTCAGTACTTCTTCGGCATCACCCCAGCGAATCAAATCCCAGTAGCGACTGCCTTCAAAGGCCAGTTCAAGCTGACGCTCAGCTTTTATCGCTTCACGCAATTCGTCTTTCGACATAGGCAAATCATACGTATCCAATTCGGCCCTCTTCCGAACCTTGTTCAACTCGAAACGGGCTTCGGCTTCCCTCCCGTCCTCATTATAGGCTTCGGCAGCCATCAAAAGCACGTCGGCATAACGAATGATGCGCCAGTTGGTGGTATAGTTAAGCTCAGCAATTGAAGCACCACTGGTATTGGTTTCGTCAGCAAATGTGGCATACTTCATTCGAAGATATCCCTCGTAATCGTGAGCAGGCACAGGATTTCCCTCATCATCGGTATCCGGAGTTATTTCACCCCCGGCATCAATAAACTCCGATTCACTCATGATGGTTGCCTCATATCGGGGACCATTATCCCCCATATTATCAAAAGCCTCACCTATGGAAGCAGTAGGAAGATTAAATCCCCATCCGGGAATGATTCCTATAGCATCCAGATTACCAAAGAAGGGTGCCCGGGGACCCATCAACTGAACATGAATATTTGCTTCAGCTGCTCCTCCCCATCCAAAATTACCCCAGTCGTATCCTTCCTGGGATGTATAGAGAACTTCAAATACCGATTCAATCCCCAGTTCTCCTGCACGTTTCCAAACATTGTCAAAATCAGGCTCAAGGTCATATTCCTGCGAAGAAATTACTTGCCCCAAAACAGTATGGGCGTCATTCCATTTCTCCTGATACAGGTATACTTTGCCCAGAATAGATTGTGCGGTTCCCTTGGAGACCCTGAATTTTTGGTCGTCGGGAAGCTCAGACTTCAATGGAAGAACTGAAATAGCATCCTCAAGATCGGTTTCAATCTTTGTATAAATATCGGCCTTGGGTGTACGCGGTTTGTGATAGTCTGCCACTGAAGTAGGATTCTCGGTATAAAAGGGAACATCTCCATAGAGCGTAACCAGTTCAAAATAATTCCATGCGCGTATAGCCTTTGCTTCAGCGATTATCTGTTTACGAAAATCGTTGCTCGGTTCGATACGCTCAATAATGGTATTACATTGATTAATCGCTTTATAGAAGCCTTCCCAAATTGCAGTTGTCACAGGATTGTCCGCTTCATTTTTAAAATCATCCAGATTCTGATAGGGAAGCTGATCACTGGCAGAAGAACCAGCATTACAATCATCAGCAGGTAAATTTTTGGCAAAGTAGGCACTCGCCCAGTCTCTGCCATAGTTCCACTGCATCAAATCGTATACACCAATTATTGTGGACATTACTTCCTCATCTGTAGCAGGATAGACATCGCTGGATAATCTTCCGGCGGGATCTACTTCAAGAAAACTATCGCTACAAGCCGGCATAATGATCAATAAAACAGCCGGAATCCATTTAAAACATTTATATAGTTTCATATTTCTCAGATTTTGGGGGTTTAAAAATTAACTGACACACCAAATATCATCTTCCTTGGAATAGGATAAACACCGCGATCTATTCCCTGACTTTGGGCGTTGTTACTTCCTGCTTCGGGATCAAGCCCCTCATAATCAGTAAAAGTAAAAAAGTCGTCAAGTGAAATAAAAACGCGGGCTTTAGAGAACCCAAGTTGATTGAGAACACTATTTGGAAGAGAATATCCTAATTGCAATTGTTTAATACGAGTATAAGACCCATCCTGAACCATCAGGTCGCTCCGGTAAATATACTGACTGCTACCATCGGCACGGGGCATGGATGCCTTGGTATTGTCAGATGTCCATCTGTCGGTATAGAAGTATTTTGGTTTATTAGACAAAGGTCTGTCAGGACGATACCATGCAGTATAAATTTCATTTCCCTTGGTTCCCTGAAGGAAAACTCTAAGGTCAATCCCTTTGTAGGCCAAATTTATATTTGCTCCATACAAAAAATCGGGATGGGGATCACCAATTTTAGTCAGATCGGCAGAAGTAATTTCGCCATCCTTACTAACATCAACAATATTTGGCATTCCTGTTTCTTCATTAATACCATCGGTTTTGTACCCGTTGAAATACCAAATGGGTTCTCCTTCTTCAAACCAGGTTAAATCATATCCCCTGACGTTGGCTCCCGCAATTGGAGCCTCCTGATCAAGTCGGGTAACCTCATTATTGAGCGTAGCAAAATTAACATTCGCCGAAATATCAAAATCTCCGTAACTATCAGTGTAACCAAGCTCAAATTCAAAACCTGAATTGGAAACATCACCTCCGTTAACATAAGGAAAATCATTCCCTACAGAAAGCGGAAACATACCAACCACAATCAGATCTTTGGTGGTTTTATCATAATAGTCGGCAGAAAAATTGATTTTCCTGTTAAGGAACCTTGCGTCGAGGCCCACAGAGAGTTGCTCGGTGCGCTCCCATTTCAGATCATCGTTCGTGAGCTTTTCTATTTGAGCGCCTGAAAAATAGCCTGTTTCAGAAGGATTGGGATAATAAATACCTGACACCATCCAGAACTCCTGATCTGAAGTACCGGAAAGAATTGATGTACTACCATTTTGTCCCCAGCTGGCACGCAATTTCAAATAATCCATAAATTGGGGGTTCCAGAAATCCTCTTCCGAAATAACCCAACCGGCAGAAAAAGCAGGGAAAGTGGCCCATTTGTCCCCCGATGAAAAGACGCTTGCTGCATCTCGTCTAACTAACGCCTCAAACAAATATTTGCCTAAATAACTATATGAAAAACGACCAAAAACAGAATTCATGGTTTCTTCCTCAAGGGTTCCACCAACAACATCCTGTTCCCTCGAAGTAGTATGATCGTGATAGGCAAATCTGTCACCTTCTTTAGCCATTGGACCGGAATACAAATACCAGTTAGGATGCAATCTTCTTTCTGCAGAGTAACCTAAAAGGAAAGTCATGTTATGGTCATTAAAGGCGGTTTCATAGGTGGCAAAATTCTCCCATAGCCAGTTAAAATATTTATCCAGATTATCATTTATGGTGTTTGTACCATTCTGACTCTCTGAAGAAAAGTAATATTTCTTATTCCAGTTATGCAACTGAATATAAGACAAATCCAATCCCAGTCGTGAAGTTATTGTCAATCCTTCCAAAGGTTTAATATTGCCATAGACAGTTCCCATTAATTGATCCCTGGTAGTTTCATTATTGTAAGTTTGCAACCTGGCAACCGGATTTGCAACTTCACCTGTCACATTCACCGGAAGCGCATAATAACGACCCTGATCATCGGTTAACAAAGTATGACCAGCGGCTAACGCATCCCTTTCTTTCTGGGTTTCTTCTCCTTGTTCGTAATAGACAGGTGTGGTCGGATCAATTAGAAGAGCATTGTTTAAAACTCCCCGATACTCATCATCCTCTCCAACAGTACTTCTTTTTGAATGTGAGTAAGTAAAGGTATTGCCTACTTCCAACCAATCCTTAATATCATGAGAAGAGTTTAAGCGAAAGGAAAGTCGTTCATAAGATGCTTTATCTCCACCGACAACTCCCTCTTGAGTATTATAGGCGACAGAAGCCAGATAATTAGAGATTTCTCCACCACCCGAAAAACTAAGATGATGCCTCTGCATTGGTGCTTCTTCAAACACTTCATCCAGCCAATCGGTACCGTTTCCGATGCCTGAGGGTACAGTAATATTGGCACCCTGCTCACTCATATACTGCGCATATTCCTGAGCATTCATAAGTTCCATATTGGTTTTCACGCTCTGAATGCCATACTGGAAATTATAGGTCACTTGTCCCTTACCAGCTTTCCCTTTTTTGGTAGTAATAATGACAACCCCATTACCGCCTTCAGAACCGTAAATGGCAGAAGAAGCAGCATCCTTGAGAACTTCGATGGACTCAATATTGCCGGGTTCGATGTTATCAATATCGCCTACTTTCATTCCATCAACGATGTAAAGAGGCTCGGAAGTCTGATTAGAGTTGGTACCCCGGATTCTTACTTTAGCGCCTGCTCCGGGTGAACCAGAGGTAGGCAAAACGGTAACACCGGCCGTACGTCCCTGCAGGGCTTGTTCAACACGCGTGTTCGAAGTGGTTTCGAGGTCCTGAGCATTAACACTCGAAATGGCCCCGGTGACCAACGATTTTTGTTGAACACCGTAACCGACGACGACCACCTCATCGAGGCCGGCAAATTCTTCCTCCATGGTAACATTAATTGTGGTTTGATCGCCAACAGGAACCTCCTGGGTTTTGAATCCGATAAAACTAAACCGAAGTACATCTCCGCCTGAAGCCTGCAGTTCATAATTACCATCAATATCGGTAATGGTTCCCTGCATAGTGCCTTTGATCACAACATTAACACCGGGTAGCGGTTGGTTCTGTGAATCGGTCACTTGTCCACTGACCGTTTTTTGCTCTTGCGCAAAAGAAAATGAAGTAAAAATGAAACATGCTGCAAGAGCTAACGTAAATCCGTTAAAGGCCCTCAGCCATCCGGATTTGACCTTTTTTAACAGGTCAAATTCCAAAAAAGATCGAATCTTTTTCATAAATTTGTCGTTTTTACAGGTTTTAACAATAAAATAGTTAGAATCTGGAGCAGGGGTGTTGCCCGGTCCAACGCCAATTTTTCCGGGGCAGCATCCCTTTTTAAATGTAAATCATAAACTTACGACTACAAATCCTTAAAAAATCTTTTTTTTAACTCAAACAATTATTTTACATAGGCAACTTTTTATAATTAACATTCTAATTATTTAGTGTCAGTCCATAGAGTACC
This sequence comes from Anaerophaga thermohalophila DSM 12881, assembly GCF_000191885.1. Lineage (GTDB taxonomy): Bacteria > Bacteroidota > Bacteroidia > Bacteroidales > Marinilabiliaceae > Anaerophaga > Anaerophaga thermohalophila. Next base: position 6,968 of record NZ_AEWI01000211.1, read on the forward strand.
ACTTGCTGTGTTACGCCTGCCGCCAAAATACTCATTTACGAAATCCGGATGTCTGGTAATTAATTGCTTACACAATGAATGGCATAAACCACAACTTTCTCATAATAAAAACTTTGCGTCATTGCGTCTCTGCGTTTAAGCTTTTTTAAACTGACTATTTACTTTCTGAACAGACACATAATTTGGTGCAACTTTTACCGACTTTACAGGCGGGCACAATTTACATAAATACCTTATCCCAATATTACCAGAACTTCATGCGTTCCTCCGTCAAATTTTTCAATAAGGTTACCATCAACGGCTTTGCCATCCATTTCAAGCAGGGCTACTCCTTTGCTTACCGACTTTGGATTTTCAACTTTAATATTAAAGGTTGTCCCCCTCAATTTTCGTTTTATTTTAAATCCTTTCCATGAAGGAGGTATACAAGGATCAATTCTTAACCCGTCATAATCGGGGCGTATTCCCAGAATATACCTGGTCACGGCATAATAATTCCAGGCTGCCGTACCGGTAAGCCAGCTGTTTTTCGCCTCTCCGGGTTTATGTGCGTCTTTTCCTGCAATCATCTGGGCATATACATAGGGTTCCGTGCGATGAAGTCCGGAAATATCCTCCAGATAGGCCGGACAAATTTTCCTGTAATATTCCCAGGCACGTTCTCCCCTTCCAAGCACCGTTTCACCGATCATGATCCATGGATTGTTGTGACAGAAGATGCCGGCATTTTCTTTATATCCTTCAGGATAAGAAGATATCTCTCCATATTCAATCACGTATTTGGTGAAAGCAGGATTGTTCAGAACGATGCCATATTCACAATCGAGTCGTTCCTTGACAGAATCAAGTGCTTTCTCAACCATTCCTTCATCGAGACCGATCCCGGCCATTGAGCACCATCCCTGGGATTCAATAAATATCTGACCTTCTTCATTCTCCTTACTTCCCACTTTTCTTCCGAAAAAATCATACGCTCTGAGAAACCATTCGCCATCCCAACCATGCCTTTTAACAGCTTCCACCATTTTATCGACATGTTTTTGTGCCTTGTCAGCTTCCCTCTCTTTTCCGGTTTTCCGACAAAGCCTCACAAACTCTTGTCCATAAACCACGAATAATCCGGCAATCATCAACGATTCGGCGGTTCCGCCCGATCGATTTTCAGTGGTCTGAAACGACTCGTCCGGGTCATTCGAGAAACAGTTAAGATTCAAACAGTCGTTCCAGTCGGCTCTTCCTATCAAAGGTAATCCATGTGGCCCCGGATTATTGACAACATGGTAGAAAGAGACTTTAAGGTGCTCAAAAAGGGGTTTTGCAACTGAGGCATCATTATCAAAAGGAACCATTTCGTCAAGAATTCCATAATCTCCGGTTTCTTTGATATATTCAGTGGTTGAAAGGATAAGCCATAGAGGGTCGTCGTTAAAATTGCCACCAATTGCATTGTTCCCGCGCTTCGTGAGCGGTTGGTACTGGTGATAAGCACCACCGTCTTCAAATTGAGTTGAGGCAATATCAATTATTCGTTCACGCGCTCTCTCCGGGATCTGATGTACAAAGCCGATAAGGTCCTGATTGGAATCTCTGAAACCCATTCCGCGTCCGATACCCACTTCGAAATAGGATGCCGAACGTGACATATTGAAGGTAACCATACATTGATACTGGTTCCAGATATTGACCATTCTGTCAAGTTTTTCGTCGCCGCTTTCCAATACAAACTTATCGAGCAGATGGTCCCAATATTCAATTAATTCGGAAAAAGCCACATCGACCTTTTCTGCGGTATCAAAACGCTCAATCAGCTTTCCTGCCGGCTTTTTGTTGATTACATTTTTGTCTTCCCATTTCTCATTTTCATTATTTTCCACATATCCGAGGATAAATACCAAATCTTTGCTTTCTCCGGGCTTCAGTTCAATTTCAAGGTAATGCGAGGCTACCGGCGACCACCCGTGAGCATGCGAATTGCGAGGCTTCCCCTCCAATACAGTCTGTGGTTCCGAGAGTTCATTATACAGGCCGGCAAAACTTTCCCTGTCGGTATCAAAACCTTGAATTGGTGTATTAACGTGGTAGAAAGCATAATGATTTCGGCGTTCTCTGTATTCTGTTTTATGGTACAGGGTGGAACCGTCGATTTCCACCTCACCGGTATTCAGATTTCGCTGAAGGTTGTTTTGATCATCTTCTGCATTCCATAAGCACCATTCCAGGAAAGAGAACAATTTGAACCTTTTCGTTTCCGGGGAAGTGTTGGTAATCGTCATTTTTTGAATTTCGCACCACGACTTCAAAGGGACAAAAAACAAAACTTCAGCCTTTAACCCGTTCTTTTCACCGATAATCTTAGTATAGCTCAACCCGTGCCTGCATTCATAACCGTCAAGCCTCGTCTTCACCGGCTTCCATCCGGGCGACCATATATCATGTCCATCATTTATATAAAAATACCTTCCTCCATTGTCCATCGGTACATTATTATAACGAAAACGGGTCAGTCTTCTGAATTTGGCATCCTTATAAAAAGAATATCCTCCTGCCGTATTGGAAATGAGTGAAAAAAAGTCCTCATTCCCCAGATAATTTATCCATGGCCATGGCGTAGCAGGCGTTGTAATCACATATTCCCGGTTTTTATCATCAAAGTATCCAAACTTCATTGTTTCTTTGTCGTTTTATTTGGTTATATAATTATAGATCAATGATTAACACCATCTGCTGCATCTAATAATCTATTGAATATCCTTCTTTCAGTCTTCGCTGATTCAACTCTGTTGTAATGGCATCCACTTTATCCTGATCGAGGGGATAAAATTTCATCAGTACAGCACCAAGCAAAGCGATGACAGTAGGTATCCAGCTCATTAACATCACGATGCCCGGCACAGCTCCCTGAATCGCCACAGCGTCTTGTCCGTCATAATTGAATGCCGAAAGGACAAATCCGATAATGGCACCTGCCAAACCTCCGCCGAATTTGGTGGAGAACGACCCTGCCGAATAGATCAGCCCGGTAGCCCTTCGACCGTTCTTATATTCCGAATAATCGGCTGCATCGCCAAGCATTGCAAAGAAAAGCGTGGGAAAAATGGCGGCACCAAACTCAGAAACTATGCCAATGGCAAAAATGGGAACAATATCGCCCGGCCCGCAAAATGCAATCAATGCATTGACACCTCCCGAAAATATCAGGGCATAAATGAAGAGCCGGCGTTTGCCGAACTGTCTTGCCAGAGGCGATGTGGCCATTGCACCCAGGATAGAAGCGATCATCAAACCCACCATATAAGACCCGGCCAGTAATTGGTTATGCAGATAATGAGTGAAATAGATTACTGTAATCCCCTGTTTAATGGAATTATAGATATTAAACAGCAAGCCGATGATCAACAATACGAGCCATGGCCGGTTGGAAATAAGGTCTTTTAAATCTTTTACCAGGTTTGTCTCCTGTGTCTTGGGTGGCGAAACCCGTTCTCTGGTAGTATAGAAAGTAATAATTAAAGATATTGCCAGCAGCACCGACATCAGGTAAATAGCTTTAGAATATCCTTCTTTCTGGTCGATGATGGTTATCTTGCTTTCATCCAGGTCCGGTTCGCCCTCTACAATAAAAGTATAAGGAAGACCGGCCTCCATAGAAAAACTTTTCTCCTGGGTTGGAACATTGACACTGTCGGCCATTTCAGCATCGGCCCAAACAAATGTAGCTACTCCGGCTTTGGTTTTTATCCTGACATTCTCAACACTCTCGGGGGCAGAAACTGTAACTTCATATTTTTCATTACCCAGATCAACCATTTCAATTGTCGGGTTTATATCCCCGAAGTTAGCCACCAGAAATAAAAGAGCTCCCTGAACGAGCATTCCGCCTGCAAAAGCGCCGACCATCCTGTAAGAACCTATGCTTGTGCGTTCTTTATCATCGCCTGTCATGACGGCCATCAGCGCTCCGTAAGGAATATTGTTGGCAGTATATATCAGGGTAAACAGAATGTAAGTGACGTATGCATAGATAATTTTCCCGGTCGGACTTAAATCAGGCGTAGTAAAAAGAAGAGAAAGCATAACCGCAAGCGGGATGGCCGTCCATAAAATCCAGGGACGAAATTTCCCATACTTCGAATTGGTACGATCGCCGATGATACCCATTACAACATCACTGACGCCGTCACTGGAACGGGCTATCAGCATCAAAAGACCTACTGCTGCAGGGTTAAGGCCAAAAACATCGGTATAGAATACGAATAAAAAAGTAGCAACTCCACGCCATGCAATATTGGCTGCGGCGTCTCCCAACGCATAACCCACTTTTTCTCTTATGCTTAACTTCTGCCTGGTTACTTGCATGGCTAAGATTTAAATGTTAAAATCCAACACCTCTTTTCTGGTTTTTTCATACACTTCGCGACTGAACATGTAAAGGCGGGCGGGTTTATGAGCCACACCTTTTTGCTTTTCATCCAGCGGAATAAGATATTTCATGCGCGCAATCTTCTTGCGAAAATTTCTTTTATCCAGCTCAACCCCCAACACTACCTCGTACAGCTTCTGAAGTTGTGAAAGCGTGAACTTCTCGGGCAATAATTCAAATCCTATAGGTTCATAAAGTAATTCACGACGAAGGGCACGAAGAGCTGATTGCAGAATATGATAATGGTCAAATGCCAGATCGGTAACTTCAGATACGGGATACCATTTTACATTTCTCCCCTTCCACTTCAGCGTAACCTTTTCGGTAGCCAGAAGAGAGTAATAGCCTACTGATATTATCCTGCTGTCCGGGTCACGTCCACTTGCCCTGAGCCAGGCCTGATCGTTAGGACGTTTTAATCGGTCGGTATCACAAAATGCACCAAATTGCTTCAAATAGATATTTTCCAACCCCGTTAAATCGAACAATATACGGGCGGCTGCATCTTCAAGACTCTCATGCTCGAAAATGTGATTACCGGTAAGCGTCAGATCAGAGAACAACTCTTTACCTGTCTTTTCATCTTTTAACACCCGATCAACCAGCAGGACATTCAGTTTTTCAAAATCGAAACCGAATATCACACAATCAACTGATATTGAATTATTCAATTGTGCTTTTACCATTTTTGTTTATTTAATATTTGAACAAGGTCGAAAATATAGCATCTAATCATCTGACTTATAGCGCCTAACCTATGCCTTCTGCCTTTCAACGCCTTTATTTATTGCTTATTTATTGCATGTGTTCAGAATTTTCCGAACCGGCCATTGTAAATTACATAAACCAAAAATATCTTTGTATCTTTACCTGCCTGAATGTTTTAAGCAGTATCCATCATCTTCCTTGTCAAAAGTACCACCCATCTCCAGAACAGAACATAATGTAATAAGTGTTAAGAAAACACTTATATTTTGAATTGCTAAATTAGGAATGAATCCTAAAAAAACAAAGAAATCAAAAATAATTTTAAAACCTAAAATAGTGTTTATTGTACTTCAAACACTTTAATCCCTTTTAAAATATGGAATAGAGAATTTATTATAAAAAATGTTAAAATTCGAATTCACCTGATGGTTTTTGATATTCTAATCAAAATTGCAAAAAGTATTGTTTCTTGTTTTCCGCATCGCATCGGGAAAAGAAATTAATTTTTTCATGAACTTTCTCACGAAGGGCATAGTTATATCTTTGCAAAACCTAAAGGAGATAATTGTCATGCAAAAAAGTCAGATATACACGAAAGCCGGAGACAAAGGTAAGACCGGATTAATAGGGGGAACAATTGTCCCTAAACATCACTTCAGGCTGGAGGCTTATGGAACTGTTGATGAACTAAATGCTCAAATAGGATTGATCAGAGCTTTTGCGGGGGAGAACGATATTACCGGAGTATTACCGCGTATTCAGGAGCAACTCTTTATGATTGGGGCATATCTGGCGACAGACGACACAATTTCAGAATTACGCTCGAAACTTAATTGTGATGAAGCAGAGATAGATTTTCTTGAAAAAGAAATGGACAGGATGGATGCTTCACTTCCTCCCCTGAAAAACTTTATTCTGCCGGGAGGTCATCCGTCTGCTGCCCAATGTCATATTGCCCGTACTGTTTGCAGAAGAGCAGAACGTCGTGTCAATCAAATGGCCGCGGAAACCGAAATAGACCCATGGATTCTAAGGTATCTGAACAGGTTATCAGACTATTTCTTTGTACTTTCACGCTTTCTGGCAAAACATTTCGATAATGACGAAATAAGATGGGAACCGAAGTTGTAAGATTGTTTTTTTTTTCTAATTTCGCAGAAAACAGCAAGGACATAAAAACAAAATATTATTAAGAGTTAAATTGTATTTGCTATGTATTGGACTCTTGAATTAGCATCAAAACTGGAAGATGCGCCCTGGCCGGCTACAAAAGATGAATTAATTGATTTTGCCATTCGTTCGGGGGCACCTCTGGAGGTTATTGAAAATCTTCAGGAAATAGAGGATGAAGGAGAAGTATATGAGAGTATTGAAGACATCTGGCCCGATTATCCCAGTAAGGATGATTTTTTCTTTAATGAGGATGAATATTGATTTGTAAAGGGCATTCTAAAACAACATCAATAAGAATAAGAAGGTCGTCTGCTCTGTCAAGACGACCTTTTTTTACACTATTCGGAGAATTGATAGTCGCTATAATCCGTTCGCTGCACCTCTTCCACTATTTCTTTGAAGTGAAAGATATCCTCATATTTTTTGGGACGGTATTTTTCCAACCACAAAAAGCCTTCGAGACGTGTTGATTCCTTATCAAGCACGAAAGGAGGATTCATGTTTCCGGTTGGCTGGGTTCGTAAAACAATAGTCTCTACTTTCCTGTTTTTTAAATAGATGGTCAAACTGCTGCTCTCGGCTCTGTTTACCCCGATTACGTAATCTCTGTCTTTGGGATAATAGACCGTTTGCCCGTTCCCGTCAACATCTATCTTATAGAGCTGATTTTCTTTAAAATAACCCGTCATCTTTTTGCCCTTAATCTGATTAAAATGAACAGAATCCTCGGGTGCAATCAGAAAGGCATTCTCAATCATTTCGGCTTTATACAAAACCCGGTTGCGCGTATAAAGCTTAATTTCACTGGCAGTCATCTGGTTTCCCTGCGCCCAAATCACCGGCTCGTGATAAAAAGTATTGGTGCTGTCGCGAAAATCATAAACCATGGAATCACATCGGCCCTGCAAATCGTAACGATAGAACTGAACGTTATGAAAGGCTCTTACAATTTTATTTTCTACTTCCCCGGATACAGGATCTGCTCTCAGGGTATCAGCATGCAGAAAGAGCGTATCGTTTCCGTAAACTTGCTTTAAAACAGCCTTCTTCGTTGCCAGAGCTTTCTCGGTTTTTTCATTATAATATCCGTAATCGCCGGTAATTATCACGTTATTCGCAGTATCCTCAAGAGCCATTCCCGAAAAGACTTCCCCGAAACCATCATTCCGGTTATACAAAATGGTATCGCCCCTCAGAGTTTGTTCGCCTCCGTCTATATAATTGTTTTTAAGTAAGCGGGCCTTGTCACTGCGGGTATCGTAAAAGCCCAGTTCGGAAAAAATCCTGTTTTCGTCGCTGTAAATATTTGTAGGTCCGACAATACCAACGACCTCGGTTCTCGTAAAATACTTCAAAGTATCACTATACATCCTGTAATCTGGATTGATCAACACCACGCTGTCTTTAAAGTTGACCTCGCCGGTTCGGGGATAATAAAAACCCAGACTGCTGGTGAGCTGATTACGTTCATCAACAATTCTCCCTCCATTGAAGTAGTAAGCAACATCATTTTTCCGGTCATAGTCAAGAAAATCGGTGGTAAGTACAACATTCTTGTTTACCAGTCTCACATTTTCCCTCACCTTTGCAAGTTCCTCGTTGCCATCATAGTTCAGTTTGTCACCGTAAAGATGTATGGTATCATTCTGAATAATGTGAATAGAACCGAAGGCTTCAACCCTGTTGGAGTCACGGTTAAGAATTGCACTGTCGCAAAACATCCTGGTATTGAGATGCTGCATTCTTACATTTCCGACAAGAGCCCATGAGTTTTTTCCCAGACGCTTTTCGGCTCCCTTCATCAAATCGGCGTATTCAATTAAAATTTTCCTGTTTTCTTCCCGGCCTTTTTTCTCATCCTGACCCTGTGCCTGGATAAAAACAAAACTTCCCAACAGAAAAAACAATACCACGATTGTTTTCAGCAGCCGTTTAACACTATAAAAAAAAACTCCAAAAAAGTATTCAGGCATATACGTAAGTCATTCTAACAATGAAACGCGGATGGCGCTTTAATTTCTCCTCCGGCTCCGCCGCTTTGTTTACAAAGAAATCTGCCACAACATGTCCCTATCACATCAGGAAAAGAACATGTATAAAACTCAATCATGCGAGTTCCATCCGACCAATAACTTAGACTAATATTATACTGATGAAACGAGCATGACAAAAATTGTCATAATAGAACATGTATAAATTCTTGCATGCGAGTTCCATCCGACCTTAAAAATAAATTTTATACGGATGAAAATAAAGCAGGCTAATTAGAGACCGGCTCAATCTTGTCATCCATACCCAGAACCGAAACCGGAAATGACAGACGGTTCTTCAAGTCGGGCTGAAACAAATAATCGAAGCGAATACCCTTTTCACGAATTGCCTGACCATCAGCTCCTGTATAAGACAAGACACAGATTTTATCTTCGGGAATCATTTTTGCAACATTCACCCCGTTTCGGCATAATATAAAGAATCCGGCCTCATTGCCTTTCAGAACATAACTCTTCTGATAACCTGTTTCAGGCGCCTGGGTAATACCGGTCAAAAAGAACTCCGAACTGCTATTCAGGACGGGAAATATGCCACCCCGGGATGAAGCGTTCAGAATAATACGGCCGCTTTGCTCATTAATTTCTATCCAGATATCGGCGCTGTCAAGGAGGAATGTGTTCTGTCCGGAAAGAAAATCAAAACCCCATCGTACCAGGTTTTTCCCATTTGACTGATCCAAAATCCGGGTTTCACGGATAAAAGGGACCTCGGGGCAGAATGACGAAAAATTCATTCGCCGGACTATCAGGCTCGCATCAAAAGGATGAGGTGTTATAAATATTGTGTCTTTCAGAACAGACTTTTTAACCACTTTATATTGTAATCCTGCCAGGTACCCGGGAGCATTAACCTTTACCGTTAAACCAAAAGCCCGGGGAAAAGACAAATTAAACCGGCCGTATTCATCGCATAACGAAGACCGGTTAATTTCAGCGGTTTCATCAATATTTTGTTGATAAGTTGCAGCAGCTGAAATTTTTGCATGCGGAACCGGCCTGCCAGTCGTTTCATCAGCTACTACCCCTTGCCAGGTAATATCGTATACCTCCCGGGCACAACCAGCTAATAGCACGGCGATTCCCAAAACGATAACCGATGATTTAATAATTTTTGCGGCCATCTTCGAAATCAGATTATGATTTGTTACAACTTTCCCCAACTTTACAGACGGGCACTACTTAACCCACTCATCAAATTCAAAACGACAATCTTTCCATTCGTCTTTAATGGTTATGTAGGTCTCTCTTTGCTTTTTTCGTATCCAGTCTCTAAAAGTTTCCTCTCTCTTTTTATTTTCTAACATTCTTTTGATCGTCTGATAATCATCAACCATATTTGCGGTATGCGGTGGGGTTTTCTTTGTAAGTTTTACGATGGTAAACTGGTCAACACCAAGTCGCTGGTCTTTCATCATAAAAGGAGCGGAAATTTCCCCCTGCTGCATTTTTTCCAGTTTCCGGGCTATATCAGGCTGAATTTCCTGAAGTTCAAACTTTGTTGACTGAGTACGGGGATTAATAACATATCCTCCATTGGCACGGGAGTCTTTATCGGAAGAGTACCGCAAGGCGGCCTCCTCAAATGAAATGCTGTCTTTTCTTATTAAAGACACGAGTGAATCAGCCATTTCGCGGGCTTTTTCGATGGCTTCGCGTGAAGGTTTTGGTTTTAAAAGGATATGACGAACATTTACCCTGTCTCCCTGCCGCTCAATTAACTGCATAATATGAAAGCCAAATTCAGTTTCAACAATCTTGGAGACTTTATTTTTGTCCCGCAGGTTAAAGGCTACCTGTGCAAATTCAGGCACCAGACTGGCACGTGGTGTCAGACCAATTTCTCCGCCTCGTGCTGCGCTGTTAGGGTCCTCGGAGTAAAGGACAGCCAGTGTTGCAAAATCGCGACCTTCCCTCACCTGACGCTGAAAATCCCGCAACCGTGCTTTCACCCGTTCGATCTCTTCCTGGCTGATCTCGGGTGTAATAGCAATTTTCTGGTACTCATATTGAGCCGGCATTTTTGGCAAACTATCTTCTGGTGTTTCCCTGAAAAACCTTCTGATTTCCAGAGGAGTAACATCTACATCTTTGGTGATCTCCTGCCTCATCTGCTGGGTCAGCATTTGATTACGAACTAACTCCCTCTGTTCTTCCTTAATCTGAAGTATCGATTTATTAAGCCATTCTTCCAGTTTTTCACGCGAACCGGCACGGTTAATAAAGTTATTGATTTGTCGATCAACCGTCATTAATACTTGATTTTCACTAACTTCTATACTGTCAATTTTAGCTTGTTCGAGCAAAAGATTCTGTATCATCATCTGTTCCAGAATATGACACCTCATATCTCCGGCAAATTCAACTCCTTCCATGAGCGCCTGCTGGTATTGAAATTCAATATCGGATTTAAGAACGGGTTCATCTCCTATCACAGCTATAACTTCATCAATAACATTACTTTGTCCGACCACAACCGCGGGAGAAAACAAGGCAATAAAAAGAAATTTATAAAACCGGTTTCGTATTTTGCTCATAAGTTTTGGCATAAAGATGGTACAAGTTTAATAGAAATTTATGATTTTTTTCTGAAGTGCTTCATTATATAATTCTTTCTCCAGACTGTTTATAAATTCTGCCCGCTTTTTATTCAGAAGAATAGCACGTATGCGTTCCTCCACGTAGCTAAGAGGCGCAGTATTTCCAATGGTCATAAAATCTGTTATCACTAAAAAATATCTGTATTTATCGTCTGCCTTTTCGTAATAGCGGTTATATTGCAAAAACTGTTCCTCATTTCGAACAGGTTCCGGCAAGCTCGCATTTATCCGCTGAAAAGGGGTCCACTTATCCAGAAAAGCATGATACATTCTTGCATGCTGCGCACTGTATCGATCCAACTGAACCAAATCTTCAGAATCGGCCGACCTGCACCAGCGACGCACTTCTGAAATATTGGGGGCATCGAGTGGCAGCTTTAAAAACAAACCGCGAATAATATTTTCCTGAAGCGTGAAGTTATCCTGCATTTCATTATAATACTTCTCTATCTCTTCGTTGCTCAATAACGGAGAATATTTCTGTTCCAGCATTTTCTGCTGATAAATGTTGACAAGCAGGGAAGTGCGGTATTCGTCCAAAAGCTGGCTCACATCTTTCTCTTCTTCGGTAAGATTGGACTCTGCCTGCCTGAGAAAGAGTTTATTCCTCACCCAACGGTTCACATAATCGTCGGCCAAAGCTGCACTGTCTTCATGATTTACGTCATCGGGAAGTACCTTTTTAAGATCATTGGTTGTCAATACCTCCTCCCCAACTCTTACAACAGGAGTGGCATCTTCTTTATTTTCAATATTCTCACATGCAGCTGCAAAACCTGCTAACAGCAAAAGAACAGCGACTTGTTTTAATGAATATATCTTCATCAATAGACCATATTTTTAAAAGAAACGAGCATGGCGCTTTGATTCCTCCTCCGGCTCCGCCGCTTTGTTTACAAAGAAATCTGCCACATAAGAACATGTACAAAAAGTTGCGGGTTCCATTAGACCAATAATTTAGACTAAATTTTAAATGAATTAAGATTCCTGCATGGAAGCCCCACAAATAATTGGTGTCCGCCAACAAAGCCGGACGAGTATCTTTCTAATCCTATGTATGCTCAGAAAGTGTCATTTACAAGGCTTGCAAAGTTGTAAAATACAACCATACATACAAAAATAATGGTTTGTTTGTTCTGTTACAAACCTTCTCTAAAATCTTATACGGTGAAATCAAAAAAACAACCCGGGCAACGGATTGTGTTGTCCGGGTTTGCTGGATTATTTCAGAACAATTTTTATCTCGAATAATTGGGTGCTTCTCGCGTTATGGTCACATCGTGCGGATGACTTTCCATGACGCCGGCATTGGTAATGCGGGTAAATTTGGCGCCATGAAGCGCCTCGATATTGCCGGCACCACAATAGCCCATACCTGCACGCAATCCTCCAATAAGCTGGTAAATAACCTCATACAAAGTCCCTTTATACGGTACACGTGCAGAAATTCCTTCGGGAACTAACTTTTTAATATCGTCTTCCACATCCTGAAAGTAACGATCTTTAGAACCTTGCTGCATCGCTTCAATAGAGCCCATTCCACGGTAAGTTTTAAATTTCCGGCCATTATAAATAATGGTTTCTCCGGGCGATTCCTCTACGCCTGCAAATAAAGAACCGGCCATAACAGAATGTGCACCGGCGGCAAGGGCTTTAACAATATCTCCGCTGTATCTGAGCCCTCCGTCAGCAATCAGGGGGACATCGGTATCTTTCAAGGCTTTGTAGACATCATAAATAGCCGACAGCTGAGGAACACCAACTCCGGCAATGACGCGGGTGGTACAAATAGAGCCGGGGCCGATGCCCACCTTCACGCCATCAGCGCCGTTTTTAACCAGATCAATGGCTGCTTCCGCTGTAGCAATATTTCCTACAACGACCTCAAGATCGGGATACCGGCGCTTGATTTCTTTCAAGGTTTGCAAAACGCCCCGCGAATGTCCGTGGGCGGTATCTATCACAATTGCATCAACATTGGCCTTCACAAGAGCATCAATACGCTCAAAGGTATCGAAAGTAACGCCCACGGCTGCAGCCACTCTCAGGCGACCTTTGCTGTCTTTGCAGGCCAAAGGTTTATCTTTTGCTTTGGTAATATCTTTATAGGTCACCAATCCTATCAGTTTGTTGTCCTTATCAACAACCGGCAGCTTTTCAATTTTGTGCCGCTGCAGGATATCAACTGCCTTTTCCAGATCAGTGGTCTGGTTGGTAGTAACCAAATTGTCGGAAGTCATCACCTCCTCAATAGAACGACTGTAATCCATTTCAAAACGCAAATCGCGGTTGGTTACAATGCCAACCAGATAGCCCTTTTCGTCAACTACCGGAATCCCGCCTATTTTATACTCGCTCATAAGTGCCAAAGCATCACCAACCGTACGATCGCGCATTATGGTTATCGGATCGTAGATCATCCCGTTCTCGGCTCTTTTTACTACCTCTACCTGTTTGGCCTGTTCTTCAACAGACATGTTTTTATGAATAACCCCGATGCCTCCTTCTCTGGCAATGGCAATGGCCAGACGTGCTTCGGTAACAGTATCCATTGCAGCCGAAACTATTGGTATATTCAAAACAATGTTACGTGAAAAACGGGTGGATAAATTGACTTCGCGAGGCAACACTTCCGAATAGGCCGGAATCAGAAGCACATCGTCAAAAGTCAAACCATCGGATGTGATTTTGTCTTCGAAAAATGACATGGGCTGATGCTTTTTAGGTATTTACCTGCTACCTTCATGATTTTTCCCGGTGCGAAGCTCAACAACCGGCAAAACAACAATATCCTCTGCAAATTTGAACCGGGAACAGATACATTCACTGTTTCAAATTTCTCAGCTTTTGCTTGTGTTTTTTTGATACTTGAACATCTCTTGACAAAAACTATATGAAGTAAGCAGTTTAAAAATTTTGGCAAAGGTAAGAAATTCTCAGTTTTTTATCTTCAAAAAACAGAAGGAATACTAATTTTGTCTCATGCCTGATCGATATCTGGATATTTTGCGCAGATACTGGGGATTTGACAGTTTTCGTCCTCTCCAGGAAGTTATTATCCGCTCGGTAGGAGAAGGGAACGACACACTTGCCCTGATGCCGACCGGCGGAGGCAAATCCATCACTTTCCAGGTGCCTGCACTGGCTACCGAAGGGCTATGCCTCGTGGTAACCCCGCTTATTGCCTTAATGAAAGACCAGGTAGAAAACCTGAAAAGAAACGGGATAAAAGCCGCAGCCATTCATTCAGGACTCACCTATCGCGAAATAAAAGTGGCTTTTGATAACGCCGTTTTCGGGGGAACTAAATTTCTCTATGTCTCGCCGGAGCGGCTGGCTACAGACCTATTCCTGGAAAAGCTGCCCGATTTAAAAATTAACCTACTGGCTGTTGACGAAGCACATTGCATCTCGCAGTGGGGATACGATTTTCGTCCTTCTTATTTAAAGATCGCAGCCGTTCGCGAGCTTATTCCTGATGTACCGGTTCTGGCTCTTACTGCAACTGCAACGCCAACCGTTGTGGATGATATAATGACGCAGCTGCATTTTAAAAAGAAAAATGTTTTCAGAAAAAGTTTTGCACGGCCAAACCTCGCCTATGTTGTCAGGGCTACCGAAAACAAGGAAGAACAGCTGCTTAGAATTCTTAATTCTGTTGCCGGCAGTGCCATTGTATATGTCAGAAGCCGCAAAAAAACACGTGAATATGCCTCCTTCCTGCAACAACACCAAATTAGTGCTGAACATTTTCATGCCGGACTCACCTATACTTCGAAGGAAGAAAAACAAAACAGGTGGAAGCATAACCAGACCCGCGTTATAGTAGCCACCAATGCGTTTGGAATGGGAATCGACAAACCCGACGTTCGCCTTGTTGTCCACATGGATGCGCCCGACTCCGTCGAAGCCTACTTCCAGGAAGCGGGCCGTGCAGGGCGCGACAACAAAAAGGCCTATGCAGTGCTTCTTTGGAGTGATAACGACAAGATAAAACTCAAAAAACAGGTAGAAACAGCATTCCCTGAGCCTGAAACCATTAAAAGTGTTTACGAAGCTTTGGGCAACTTCTTTCAACTGCCTGTTGGTGCAGGTTTTCAGATGGTTTATGACTTCGATATCGGTAAATTCTGTAGTGCTTTCAATTTTAGTATTCTGACCGTATACAACTCTCTGAAAATTCTTCAGAGAGCCGGATATCTCACATTCACCGAGGAGCTGGACATTCCCTCAAAAGTGATGTTCCTGGTTAAAGGAAATGATCTTTACAAATTTCAGGTAGCCAATGAAGATTTGGACCCTTTTATTAAAATATTATTACGCAATTACACGGGACTTTTCACCGAATATGCTTCCATCAATGAAGCAGACCTGGCCAAAAAGTCAGGCACCACTATTGAAACCGTTTATACCGGTCTTTCCAAACTCAGCAAAATGGGAATCATTCATTATATCCCGCGTCGTAAAACACCTTTGATCAGCTATACCCAGTCCAGAGAAGAGTTAAGGTTTATCAAACTCCCAAAAGAAGTCTATCAAGAACGAAAACAACGATATCTGGATCAGACCGAAGCAGTAATCGACTATGCTTCGTCGACTAATATCTGCCGCAGCAGGTTTCTTCTGAACTATTTCGGCCAGACAAAGTCGGACAATTGCGGTATTTGCGACATTTGTATTTCAAGAAAAAAGACCGGACTGGATGATACCACCTTCAAAAAAATAGAACTGACCGTAAAAGAAAAACTCAATCACCGGATGATGAAGGCTGAAGAACTGGTGGAATCGCTCCCGTACAGCAGGGAAAAAACGTTAAAAGTCCTTCAGTGGCTGGAAGACCATGAAGTGATAGGAGAAGCTGAAACGGGCGAGTTGGAATGGCTGTAGCTTTGTTATTTTTGCATTCGTCAACATTAATCACTACATTATCAATATTTATCACTAATTTTGCACCCGCTATGGAAACAGATTTTGAACATCCGGTATATTCAAGAAATGTCATTGAATTTGTGACGGTTGCAAAGGAATTTTGTGCCTGGCTGGAAAAAACACCGGATTTTCCAAGAAGGGAATTTATTGACACAGGACGTAAAATGTTACCCCTTTTGTATCTGAAAGCATCGGTTTTGCCAAAGACAGAAACCATGCTCAAAGACGACTTCCTGGAAAAATTTGTGTCGGAAGAGGAATATCAGCAAATTCAAAATGCCATTTTATTAAAGATGGGTCCGTACAACGATTATCTGGAAGTTTTTACAGCCGATATGCAACGCAGCGTGGAGCCTTTGACAGCCACCATTTCAGAAAATCTTTCCGATATCTATCAGGATGTAAAAGATTTTTTAATGAGTTACCGGACAGCGGTAACAGAAATAATGAATGATGCACTGATAGAATTGGTAAACAACTTTGAAGAATATTGGGGCCAAAGGCTGGTTAATGTTCTCAGAGCACTTCATGAAGTTGCTTTCAACGGAGAAGACATAGACGAAGAAAATGATGAAGTTGACCCTCTTGAGGACAAAAGAAACACAGAAGACTGGTTGATATCGAAAATGCAAAAAGACTGGCAAAATGACCACGATGACGTTGCTTTGTAATTGATAAATTCCATTTGGCCTTAAAAAATAGATTTTATTCGAATAAATCATCTAAACTGTCCGATCCGCCTGATTACCGGAAAGAAAGATTTTTGATAACATGTAGTTTAACACCAATCGGCTAAAAAACTCAAAATATTGAATGCAAAATAAGATCACTAAAGACGACATAAAGGAATTACCACTAAAACAGTTCGAAGGAACTGTAAATGTAATAGAAGATCCCAAACAGATAACTCATGTTGTGGAGAAACTCCGGAATGAGAGAATTATCGGTTTCGATACCGAAACCAAACCATCATTTAAGAAAGGGGTCTCACACGATGTAGCCCTACTGCAATTAAGCACTGAAGAAGAGGCGTTTCTGTTCAGACTGAACATGACCGGTTTCAACGGAGCTCTGACACAACTTCTTTCGAACCCGGGAATTAAGAAGGTAGGAGTCGGCATTCGGGATGACCTGAGAGGATTGCAGCATCTCAACAACTTCACACCGGAAGGATTTATTGACATTCAGGAACTGGCACCAAAATATGGCATAGAAGTATTGAGCCTGAAGGATCTGGCAGGACTCCTTCTTGGCATCCGCATTTCCAAAAGGCAGAGACTTTCCAACTGGGAGGCCGATTCTTTAAGTGAAGGACAAATATTGTATGCAGCAACTGATGCATGGGTGGCACTAAAAATCTACAATAAAATAAAGAAAATGAAACGCGCATGACAAAAATTGTCATAATAGATCATTAAATTGTTAGATTGTTAGCGAATGTAATAAAACTTATAATATTTCAACAACTAACACTTCAACAATATCAACATTCCTAACAATTTAACAATCCTAACAGCCGTAACAATTTATTAAATGTAAGATGAAACGAGCATGACAAGGTTTGTCACAAAAGGACATGTATAAATCTCAATCATGCGAGTTCCATCAGACCAATAACTTAGACTAATTTTATACTGATGAAACCCGTCGCATCAAAGCCCGTTAAAGCCGACCAAAAAAAGAAAAAAGCTCTTAAATTTTCCAATCATCTACATGGAATTTGCTAAAATCTATCTAAAGCCTGGTAAAGAACAAAGTATCCTGAGATTTCATCCATGGGTATTTTCCGGAGCCATCAACAAAGTGAACCGCGAAATTGAAGAAGGCGAAGTGGTTGAAGTGTATGACCACAAGGAAAACTTTATGGGAATGGGACATTCTCAGACAGGCTCCATTGCCGTAAGAATTTTTTCGTTCCAAAAAGTGGAACCGGATGAAGCTTTCTGGACAAAAAAGATACAACAGGCTTTTGCTTTACGCGAAACCCTGGGCCTTACAAAATCCTCACAAACCAACGCCTGGCGCCTGGTTTACGGTGAAAGTGACGGCATGCCCGGACTCATCATCGATATGTATAACGGAACGGCCGTTCTTCAAATTCATACCGTTGGCATGTATCTGATAAAAGATATGCTGTGCAATGCTTTGGAAAATATTTTTGGGCCGGACCTTAAAGCGATTTACAATAAATCGGAAGGAACCATTCCGTATAAGTCCCGGATTGAACCCGAAAATGGCTTTCTGAGAGGAAAAACCGAAGACAAAACAGCAATGGAAAACGGCCTTCGCTTTTTGGTCGACTTCGAAAAAGGCCAAAAAACCGGTTTTTTTATTGATCAACGTGAAAACAGAACGCTTTTGGAAAAATACAGCAAAAACAGAAATGTATTGAACCTGTTTTGCTACACCGGCGGCTTCTCCTTTTATGCATTGCGCGGAGGCGCTTCGCGTGTACACTCGGTCGACAGCTCCGAAAGAGCCATTGAACTGACCAAACAAAATGTGGAACTAAACTTTCCGGGTGACATAAGACATGAAGCTTTTGCTGAAGATGCCTTCAAATTTCTCGACAAAAGCAAAGATCAATATGACCTGATGATACTTGACCCGCCGGCTTTTGCCAAACACCTGAAGGTTATCCCCAATGCATTGCAGGGATACAGGAAGTTAAATGCCAAAGCCATTGAAAACATCAGACCCGGCGGCATCATTTTTACCTTTTCCTGTTCCCAGGTAATTAACCGTGATGCCTTCAGAAAAGCTGTATTCTCAGCAGCTGCAAAAACAGGACGCAATGTACGCATAATGCACCAAATGGAGCAACCGGCTGATCATCCTGTTAACATTTATCACCCCGAAAGTGAATATCTGAAGGGGCTGGTTCTTTTTGTTGAATAAACTGAATAATAAACATTTTCAAAATCATAAAATACATTGAAGTTTACGGAATTTAATTTTTCGGCTGAAGTCCTGGAAGGATTGGAAGCCATGCGATTTGATGATGCTACCCCTGTTCAGGAAGCAACCATTCCGGCAATCATGAGAGGTAAGGACCTCATTGCCTGTGCACAGACCGGGACAGGGAAAACAGCTGCATATCTGTTACCGATATTGAAACGGCAGGCTGTAAATCAGACACAAGGGCTGAACACGCTTGTTTTAGTACCCACCCGCGAACTGGCCATGCAGATCGACCAACAGATGGAAGGATTTGGTTACTTTCTGAATGTCACCTCCATAGCTGTATACGGTGGCAATGATGCCGGACTATGGAACAGGCAGAAGAATGCTCTTACAACCGGGGCCAATATCATCGTTGCCACTCCCGGCAGATTGATCCAGCACCTGAGCATGGGCTATGTAAAGATGGACACGCTTGAACATCTCATTCTGGATGAAGCTGACAGAATGTTGGACATGGGCTTTTATGAGGACATTATGCAAATTGTCTCCTACCTCCCTAAAAAGCGTCAAACATTGATGTTTTCGGCAACCATGCCGCCCAAAATCAGAAAGCTTGCCCGTGAACTGCTGTCCGACTACGAAGAAGTCAATATTTCTTTATCCAAGCCGGCCGAAGGTATCCTTCAGGCAGCCTACGTTGTCTATGAAAACCAGAAAATTCCTCTGGTCAACAATCTGTTAAAGGGAAAAGACCTGAAAAGCATTCTCATCTTTTCTTCCACGAAACAAAAAGTTAAAGATATTCAGCGGTCATTAAAACAAAACGGGCTTAATGCTCATGCCATACATTCTGACCTTGATCAGAAAGAACGCACCGAAGTAATGCGACAATTCAGGAACCGGAATATCCAAATTCTTGTGGCCACCGACATTATTGCCCGGGGTATCGATGTGGAAGGCATCGACCTGGTTATCAATTTTGATGTTCCCAATGATGCCGAAGATTATGTGCACCGTGTAGGACGAACCGCCCGCGCCTCCTCAACAGGTGTGGCATTGACCTTCATTACCGACAGGGATCAGCGGGATTTCAGAAATATTGAAGAATTAATCGAATCCACCATCATCAAAATGCCCCCTCCAGAAGAAATCGGTCAGGGGCCGGAGTACAATCCCGACAAAAAAGGCGGGAAAAGTTACCAAAAACGAAACTTCAGGAAAAAAGGAAAGAGACATTAAGAATTAATTAAGAATTATCCTACCCGGCCCTGAAGTAACGAAATGCAATGTTGTATCACTATCTAAAACTCTATAATTCATGCAATCCATCCCAAATCTGATAGCTGAACAAACAGGGATTTCTGCTCCCCAAATTCAAAACACACTGGAGCTTCTGGACGAAGGTGCTACCATTCCCTTCATCAGCCGCTACAGGAAGGAACGAACCGGCAGCCTCGACGAAGTAGCCATCGCCGCAATAAAGGAGTCGTACCACAAATTTAAGGAACTCGAAAAACGCAAAGCAACCATTCTGAAAACCATAGAAGAGCAGGATGCTTTGACTTCCGAACTAAAAGAACGTATCGAAAACTGTTACGACAGTACCGAACTTGAAGATATCTACCTTCCATACAAGCCCAAACGAAAAACACGTGCTTCAAAAGCCAAAGAGCTGGGACTTGAACCGCTTGCCAAAATCATTATGAAGCAGGCCGAAAAAGATGTGGAAAACCGTGCTACACAATTTCTCTCTGATGAAGTTCCCAATGTTGAGGCTGCCATTCAGGGTGCCAGAGATATCGTCGCCGAGTGGATCAACGAAAACAAGACCGCCAGAGAGATTGTGCGAAACACCTTTTATCACAAATCTTTAATTACTTCAAAACTCATTAAAGGAAAAGAAGAAGAGGGTGCAAAGTACCGCGACTATTTCGACTGGAGCGAACCACTGAAAAAATGCCCGTCACACCGCTTTCTGGCAATGCAACGAGGCGAAAAAGAAGGTATTCTGAAAATTTCAGCCCAACCCCCACAGGAAGAAATAATTCCCAGGCTGGAACATCTTTTCATCAAAGGAGATACGGCTGCTTCGAAACAAGTGGCTATGGCGATTGAAGATGCTTACAAAAGGTTACTGGCCCCTTCCCTCGAAAACGAAACGCTGGCTACTTTCAAGGATAAAGCGGACGAAGAGGCCATTAAAGTTTTCACAGAAAACCTCAGGCAGCTTCTCCTGGCACCTCCACTGGGTCAAAAACGTGTGCTCGCCATCGATCCCGGCTACAGGACAGGATGCAAAGTGGTTTGTCTGGATGCACAAGGCGAACTGCTGCACAATGAAACCATCTATCCACATCCTCCGCAAAAAGAAACCGGGAAATCGATGAAAAAACTCTCGTCGATGGTTGATGCTTATAATATAGAAGCTATCGCCATTGGTAACGGAACAGCCTCCCGTGAAACAGAAGCATTTGTCAGAAAAATAAAATTCAATCGCGATTTGCAGGTTTTCGTGGTCAGTGAAGACGGCGCCTCGGTATATAGTGCCAGCAAAGCCGCACGTGAAGAATTTCCCGATTTCGACGTCACTGTACGTGGTGCCGTGTCCATTGGAAGGCGCCTGATGGACCCATTGGCAGAACTGGTAAAAATCGATCCCAAATCCATCGGGGTGGGTCAGTACCAGCATGACGTAGACCAAACAAAACTTAAAGAAGCACTTGACAGAACAGTAGAATCGGTGGTTAATATGGTCGGCGTTAACCTTAATACTGCCAGTCATCACCTGCTCACTTACATTTCGGGCCTGGGCCCGGCACTGGCGAAAAGCATAGTAGCCTTTCGCAACGAACACGGCCCTTTCGAAAGTCGCAGTCAACTAAAAAAAGTGCCCCGCCTGGGCGCCAAAGCTTATGAGCAGGCTGCAGGTTTTCTGAGAATCAGCAATGCCAAAAACCCTTTGGACAATACAGCTGTCCACCCGGAATCCTATTCCATCGTTGAGAAAATGGCAAAAGATCTGAAATGTACTATTACGGACCTAATCAAAAACAAACATTTACGTGAACAAATCGATATTCAGAAGTATGTTACAGATACAACCGGACTACCAACATTGAAAGATATCATGGAAGAATTAGAAAAACCGGGGCGTGATCCGCGACAAACCATTAAAGTATTCGAGTTTGCAAAAGACGTTTTTTCTATAGAAGACCTTAAGCCCGGAATGGTTGTTCCGGGAATTGTTACCAACATCACCAATTTCGGCGCCTTTGTGGATGTTGGGGTTAAGCAAGACGGCCTGGTACATATTTCCCAAATGGCCGACAGATATATCTCAAATCCGGCCGATGTGGTAAAACTTCACCAGCATATAGAGGTTAAAGTGCTCGAGGTTGATGTGGCAAGAAAACGAATTCAGTTGTCGATGAAAATATGATTTCCTGCATATTATTAGATTTAGATAAAACACCTTATCCGGGGCTTATAAACTACCCCGATTTTTCGACTGAACTCGTAGGATTGTAGTTATACATCTTCTTTCATCCGTATAAAATTTATTTATTAAGGTCGGATGGAACTCGCATGCAAGAACTTATACATGTTCTGTTGTGGAAAACGTTGCCATGCTTGTTTCATCTTACATTTAATAAATTGTTACGGCTGTTAGAATTGTTAAAGTTGTTGATGTGTTAGTTGTTAGAATGTTATAAGTTTTATTACATTAGCTAACAATCCCAACAATCTAACAATTTAACAGCCCTAATAATCTAACAGTCCTAACAGTCCTAACAATTTTATAACAATTTTTGCCATGTTCATATCCTTTATTGTTATTGGTTTATTTGTTGTCGGGATTGTTGCAGGTTCGTTTTTCAGAGGCAATAAAAAATTCATAGCGCTGAACGAAAAGCTTGTCAGTATGGTTGTTTTCGCGCTATTGTTTTTTCTTGGCGTTTCGGTAGGGGCTGATACAAGAGTTATAAACAATATTTCAACGTTAGGCTGGAAAGCAATTGCTCTGAGTGGTGGAGCAATTTCAGGAAGTTTATTACTTTCGGCCATGGTATCTTCGTTTTTCACAAAAGATACAAATAAGGGTGGAAAACCTGACAGGGAAAATGAAAGAGTAATCTCAATAAAATTAATTCTGAATAACCAGAGCATCTGGATATTATTATTTTTTATTATCGGAATAACAGGCGCTTTGAATAAGATAGTGCCGGCATATTGGGGAAACAGTGCCGTATCCACTGCCATCTTATACATTATGATGATACTGGTAGGCGCAGGAATCGGCAGTGACCCCAGAGCACTGGAAATACTAAGAAGTACCAGGTTCCATATTCTGATTGTTCCTGTGGTAGTAATCGTTGGAAGTCTTACGGGAAGCCTGTTGATTTCATTTCTGACACCTGATATTAATGCCACTAACGGAATGGCAATCGGTGCCGGATTCGGATATTATTCATTGTCGGCAATCATAATCGGTAAAATAAGTGGAAATGAAATGGGGGTTATTGCATTACTGGCCAATATCTTCCGCGAAGTTTTTACGCTGGTAGCGGCGCCCTGGCTTGTCAGATGGTTCGGAAAACTCGGCGCCATTGTGTCGGGTGGAGCTACTGCCATGGATACCACTCTGCCGGTAATCATAAAAGCAACAGGAAAAGAGTTTGCAGTCATCAGCATTTTCAGCGGCATCGTGTTATCGATGCTTGTTCCTGTGCTGGTACCATTGCTGTTGGGAAATTAATCACAATTCCTCCCCCCCACGCCTTTTATGACCAGCCTTTACATTGCGGGTAAATTTTTACTACAAAAGGTCACAACAGAAAGCGTTTCAAATTCGTTTTTACGACAAGGCCACCTGCATTTCGAAAACAAACAGGATTTTTATTTATCAGGCCTGTACCTTTTCTTCATTCATTACATCGCTCTCTACAACGCCATCCCGCAAGCGAACTATACGCTCGGCATGCTTAGCAATATCTTCTTCGTGAGTTACAAGTACAATGGTATTTCCCTCGGCATGAATCCGATCGAACAGTCGCATTATATCGACAGAAGTCTTTGAATCGAGATTTCCGGTTGGTTCATCAGCCAGGATTAGAGACGGATGATTTACCAAAGCACGAGCAACGGCCACTCGTTGTCTTTGGCCGCCCGATAATTCATTAGGTTTATGAAGCATACGGTCGGCAAGACCAACATTTCGGAGCGCTTCTTCTCCCCTTTTATATCGTTCTTCCCTGGGAACACCAGCATAAATTAATGGTAAAACAACGTTTTCCAGAGCAGAATAACGAGATAACAAATTAAAGGTTTGAAAAACAAAGCCAATTTCACGATTTCTTATTTCAGCCAATTCATCATCACTCAAGTGGCTAACATCTGTTCCGTTTAAAACATATCGTCCCTTTGACGGCGTATCAAGCGCACCAATTAAATTCATCAATGTAGATTTCCCGGAACCCGAAGGGCCCATAATGGCGACATATTCACCCTTATCAATTGACAGTGTCACGCCATTCAGCGCTTTCACAACCTGAGTTCCAAGATGATAATGCTTGTGAAGGTCTTCTATTAAGATTACATTGCTGTTCATTGGTATAAAATTTATTCATTAAGGTCGAATGGAACTCGCATGCAAGAACTTATACATGTTCTGTTGTGGAAAACGTTATCATGCTCGTTTCATCCGTGTTCTTTATTCTGTTTAACATTTGCTATAAACATATAAGCCCTTCAGGTTCTGGCTCTGGTTCTGTTCACCTCATGTGATATAATTTGATCCCGACGGCGGTCAAATGTTTACAGAACATAATATATACATGAGTATCGGCTCCCGGAGGGTTGAATCATATTAGTTAGATATATACCTCACCTTTTGGTTTAATTCGTGTCTGTTCATATAGTACCATTTGCTGTGTTACGCTTGCCTGACAATGCCCCAATAACATTAAAACCGGACCATATAATGCTGTTTGGTACATTCTTTTCTGAAAAAGACAATACCTATCCTGTAAAAGTCGAGTGAGACTGTGACCTGAGGATGATATGAAATAATATGCCACGCCTCTTCCATCTCTTTATTCCAATGGATATCATCAAACACAAAGATGGTATTATTGTGCACTTTTTTCAGACATGTTTCAAAATACCCTAGTACACTATCCTTGCGGTGATCACCATCAAAGAAGACAAAATCAAGCCGGGGAAGCTGGTCTAAAACCTCTGGTAAAAGTTCTGCAAAAGAACCATTCCATACCCTGATGTTTGAGACTTCAACAATTTCAAATAATTGCTTTGCAATATCAGACAGCCGGGCATTACCTTCAATGGTAATGACACGGGAACGCGAATGGGGCAATGCTAACCAAAGTGTGCTAAGTCCGGTACCCGTGCCCAGTTCTATAATATTGCGCGCGTCAAAATAGTTGATCAATCTGAAAAGTATTTCCCCGAATTTCGGAGGGAGGCTTCCTTCCGAAACCAGTTGTTTTATTTTCTTCTGCTTTTTGTTTGACACAGAAGGCGCCCCAAGTGTATCGGTTTCAACAACTGTGTTGTTTTTTAAAAGCATCCTTCTGGCAGCATCAATTCTTTTAAAAGCATAAAACGGATATTTCTCCCCCACCAATTCTCTAACCAGAAAGAAAACAAAGGGCGAATGAATGCCATATCCCTTGCGATGTCCTGCAAAAAGAAAATATTTCAAGTAAGAACGAATCCTGAAAAAAAGAATACGGGTGTTCAATTTCTAATTTTATCTATTTAACAGATGTTGGTACATATTCTGGAACAAACATTTAAGCCATCATAAAAATGAAACTACAAATATGATTCATTTTTTGAAGCTAAACCAAATGTACGTTACTAAAAATCTTTACTCATTGCATATTGTTTGCCAATGAAACAAGCATGACAAGGTTTGCCTTAATAGATTATCAGATATAAGTAGCCATCAGGCAGAAGTTTAACAGGCAGAAGGCAGAAGTGATAAATTTTATCAGGAAATTTTCAGTCTATTTCGAAAATCAGCCTGATAAGCAACCATCTGGCACTTTAAAACAAATGATTGATATAGAGTTTTTTAGATTTTTTTAAGATGAAACGAGCATGGCAAAGATTGCCTTAATAGGTAATTAGGTAATTAGGTCATTAGGTAATTAGGTCATTAGATCATTAGATTGTTAGATTGTTAGATTGTTAGATTGTTAGATTGTTAGCTAATGTGATAAAACTTATAACATTCTAACAACTAACACATCAACAACTTTAACAATTCTAACAACCGTAACAATTTATTAAATGTGAGATGAAAGGAGCATGACAAGGTTTTTCACAATAAGAATATATAAGCACCATTTAACCTCTAATCATCTAAGAAACCAAAAACAGGCAACAGATTCTTCGTCGTTACCTCCTCAGAATGACATTAGACAGTCTGTCATTCTGAGCGGAGCGAAGAATCTACCATCAATTAAAGTATGATAAGTTCCATCAGACCAATAACTTATACTGATTTTATACGGATGAAAACTTAAAAACCACCACCACCAAAAGTCAGCAAAAACAAGCTTTCCAAACCAAAAAACAGACCATATTAATGCTCACAATTGTAATACAAAAGACATGAAACTTATATGATCATTAAATAAAATTCCGAATAGCTACAAATTTTTTCAAATGATCTTTGTCATGCAAAGAAGTTTTTTTATAACTTGCCATTCATTTAGACGTAACGTGGTCTTAATTTATCATTTATTCAAACCCAAAATTCATTTAAACTATGAAGAAAATTTTTTTATTATTAATGGTTGTAGGGCTTATGGCCTGTGCCGGTCAATCCGGGAAAGACAAACAATCAGAAGAAAAATCTGAGGCCATAGAAGCTACTCAGGAAGCAGTTGAAGAAAGTGCCGAAGCAGTTGAGGAAACTGCCGAAGAAGCTGTTGATGAAGCCGAAGCAGCTGCTGAAGAAGCAGAAAAAGCAGCCGAAGAAGTGAAAGAAGAGGTTGAAGAAGAAGTTGAAGAAATGCAGGAATAAGTTTTTAAGCTTTATTCTGTGAAAAAGGCTGTCTAAAAAGGCAGCCTTTTTTTAATCTGTTTCCTTCCGCAAAAAATTGAAGCAAAACTTTAATAAGTCATTTGTTTTGAATGAAGGATTGGCCTATTTTTGATGCTGTTTTATGTCAGACCTGGCCACACGAAATATTATGTATTTGCCGGGAGTCGGCCCCAAAAAGGCCGAAACCCTGAAAAAGGAACTTCAAATTACTTCCTTTGAGGACCTTTTGTACCATTTCCCTTATAAATATGTCGACCGGAGTCGCTTCTATTCAATCCGTGAAATAAACGGGGAAATGCCCTACGTCCAGGTAAGAGGAAAAATTACCTCCCTCAGAATGGTTGGCGATGGCAGAGGAAAAAGAATGGTCGGCACTTTTTCAGACGGAACCGGAACCCTTGAACTCGTTTGGTTTAAGGGTATCAAATATTTCAAAGAACAAATAAAACCCGGTCAGCCCTACATACTCTTCGGAAAGCCAACAGTTTTCAACAATACCATCAATGTAGTACACCCAGAGCTGGAAAAGGAACAACCCGGAAAAGTTCCTTTTTTCCAGGGACTTCAGCCTTTCTATAACACTACGGAGAAGATGAAGAACAATTATCTTACTTCCCGTACTATCTTTAAGCTGGTTCAAAATGTTTTTCACAATTATCAGTCTACAATTCCGGAAACACTGCCGGCTTCGGTAATCCAAAAGATGAAACTCATGAAACTGGACGAAGCCCTGAGATACATTCATCTTCCACCTGATGCCCAAACACTTCAGAAGGCTTCTTTTCGGTTGAAATTTGAGGAGCTTTTTTACATTCAGCTTAATATTCTCAGGCTGCGAAACCAGCGTACTTATAATATTAAAGGACATGTTTTTAAAAAGGTAGGCACCATCTTTAACCAGTTTTATAAACAGAACCTGCCGTTTGAACTCACCGAAGCCCAAAAAAGGGTTATCAAAGAGATGAGAAAAGATATGGGCAGCGGACATCAAATGAACCGCCTGTTACAAGGAGATGTGGGAAGTGGGAAAACACTGGTAGCATTGATGATCATGCTTATTGCCATAGATAACAACTTCCAGACTTGTCTTATGGCACCTACTGAAATCCTGGCCTCCCAGCATTTTGAAACCATAACGGAAATGCTTCGCGGGATAAATGTAAATATTGAATTGCTCACGGGTTCTACCCGAAAGTCTGACCGTAACAGGATACATGCATCGCTCCGGAACGGAACACTTGACATACTGATTGGTACACATGCGCTTATTGAGGATACCGTGCAATTTAAGAATCTGGGACTGGTTGTTATCGATGAACAACATCGCTTTGGGGTAGCTCAGCGTGCCAGGCTTTGGAAAAAAAACATATCTCCGCCACATGTTCTGGTCATGACGGCTACCCCGATTCCCCGCACTTTGGCCATGACCACTTATGGCGATCTGGATGTATCGGTCATCGATGAATTGCCGCCGGGCCGGAAACCGGTACAGACCATACATGTTTATCACAACAAACGACTTGGTGTCAATAAATTCATTCAGGAGCAAATCAATGCCGGAAGGCAGATATACATCGTGTATCCTTTAATTGAAGAATCGGAAAGCATGGATTTCAAGAACCTCACAGAAGGATATGAATATATCAAAGAAGTTTTCCCGAATCAGAAGGTCTCTATGGTACACGGCAAAATGAGACCGGCCGAAAAAGATGCCGCAATGCAGGAATTTGCTTCCGGAAGATCGAAAATACTGGTTTCAACAACCGTCATCGAGGTCGGTGTAAATGTGCCCAATGCATCCGTAATGGTCATAGAAAGTGCCGAACGATTCGGTCTGTCGCAGTTACACCAGCTGCGGGGCAGAGTTGGCAGAGGTGCCGAACAGAGTTATTGCATCCTGATGACCGGCTACAAACTCTCCAGGGAAACCAGAAAGCGAATGGAAATAATGACCCAAACCAACGATGGCTTCGAAATTGCAGAAGCCGATATGAAACTAAGGGGACCGGGCGACCTGGAAGGGACGCAACAATCGGGGCTGCCTTTTGAACTCAAAATTGCCAGCCTGACTAAAGATACACGTATTTTGCAAATGGCCAGAAATGTAGCACAAGACATCCTTGCTGACGATCCATTGTTAGAAAAATCTGAAAATGCTATTATGCAGCGACAGCTAAAAAAGCTCGCTCAGCAAAAAATGAACTGGGCAATGATTAGCTGATCAGATTTTATATACAGAAATTTTTCGTTAATATAAGTTCGTCTAAATTAGCCATTTCACACTTCTCTATCTGACAATCCAACAACTTGTTAAAAGTTATTTTAATTTGTTCTAAACAAAAAATACAAGCCTTCAACAGCCAATGTTCCCCAATTATATACATTTGTGCCCACAAAGGGGAAATAAAACCAACATGGCTGACAAATACCAGATAAAACACGAAGGCATTGTAGAAACAGCAGAAGGCGGCCATGCCCGGGTACGAATTCTGACTCAGTCAGCCTGTGCCTCATGCCATGCAAAAGGGGTGTGTACTGCCGCCGATCTTCAGGAAAAAATCATTGATGCTACCTGTGACAGACCTTACGCCACAGGCGACAAAGTAATACTTACAGGTAACAGCAAATCGGGCCTTCAGGCTGCATGGTGGGCATATATTCTTCCACTGTTTCTGATTTTGGGCACTTTAATCATCACGTTTTCTATCACCAGGAATGAAAATCTGACAGGCCTTTTGGCCCTTGGAATTTTAGTTCCTTATTATCTGATCATAAAGCTCCTCAATAAAAAGTTTTTTAAGACATTTTCTTTTACCATAAAACCATCTACGGAATAGTGTTATGAGTATTGTTTTGATAACCATAATAACGCTCGTGGGACTTGGTGCCCTTGCAGCCATCATTCTTTATCTGGCATCACAGAAATTTTATGTGTTTGAAGATCCCCGCATCAACCAGGTGGAAGAAGTTCTTCCGGCTGCCAACTGTGGGGGGTGCGGGTATCCGGGCTGCCGCGCTTTTGCAGAAGCTTTGGTAAAAGCCGATGATATTTCTGACTTGAATTGTCCCGTCGGAGGACCGGACGTCATGGCTAAAGTTGCTGAAATTTTAGGGAAAGAGGCCGGAAAGAGTAGCCCCCAGGTAGCGGTGGTCCGTTGTAACGGCACCTGCGAGCACAGGCCGCGAATCAATCAATACGAAGGAGCATCATCGTGTGTTGTTGCCACGGCCTTATACGGTGGCGAAACAGGTTGTTCTTACGGTTGTTACGGTCTTGGCGATTGTGTTGAATCCTGCGATTTTGATGCCATGTATATGGATGAAAAAACCGGTCTTCCCGTTATTATTGAAGACAAATGCGTGGCTTGCGGTGTCTGTGTTGATGCCTGTCCGAAGAACATAATTGAACTTCGAAAAAAGGGACCAAGAAACATGCGCATATATGTCAGTTGTGTTAACGAAGACAAAGGTTCAGTAGCAAGAAAATCATGCGAGGTGGCTTGTATCGGATGTACGAAATGTGTTAAAGTTTGTCCGTACGATGCCATCACCCTCGAAAACAACCTGGCATATATCCTTGACGACAAATGTAAGCTATGCAGAAAATGTGTGCCCGTATGCCCGACCAATTCCATTCTTGAAATAAATTTTCCTGCTCGCAAGAACAAACCTGTTGCGAAGAAAGCAGCGACAGAGAAAACTGAGGAAGAAAGTAAATAATTTATTGATCATCACTTAAAACTTATATACAACCGTGCTTAAAACATTCAAAACAGGAGGTGTTCATCCGGAAGAAAGAAAAATATCGGCCGGGAAAAACATTAAAATACCTCCCCTCCCAAAGAGAGTTGCGGTACCAACAACACAGCACATCGGTGCTCCGGCAAAACCGCTTGTTAAGAAGGGCGATATTGTTAAAACCGGTCAACTGATCGCCGCATCAGGTGGATTTGTCTCGGCCAATATCCATTCTCCCGTTTCAGGCAAAGTATTTAAAGCAGATGAAGTGGTGGATGCATCGGGCTACCGCAAACCCGCCATAATAATCGACACAGAAGGTGATGAATGGGACGAAAATATTGATCGTTCCGACAAACTCGTTAAAGAAATAGCCCTTTCGGGTGAAGAGATCATTAAAAAAACCGGAGAGATGGGAATCGTCGGAATGGGTGGAGCTACTTTTCCGACACATGTAAAGCTGTCTCCTCCTCCCGGGAAGAAATGCGAAATTTTGCTGATCAACGGTGTAGAATGTGAGCCGTACCTGACCAGCGACCATCGAATCATGCTGGAAAAAAGTGAAGAATTGATGGTAGGCATTCGCATTCTTATGAAGGCGCTCAAAGTTAACAAGGCTGTCATCGGTATAGAGAATAACAAACCCGATGCCATAGAGAAGCTGACCAATCTGGCAGCCAAAGAAGATGGCATTGAAGTGCAGCCTCTAAAGGTAAAATATCCGCAGGGTGGTGAAAAACAGCTTATCGATGCCGTCACAGGTCGTCAGGTTCCATCAGGAAAATTGCCTATTGAAGTAGGGGCAGTTGTTCATAATGTCGGAACTACTTTTGCCGTTTACGAAGCCATCCAGAAAAATAAACCACTCATTGAAAGAGTAGTAACGGTAACCGGCCCCGCTATATCTCAACCCTCCAACTTCCTTGTCAGAATAGGCACACCCGTCGGTCAGCTTATCGAGGCCGCCGGCGGTTTACCCGACAACACGGGCAAGGTAATCGGGGGCGGACCAATGATGGGGAAAGCGCTGGTAAATCTGGATGTTCCCGTTACCAAAGGAAGTTCCGGGATTTTAGTCTTGCCATACGAACAAGCACACAGGGCACCGGTAGAGAATTGCATACGTTGTAGTAAATGTATATCGGCATGTCCTATGGGGCTGGAGCCCTACCTGTTGATGATCGAAGCGGAGAAGAAACTCTGGGACAGGGCTGAAAGCGACAGCATAATGGACTGTATCGAATGCGGTTCGTGCAGTTTTACCTGTCCGGCACACAGGCCACTTCTCGATTACATCCGATTAGGAAAAGGGGAAGTAGGACAAATAATCAGAGCCCGTCTATAAAGTCGGGCAAAGTTGTAACAAATCATGTGTCTGTTCAGAAAGTGCCGGTTGCAAGGC
>NZ_AEWI01000210.1 GCF_000191885.1 Anaerophaga thermohalophila DSM 12881
AAAAATTTAAAACGCCTGGATTTTGACAAAAATATGCTTTTTATACTGCCCTCAACTCTCATCAGTATAAAATTTGTTTGAGTTATTGGCAGAATGGAACTCGTCCCGAGTAATCGGGACTCGTTTCATAACACATTATAAAATAAGGAAGGGTACACCCCCGGGATGTACCCTTTCCGTCAGGTTAAAAACCATTGTTTCCTAAAACAATGAAAAAGCCACGGTCAGTCCGGCCATTACAACCGAAACCATTGACATAAGTTTAATAAGAATGTTCAACGACGGGCCTGAGGTATCCTTAAATGGATCTCCCACGGTGTCGCCGACAACACCTGCATGGTGTGCTTCACTGTTTTTTCCGCCATAATTCCCCTTTTCGATGAATTTTTTAGCGTTATCCCAGGCACCACCAGAGTTGTTCAACATGATGGCGAGGGTAAACCCTGCAGTCAGACCACCGGCCAGAAGTCCTACAACTCCCGGAACGCCAAATACCACGCCAACAATCACAGGAACAGCAATGGCAAGAAGCGAAGGCAGAACCATTTCACGCTGGGCTCCTTTCGTGGAAATCTCCACACAACGGGCATAATCAGGCTTACTTGTTCGTTCCATAATTCCGGGAATTTCTTTAAACTGACGACGAACTTCATCCACCATTTTGCCGGCAGCACGACCAACAGCTTTCATGGTCATTGAACTAAAGACGAAAGCCATCATCGCTCCGATAAACAAACCTGCCAGCAACATCGGATTAAACAAAGAAAGGTCGTAGGCTGATGAAAAATCACGAATACCTGCCTCCGAAATTTCAACGGCTTTTTGTCCTTTAGCTACTGCGGGTTCAGGGTTACCAGCCAAATAGAAAATATAATCGCCCACCTGCTGAATGCCCTCAACAGAAGCCGTGGCCAATTTTCCAAGCCATAAGCGAACTTCTTCCATATACGCTGCCAAAAGGGCCATGGCTGTTAATGCTGCCGATCCAATGGCAAAACCTTTTCCGGTGGCAGCAGTGGTATTACCAAGCATATCAAGGGCATCGGTACGTTCACGCACTTCGGGCGGAAGTTCCGACATTTCGGCATTACCACCTGCATTATCGGCAATTGGCCCAAAAGCATCGGTTGCCAATGTAATACCAAGAGTAGAAAGCATCCCGACGGCGGCAAAGCCGATTCCGTATACGCCCATTGCAAAATTGGAAAAGCCTCCGGCAAAACCAAATGATCCTACAATCCCGACTACTATTGTCACGACAGGAATCCAGGTAGAAAACATTCCGACTGAAATTCCTTCTATTATAGTTGTTGCGGGTCCCTGAAGAGCCTGCTTTGCAATACCTTTGGTGGGTTTATACTCATCCGAAGTAAAATATTCGGTTCCCTGACCAATAATAACCCCGGCCAGAAGACCAACAACCACAGAACCAAAAATTCCCCAGGTAATCCAACCTGCAAACACCAACACAGCAAGAGCTATCAGGATTAAGAATGAACTTCCACCGGTTCCTAAAAGCAACGAAGTAAGAAGGTTCTTCTGGGTAGCCGACTCCTTTGCCCGGACAAAAAAGATTCCCGCGATGGAGAGAATTATCCCAACGGCGGCCACGAGCATGGGGGCCAACACTACCTGCATCTGTTCGGCCCCGGTCAGCGCCGGCAGTGATGCGCCAAGAGCTGCGGTTGCAAGAATTGACCCACAGTATGATTCATATAAATCCGCACCCATACCGGCAACATCTCCAACGTTGTCACCAACATTGTCAGCAATGGTTGCGGGGTTACGCGGATCATCCTCAGGAATACCGGCTTCTATTTTACCAACCAGGTCGGCTCCGACATCAGCAGCCTTAGTAAAAATACCTCCACCAACGCGGGCAAAAAGTGCCTGAGTGGATGCACCCATCCCGAAAGTCAGCATGGTTACAGTAATTTCTACCAACTTTTCTGTTTCAGTAATCCCGGGATTAACAAATGTTAGCCCGGCAAATTCCAGACCGGTCTTCATGTTCTCCGGGGTAAATATCAGCTCATTGAGAACATAGAACCACATAGCGATGTCGAGAAGTCCGAAACCAACCACAACAAGCCCCATTACTGCACCGCTACGGAAGGCAATTTTCAGTCCCTGATTCAGTGACTGGGAAGCTCCCTGGGCGGTACGGGCCGAAGCATAGGTGGCCGTTTTCATACCCAGATAACCGCACAAGCCGGAGAAAAAACCACCGGTCAGGAAGGCCAAAGGAACAAACGGGTTTTGTACTTTGAAAAAGGCAAGAACGCCAAGCAAAATAACCAATACCACAAAAACCCTGGCGACCACTCTATACTGGCTGCGCAAATAGGCATTCGCCCCCTCACGTACATGGCGGGCAATCTCTTTCATGGTATCGTTGCCTTCAGAGTTCTTCATCATTTGCTTGAAGAAAAACCTGGCAAAAAACAGCGCTATCAATGAAGCGACAGGAACAAACCAAAATACAGGATTTAGCATAGTTCTAAGATTTATTGGTTATTATTTAATACTGATTATTATCTTATTAACTGATCGTTTCATCCGTATAAAATAAATCTAAGTCATTGGTCGGATGGAACTCGCATGATTGAGTTTTATACATGTTCTTATGTGGAAATCTTTGCCATGCTCGTTTCTTCAGATAAAATCACCCAAAAGGCAGAAGTTTGACAGGCAGAAGATGTAACAAACTTCGATCCCCCATCTCATCTTCAGCTGGCTCTTAGTGATTTTATCCTGATAAACCTACCATCAACTTTCTAAATACAATAGTCTGTAAATCCTTTATAGTACCAACGCTACATAAAACACAACGGATCCCTGCCTTCCCCCAATTTCAGCCACGACAAGCGTGTTTTTAACCGCTTTTCAAAAAAAGCCAAAACAGGCACAAGATAAAAAATTTATCGGTTTGTACTCTTGGGATGAACGTTAAAATTTTTAAGAACAGAGTTATGTTCGAAGCGACACTTACCACCCGGGAAAAATGTTAAATCCAAATTGTCCGGTATAAAACCTGCCCTGATGAAAAGGAAAAGCAAGATAGGGTTCTATGATAATAACGCCAAAGAAACTGAATCTCACGGAAGTACCTGTACTAAAAACGGGTATCCTTTCTTTATCGGAAGTTGTAGTCAGAGATAGATACGGCCTGCTTTCATCGTCCCAGGTCAGACCTGCATCGATAAAAAAAGTAAACTCTGAAAAGAAAGTGGACGAACGAAGCAGAGCCAGGTCGACAGGGCCTGACAGAGGCATCCGCCATTCAACGTTGGCAACCAACATTCTGCTACCAATAAGATGCTTAATGCCAATCGATGAGCTATTATGAGTGGAATCGGCATAAAAGCTGCCGGTATCGTACCCTCTCACCAGCCATGGATATCCCGCAAAAAGCCGTGTCATTCTGTTGGTTTCACTGTCGGCCCCGTATCGCCCGTAATGATAAAGTCTGAAAGCAATAC
The DNA here is from genome assembly GCF_000191885.1 of Anaerophaga thermohalophila DSM 12881. GTDB lineage: Bacteria > Bacteroidota > Bacteroidia > Bacteroidales > Marinilabiliaceae > Anaerophaga > Anaerophaga thermohalophila. The sequence goes on from NZ_AEWI01000210.1 coordinate 3,483, forward strand.
TGAACGGACGAATAAATTTATATTTCCTGTAGTCGAATAAAACGGCATGGGCATTAACGCCGTTGTAAAATTTTTCGACCTGAACCCTTGTTCTTGTGCCATCCACCGGCGAAGTCATCCCGTTTTTTGCATTATCAAAAACAAGGGCAACATCGGCCTGACCTACCCAAAAACCGTCAGGCGCATCGGTCTTTGTACCGGATTCATAATAAGTAGGATAATAATTGCGGATATCTTCTATCTTTTCGTACCTGTAACCATAATGTGCAAGCGAAGTTCCTGATTCAATTCGCACCATCCGGGTTAACGGCATATATGCAAACAAAGATGTTTTATCTTCGAAAATTCTTCGGCTGTAATAGACAAGACTTTGTTCATCTCCTGCACCCTCGTAAGTAAAATATCCCATCCGGTAAGGGACATGCGAGAAACTGATTCCTGTCTTAATTCTGCGCTTCTGGTTGAGTAGAGCAACCTGACCCGCGAAATCATAAATCTCTCCGTAAATGCTGGCGGCTGTATAGAGAAGTTGATGTCCCAGAACATCACTGAAAAGGGCTTCAATACTCCCTCCCATTCCTGTTCCAAAGCGACTTGTCATAACACCGGCGGCCATATTGCCAAGATAATCAAGTCGAAAATCCTTTTTGAGCGGTTTTGGCCGGGTTTCTACTTCGGGGGCATCCAATACACCGTTATAGATAAGGTTTTGATCAACAACAGAAAATTGTCTGGAAAACGGCGCCAGACGGGCAGCACGGTAATCGAACCCCTGACGTGGCACAACTTCGGCATGTTGAAGAAGCAACTCATAAGGCACCTTCACAATCTGAAACTCTCCATGCCAAAGCATTGAATAATAAATGTTTTCAGAAGCAAGACTCAGGGCCGGAGACATTTCGGTGATCCCCATAATTCCCGTTGCATAGTTTGTTGCACGCCGGATTGTTTCATCGGTAGTATCGAATACATACAAATCACGTCGCCCGTTCACATTCGAAAGAAAAAAAACAAGCTCCTGACCCGGGATTGCAACAGGATTAAGATTCTTTGCTCCGTCAAAAGGACAAAACACCTCAGTCTTTCCACTGATCAGGTTCACTCTGGCCAGGTTAAAAAAACCGGGGAAATGCCGTGTCTGGTCAGATGCAGGCTCATCGGTTGAAAACCATATATATTTTCCGTCGGATGTCCAGGAAGGCTGGATTGAGGCAAAAGAAGATGTTGTAACAGCTTTGACCTGCTTTTCTCCCAAATCAAATAAATATATATTGCTCACACCATTGACCATTCCACTAAAAGCGATACTCCGTCCATCGGGCGACCAGACCGGTGAAGAGACTGCATCTATCTCCGGCGGTGAAATTGTTCGCACCAGTTTGTTTCTCTTAATGTCAAAAATAAGAATGACCGATTGGCCTTTCCGGTAACCGGTAAATGCAAAATGACGGTTATCAGGCGACCATGTCCCGCAGGTTTCAATATATTCCAGGGCATCAATATCGCTGCTACGTGAACTGGTATAGAGTTTATCAATAATCTCCCCGTCGTGAGCACTGGCAAGAAAGAGATCCAGTGAATAAATATCCCGCTCCGATAAAAAAACAATATGTCTGCCATCAGGACTCACCGAGGGATATAAATTATACCTCCCGGCATTCTTTTTTGAAAATAGTTTTTGTCCAAGCAAAGTATAAGACGAATCCTGCCTTGTCAGTAGGTGATTGCCCAGCGTTTCACGCCACTCTTTCGACAGTGAGTCGGGGGTAATTCCAAGCAAATCGTTCACAGCCGTATGATAACCCGACATGGCTGAGGCGACAAAAAGACGGCGTATGTATTGCTCTCCGTATCGTGAGGCAATGTAAGACCAGAAAGCCTGCCCAAACCTGTAAGGAGAGTACCGCCCGCTGCGGCTTAACTCCTCCAGTGTCGGAAAGTCATTACTGAGCAATGCATCCCTCATCCAAACAGCAGTATAAGCATCCGAATTACCAACAGACAGATACTCGGCCATTCCTTCGATCATCCAAAGCGGCACCCTTGTCATTGAGGCCGGACTCAAATCTTTATATTGTTCAAGAATGTGATATTGAAAAGCATGCACCATCTCGTGTCCCAATACATGCGATGTCTGGTAATCCGAAAAGGCAAACGGCATCACTATCCGTCTTTTTAAACTTTCGGTTACGCCACCGGTGCCAATCCCGATATCACCCAAAATGGCAGAGGTCTGTTGAAATTCGGCGTGATTCCGGTAAAGGATAACAGGATTACGGGTACTAAACGTGTCAACCAGTAATTTGCGATGATAGCGATACCATTGTTCTGCCAGACTACCAAACTTATTAAGTCTGTTAGTGTCATCCAGATAGTGATATATATCGAAATGTTCGGTGCAGGCAAGTTTGAAATCAAAGGTACGGTAAGAGGGCTTATTCTTCCCAAAATACTGAGCGAAACTGAACTCTGAAAAAATACCCAGAAATAAAACCAACAACGCTATTGAAGTAACTTTGCCCATGGCATCAGTTTAAAGTTGTCCGTTTAAATTACGCAGAAATTGGAAACAGGGTTCAATTTATAAGCGGAAAAACAATTTGAAGGGGAAAACAATAACAGACCACTCTAAAAGTATCTGTACTTTTCTTCAAAAGTATCCATACTTTGAACCAAAAGTATCCATACTTTGCACCAAAAGTATCCATACTTTGCACCAAAAGTATCCATACTTTTCTTCAAAAGAATCCATACTTTTCTTCAAAAGAATCCATACTTTTCTTCAAAAGAATCGATACTTTTCCCAGTGTTTGTCGATAAAGTGCCATTTATTGCGTTACGCTTAAAACCAAAATACTCATTTACGAAACGAGCATGGCAAAGTTTGTTTTAATAGATTTTTAGATGTAAGATGGTAAGATGTAAGATGAAACGAGCATGGCAAAGTTTGTCACAATCAGAATATGTATAAGTTCTTGCATGCGAGTTCCATCCGACCTTAATAAATAAATTTTATACGGATGAAACGACTGAAAGGAGCCTTAAAAAATCAATTATGATGTTGTCAATGGCACGAATGACACCGAATTACTGTCGCATCAAAGATGCGACTAATTTCGCGTTAATTCGCGTAAATTCGGTGATCCAAACAACAAATGGCGCAGCCATTTTTATAAATATTTTGCCAAAAAACAGGAATTTATGATTCTGCCCTGAATTGTTCAAGAAACCGAACATCGTTCTCGAAGAACAGGCGGATGTCGTTGATCTGATATTTCAGCATAGCAATACGTTCAATGCCCATACCAAATGCGAATCCTGTGTATTTGTCCGGATCAATTTCGCAGTTGGAAAGAACGGCCGGATCAACCATTCCACAACCCAGTATCTCAACCCAACCGGTGTGTTTGCAGATGTTACATCCCTCACCGCCACAAAGTGTACAGGAGATGTCCATCTCGGCAGATGGTTCAGTAAAGGGAAAGTAAGATGGGCGGAGTCGAATGCGTGTTTCCTGTCCAAACATTTCCTTGGCAAAATAGAGAAGTGTTTGACGCAAATCGGCAAACGATACATCTTCGTCAATGTAAAGACCTTCAACCTGATGGAAGATGCAATGTGCCCTCGCCGATATGGCTTCGTTGCGAAATACCCTGCCGGGGAAAATAGCCCTGACGGGTGGTTTCTGCTGTTCCATAACACGAATCTGCACAGACGAAGTATGCGTTCTGAGCAAAATGTCGGGATCCTGTGTAATAAAAAATGTGTCCTGCATATCTCTTGCCGGGTGCTCGGGAGGAAAATTCAAAGCCTCAAACACATGCCAGTCATCTTCTATCTCCGGCCCTTCAGCAACGGTAAACCCGATGCGCCCGAAAATATCCACTATCTGTTTTCGAATAATGGACAACGGATGACGGCTTCCCACGGGCATAAATGTTCCCGGAAGTGTCAGGTCGGTAGCTCCCGATGTCAGTTGAGATTCTTCAAATTGTTCCTTCAGATTATTGATGGTTTCCTGGGCCGCAGCCTTCAACTGGTTGATTGCCTGACCAACAGATTTCTTCTGATCATTCGGAACATCCTTAAATTCCTGAAAAAGTTGAGGTATAATGCCCTTTTTACTGAGATATTTGATACGCAATTGTTCGGCTTCCTCAGCAGACGAGGCAGAAAGCCCTTTTATTTCTTCCAGTAATTTGTTAATCTTATCAAGCATAGTCATTATTTTTTTGGAACAATGAGCCCGGTCTAAAGAGCATCTTTGTTGCCAAACTCGTTGTTGTTTTAAATTTTTGCATCCTCATTAACAATAAGTTAACTCCGGTACAAAAATTTAAAACGCCTGGATTTTGACAAAAATATGCCTTTTATACTGCACTCAACAATTTAATTCGTCATGGTCTTTTGGCAAACGGATAATTTTCTGCCTGTAATACTAATCACCAGACTGTTAGATTTTTAGATTACAAAATGATTTACAAAAGTAGCTCTTTTCGGAGCCTGCTCAAAATTGAAAAACACAAAATGTGCTAAACCACAAGTAAATCGCAAAAGTAATAAATTTTTCCAGTGAGGCTGTAATTATTAGATTTTTAGATTTTTAGATTTTTAGATTGTTAGATATAAGACGTCAGATAATTCTTATGGCATTGATATACTACACCTTAGCAGAAAAAAACATTAATCTCAAACAATTGATTTGCAATTTATTCTAAAAATCAAGCGGAATATTGTCTAACAATTAAGCCGGGAAATGACACCGCATAAATTTGACCAGCTCTTCACTTATTCTTATCTTCCCGAAAGATGTTGTTCTAATAGAAAGCATGAAGAGAATACTTTTTATCAGTACATAATAGACCAGGTTAATGGAAGCCATCAGTGTTAAACCTTTTAATAAATTAGCCATTGTGCCATCAATTGGTTATATTTAGTTTTCTTTTATAGAAGCACACTTAAATATGTATAACCAAAAAACCAATACAGTTATGGACACAATAAAAAATAACACACAAAAGATCATCGAATATCTCGGGAATGATGACTCATTGCTCACTTTTGACCAACCAAAAATTTCCAAAGAGCGACTAACGCAGCCGGGTCCGGATACATTGGATAAAGTGTTCGGGCAAAGTGACCGCAACCCGCGGACACTCATTAACCTCTCGCGCATATACGACCATGGGCGACTGGGAGGAACAGGTTATCTTTCTATCTTACCTGTCGATCAAGGCATTGAGCACACAGGAGGCGCATCATTCGCCCCCAATCCCGATTATTTCGATCCGGAGAACATCATAAAACTCGCCATTGAAGGGGGATGCAATGCTGTTGCAACAACATTTGGCGGACTTGCTCTGCATGCGCGCAAGTATGCCCATAAAATCCCGTTTCTTGTAAAAATCAATCACAACGAGTTGATGACCTACCCCAATAAATATGACCAGATCATGTTTGGAAGCGTTTCGGAAGCATGGAATCTGGGGGCTGCTGCTGTTGGTGCCACCATCTATTTTGGTTCGGAAGAATCGAACCGGCAGCTGGTAGAAGTAGCCGAAGCATTTGAGCAGGCCCATGAGCTTGGTATGGCAACGGTATTATGGTGTTATACACGAAACAGCAGCTTCAAAACTGCAAAAGACGATTACCACACTGCTGCAGACCTCACGGGTCAGGCCAACCATTTGGGGGTAACGATAAAAGCCGATCTTATTAAGCAAAAATTACCAACCTGTAATGGCGGTTTCACAGAGTTAAAATTTGGCAAAACGCATCCCGACATGTATAAGAAACTGACCTCTGATCATCCCATCGATTTATGCCGTTACCAGGTGGCTAACTGCTACATGGGAAAGATCGGACTGATCAATTCGGGCGGAGCATCTTCCGGAGCCAGTGATTTTGGTGAAGCCGTACGCACGGCTGTCATTAACAAACGGGCAGGCGGCTCAGGTTTGATTTCGGGCAGGAAAGCATTTCAAAGGCCAATGAAAGAAGGTGTTGAATTATTGAATCTGATACAGGATGTGTATCTGAATAATGAAATTTCGATAGCGTGATATAGCTACATACAAAAGATCGATTGAATTATCGATCGATCTTTTGTATGATATCTATCGTCTTAATACGGATATCATTTACCGGCCTGTTTTCGCCATAAGTCTCAACGGCAGCAATCCTGTCTACCACATCCATACCATCGGTCACTTCTCCAAAAACCGTATAATCGCCATCAAGATAAGGGGCCCCGCCAACCGTTGTATAAATTTCGCGTTGAGAAGGTGTAAACCGGAATCCCTTTTCTTCTTCTATCTCATCAAGCTCCTCATGAGTAAAAACACGCCCCGAGATAATGTAAAACTGCGATCCGTCCGAACGGTTTCCGGGATTTCTGTCCGGTGGTAGTTTTGAAGCAGCCACGGCGCCTCTTTTGTGAAACCGCGAAGGAACTATTTTTGTAGGCAGATTATATCCGGGTCCCTGCCAGCCTACTATATCGTCTTTACCGGCATATTTGGAATCGGCAGCCCCGGTTTGTATCAAAAAATCTTTAAGAACCCGGTGCACCAAAAGACTGTCATAGAAATGATCGCTCACCAGTTTAATAAAATTGTCCCGAAACCTGGGGGTCTCATCATAAAGGCTGATGACGATATTTCCCATTGTGGTTTTTATCCTGAAGCCGGCGACCTTTTCATGAGAAATATAAACCTTATCGGTTTTAGTGCGCAAATCCCAGACAGACACCGGCCGGTCGGTTTGTTTCTTCAGCAATGCGGCGATGTGTTCCTGACTTAGAACCACCTTTCGCAGAGAATCGTTCACCTCCCTTTCCTGCACTATTCCAAGTAATTCGTGATTCAATCTGAATGCAGGTTTACCAGCCCTTAGAATAGCCGGTGCCTCCAGGAAACTGATTGAATCCATGTCGTGAAAAGCACCCGCAACACCTTTCCGAACATAGAGTTTTCGTGAGGGCCTTCTCAGCGTATAAAGAGAATCGGTTTCTTGCTGATTCTCTGTCAGTTTAATATAGTTGGGATTATTCCTTTTAACTTTCAGAATAACCAGGTCAAGATTATGATCGTAAGCAGTGTATCCCCTCACGTCCTTGTAGTCTTTTGTTCCGGGAGGTGCTATTTTTGCCTTATATGCTCCTTTAATCCACTCCAGATTGGTTACCACCAGGTCGCGATCAATAAAAAACCCAAACCCTTTTTTCTCTACCCGGTTATAATGATCGAAAGTGTGAATCTCAACCATACCCTTTATATTGGCCTGATAAGAGCCTTTGGGTTGTTGTGTTTGTTCACTCCTTTTCTGAGGGGACTTGCAACCCGACAAAAAAGAGATCAGAAGGATCAATATGATCGGATTCTTCAATACAAAGTTGAGGTATTTAAACTGCATAATAATATAGAACTTTAGATCCCTGACTCCACTCTTAAAAGTCACTTCCAGGAACAACAGACTTAATTTAAGGTTTACTTAAAAAACCTTGAGCTCAGTCTAAAAAGCATCTTTGCTGCCAAACTCGTTGTTGTTTTAAATTTTTGCATCCTCATTAACAATAAGTTAACTCCTGTACAAAAGTTTAAAACGCTTTGATTTTGACAAAAATATGCTTTTTATACTGCACTCAACCTTGCACTTCAAAGGGAAAAATTCACTATAACACCCGGAAATAGTAACTCAGCGTCAGTGCGTCTTCGTGTTCAGGCCTTTTCAGGTAACCATTGTCATTGCGAAATTTCTTTTATCTCAATAACCACATCGGTAAACGGACGGTCGTTCTTATCGGTCTTTAACGCTGCAATCTTGTCAATAACATCAAACCCCTCAACAACTTCGCCGAAAACCGTATATTCTCCGTCCAGGTCGGGCAATCCGCCAATGGTCGTATAAGCCTTTCGTTGCTCTTCGGAAAACTCGAGATAATCTGACAAGGAATATTCGAAATTGATCTTCTCTTTTATCTCACGCAAAAGCTTATTAAAGGCTCTCGGGTCTTCTTTTTTGAGTTTTGCCAGTTCTTCTTTACGCGGAAGATAATACTTTCTCTTCAAATCGTTTTTGATGGGAATATTGGTGTTCTTTTCGAGAATATCGAGTTGCTCATTGGTCCATACTTTTCCCTCTACGATATAAAACTGGGATATATCGGACATCTTGAAATGGTTCGCATCTTCGGGTTGACGGGGCGCACAAATCGCTCCTTTTTTATGAAAATGGTTGTCACGGAATTCGGCATCAATGTTTACTGCCCCGGTACCATAGCCGATGTGTTTGCCTGGTGGCGCATTTCGCGAATCTGAGGAACCACCCTGAATAACAAAGTTTTTGATTACTCTGTAAAACAGGGTTCCGTCGAAATGCCCTTTGTTGACCAGTTTCAAAAATTCATTCCTGTGATTGGGGGTATCGTTGTAAAGTTTCACTTTCATGTTCCCCATGTTGGTATTGATGAGGACATAATGTGTGTATTCCTGAGCAGAAAGCGTTCCTATCGTAAGAAAAACAACTGTCGCCGTCAGTAGTATTGATAATTTTCGCATGGTTTTAAAAAAGTCAAAAGATCATCGGTTTATTCGTTGCCGGTGTTACAGGTCAGGCCGTCAAAAGCAGACCCTCTTCATCGGGTTACAGGAAAAGTTCACAAAAACTATTCCTCAATGATCGCCATGGTCATTTTTATATCTTTAAGAGGCCGGTCATTTTGGTCGGTAGCCACTGCAGCTATAGAGTCGATTACGTTAAGTCCTTCCTCCACTTCCCCAAAAACAGTATAAGCCCCGTCAAGTTGAGGAGTTCCTCCTATGGTAGAATATGCTACACGAATATTTTCAGGGAAAGAGAAGCTGGCGGAGTCGCCGAGTTCTTCTCTTGCCTTTTGTTCAATCTCATCTATGAGGGATTCAAATCCTTCTCTGTCACCTCGTTGGCGCATAGCCATCAGCGAGTCCTGATAAGGATTGAGCATATCAAACATCTTTGACTGAATACGGCGCCTCGAGTGTTCCTCTTCAATATTGTCGAGTTCCTCTGATGTATATGTCATGCCCTGAACAATATAAAACTGTGACCCGGAAGATTCGCGTTCGGGATTGACCTGATCACCCTGCCGTGCAGCGGCCAGAGCACCCTTTTTATGAAAATGTTTGGGGTAATTGATTTCTGCCGGCAATGTATAACCAGGGCCGCCACTTCCCAGCCGTGTTCTTTCCGTTGCTTCTTTTGATTCCGGATCGCCTCCCTGAATCATGAAACCATCAATGACGCGATGGAAAAGAAGTTGGTCATAATACCCCTCTTCTACAAGTTTCAAAAAGTTAGCCCTATGTTTAGGTGTATCTTCATAAAGCCTGACTTTCATATTCCCGTAAGGCGTTTTGATGAGCACTTTCTTTTCAGGCTCTTCACATGTTACAAAAACGAATCCTAAAGCGATAATTAATATCGAAACAACTGCCTTGCTGTGATTTAAGAGTGAAGTCATGATTATATAATTTTACAGATTAAGTTTTGAGCCCGGTCTAAAAAGCATCTTTGTTGCCAAACTCGTTGTTGTTTTAAATTTTGCATCCTCATTAACAGCAAGTTAACTCCGGTACAAAAATTTAAAACGCCTTGATTTTGACAAAAATATGCTTTTTATACCGCCCTCATGATTATAAAATGAGTTTTAAACAGCGGTGTACTCCAGAATTCACAGAAGAATGGATGAGTGCAGTATAAAAAGCCTTCAAACTGCTGATTTTTACCATTTTTACCCTGACCCCTAAAGGGGAACTGCTAAAAATCAGCAGTTTAAAAAAGTCCCCTTTAGGGGATTTAGGGGTCAAAAGGCTTTTTAGACTGCACTCATAGATAGGTTTGCCACAATAAGAATATGTATAAATTTTTACATGTGAGTTCCATCCGACCTTAATTATTAAATTTTATTCGGATGAAAATAATCGGAAGTTAACGGTGGATTAGAAATCCACTCCTAAGGAGGCGCGGATTAACGCTCGGCTTTGCCGCTTTGCTCTGCAAAGAAATCCGCACCAGCAAAAGAGTTCCCTGTCTTTATTCAGATTCTTCTTTTGTATTTATGAAACGAGCATGACAAGGTTTGTCACAAAAGAACATGTATAAGTTCTTGCATGCGAGTTCCATCAGACCAATAACTTAGACGAATACTGATGAACCACGCAGAAAAAAAGCCGGTCAGATCAATTCTGCCGGCCTTGTGGGTTGTACTGGATTCGAACCAGTGACCCCTACCCTGTCAAGGTAATGCTCTAAACCAACTGAGCTAACAACCCCTGATTTGGTTCTGCAAAAATATAAAATTTTAAAACAAAAAAAGGCCCGATGGGAACCGAACCTTCTTTTTTGGATTTTCTGATTTAAGGGAAAGGCTGAACTTTCTGGTTGCAAATATAGACATTTTTTAACAGACGCAAGTTTTAAGTGGAAATATTTTTACAGAAAATGATAAATATTTGTACTTTTTTATCAGGAAAATAACTTTAAGGCCGGACAAAAGGGCTGTTAATAAACTTTAACAACCGGTTTTAAATGATATCGACCTGTAAAATTTCAGGTATCAGATAAATGAGCCCGGTCTAAAAAGCATCTATGTTGCCAAACTCATTGTGGTTTTAAATTTTTGGATTCTCATTAACAAGGCGATAACTCGTGTACAAAAATTTAAAACGCCTTGATTTTGACAAAAATATGCTTCTTATGCCGCACTCATAAATCATTAAAAAAAACCAAGTTCTTTCAAGCAAGCGGCCGTCCGGCTATGCCGCATGCCTGCAAGAACTTGGGCAATAATATTCTGAATCAATATTATCCGAAAAAAATGCCGTTGCGCAAAGAAATTCCTGAAATTTAACGGGCGAGCATTATGATCCTTTTTATAATATCATCCGCGACCGAAGTAAGCATCAACAGAGTACTTACCCGATCCTAAAAAGAATAGTCCGGCAAAACCCAAAAAATACAATAAGGCGAACTCTTTACTTGCTCCACCGCTTGCTGCAAATAACGGATCCGCCAAATGAACGGTTAAGACTGCAACTGCCATGGTAATCATTAAAGGAATAGATGCCAATCTGGTTCTCAGTCCAATCAGTATCATGATTCCGGCAATAAATTCGGCCAGCATTGCCAGTGTCAGGTTAATTGCCGGGCTGATCCCGAAAAGAGCCGGGAATTGAACGTTTCCGGACAGGAGCATTTGTAACTTGCCCAGTCCATGACCAAATACAATAAAAAATCCAAAACCAAGACGTAATATCAATGCCGCAAGGTCTTTTTCGTTTTTGAATAATGTTCTCATAATATTCTTGTTTTGTTAGAAATGTTTTTCTAAAAACCTGAAAAAAGAGAATTTGTTCAAAAACTATTCAATCCATACTTTATCCAATCGAAAGTTCACTTCTCTGTACGATCTGTTCAGTAACGAAACCTGAATAGATTCAATGGCATCAATGCTGAAATGAAGGGAAGTGTCTGTATCTGCATAAAATGGCAAAAAGGAGGGGAAAGAGATCTGTTATGGCCGCATAAAGGAATACCACATCGTTGACACCCTTTTGTAAGGGCTTCCCGCTTTCATCGACCCAAACTTTCAATTTGTCTGCCTCCCCGGGCGTTTTACGCGCAGCAGATGTAACTACCTCATTGTTTACATAGCCTTTGGCCGTAATTTCGCCAGGTTCAAAAGACAGAAGTTTAAAAGTAAACGGCGGATGTTTCAGATGTGTACTGATGCGATCGCTGTCCGGCTTTTGTCTGCCAAGAGATTTCCCGTTAACCAGCAATTCAACCTCATCGCAGTTGCTGTAAACTTTAACATCAGTAAAAGAGGGATCATTATAAAAGTTGGCTATTTCAATAAAAGGGCTGTAGAATTCTTCATTTACTTCAGGCTTAATATCGGCCTGGCTTTTATAGAAATAACAGGCAAACTTCGGAAGTCTGAAAATATCCATAATTCCCGAGGCCTCTATATCAGAAGCATACCCCCGGTTGTAGTCAAACATGAGCCAGTTGGCATCACCGCAGGCCGGCCCCTGCAGATTGCTGTTGTGCGCTTCCTGATAATTGAGGGCCTGTGCCTCTTCCTGAAAAAAGTAATGTCGCTTGTTGAAAGAAATGTTGAAAATCCCGACTTCTCAGTAGATATGATCAGTGAGACCCTGGGAATGAGCAGTACCCACCTTTACCGGAAACTCAAAGCCATAACCGGGCAATCCACTCGCGATATCATCAACAACTACCGCATGCAAAAGGCTGCCAACATGCTCAAAAACAAAGATGGAAACATTACCGAAATAATGTATGCCGTCGGTTATACCAGTTTATCAAGTTTCTCCAAAAGTTTTAAGGCCAAGTTCGGTGTGTCGCCGAAGGGGTATAAATGAGTTTGACAAAAATATGCTTTTATATCGTACCCATCAATAAAACCCTCTGAACAAGATATACTTAATGACCTCTTCCCGGCTTTATTCCTTTATATTACTTTCTTCTGCTGCCCTTCTTCTTTCGAGTTCGGCAATAATTTCATTCATTTTACTATCACTCAACTTGTAAAATATCATAACAGCACCGGAGATCAAGGCTGCAATACCCGGGATGAAACTCATCATGTATTTGATCCCTTCGATGGTATCCGGTGTTTGTTCCACATTAGCCTGAAACCCAAACAAGGCAAGAAGCCACATGGTGATGGAACCGCCCAGTGTCCATCCGAGCTTTTGCGACATACTGGAAGCCGAAAACACCAACCCTGTTGCCCGGCGGCCTGTTTTATACTGAGAATAATCGGCAGCATCGGCATACATCGACCACATCAACGGGAAAATAATCCCCGCGCAAAAGCTAATCAATGCCTGAAGCAGGTATATAAAAAAGTAATTTTCGCGGTTACAGAAATAGAATATGCCACTCAAAACAGCCGCCATGAACATGGCATAAATGAAAGTCCGTCTTTTCCCGATTCTGGCAGAAACAGGCTTGGCCATCATAACACCAATCATATTGGTAGCCTGCCCGAGGAATAAATAAAGGGTGCTGTATGTAAAAGTTGCAGAAGAAATGGCCAATGCGGTTTCGTCAATAACGTAGTATTTAAAATAGTACAATGCCACACTATCACGAACAGAATTAAAAATTAATGTCATGACTCCTGCTCCCAGAATAACAAACCACGGAACATTGCCGAGAAGGTTCTTAAAATCCTCTTTCAGGCTGCTTTGCTGATTTTTCGGGGGGTGAATACGTTCGCGTGTCCATGAAAAAGTCATCAGAAAAAAGCCGACTGCAATTATCCCGATGATTGTCATTGTAAGCTGGTAGGCAGTCTCTTTGCTAAAATTGATAACATTTTCAAAAAAATCGGCAGTAGGCTGAAAAATGGCGAACACCAGCAAACTACCTGCAAAAGCAAAAACCATACGATAAGAAGCAAAGCTGGTTCGCTCGTTAGGATCGGCTGTCATTACACCCAGCAAGCTGGCATAAGGCACATTGATAGCAGTATAGGCCATCATCATAAGCGTGTAGGTGACATAAGCATAAACGATCTTCCCGTTCACGCTGAGGTTGGGTGTAGTAAACAAAAGGACCCCTATAATAGCAAAAGGTACCGCGACCCAAAGCAGATAAGGACGGAACTTGCCCCACCTGGTGTTAGTGCGGTCTCCTATAATTCCCATGATGGGGTCATTTGCAGTATCCCAAATGCGTGTGACCAAAAACATGGTACCTACAGCGGCTGCCGGGATACCAAATACATCGGTGTAAAAAATAGCCAGGTAAGCGGTGAAAATCTTCCAATACATCGATGACGCGGCATCCCCGAAACCATAAGCAATTTTTTCCTTTAATTTTATGGCAGTATTACTCATGAAAATAGATTTAAATCCTCATTAACAATTAACTGACGCAGGTTTGAAAATTCTTAGTGCCTCAATGCCATCAACAAGTAGATAGCGGCAGATTCCTCAGGATAGTTTTGAGGTCACATGGTTTTGTGCGGCAACATATTGCAAACGTTGAATGCTTTCAATCAGTGCCCTGGTATTGTGATACGGACATTTCCAAAAACCGGCTTTCAGGCCGTTGCGATCAGGCTGCCCGTTATCGTAAACAATCCCGAACCATTCGCCTTTTTCATGGTCTATTACATGATTTTTAATGTAATTCCAGATTTTTCCGAACATTTCGCAATACACCGGTTCACCGGTATGCTCATAAGCATCCATTAACCCCACAAGAGCCTCAGCCTGCACCCACCAATGACGGTCTTTGTGCAACACTTCTTTTTTAATATCTTTTTCATAATAGAGAGAATTGTCGGGAGCCCACCCGTCTTTAATTACTACATTCACCATTTGCAATGTTTTACGACGTGTTTCTTTTTCGAGGTGATCATCTCCGATCAATCTGACCGCTTCATTAATGAGCCATGCCCCTTCGATATCGTGCCCAAAGGAAACAATGTCAGATTGCACCGTCCAATCCATGTCGAAAAACAAATGAAAATGCCAGGATTCCTGATTCAAAATATTATCAAGAAAGACTCTTACCAGGCCTTTTATTTTATTCCGAAGTTCATCTGTAGGCCATATACGAAACAGATTGGAATAGGGCTCCAAAATATGAAGGTGAGTATTCATGCTCTTGGGTGAATTGGCATCTCTGGGACTCAATCGCACATCTTCCATTTGCTTCCATTCCCGCGACAATGCTTCCAGATAGCCTCCATTTACAGGGTCAAAGCTGTGTGTTTCTATCAAGTCAAACAGTTTTACTGAAAGTTCAAGACTTTCGCGTTTCCCCGATGCTTTAAAATACTCGGAAAAGGCATAAATCCCAAATCCCTGCCCGTATATTTGTTTCCTTGGATTTATCACATCACCCTTGAAATCAACGGCCCAAAAAAGACCGTCATATTGGTTGTCCCAAAAATGGTTAACCAAATAATCAAAAGCCCGGTGAGCCAGCTTCAGGTATTGTTCATCTTTGAAAAAATTGTAAGCTGCGGAAAAAGTCCATAAAATTCTGGCATTCAAAACAACACCTTTGTCTGCCCCTGGTACCATTTTCCCTTCTGCATCTACTTCTCCGGCAAAACCTCCATGCTCATGATCGATGGTATGAAAACGCCAAAAATGAAGTATGTCTTCCAATTCTTTGTGAAGATCGTTCAGCAATTCGTCTTTTCCGTTCATTCTAATTTTTTCTTTTGAGTTTCTTCGAAAGTTTTGTTTTTGTCTATCAAACTGTTAATTGTCTCTACCGAGCGAGCACTGTAAAACTTATCCTGAGGCGTATTGATACAATAATCAATCAGTTGATCGATCGTTGAAGTAGCGACATGCAGGCGGGTGTCTGAGGAAGCATAATAAATATATACGGTACCATCGTCATCGGCAATCCAGCCGTTTGAAAAAAGTACGTTGGAAACATCACCCACGCGTTCTTCTCCAAGCGGCCCCATAAAATGACCGGCAGGTTTGTGAGTGACAATCCATGGTTTTTCAAGGTCGGTCATAAACATATAAAGCGTATACCGCAATCCGGCAGCTGTATTTCTGACACCATGCGCCAGATGTAACCATCCCTTCCCGGTACGAAGCGGTGCCGGACCGAGTCCGTTTTTTACTTCATAAACAGTATGATACCGTTTGGCATCAACAATTACTTCCTCTTTTATTGTTGCATGTTCAATATCGTCAGCCAGGCCAAATCCGATGCCACCGCCTTTCCCGGTATCAATAAACCCGTCCTGTGGACGCGTATAAAAGGCATATTTACCATCAATTTTGTGTGGAAATAAAACCACGTTACGCTGTTGACCTGTTGTTGAAACAAGATCGGGAAGGCGCTCCCAGTTTATCAGGTCTTTGGTTCTGGCAATTCCGGCAGCAGCAACGGCACTACTTGTATCCCCATCAGGGGCATCAGGGTCTTTACGTTCGGCGCAAAACACCCCGTAAACATACCCGTCATCATGCCTGGTAAGCCGCATATCATAGACATTTGTATCGGGTAATTCGTTCTGTGGCAAAGTAACGGGCCTGTCCCAAAAACGAAAATTATCAACGCCGTTTGAGCTTTCGGCAATTGCAAAAAACGATTTCCGGTCGTTGCCTTCAACCCTGACTGCCAGTACATATTTCCCGTTCCACTTAATGGCTCCGGCATTAAAAGTTGCATTAAAACCAATGCGCTCCATAAAATGCGGATTGGTTTCGGGATTCATATCAAACCGCCAGTGAAGGGGAACATATTCGCGTGTCAGGATGGGATATCTGTAACGATTGTAAATTCCATTTGTGCTAAACAACGGTTCATTCGGCCTTGTCAGCAATTTTTCATGCTCCCTCGACACTCTTTCAAGACGTTCTTTAAATAATTCATTCTTCATAGCCATATTTAATCTTAGATCACATAAGATTCAGAGATTATCCGATATCTATACAATTAGTCAACAGCATCGTGAACCGGGAAGTTGTGAGTTCGTGACTCTTTTTGTAACCCCGTAAATTATTCAAGCTTATTCTCCTTCTTAAATCGGTTCCAGTCTTCCAGTAACCAGACTTTTTCACGGCTGACGAATTTCTTAAAATCAGCAGCCGGGGAATGTCCTGGGTAAGTACTGAAAAAATGGGTTGTATCGGCATTCCTCCAAAGCATTACATAGGCAATTAACACCAGAAGCCAGGTCGTCCTGGTGTCCGAAAAGTATCCCTTTATTTTTATCCCGCTAAGCTGTTCAAAAAGCTTATCGGCAGGATTATGCGATAAATTTTCAGAAGGCTTGGTCACACATGAGGACAAAACATTCCCTAAAAGGAATAAGAAAACCAATTTTTTCATCGGTATAAAATTAATCTAAGTTATTGGTCTGATGGAACTCGCATGCAAGAACTTATACATGTTCTGTTGTGGGAAACTTTGCCATGCTCGATTCATCTGTATAAAATCAGTCTGAGATATTGGGGAAATAACTGCCTTTTCGGCTATTTTAATGGTTTCAGTCGCAACATAACAACATCATGTGAAGGTACAGTTGCAATAAAAGCCTTTTTGGTTTTACCAATATTCTTCCTGTTCCAGAGATTGCGTATTGAATATGTAACCTCATCAAATTTGGTCACGTAACCAAAAATCTCATCCATCACATTCTCATTTTTCCAGTCAAATTCTACCACTGCCGGTTCTGCACGCCTGTTAAGAAAACAAACTGCCCACTCTCCGTTTTTCAATGGCTTAAACCAGGTTTCCAGGCTGTCTTTACTGCTGTATTTAAAGCCCTGAACGCCCAAAGAATCCTGGTCAATAGCAATGACTTCTTCATTGGTAAGAATTTCAATGGTTTCTTCGGACATATTTCTCAGATCATTTCCGGCAATAAGGGGAGCTGCGAGCATAGCCCACATCGAAAAATGTGCACGATCTTCGTTAACAGTCAATCCGTTACCCACTTCCAGCATATCAGGGTCGTTCCAATGTCCGGGACCGGCATATTTGCGCAATCCCTCCTGCATATCCAGAATTTTCATTACACCCCAGGAGTACCAGCCCCCTTCATGTTGGTGTTTACAGTCCCAGCAAATAAAGATGTCGCCAGTGGTGCGCCACATGTGGGCAATGTCTGCGGCCCACTTCCAGGGTTCATTGTTGCCCCATTCGCACATGCTGAACAAAACAGGACGGCCTGCTTTATACAACGCATCACGCATTGTGGTATAAGCCCCGACAGGATTTATATTTTCAGTATTGCACCAGTCATATTTCAAATAGTCGATTCCCCATTTTGCATATTGAAGCGCATCCTGATACTCGTAGCCACGGCTGCCCGGGTACCCTCCACAGGTTTTAGTACCGGCATCAGAATAAATGCCCAGCTTCAGTCCCTTAGAATGAACGTAATCGGCGAGCGCTTTCATCCCGTTGGGAAAACGTGTGAAATCGGGATAGATAAAACCGAGACTGTCACGTCCGCCATGCCAGCAGTCGTCAATGACGATATATTCATAACCCGCGTCTTTCATACCACTTTCCACCATGGCATCCGCTATATCACGAATTATTTCTTCATTAATATTGCAGGCAAATTTATTCCAGCTGTTCCAACCCAATGGCGGAGTAAGTGCCAATTCTTCAAATTTTTGGGCTTGAATGCGAAACCCGAAAAGAAGAACAAAAAAAACAAGTAAACCCTTTTTAATAATCATATCGCGGATATTTGTAGTAATACAATCTTATTGCGAATTAATTTTCAACAAAATACCGGATTTTAAAGCTTTGTTACAAGTACAATCCTTTCAGTTGTTTGTATAATTCGCCCATTTGTAATCGTTGCAGAACAACTTGTCACAAATTAAAGAAGCATTATCAGGAAAAGCATTTTGCGTTCTAAGATGCTATATATCATTATGATTTAGCAATAAAAACCCCAAACCAAACAAAAGAATATCCGGTTCGGGGCTATTAATTCAATCTATACTATTTTATACCTTTAACATTATCGGGCCCTGCCTTAAGCCAAATTCATTGATGAGTGTAGTATAAAAAGCATATTTTTGTCAAAATCCAGGCGTTTTAAATTTTTGTACCAGAATTAGCTTGTTGTTAATGAGGATGTAAAAATTCAAAACAACAACGAGTTTGGCAACAAAGATGATTTTTATACCAGGCTCATTGATTTTCAAAAAAATATGCCTTTTATACCGCACTCATTATTTCAAATCGGGCATTTCATCTCTGGTAATCACAGCATCATGAGAAAACGCGTCTTCCCACCAGGTTATGTCGGCATGCGTATGGTTGGTTTCACTGAAATCCGCATCTCCGGGATCATTGGTACGTTCGTAGTCGTACCATGGCATAAACCAGGACCACAATGCACCACTGTTCCACTGCTCGGTAATGTTTGCAATGCTTCCCATTTCACTTAAAGTGACCATTTTTGTCGGGTAAGCGTCTTGTATTGCATCAAATTGTGACGCAATATCAGCAGCATCATTATTATTATAAATATCTCTGCCGATAATGTCGACATACTCATCACCGGGATAAAATTCATCATCTTTTGTCTGTGTAGTCCAAACCCAGATGAGATTGTTCAATCCCTGCTGTTGAAAATACTCAAACATATATGCCCATAAATTTTTAAAGGCCTGAGCACCATCGGCACCCCACCAAAACCAGGCTTTGCCTCCGTCGTATTCATAGATATTACCGGCTGCTTCATGCAACGGACGCCAGATTACAGGGATATTCTTGTTCTTCAATAAATTCAGATACCCTGCTATCTCTTCGAGGTCGGCATTTACTATATCGTTTTCCCAGGTTCCTTCAACAGTCGCGTTAGCAGCGCTGAAAGTCGTTTCGGAGGGCTTATAGGTATATTCAGTCGATCCCTCTGAAACCGGGACATTCCAGTGCCAGCAGGCACTAACAAGACCATTATTGGCCCACCAGTCTTCAACAACCTGCGTATCGGAATAATCGATCCAATTGGCAGGCGCAGCATTCAGATGAATATAATCAAATGTATTCATGGCCGGATATTTCCCGGTATGCTGATATACCCATTCGGCTTCATTGATGTTCCAGCTCACATTGGCAATAGCTCCTGAAATAATTTTTGAACCATAATTCTCTTTCAGGAAGTTGTACACATTTTGGACTTCGGAAGATGGGTTTGAAACAGTGAGGTCGGAGGTGATTTCGACAGGAGGCCTGGTAGTAAAAGAGAATGTTACATCATGCTCTGAAGGCACCCCAAAAGTGTTGACGACGGCCCCTGCCGGAACTGTCACCTCGTATTGAGTTCCATATTCGAGAGCTGCATCTATCAATATTTTTTTGAAGGAAGCATCTGCCGCAACCTGTTTACTATTTACAGAAATACCGTGATTCTCGACCAATTCCACAACCTCGTCAAAAGTAACAGAAACTTCTGCCGAAACATTTACATCCACGGCCCCGTCGACAGGCGATGTTGACTCTACAACAGGTGGAGGTTTCTTTTCTTCCGAATCATTCGAACAATACACAAAAAGAGGAAATGCCCAAAAAAGTATGCATATTCTTTTTATCATACTTCCATTATTTGAGTTAGTTAAAGAATAGCGACTGTGTAAAAACTCTGTGATACTCTGTGCGTACTTTGTGATACTCTGTGCGTACTTTGTGATACTCTGTGCAATTCATTGTTTCACAGAGATACACGGAGTTGGCACAGAGTCCCACAGAGTAAAAATTAGTCTTTTTAGAAACCTTCTTGAAATACACAAGAATCATTCTTTACGGAACCGGCTCAAATCTGAAATTATCCAGACTAATCCTGGTGAAATCCAAACCGGCGGGAGGTTGAGTAATGAGTCCCCAATCACCGCTGTTGGTGATATCACCAGTGATTCCTATATCATTAAGATTATAGGTTACAGTAACCCAACCGTCTCCGGTACCCCAGGTTCCGTCATCATTTTGGATGCCGAGTTTAAACCATTGGGAATCCTTGCCAGCAAGTTTTAACTGGAAATTATTTGAATCATCACTAATAGCCCCTTCGATCTTTACATCAATCTTGACAACATGATTATCAGCATCCACTTCGGGCTTTGGAAAGGCATCATGATGATTACATCCCCATACCCATTTCCAGTCCCATTCACCAAGCTGTGCATTGCCTTTCAGGTATTTACCAGATACGCCATTACCATCATCCATCAATGCACTGATACCACCCCAATTGTCCCAATCCAGACTATGTCCTTCCTCGTCAAAATCATTAAATACAAGATCGGGATAAAGAACCGGATCGACACCTCCAAAGAAAATTTCGGGTAAAAGACCTTCTTCCCCTTCATAAGTAATAACGCGAATCTGGCCGTTCCCTGTGGGGACATCTTCGGGCACATAAACCTCGACGCGGGTGTCGGTTTTCTCACCATAGGCAGTTGCCTTAATTTCGCCCGGAAAAACAAGTTCCTTTATTAAATCAAGATTCGAGCCCAGAATAGTCAGAATCTGACCAGGTGTTGCCTTGCTTTCCTCGTAACCGGTCACGTCCGGAAGATTGGAAAGGATTGTAACCGGTCCGGAAGATTCAACCTCAACGCCGTTAATAGCGACAAGAGTAATGACACCTGTTTCAGAACCTACTTTCACAGTAACGATTATTTCGGTTTCTGTTTGACTGGTAATTTCTCCTTCAACACCGCCCGAAAAAATCACCTTATCTACCAAATCCAGATTTTCGCCGGTAATGGTTAGCAAATTATTTGGTTTTATTTCTGAAGGACTAAACGATGTCAGAGAAGGGGCAAGAAAGTTAAGCTCATCGCCTGTTACTGATTTCTGTGCAAGAGTATTGAAAACAACTGCACCTGAAAGAGCCCCATCGGGAGTAGTAACAGTAATTTCGGCAGGTGTCCCTCCTTCAGCAATGACTCCTTCAAAACCTCCTTCAAATACGACAGAAGAAATAAGATCAAGATTTTCACCGGTAACCGTTATATCTTCACCGTTTTTTAATGTTAGCGGCACAATCGAATTGATGGTCGGAAGAAGCATTTGAAGTTCTGTTCCGGAAATTACTTCAACGCCGGAGAGAGGAAGTAACACAATATTTCCATCCCGGGTATTTAAAGGAACAGAAATAACTATTTGGTCAGCACTCTGGCTAACAAAATCATCAGAGCCGATCTCGATATCTCCTCCAAGCTTCAAAGATACAACAAGATCAAGATCGGAACCGGAAATAGTGAGTTCACTGCCAGCCTTAACCGGATTAGGCGAAATCTCATCAAATACAGGCAAAGTAATGTTCAACTCACTTTCGGAATAAACAATTACCGGCTCCTCTTCCCCGTTAGAAACACCAATAATACCGGTTTGAGCGGCTTCAGGAACCGTTACTTTCAGCTCTTTACGGCTCTGTGATTCGAAAAATGACGTATCGGCCACTACACGGTCGGTGAAGATCACCTCTTTCACCAGATTAAGGTAATCTCCATTTATGGTGAGAACTTCGCCAGGCCGAATGGTTGCCGGAGTGAATTCATCAATAGAGATGGGTTCTGAATAGCCTATAGGTGTTTTAGTTGTTATATCACCCTGGGGTGTTTTCAATACAACCAATCCCTCTTCGGCATTTTGTGGCACGGTAAGTGTTATTAACTCGGTTGTGCGGGTTGTAAATTCCGAGGCATCAATTTCAATGCCGTCAGGAATAATTATAGCCGTTACTTTATCAAGATTGTCACCGATGAACCTTAGTTCTGCTCCTCTGGCTATAGGCATTGGCCCATAGCTGAAGAGTTCAACTTTATCATTGCCTTCATCATCATCGTCTTCACATGATATGAAAAGCATACCGGCACCCAGTACAATAAGCATCAGTGCACTGAATGAATACCGTATATATTTATTGAATTTTGTTTGCATAACGATCAGATTAATAAATTATGAACTATTTTGGCACTACTCTTACATTATCAATGGCAAAGAACAAATCTTGTTCCAGGTCAGCTTCTAATGCAGGGCCCCATACAAAGAAGGTAAAGCCGCCAAAATCATCTGGATATGTCAATGAGAGGTCATTGACAGAAGCATCATGAGAAAACCTAAATTCAGTCATTGGGATAGAAACGGTTATCCATCCCTCAGTCTGAAAATTATCCTGCTGTTCGAACCATGGTCGCCACAAAGCACGTCCAAGACCGGCATCACTGTAATAGCTGTTACCTCCGTTAACGTCAGGAACATCCTGTGGTGTAAAAATACATTGCAGATAACCCACTGCCCAGGGATTAACCACGTTAACTTCAAACTTTAATGCCATATCGGAAAGACTATTATCCCCCAGTTCAAATAAGGGGTTCTTCTGAAGCGGATTATTAATCCAGGTTCCCCAAAGGTTCATGGCCAGATTGTCTTCCACCCAGCCCCAGTCTGTAAGAGTGCCTGAAAGTGCCAGATAATCACCTGAAACACCTTCGGGATTACTACCTTGCGTGTTTCCCGAACGCCACCCGGCACCAAACATTGTGTCGAAATCAAGAAAGACGTTTCTATCGTCGCGGAAGTAAAACGAAGAACGCGTTGAGCCATACATCGATTTAACGGTAACAGGACCCGAACCAACTCCTTCGGGGACAATAACACGAATCTCCTTAAGCGTATAACTTTCTACTTCTGCCTCAATATTTCCCGGGAAAAATACCTGCAACGGCTTCTCTTCGCTACCCAGAAAATAGTTGCCACGGATAATAGCCACGCCGCCTGCAGGCACATATTCACACTTCATAGAAGTAAGAAGAGGCTCCGGCACCTGAACCTGGAAATCGTATGTATATTCCAACCCTCCCCGTGTTACGAGTTTGATTTGATCCGTAACCTCTTCCGGAATGGTATTCGGAATAGTTACAATAATGGCATCATTGGTTATATAATTGACATTGAGTACAGCTTTCTGGTCATTAAACCATATCTCTACCACATTACCAAGGTCTTCGCCAACCAGGGCGATCGTACTTCCCAAATATGCACTGACCAACAAGGAATCTGAGGCCAGCGGGTCTGTAACCCGGACATATTTAATCTCCGGCATATCACCGGTTCCGTTGTCCGAATTGTCTTCGCAGGACTGAAAAACAGTCCCGGTCAACATTACGGCTAATAAAAGGAGTAAAAGCTTAAATGCAGTACTTCTTTTTAAAGGCTCTTTTATATTATTCATAACACAATATTATCTAAGTTGTTGTCTTTATTTATTTTATAACTCAATTTCACACTGTATCCAATCATTAATTTGATTCACTAATAATTATATCAGAATAAAAATTGATTTTTAAGGTCTAATGGAACTCCCATACAAGGTTTTATACATATTCATATTGCGACATGCTCAATTCATGAATAACCTATGTCTTTGGTCTAATAGCCTGTGAGTTTTTCTAATAAGGAATGGTACTAAAATCGAACGGTACCGGCTCCTTACTCAAATTGGGGTTCATAGACAAATCAATATCAGGGAACGGCAAAGTAAAGTCATCGCGTGTAATATTGACCTTAAATGAGTTTACGGCAATTTCTGAAGCATCGACTTCACCTTTGTAATATCCATAAATATCTCCTTCGTAACTTCCCCTTTCCTGTTGATTAATCCATTGGCGCGCTAATTCAGGCTTATAGTATGAGAGTCTGACATAGTCGTACCAGTTGTCGCCCTCTATTGCAAATTCTTTTCTCCTTTCATTGAATATTGTTTCAAATGTAAGACTCGTAACAGGATCGGCATCTGGTATAGCTCTTTGCCTCACAGCATTAAAATATTTCAACGCTTCAGTATCAGTAGTCGACTCGTTATTCCCCAAAATAGCTTCAGCATAAATGAGATAAACATCCGCTAATCGCAATATATGCGTTGCCAGGTCGGTTGCCATACGTTGTCCGAGGTTGCCGTTTTCAGCAGCATGATCGCCCTCATAATGTCCTACAATGTGCTTTACCATGAACGCACCTGTCGGGACACCAAAAGTAGCACCTGCAACATTATTGTCATTATCCATCGTTGCAGTGAATCCACCAACATGCCGCCAGAAATAATCATAATGATCGTTCCACATCATCATGGTTGCTTTTCGTCTTGTATCATCATTTTGGCGCGTTGGACTAAGAGCATCTTCTCCAAACAGGTTTTGCAAATCAATTGTAACACCTCGCCATGAGCCCCATGTATCACCGGCAATACCGGTAAAATTGTTAAGCGCTACATCGGATTGAATGGAGTTTTGAGAGGTCCATGTATTAGAAATAGTCCACCGCCACGAAATCAGATTTTCAGAGTTATAATTACCGGTACTAATACGGAAAAGGTTACTGTATACAGGCTCAAGCGTCCCGGGATATTCATCAATTACAGTTTTAGCATATTGTTTAGCAAGGTCAAGATACTGCTGGTCCCTGCTTCCGTTCATTCCGAGCCCGGATCTGGTCAGATAGACTTTAGCCAGCAGGCCCATTGCAGAATACTTATTAATTCGTCCTTCCCGGTTATCGGCAGGCAACAACTCAATGGCCCTCAAAAGGGTTCGTTCAATGTACTCATATACATCTTCAAGATTGTTTCTTCGAAGGTCTGTCGCTGTTCCGGCACCAATTATTTCAGTATTACTGTGAATTATCGGAACTGCACCCCATATTCTTGCCAGGTAAAAGTAAGCTAACGCTTTAAAAGTCATCGCTTCTCCAGTAACCGTATTTTTTACTTCCGGACTGACACCGGAACCAGATTTGGAAGCAATATTTTCTATAACAGCATTGCAGTGTCCGTTAACCAGCCATAAAGAATTGGATGCATTCACCAAATCCTCATTGGTTGAGTTCAGGTTAAAATTCTGATAAATGGTTTCAGTTCCGGTATAAATATTTCCGGCCAACTGATCTCCGATCCATAGAAAACCTCTTTGAAAATCATACCATGGCGAGTTATACAGAACGTTGGCCGCCTGAAAGCACTGTTCTTCCGTTTGATAAAAATTATCAATTGTGTAGGAGTCCTCTGTAGGTCGGTGCAAAAAATCTTCACAGGATGTAGCAGTAAGAAGTAAAACTGCCAGGACTCCAATTGTTTTATATTTTAATACATTCTTCATACGAATCAATTTTTGTTGTTTTAATCCAACAGGAACCTTCATCAACAATAACCCGTAGTTTTTTGGGTAACTTTTAAAATATCGGGATCCTATTCAGAAATCTTCTAAAACGCAACGTCCAATCCAAACATAAAAATGCGAGGTGCCGGGTAACGGCCGTTGTCAAGTCCGTAAACGTTCGCACTTGTCTGGCTGGCGCCAATTTCGGGATCAAACCCGGAATAATTTGTAATAGTATACAAGTTCTGAACCCCGGCAGTGACTTTCAGATTGTCTACACCATATCGGTTAATAATTCTTTTAGGGACAGAATAAGAAAGCGACACGTTTCTAAATCTCAGGTAGGAACCATCTTCAATGTACCGATCAGAAATTCTTGTGTTATCATTAGGATCTCCGGCGATGGCTCTTGGCATATTATCTTTCCCCATCTGAACAATCTGAACATTATCGATATCGTTGTACCATCCTTCAACATCCTCAATTGGTCCAAGAATGGTTCGTTCGGTAACTTCTGAAAGTTGGTTGTCCCACAAATTGTCCATACTTGTAAGACTTCTTCCGATATAGTTCAGTACCTTATTGCCATAATTTCCGTTTATAAAAACTGTCAACTCCAAATTCCTGTACCGGAAAGTGTTATTCCAGCCATAAGAAAAGGTTGGCCAGGGTGACCCCAAAAACGTTCGGTCGTATTGATCAATGACACCGTCAGGTTTACCATTGGGACCTGAAATATCTTTAAATTTCAGATCGCCAACCCACGTAGTGGTGGCGCGATCCCATATAAGTTCGCCTGTATCTTCGTTAACTGATGGAAAAGCTTCCTGACGTGGACTGTTAATAATGTCTTCTTTACTCGTAAAAATACCATCTACCTTATAGCCATAAAAACCATAAAGAGATTGCCCTATCTCGGTAAGGGTTACAACGTCACTCCATTGTCCATATCCTTCAATATGGGCTGATGGAGAATCTGTTAAGCCCAACAATGTGTTATCATTCATTGTAAAGGTTATATTGCTCTCCCACATGAACAATGGCCGGGCAACAGGAACGGCGTTAAAAGTAATCTCAACCCCTTTGTTACGTATTTCTCCAAAGTTTCCCATTGGAGGATTCAGGCGTGACGAAGCATTACCCCTTGTACCCATATAGGAAGGTAACTGCATGGACATCAACATGTCTGTCGATGTTTTGTGATAAAGATCTATAACAACATCGATACGGTTTCTAAACAGGCCAAAATCGATTCCGAGATTGTACTGTTCCTGCTCTTCCCACTGGATATAGGGGTTTGCAATATTACTCTGCCGATACCCCATTCCAAGTCCGGTAGGCATTTTTGTAATCGATGCTCCCCACTGGTAACCGCCGATATCCGCGTTTCCTGTCTGCCCCCAGCCTGCACGTATCTTAAAGCTGTTTACAATAGGGCTGATACCATCCCAGAATGGCTCATCCGAAACTCTCCACATAGCAGATGTTGCATGAAATGGCGCCCATCTGTTTTCAGGACCAAAATTTGAAGAGCCGTCATACCGGAAGGTATAAGTTAAATAGTATTTTCTGTTGTAATTGTAATTGGCGCGGGTAAAAAAGGATGCCATTGAACCGCTTCCAAAACCTGAACCAACAGTCATGGTGTTATTCTCGCCGAGACTTGGCGAGTGGACTTCATTACTAGGCAGGGCATTACTTGTTCCACTCAGGTATTCCCATGAAGATTCAGATACTTCCTGTCCAACCATAACTGTTGGATTGTGATTGCCGAACGATCTGCTATAAGTTAAATAGTTCTTCAACTCCCAGTATCTGTTTTTGTTATATTGCCAGCGCGAACTGTTTTGTGTATTACTGACATTTCCGTACTGATAGGTTGGAAGAAACGTATATGCATCCGTGTTGCCAATATTAAGAGAAGCCTCGGTACGTAAGTCAAGGCCTTCGATGAAAGTAATATCACTATAAATATTACCGATAAAATTGGTCCTTTCAAGTCTTATTTCTTCATCAAGCGCTTTAGCGATTGGATTAATTTTGCCTGGCGATCCTTCTCTTTCATCACCAGACCACGATCCATCTACGTTATAGACAGGAACATCGGGCGAAGTCTTTAAAGCGACATTAATGATTCCTTCGTCACTGTTGTTCAGCCCCAGGTCATCCTCCGACTGTGCGAAAGTTAAATTTGTTCCGACATCCCACCAATCCTTCAATTCAACATCAAGATTAACACGCCCGGTGAAACGATCGTATCCACTACCAACCACTATCCCTTCCTGGTCAAAATAACTACCGGAAATAAAATACCGGCTCTTTTCTGTTCCGCCACTGGCACTAATTTGATGTTTCTGCATAGGAGCGGATTGAAAAACAGCTTCCTGCCAATCTGTGCCCTCACCTAACAAGCCGGGGTCCAACAATTCCTCACGGGATTCCCTTCCGTCAGTTTCGGCAGCAATATTGTTACTGTATTCTGCATATTCACGCAAATTCAATACGTCGATCCGTTTGGCTTGTTCCTGAATCCCGTACTCAAAATTGTAGTTAAACCTCGGTTCACCGGTTTTCCCTCTCCTTGTTGTGATGAGTACTACACCATTGGCACCTCTTGAACCGTAAATGGCGGTTGCGGAAGCATCCTTTAAAATTTCCATGGATTCAATATCAGAGGGGTTGATGCTTGACAATCCGCCGCCAAAAGTACTAACCGGACCATTCCCAAGCCGGTCGCCAATTCCAACGTCATGACCACCCTGAATAACATTTTGGATAGGTACTCCATCTACTACATAGAGAGGTTCTGCCGCACCTGAGCTCAAAGTGCTTTGCCCCCGTATCCGGATAGAAACAGATGCACCTGGCTGGCCGGAAGTAGTAATAGCCGTTACGCCGGCAGCGCGTCCCTGAAGGGCCTGATCAAGATTGGCCGACATGGTTTCTTCAAGGTCATCCCCACTCACAGAAACACTGGCTGTGGAAACATCGCTTTTTTTCATTGTACCGTAACCAACAACCACAACTTCATCTATGGCCCTTGTTTCAGGTACCATCTGAACATCAACAACCGAACGGGTTCCAACCTCAATGGACTGGTTTTTAAACCCGATGAAGGAAAATCTTAACACATCCTGTCCTTCCTCAAGAGTAATACTGTAATTTCCGTCAATATCAGTAATGGTACCGGATGTAGTCCCCTGAATAAGGACGGAAACACCGGGTAGTGGCGCCCCGGTTTCATCGGTAACGTTACCCGTTACGGTTCTTTCCTGCCCAAAAGTTAAAAAATGAAAGGCAAGAAAAAACATCACTAAAAAAAACCGCAGATTTTTTCTCATAAGTAAAAAATTAAAATTCAACTGAGTTTAGGTGTGAAAAATACACTTTTATATAAATACAAATGTATGTTAACAAATACTTAATTGCTAATATTATTTTATCACTTTCTATCAAAATTTAATAAATTGTATTCCTGAAAAGAAAAAGCGTGAATATAAAAGAGAATAGACCTACAAACTGTTATTGCAACATTTAAAACAAAATGAGGAAAATAAGAAATACAATCTGTAAAGAAAAAAATTAAAGCAAGACGAAGCCAAACACAAATTTCGGTTTAATGATACATACTATTTTATCATTAAAAATAGTGAATCAATGTAAAATACAGATTACAACCGCACTATAGGCTGGATAATAATCAAACTATACTGGATAGACTGTGTCTTTAGCACCAGTTAAATTTTTATATTATTAATGAAATAAAAATATATTTCAGAAAAAAATAATTATCAAAAGCAAAATATGTGTTGTTACCTCTATTACCGAACTTACAAAGGAGTAGACAAATTCATATCAGACATAGTACGTTGCAAATAAAGTGAAATAAGGTAGAAAACATTGAAAAAGTAATTTTAATATATTTACGCTTTTTAACATTTAAATTATCCATTTTGGTCAAAATGCCACAGATGATAATGCAATAACAACATGTACTGACAAAAATATATCAATTGCCTAATTTTTTTAATCAAACATTACTTCTCCTTCAATTTCCACCAGCAGATCATCACGACAAACATCGGCTTTGACAAAGACCATGGGCGTTCCCGGATATATCTGTTCACACATATTGCGCACCGGTGCGAAGTCTTTTTCATACTTAACATAGATGCGGAGCAACAGATAGTTAGCTGAAGTAGTTACAAAATCGGGAACATGCTTTTTTATATTGTTTGAATCTGTAAGGGTTTTGATATGCCTAACGGTTGTATCAATTTGTCTCTTCAAATCATTAACTCCTACAGTTTTCTCGCCGACAATAGATGCCGTACCTGAGACAAACAATGTTGTATTACCGGGGAAGGCAAGCAGACGGGCCCGTTCAAACTGCGGAGGTTCTTTTTTGTTACGATTTGACAAGGCTACTCCTACAAGAACATCCTGTCCATAAGCGTAAGGATTCTGTTGATGCTCATTATCAACAGGGACATTTATAACTTCTTTATATTCTTCAACTGCATAAAAATCGATAGATACTCCTTGAGCCGATGTTCCAATACCAGTGGCAGCAGGAAAATCTTTCCCATTCCTGTACTTCTTATAATACTGACTTCTTACCTCATTAAATACCTGGTAGTTTTGTATTGCTTTTCCTCCCCTGCGCTCTATATGAAGTATGTGTCCGATATAATTCCATTGACGGACAACGTTGTCCATGTTCATGCCCTCATTCTCGAGAACTTGAAGCATATCGGTAAAAGCTCCGGAAGAATCCTCTTTGACATCCCCTGAAGAAAAATTTTTACTTCCCATACCACATGCCCAAATCTCTTTATGGAATGAATCTCTGACAACAGTATAGAACAAATCATTCACTTCCTTAAAAGTTATTTCAACCTCACCAGAGGACATTGTTCCCGCTTCTATGGTGACATGAAATCCATTTTCCGGTTTTTGGGCCAAAACTGTATGTGCCGGGACTTCATCTTTAAATTGCTCAATAATGTCATTGATAATGATAGTCCGATAGCGCAGATACTTTTCTTCCTCTTCGGCATCAATAAAAACCACCAGTTTGAATAATTTATTGCTTCTGCCCATTTCCCTGAGCTGGGCGAGGCAGCTTTGCCATTCTCCTTCTATATCCTGCTCTTCTGCAGGGGTAATTATTTGATAGGTTCGATTCATTCTTAAAAATCTCTTTCTAATAAGTTTACTTCTAAATAACAAAAATTTTCCCCTTTCCTTTTCCCTTTTGTGGACACTACATTCAACAAATCTCAATCATTGAACTTTTATTCCTTCCATGTTGTAGGCTTCTTCAATTTCTTTTACTGACAAAGAGATATTATCATCAACAAATTCGGGAATATTAAAAGAATAAAATGAATTCAAATAAAAATTCGGATCTTTTTGAGGAAGCAAGAATGGTTTGCCCGCTTTTCCATCATTTCCTATCCAGGCAAAATAAGGCATTGTATATAGCCCATTTACTCTACGGCTGCTAAACACCGCCCAATTTGAATTAGAAGACCATGAGTGATAACTCTCGGTATCATTGCTATTAACTTGCTCAAGTGGTCTATACCTCCCTGTCTCAAGATTGAGAAGATAAAGGTCGGCTTCTTTATGCCAAATTGAAAAATTGCCGTAGTCTGCAAGAGTGAACATTAAAAATTTCCCATTAGGTGATATCCTTGGAAATGTAACACTCTGGTCAGTGTCGGAAACACGAACCAGGGTGTCAACTTTTGTTCCTAACTCCCCTGTTGCTGGATCAAATTCAATTCTGCAAAGATTATATTTTACATCCTGATAGTCAGCAGGCATTTTTGTTGCTTTTGATGAGCAAAAATACAAATACTTCCCATCAGGAGAAAAGGTTGGAAAGGTCTCAAACCAGTCCTTCGATATCAATTTTTTATCTGTAATAACCTTATTGTCCCGAGTATCATAAATAACAACATCAGACTTTGAATCAAAAACTTCAATTCTCTTTTCTTTAGTTGCATGAAAAGCCTGAGCTGTTTTGTTAATAGAGAATGCGATATATCGACCTCCCGGATGCCAATAAGGATATTGAAACCCGGAATATAACTGGTCTGGTTTTGAGTTAATTTTAATCACCCCGGAATCATTGGTAATAAAAGTTCCTCCGTTCTTTCCACGCAGATGAAACATCATTTGTTCATGATCTCGTTCACGGAAGGAATGACAATTCATGCAAGCACCAGGAAAAAGTCTGTTAGTAACCACCTCTGTTTGCCTGAAATCCTCAAGTGAACGTTGATAAATTCCCATACTGCTCCACACCTGATACCCGGGAGCAATCAATCGGTAGACAAGATATGGGTCAATTGGTTCTTTTTTAACAAAGACAGAAAAGGGGTTGAATGCAATCCATCCACTGTCGCTCTTCGCAAAAACGTTAACCCCAATCGCACGACCAACATTACTCTCTAACAATGTTTCCCATTCGATTTTATCGAAATCAGCATATTTATTACTTTCTGAAACCAATACTTTATTTTTTCCTCTAACCTCGACATATATCTCAGAGAAATGATCAGTAAGTTTAAAATTCAACGGAGCTATATTAACAGGAATAGTTACATTAACATAGTCCGGGAATATTGAAGGATATTCAGAAGTTTGAAAAGCATTTTCAGGCTTTTGGCTACAGGCCACTATCAACAGTATAAATCCTGCTGTTATAAAAAATCGTCTCATAATTACTCCCTCCTTGTTGTCATGATTTCAATTATCATCGATAATGATAGTAATACCAAAATGAATCAGAAAACTCCTTTTCTAATAATTTCTGAGCATTGGGATAACGGGTATAAATATCCACATATTCGTACAATCGGTTCTTTGTCCTCTCTTCAATAGGAAAATTACTTTGTTCCACAGCCTCTTGTGATTTAAGTCCCAATACATACAAAACTGCTTCCTGAAAAGCTACCGGAAGATACTTGTAATTCATCTCATGCCCAAGATGTACATATTTCATAAACGATTCGATATCTTTTCTTACAAGATAATAAGACATAAGATACTCAAAAGCCATCTTGTGATCCGGATGATCTCGCAAAAGAGCAAGTAATATCTGATCCATATTCTCCACTGAGAAAAAATAGTCCTGTATAGGCCTTAGTCTTCTTTTTTCACCCCAGTCGGGATGATTATTAATTTTGCTTTCGTTGTAGAGATAGTCTTCGGCTTGCTCAGCCCAGTCTTTATAGAAAAATGTTTTCTTGAGCAACTGAATGTATTTGTTAGCCAATTCATAATCACCATTGATAATTGCAACATCCGTCAATCTTTGCAATGACCTGGTGGACTTTCTCAAGTCCGGCATCGCCTCGGTTGCCTCAAAAATATATTGCTGCGAGACGTTGACTAATCCAATATGATAATAAGTTTCATTCCCGATCATCGCGCTTAATTGTTCCCTCTCATATGGAAGAAATAGTCCGACCGGCCCAATTTGCTCAAAATGAAATAACCGCTCGCCTAATTGGTTGGTTTTTGCAAGGGCCAAATTTAAATAATTCACCGCAAACGCGTTCCTGGGGAGGCGATTTTCACATAGACTTATTATTTCTTCCCAATTATTATGGCGAACATGATAATCAAGTTTTTTAATATATTCTGCTTTGGGATTAGCGAACAAACTATGCCCGCCTAAAAAAACCAACAATAAAAAAGCAACCTGAATAATATAAAGAGTATTTCTTCTTCCCCTGTTTATAATTTTTTTGTCAAAATAAAGAACTATTGGCAATGAAATTGCTATCAAAATCCAAATCAAGACAACAGGAAATGGGAAAACCGTGGATATTTTATGAAAATGTTCTGTTATATATGCCTGAAGCACAGGCACCGGATCGTAATGTAACCTATAAATGACCGGTAAAAATACAGCAAGCAAAATTTCCAGGACTAAGCAACTCCATAACCATCCCTTTATTCCTATACTACTTCCCCTTTTAACAAATTCAAACGACAATGTAAATAACACAAATAGAATATAACTACCCCCGGCAGTAAAATAAACTAAAAGAACAATCAGCAGTCCCACAATTGAGCGTATCCTGAAATCCCTGATAGCCGTATACAGCAAAACTCCGGTCAAAGCAATTACAACGGAAATAAGTCCGCTCAAAAGATAAAACTCTTCACTTAATATTGTACAATACCATATAGAGGGCAAAAAGCTTAGTATGTAAAAATGACTTGCTCCGGGAACCGATCTTTTTAAGATTTTCCAAAAAAGTTGCTGCAAACTCAAAAGCCAGAATAGTATAATAACAGGTCCTCCAAAAGGAATAATGTAAAATTGTGTGAAAAACTCTCCTAAATATCCCGACAATCCACCAGCCGTAGATATAGAATTAAAAAAATAATCCCGGCTAAAAAGAAACAACTGAAGCGGCTCCTGAAAAAAAAGAGAATAAGGATAACCAAATTGCCAAAAAACAATCACTAATAAACTAAAAAACAAAAGAAACCATTGTCGGTGATATGTTTTAAAAAAAGAAATCCACATTTTTAAACGAACCGTCATATCATAATAGTTTTAATATCCTCCCTAATAAGTGTCTGTCCATAAAGTGCCATTTACTGTGTTACGCTCGTCCGAAAATTACT
>NZ_AEWI01000209.1 GCF_000191885.1 Anaerophaga thermohalophila DSM 12881
CGACGAAGAATCTGTTCTCTGTTTTTGGTTTCTTTGGTGATTAGAGGTTAGATGGTGTTTATACATATTCTTTTGTGTCAAACTTTGTCATGCTCGTTTCATCCTGGCTCATAGTTTTTCCTTTTTGATTTTTCCTTACTCTGAAAAGGAAAAGAACAAGAGAAGCAATGCCCAGTAAAACACCAATCCAATATCCGACTGAAGTATCTATAAAGAGACCACCATTTTTTACAGGAGCCACCAAAAGATAAGTTATGCAAACGGTTGTCATGAAAGTTGCCGGAAGTGACAACATCCAGTGCGGTTTTTCAACTTTAGCAAGATACATAGCTGCTGCCCAGAGAACGACGACTGCAACTACCTGATTAGACAATCCTAAATATTTCCAAATTGTGGCAAATTCGAGTTGAGACAACACAAAACCAATAGCAAACAAAGGCAAGCTTACCCACAAGCGTTTCTTCACAGATGATTGATCCAGCTTCAGTACATCAGCAATGGTTAAACGGGCACTCCTGAAAGCTGTGTCACCCGTTGTTATAGGGCAAGCAATAACGCCAACGATAGCAAAAACGGCCCCAATCGCACCAAGCCAGGAGCGACTTATTTCGTTAACCACCCATGCCGGATTGTGACCCTCAACCTGCATGGTAGTATTTAATCCTTCAGGGCCTTCAAAGAAATTCATCGCAGCAGTAGCCCATATAATTGCCACTATCCCTTCTGCAACCATCGCCCCGTAAAAAACACGACGACCATGACTCTCCTTTTTTATACAACGGGCCATCATGGGTGCCTGCGTGGAATGAAAGCCACTCAGAGCCCCACAGGAAATAACGATAAACATCATCGGGAAAAGAATATTTTCTGCCGGATTGTGATGCCAGTTTTTAAAGCTGTCGGTGGTCAATTCCTTCATGGCTAAATCGCCGGAAAAGCCAAAATAAATCATCGCTCCGGCAATGCTAACAGCCATTATTAATAAAGCCACTCCAAACAAAGGATAGATGCGACCGATGATCTTATTAATCGGCAACAAAGTTGCAATCAGATAATAGGCGAAAATTGCATAAAGCCAAAACTTCAAACCTCCATTAGTTAGTGTTGTCAGCAATTCGGCGGGCCCCGAAACAAATGCCACGCCGACAAATATCAACAATAACAAGGAGAAAAGACGCATGAAGTTTTGAAAACCGGTGCCGAGATATTTACCTACAATTTCCGGAATACTCGCACCATTGTTACGTACCGAAAGCATACCGGAAAAATAATCGTGCACGGCGCCCATGAAAATACAACCAAGAACAATCCACAGATAAGCCATTGGCCCGTACATAGCGCCAAGGATAGCACCAAATATCGGCCCGAGTCCGGCGATATTTAAAAACTCAATGGTAAAAACTTTCCAGGTGGGCATTGGAACATAATCCACCCCGTTATTAATCCGTATGGCAGGCGTCTCATTTTTGTCGGATGCGCCAAAAAAACGGTCAACAAATTTGCCGTAAAAGAAGAAACCGGCTATTAAACCCGCGATTGACAGAATAAACGTAATCATAATAAAGAAAGATTAATCTTTATAATAACAAACGGTTTGATTTTCAGGTAAAAGTAATTCAGTCAGTAATTAATTATAAGTCAGCAGGATGGATTAAGGTGAGGATATATACCCATAAAACAAATAAAACAACGTAAATACCAACCGTTGACGGTGACATAGGCTGGTTGTTATGAATCATCAAAGAGCCCGGTCTAAAAAGCATCTTTGTTGCCAACCTCGTTGTTGTTTTAGATTTTTGCATCGTCATTAACAACAAGTTAACTCCGGTACAAAAATTTAAAACGCCTGGATTCTGACAAAAATATGCTTTTTATACTGCACTCATCAAATAAGAAACGAAAATAAAAAAAGTTATTGACTTCCTTGTCAAAAGATTCAACGATCATATCGCCAAATATGCTGATAATTTGACAAAAAAATAGAAACAATGTTTTAGAGATTAATGCACTTGTTATGCCTTCAAAATAATAAAGGGCTGTCCAATACCGGACAGCCCCTTTTGTTCTCATATAAGTCAGAATAGCAGCGTGTATGTTTAGAATCCAGGATTCTGATCTTCTTGCGAGATTTCATTATTTGAAGAAATCTCAGTTTGAGGAATGGGGAAATGCTCATGTTTTCCTGCCACAAATCCCAGCGGACTCAGTACTTCTTCGGCATCACCCCAGCGAATCAAATCCCAGTAGCGACTGCCTTCAAAGGCCAGTTCAAGCTGACGCTCAGCTTTTATCGCTTCACGCAATTCGTCTTTCGACATAGGCAAATCATACGTATCCAATTCGGCCCTCTTCCGAACCTTGTTCAACTCGAAACGGGCTTCGGCTTCCCTCCCGTCCTCATTATAGGCTTCGGCAGCCATCAAAAGCACGTCGGCATAACGAATGATGCGCCAGTTGGTGGTATAGTTAAGCTCAGCAATTGAAGCACCACTGGTATTGGTTTCGTCAGCAAATGTGGCATACTTCATTCGAAGATATCCCTCGTAATCGTGAGCAGGCACAGGATTTCCCTCATCATCGGTATCCGGAGTTATTTCACCCCCGGCATCAATAAACTCCGATTCACTCATGATGGTTGCCTCATATCGGGGACCATTATCCCCCATATTATCAAAAGCCTCACCTATGGAAGCAGTAGGAAGATTAAATCCCCATCCGGGAATGATTCCTATAGCATCCAGATTACCAAAGAAGGGTGCCCGGGGACCCATCAACTGAACATGAATATTTGCTTCAGCTGCTCCTCCCCATCCAAAATTACCCCAGTCGTATCCTTCCTGGGATGTATAGAGAACTTCAAATACCGATTCAATCCCCAGTTCTCCTGCACGTTTCCAAACATTGTCAAAATCAGGCTCAAGGTCATATTCCTGCGAAGAAATTACTTGCCCCAAAACAGTATGGGCGTCATTCCATTTCTCCTGATACAGGTATACTTTGCCCAGAATAGATTGTGCGGTTCCCTTGGAGACCCTGAATTTTTGGTCGTCGGGAAGCTCAGACTTCAATGGAAGAACTGAAATAGCATCCTCAAGATCGGTTTCAATCTTTGTATAAATATCGGCCTTGGGTGTACGCGGTTTGTGATAGTCTGCCACTGAAGTAGGATTCTCGGTATAAAAGGGAACATCTCCATAGAGCGTAACCAGTTCAAAATAATTCCATGCGCGTATAGCCTTTGCTTCAGCGATTATCTGTTTACGAAAATCGTTGCTCGGTTCGATACGCTCAATAATGGTATTACATTGATTAATCGCTTTATAGAAGCCTTCCCAAATTGCAGTTGTCACAGGATTGTCCGCTTCATTTTTAAAATCATCCAGATTCTGATAGGGAAGCTGATCACTGGCAGAAGAACCAGCATTACAATCATCAGCAGGTAAATTTTTGGCAAAGTAGGCACTCGCCCAGTCTCTGCCATAGTTCCACTGCATCAAATCGTATACACCAATTATTGTGGACATTACTTCCTCATCTGTAGCAGGATAGACATCGCTGGATAATCTTCCGGCGGGATCTACTTCAAGAAAACTATCGCTACAAGCCGGCATAATGATCAATAAAACAGCCGGAATCCATTTAAAACATTTATATAGTTTCATATTTCTCAGATTTTGGGGGTTTAAAAATTAACTGACACACCAAATATCATCTTCCTTGGAATAGGATAAACACCGCGATCTATTCCCTGACTTTGGGC
This sequence comes from Anaerophaga thermohalophila DSM 12881, assembly GCF_000191885.1. Lineage (GTDB taxonomy): Bacteria > Bacteroidota > Bacteroidia > Bacteroidales > Marinilabiliaceae > Anaerophaga > Anaerophaga thermohalophila. The sequence continues at coordinate 3,761 of NZ_AEWI01000209.1, forward strand.
GTTGTTACTTCCTGCTTCGGGATCAAGCCCCTCATAATCAGTAAAAGTAAAAAAGTCGTCAAGTGAAATAAAAACGCGGGCTTTAGAGAACCCAAGTTGATTGAGAACACTATTTGGAAGAGAATATCCTAATTGCAATTGTTTAATACGAGTATAAGACCCATCCTGAACCATCAGGTCGCTCCGGTAAATATACTGACTGCTACCATCGGCACGGGGCATGGATGCCTTGGTATTGTCAGATGTCCATCTGTCGGTATAGAAGTATTTTGGTTTATTAGACAAAGGTCTGTCAGGACGATACCATGCAGTATAAATTTCATTTCCCTTGGTTCCCTGAAGGAAAACTCTAAGGTCAATCCCTTTGTAGGCCAAATTTATATTTGCTCCATACAAAAAATCGGGATGGGGATCACCAATTTTAGTCAGATCGGCAGAAGTAATTTCGCCATCCTTACTAACATCAACAATATTTGGCATTCCTGTTTCTTCATTAATACCATCGGTTTTGTACCCGTTGAAATACCAAATGGGTTCTCCTTCTTCAAACCAGGTTAAATCATATCCCCTGACGTTGGCTCCCGCAATTGGAGCCTCCTGATCAAGTCGGGTAACCTCATTATTGAGCGTAGCAAAATTAACATTCGCCGAAATATCAAAATCTCCGTAACTATCAGTGTAACCAAGCTCAAATTCAAAACCTGAATTGGAAACATCACCTCCGTTAACATAAGGAAAATCATTCCCTACAGAAAGCGGAAACATACCAACCACAATCAGATCTTTGGTGGTTTTATCATAATAGTCGGCAGAAAAATTGATTTTCCTGTTAAGGAACCTTGCGTCGAGGCCCACAGAGAGTTGCTCGGTGCGCTCCCATTTCAGATCATCGTTCGTGAGCTTTTCTATTTGAGCGCCTGAAAAATAGCCTGTTTCAGAAGGATTGGGATAATAAATACCTGACACCATCCAGAACTCCTGATCTGAAGTACCGGAAAGAATTGATGTACTACCATTTTGTCCCCAGCTGGCACGCAATTTCAAATAATCCATAAATTGGGGGTTCCAGAAATCCTCTTCCGAAATAACCCAACCGGCAGAAAAAGCAGGGAAAGTGGCCCATTTGTCCCCCGATGAAAAGACGCTTGCTGCATCTCGTCTAACTAACGCCTCAAACAAATATTTGCCTAAATAACTATATGAAAAACGACCAAAAACAGAATTCATGGTTTCTTCCTCAAGGGTTCCACCAACAACATCCTGTTCCCTCGAAGTAGTATGATCGTGATAGGCAAATCTGTCACCTTCTTTAGCCATTGGACCGGAATACAAATACCAGTTAGGATGCAATCTTCTTTCTGCAGAGTAACCTAAAAGGAAAGTCATGTTATGGTCATTAAAGGCGGTTTCATAGGTGGCAAAATTCTCCCATAGCCAGTTAAAATATTTATCCAGATTATCATTTATGGTGTTTGTACCATTCTGACTCTCTGAAGAAAAGTAATATTTCTTATTCCAGTTATGCAACTGAATATAAGACAAATCCAATCCCAGTCGTGAAGTTATTGTCAATCCTTCCAAAGGTTTAATATTGCCATAGACAGTTCCCATTAATTGATCCCTGGTAGTTTCATTATTGTAAGTTTGCAACCTGGCAACCGGATTTGCAACTTCACCTGTCACATTCACCGGAAGCGCATAATAACGACCCTGATCATCGGTTAACAAAGTATGACCAGCGGCTAACGCATCCCTTTCTTTCTGGGTTTCTTCTCCTTGTTCGTAATAGACAGGTGTGGTCGGATCAATTAGAAGAGCATTGTTTAAAACTCCCCGATACTCATCATCCTCTCCAACAGTACTTCTTTTTGAATGTGAGTAAGTAAAGGTATTGCCTACTTCCAACCAATCCTTAATATCATGAGAAGAGTTTAAGCGAAAGGAAAGTCGTTCATAAGATGCTTTATCTCCACCGACAACTCCCTCTTGAGTATTATAGGCGACAGAAGCCAGATAATTAGAGATTTCTCCACCACCCGAAAAACTAAGATGATGCCTCTGCATTGGTGCTTCTTCAAACACTTCATCCAGCCAATCGGTACCGTTTCCGATGCCTGAGGGTACAGTAATATTGGCACCCTGCTCACTCATATACTGCGCATATTCCTGAGCATTCATAAGTTCCATATTGGTTTTCACGCTCTGAATGCCATACTGGAAATTATAGGTCACTTGTCCCTTACCAGCTTTCCCTTTTTTGGTAGTAATAATGACAACCCCATTACCGCCTTCAGAACCGTAAATGGCAGAAGAAGCAGCATCCTTGAGAACTTCGATGGACTCAATATTGCCGGGTTCGATGTTATCAATATCGCCTACTTTCATTCCATCAACGATGTAAAGAGGCTCGGAAGTCTGATTAGAGTTGGTACCCCGGATTCTTACTTTAGCGCCTGCTCCGGGTGAACCAGAGGTAGGCAAAACGGTAACACCGGCCGTACGTCCCTGCAGGGCTTGTTCAACACGCGTGTTCGAAGTGGTTTCGAGGTCCTGAGCATTAACACTCGAAATGGCCCCGGTGACCAACGATTTTTGTTGAACACCGTAACCGACGACGACCACCTCATCGAGGCCGGCAAATTCTTCCTCCATGGTAACATTAATTGTGGTTTGATCGCCAACAGGAACCTCCTGGGTTTTGAATCCGATAAAACTAAACCGAAGTACATCTCCGCCTGAAGCCTGCAGTTCATAATTACCATCAATATCGGTAATGGTTCCCTGCATAGTGCCTTTGATCACAACATTAACACCGGGTAGCGGTTGGTTCTGTGAATCGGTCACTTGTCCACTGACCGTTTTTTGCTCTTGCGCAAAAGAAAATGAAGTAAAAATGAAACATGCTGCAAGAGCTAACGTAAATCCGTTAAAGGCCCTCAGCCATCCGGATTTGACCTTTTTTAACAGGTCAAATTCCAAAAAAGATCGAATCTTTTTCATAAATTTGTCGTTTTTACAGGTTTTAACAATAAAATAGTTAGAATCTGGAGCAGGGGTGTTGCCCGGTCCAACGCCAATTTTTCCGGGGCAGCATCCCTTTTTAAATGTAAATCATAAACTTACGACTACAAATCCTTAAAAAATCTTTTTTTTAACTCAAACAATTATTTTACATAGGCAACTTTTTATAATTAACATTCTAATTATTTAGTGTCAGTCCATAGAGTACCACTTGCTGTGTTACGCCTGCCGCCAAAATACTCATTTACGAAATCCGGATGTCTGGTAATTAATTGCTTACACAATGAATGGCATAAACCACAACTTTCTCATAATAAAAACTTTGCGTCATTGCGTCTCTGCGTTTAAGCTTTTTTAAACTGACTATTTACTTTCTGAACAGACACATAATTTGGTGCAACTTTTACCGACTTTACAGGCGGGCACAATTTACATAAATACCTTATCCCAATATTACCAGAACTTCATGCGTTCCTCCGTCAAATTTTTCAATAAGGTTACCATCAACGGCTTTGCCATCCATTTCAAGCAGGGCTACTCCTTTGCTTACCGACTTTGGATTTTCAACTTTAATATTAAAGGTTGTCCCCCTCAATTTTCGTTTTATTTTAAATCCTTTCCATGAAGGAGGTATACAAGGATCAATTCTTAACCCGTCATAATCGGGGCGTATTCCCAGAATATACCTGGTCACGGCATAATAATTCCAGGCTGCCGTACCGGTAAGCCAGCTGTTTTTCGCCTCTCCGGGTTTATGTGCGTCTTTTCCTGCAATCATCTGGGCATATACATAGGGTTCCGTGCGATGAAGTCCGGAAATATCCTCCAGATAGGCCGGACAAATTTTCCTGTAATATTCCCAGGCACGTTCTCCCCTTCCAAGCACCGTTTCACCGATCATGATCCATGGATTGTTGTGACAGAAGATGCCGGCATTTTCTTTATATCCTTCAGGATAAGAAGATATCTCTCCATATTCAATCACGTATTTGGTGAAAGCAGGATTGTTCAGAACGATGCCATATTCACAATCGAGTCGTTCCTTGACAGAATCAAGTGCTTTCTCAACCATTCCTTCATCGAGACCGATCCCGGCCATTGAGCACCATCCCTGGGATTCAATAAATATCTGACCTTCTTCATTCTCCTTACTTCCCACTTTTCTTCCGAAAAAATCATACGCTCTGAGAAACCATTCGCCATCCCAACCATGCCTTTTAACAGCTTCCACCATTTTATCGACATGTTTTTGTGCCTTGTCAGCTTCCCTCTCTTTTCCGGTTTTCCGACAAAGCCTCACAAACTCTTGTCCATAAACCACGAATAATCCGGCAATCATCAACGATTCGGCGGTTCCGCCCGATCGATTTTCAGTGGTCTGAAACGACTCGTCCGGGTCATTCGAGAAACAGTTAAGATTCAAACAGTCGTTCCAGTCGGCTCTTCCTATCAAAGGTAATCCATGTGGCCCCGGATTATTGACAACATGGTAGAAAGAGACTTTAAGGTGCTCAAAAAGGGGTTTTGCAACTGAGGCATCATTATCAAAAGGAACCATTTCGTCAAGAATTCCATAATCTCCGGTTTCTTTGATATATTCAGTGGTTGAAAGGATAAGCCATAGAGGGTCGTCGTTAAAATTGCCACCAATTGCATTGTTCCCGCGCTTCGTGAGCGGTTGGTACTGGTGATAAGCACCACCGTCTTCAAATTGAGTTGAGGCAATATCAATTATTCGTTCACGCGCTCTCTCCGGGATCTGATGTACAAAGCCGATAAGGTCCTGATTGGAATCTCTGAAACCCATTCCGCGTCCGATACCCACTTCGAAATAGGATGCCGAACGTGACATATTGAAGGTAACCATACATTGATACTGGTTCCAGATATTGACCATTCTGTCAAGTTTTTCGTCGCCGCTTTCCAATACAAACTTATCGAGCAGATGGTCCCAATATTCAATTAATTCGGAAAAAGCCACATCGACCTTTTCTGCGGTATCAAAACGCTCAATCAGCTTTCCTGCCGGCTTTTTGTTGATTACATTTTTGTCTTCCCATTTCTCATTTTCATTATTTTCCACATATCCGAGGATAAATACCAAATCTTTGCTTTCTCCGGGCTTCAGTTCAATTTCAAGGTAATGCGAGGCTACCGGCGACCACCCGTGAGCATGCGAATTGCGAGGCTTCCCCTCCAATACAGTCTGTGGTTCCGAGAGTTCATTATACAGGCCGGCAAAACTTTCCCTGTCGGTATCAAAACCTTGAATTGGTGTATTAACGTGGTAGAAAGCATAATGATTTCGGCGTTCTCTGTATTCTGTTTTATGGTACAGGGTGGAACCGTCGATTTCCACCTCACCGGTATTCAGATTTCGCTGAAGGTTGTTTTGATCATCTTCTGCATTCCATAAGCACCATTCCAGGAAAGAGAACAATTTGAACCTTTTCGTTTCCGGGGAAGTGTTGGTAATCGTCATTTTTTGAATTTCGCACCACGACTTCAAAGGGACAAAAAACAAAACTTCAGCCTTTAACCCGTTCTTTTCACCGATAATCTTAGTATAGCTCAACCCGTGCCTGCATTCATAACCGTCAAGCCTCGTCTTCACCGGCTTCCATCCGGGCGACCATATATCATGTCCATCATTTATATAAAAATACCTTCCTCCATTGTCCATCGGTACATTATTATAACGAAAACGGGTCAGTCTTCTGAATTTGGCATCCTTATAAAAAGAATATCCTCCTGCCGTATTGGAAATGAGTGAAAAAAAGTCCTCATTCCCCAGATAATTTATCCATGGCCATGGCGTAGCAGGCGTTGTAATCACATATTCCCGGTTTTTATCATCAAAGTATCCAAACTTCATTGTTTCTTTGTCGTTTTATTTGGTTATATAATTATAGATCAATGATTAACACCATCTGCTGCATCTAATAATCTATTGAATATCCTTCTTTCAGTCTTCGCTGATTCAACTCTGTTGTAATGGCATCCACTTTATCCTGATCGAGGGGATAAAATTTCATCAGTACAGCACCAAGCAAAGCGATGACAGTAGGTATCCAGCTCATTAACATCACGATGCCCGGCACAGCTCCCTGAATCGCCACAGCGTCTTGTCCGTCATAATTGAATGCCGAAAGGACAAATCCGATAATGGCACCTGCCAAACCTCCGCCGAATTTGGTGGAGAACGACCCTGCCGAATAGATCAGCCCGGTAGCCCTTCGACCGTTCTTATATTCCGAATAATCGGCTGCATCGCCAAGCATTGCAAAGAAAAGCGTGGGAAAAATGGCGGCACCAAACTCAGAAACTATGCCAATGGCAAAAATGGGAACAATATCGCCCGGCCCGCAAAATGCAATCAATGCATTGACACCTCCCGAAAATATCAGGGCATAAATGAAGAGCCGGCGTTTGCCGAACTGTCTTGCCAGAGGCGATGTGGCCATTGCACCCAGGATAGAAGCGATCATCAAACCCACCATATAAGACCCGGCCAGTAATTGGTTATGCAGATAATGAGTGAAATAGATTACTGTAATCCCCTGTTTAATGGAATTATAGATATTAAACAGCAAGCCGATGATCAACAATACGAGCCATGGCCGGTTGGAAATAAGGTCTTTTAAATCTTTTACCAGGTTTGTCTCCTGTGTCTTGGGTGGCGAAACCCGTTCTCTGGTAGTATAGAAAGTAATAATTAAAGATATTGCCAGCAGCACCGACATCAGGTAAATAGCTTTAGAATATCCTTCTTTCTGGTCGATGATGGTTATCTTGCTTTCATCCAGGTCCGGTTCGCCCTCTACAATAAAAGTATAAGGAAGACCGGCCTCCATAGAAAAACTTTTCTCCTGGGTTGGAACATTGACACTGTCGGCCATTTCAGCATCGGCCCAAACAAATGTAGCTACTCCGGCTTTGGTTTTTATCCTGACATTCTCAACACTCTCGGGGGCAGAAACTGTAACTTCATATTTTTCATTACCCAGATCAACCATTTCAATTGTCGGGTTTATATCCCCGAAGTTAGCCACCAGAAATAAAAGAGCTCCCTGAACGAGCATTCCGCCTGCAAAAGCGCCGACCATCCTGTAAGAACCTATGCTTGTGCGTTCTTTATCATCGCCTGTCATGACGGCCATCAGCGCTCCGTAAGGAATATTGTTGGCAGTATATATCAGGGTAAACAGAATGTAAGTGACGTATGCATAGATAATTTTCCCGGTCGGACTTAAATCAGGCGTAGTAAAAAGAAGAGAAAGCATAACCGCAAGCGGGATGGCCGTCCATAAAATCCAGGGACGAAATTTCCCATACTTCGAATTGGTACGATCGCCGATGATACCCATTACAACATCACTGACGCCGTCACTGGAACGGGCTATCAGCATCAAAAGACCTACTGCTGCAGGGTTAAGGCCAAAAACATCGGTATAGAATACGAATAAAAAAGTAGCAACTCCACGCCATGCAATATTGGCTGCGGCGTCTCCCAACGCATAACCCACTTTTTCTCTTATGCTTAACTTCTGCCTGGTTACTTGCATGGCTAAGATTTAAATGTTAAAATCCAACACCTCTTTTCTGGTTTTTTCATACACTTCGCGACTGAACATGTAAAGGCGGGCGGGTTTATGAGCCACACCTTTTTGCTTTTCATCCAGCGGAATAAGATATTTCATGCGCGCAATCTTCTTGCGAAAATTTCTTTTATCCAGCTCAACCCCCAACACTACCTCGTACAGCTTCTGAAGTTGTGAAAGCGTGAACTTCTCGGGCAATAATTCAAATCCTATAGGTTCATAAAGTAATTCACGACGAAGGGCACGAAGAGCTGATTGCAGAATATGATAATGGTCAAATGCCAGATCGGTAACTTCAGATACGGGATACCATTTTACATTTCTCCCCTTCCACTTCAGCGTAACCTTTTCGGTAGCCAGAAGAGAGTAATAGCCTACTGATATTATCCTGCTGTCCGGGTCACGTCCACTTGCCCTGAGCCAGGCCTGATCGTTAGGACGTTTTAATCGGTCGGTATCACAAAATGCACCAAATTGCTTCAAATAGATATTTTCCAACCCCGTTAAATCGAACAATATACGGGCGGCTGCATCTTCAAGACTCTCATGCTCGAAAATGTGATTACCGGTAAGCGTCAGATCAGAGAACAACTCTTTACCTGTCTTTTCATCTTTTAACACCCGATCAACCAGCAGGACATTCAGTTTTTCAAAATCGAAACCGAATATCACACAATCAACTGATATTGAATTATTCAATTGTGCTTTTACCATTTTTGTTTATTTAATATTTGAACAAGGTCGAAAATATAGCATCTAATCATCTGACTTATAGCGCCTAACCTATGCCTTCTGCCTTTCAACGCCTTTATTTATTGCTTATTTATTGCATGTGTTCAGAATTTTCCGAACCGGCCATTGTAAATTACATAAACCAAAAATATCTTTGTATCTTTACCTGCCTGAATGTTTTAAGCAGTATCCATCATCTTCCTTGTCAAAAGTACCACCCATCTCCAGAACAGAACATAATGTAATAAGTGTTAAGAAAACACTTATATTTTGAATTGCTAAATTAGGAATGAATCCTAAAAAAACAAAGAAATCAAAATAATTTTAAAACCTAAAATAGTGTTTATTGTACTTCAAACACTTTAATCCCTTTTAAAATATGGAATAGAGAATTTATTATAAAAAATGTTAAAATTCGAATTCACCTGATGGTTTTTGATATTCTAATCAAAATTGCAAAAAGTATTGTTTCTTGTTTTCCGCATCGCATCGGGAAAAGAAATTAATTTTTTCATGAACTTTCTCACGAAGGGCATAGTTATATCTTTGCAAAACCTAAAGGAGATAATTGTCATGCAAAAAAGTCAGATATACACGAAAGCCGGAGACAAAGGTAAGACCGGATTAATAGGGGGAACAATTGTCCCTAAACATCACTTCAGGCTGGAGGCTTATGGAACTGTTGATGAACTAAATGCTCAAATAGGATTGATCAGAGCTTTTGCGGGGGAGAACGATATTACCGGAGTATTACCGCGTATTCAGGAGCAACTCTTTATGATTGGGGCATATCTGGCGACAGACGACACAATTTCAGAATTACGCTCGAAACTTAATTGTGATGAAGCAGAGATAGATTTTCTTGAAAAAGAAATGGACAGGATGGATGCTTCACTTCCTCCCCTGAAAAACTTTATTCTGCCGGGAGGTCATCCGTCTGCTGCCCAATGTCATATTGCCCGTACTGTTTGCAGAAGAGCAGAACGTCGTGTCAATCAAATGGCCGCGGAAACCGAAATAGACCCATGGATTCTAAGGTATCTGAACAGGTTATCAGACTATTTCTTTGTACTTTCACGCTTTCTGGCAAAACATTTCGATAATGACGAAATAAGATGGGAACCGAAGTTGTAAGATTGTTTTTTTTTTCTAATTTCGCAGAAAACAGCAAGGACATAAAAACAAAATATTATTAAGAGTTAAATTGTATTTGCTATGTATTGGACTCTTGAATTAGCATCAAAACTGGAAGATGCGCCCTGGCCGGCTACAAAAGATGAATTAATTGATTTTGCCATTCGTTCGGGGGCACCTCTGGAGGTTATTGAAAATCTTCAGGAAATAGAGGATGAAGGAGAAGTATATGAGAGTATTGAAGACATCTGGCCCGATTATCCCAGTAAGGATGATTTTTTCTTTAATGAGGATGAATATTGATTTGTAAAGGGCATTCTAAAACAACATCAATAAGAATAAGAAGGTCGTCTGCTCTGTCAAGACGACCTTTTTTTACACTATTCGGAGAATTGATAGTCGCTATAATCCGTTCGCTGCACCTCTTCCACTATTTCTTTGAAGTGAAAGATATCCTCATATTTTTTGGGACGGTATTTTTCCAACCACAAAAAGCCTTCGAGACGTGTTGATTCCTTATCAAGCACGAAAGGAGGATTCATGTTTCCGGTTGGCTGGGTTCGTAAAACAATAGTCTCTACTTTCCTGTTTTTTAAATAGATGGTCAAACTGCTGCTCTCGGCTCTGTTTACCCCGATTACGTAATCTCTGTCTTTGGGATAATAGACCGTTTGCCCGTTCCCGTCAACATCTATCTTATAGAGCTGATTTTCTTTAAAATAACCCGTCATCTTTTTGCCCTTAATCTGATTAAAATGAACAGAATCCTCGGGTGCAATCAGAAAGGCATTCTCAATCATTTCGGCTTTATACAAAACCCGGTTGCGCGTATAAAGCTTAATTTCACTGGCAGTCATCTGGTTTCCCTGCGCCCAAATCACCGGCTCGTGATAAAAAGTATTGGTGCTGTCGCGAAAATCATAAACCATGGAATCACATCGGCCCTGCAAATCGTAACGATAGAACTGAACGTTATGAAAGGCTCTTACAATTTTATTTTCTACTTCCCCGGATACAGGATCTGCTCTCAGGGTATCAGCATGCAGAAAGAGCGTATCGTTTCCGTAAACTTGCTTTAAAACAGCCTTCTTCGTTGCCAGAGCTTTCTCGGTTTTTTCATTATAATATCCGTAATCGCCGGTAATTATCACGTTATTCGCAGTATCCTCAAGAGCCATTCCCGAAAAGACTTCCCCGAAACCATCATTCCGGTTATACAAAATGGTATCGCCCCTCAGAGTTTGTTCGCCTCCGTCTATATAATTGTTTTTAAGTAAGCGGGCCTTGTCACTGCGGGTATCGTAAAAGCCCAGTTCGGAAAAAATCCTGTTTTCGTCGCTGTAAATATTTGTAGGTCCGACAATACCAACGACCTCGGTTCTCGTAAAATACTTCAAAGTATCACTATACATCCTGTAATCTGGATTGATCAACACCACGCTGTCTTTAAAGTTGACCTCGCCGGTTCGGGGATAATAAAAACCCAGACTGCTGGTGAGCTGATTACGTTCATCAACAATTCTCCCTCCATTGAAGTAGTAAGCAACATCATTTTTCCGGTCATAGTCAAGAAAATCGGTGGTAAGTACAACATTCTTGTTTACCAGTCTCACATTTTCCCTCACCTTTGCAAGTTCCTCGTTGCCATCATAGTTCAGTTTGTCACCGTAAAGATGTATGGTATCATTCTGAATAATGTGAATAGAACCGAAGGCTTCAACCCTGTTGGAGTCACGGTTAAGAATTGCACTGTCGCAAAACATCCTGGTATTGAGATGCTGCATTCTTACATTTCCGACAAGAGCCCATGAGTTTTTTCCCAGACGCTTTTCGGCTCCCTTCATCAAATCGGCGTATTCAATTAAAATTTTCCTGTTTTCTTCCCGGCCTTTTTTCTCATCCTGACCCTGTGCCTGGATAAAAACAAAACTTCCCAACAGAAAAAACAATACCACGATTGTTTTCAGCAGCCGTTTAACACTATAAAAAAAAACTCCAAAAAAGTATTCAGGCATATACGTAAGTCATTCTAACAATGAAACGCGGATGGCGCTTTAATTTCTCCTCCGGCTCCGCCGCTTTGTTTACAAAGAAATCTGCCACAACATGTCCCTATCACATCAGGAAAAGAACATGTATAAAACTCAATCATGCGAGTTCCATCCGACCAATAACTTAGACTAATATTATACTGATGAAACGAGCATGACAAAAATTGTCATAATAGAACATGTATAAATTCTTGCATGCGAGTTCCATCCGACCTTAAAAATAAATTTTATACGGATGAAAATAAAGCAGGCTAATTAGAGACCGGCTCAATCTTGTCATCCATACCCAGAACCGAAACCGGAAATGACAGACGGTTCTTCAAGTCGGGCTGAAACAAATAATCGAAGCGAATACCCTTTTCACGAATTGCCTGACCATCAGCTCCTGTATAAGACAAGACACAGATTTTATCTTCGGGAATCATTTTTGCAACATTCACCCCGTTTCGGCATAATATAAAGAATCCGGCCTCATTGCCTTTCAGAACATAACTCTTCTGATAACCTGTTTCAGGCGCCTGGGTAATACCGGTCAAAAAGAACTCCGAACTGCTATTCAGGACGGGAAATATGCCACCCCGGGATGAAGCGTTCAGAATAATACGGCCGCTTTGCTCATTAATTTCTATCCAGATATCGGCGCTGTCAAGGAGGAATGTGTTCTGTCCGGAAAGAAAATCAAAACCCCATCGTACCAGGTTTTTCCCATTTGACTGATCCAAAATCCGGGTTTCACGGATAAAAGGGACCTCGGGGCAGAATGACGAAAAATTCATTCGCCGGACTATCAGGCTCGCATCAAAAGGATGAGGTGTTATAAATATTGTGTCTTTCAGAACAGACTTTTTAACCACTTTATATTGTAATCCTGCCAGGTACCCGGGAGCATTAACCTTTACCGTTAAACCAAAAGCCCGGGGAAAAGACAAATTAAACCGGCCGTATTCATCGCATAACGAAGACCGGTTAATTTCAGCGGTTTCATCAATATTTTGTTGATAAGTTGCAGCAGCTGAAATTTTTGCATGCGGAACCGGCCTGCCAGTCGTTTCATCAGCTACTACCCCTTGCCAGGTAATATCGTATACCTCCCGGGCACAACCAGCTAATAGCACGGCGATTCCCAAAACGATAACCGATGATTTAATAATTTTTGCGGCCATCTTCGAAATCAGATTATGATTTGTTACAACTTTCCCCAACTTTACAGACGGGCACTACTTAACCCACTCATCAAATTCAAAACGACAATCTTTCCATTCGTCTTTAATGGTTATGTAGGTCTCTCTTTGCTTTTTTCGTATCCAGTCTCTAAAAGTTTCCTCTCTCTTTTTATTTTCTAACATTCTTTTGATCGTCTGATAATCATCAACCATATTTGCGGTATGCGGTGGGGTTTTCTTTGTAAGTTTTACGATGGTAAACTGGTCAACACCAAGTCGCTGGTCTTTCATCATAAAAGGAGCGGAAATTTCCCCCTGCTGCATTTTTTCCAGTTTCCGGGCTATATCAGGCTGAATTTCCTGAAGTTCAAACTTTGTTGACTGAGTACGGGGATTAATAACATATCCTCCATTGGCACGGGAGTCTTTATCGGAAGAGTACCGCAAGGCGGCCTCCTCAAATGAAATGCTGTCTTTTCTTATTAAAGACACGAGTGAATCAGCCATTTCGCGGGCTTTTTCGATGGCTTCGCGTGAAGGTTTTGGTTTTAAAAGGATATGACGAACATTTACCCTGTCTCCCTGCCGCTCAATTAACTGCATAATATGAAAGCCAAATTCAGTTTCAACAATCTTGGAGACTTTATTTTTGTCCCGCAGGTTAAAGGCTACCTGTGCAAATTCAGGCACCAGACTGGCACGTGGTGTCAGACCAATTTCTCCGCCTCGTGCTGCGCTGTTAGGGTCCTCGGAGTAAAGGACAGCCAGTGTTGCAAAATCGCGACCTTCCCTCACCTGACGCTGAAAATCCCGCAACCGTGCTTTCACCCGTTCGATCTCTTCCTGGCTGATCTCGGGTGTAATAGCAATTTTCTGGTACTCATATTGAGCCGGCATTTTTGGCAAACTATCTTCTGGTGTTTCCCTGAAAAACCTTCTGATTTCCAGAGGAGTAACATCTACATCTTTGGTGATCTCCTGCCTCATCTGCTGGGTCAGCATTTGATTACGAACTAACTCCCTCTGTTCTTCCTTAATCTGAAGTATCGATTTATTAAGCCATTCTTCCAGTTTTTCACGCGAACCGGCACGGTTAATAAAGTTATTGATTTGTCGATCAACCGTCATTAATACTTGATTTTCACTAACTTCTATACTGTCAATTTTAGCTTGTTCGAGCAAAAGATTCTGTATCATCATCTGTTCCAGAATATGACACCTCATATCTCCGGCAAATTCAACTCCTTCCATGAGCGCCTGCTGGTATTGAAATTCAATATCGGATTTAAGAACGGGTTCATCTCCTATCACAGCTATAACTTCATCAATAACATTACTTTGTCCGACCACAACCGCGGGAGAAAACAAGGCAATAAAAAGAAATTTATAAAACCGGTTTCGTATTTTGCTCATAAGTTTTGGCATAAAGATGGTACAAGTTTAATAGAAATTTATGATTTTTTTCTGAAGTGCTTCATTATATAATTCTTTCTCCAGACTGTTTATAAATTCTGCCCGCTTTTTATTCAGAAGAATAGCACGTATGCGTTCCTCCACGTAGCTAAGAGGCGCAGTATTTCCAATGGTCATAAAATCTGTTATCACTAAAAAATATCTGTATTTATCGTCTGCCTTTTCGTAATAGCGGTTATATTGCAAAAACTGTTCCTCATTTCGAACAGGTTCCGGCAAGCTCGCATTTATCCGCTGAAAAGGGGTCCACTTATCCAGAAAAGCATGATACATTCTTGCATGCTGCGCACTGTATCGATCCAACTGAACCAAATCTTCAGAATCGGCCGACCTGCACCAGCGACGCACTTCTGAAATATTGGGGGCATCGAGTGGCAGCTTTAAAAACAAACCGCGAATAATATTTTCCTGAAGCGTGAAGTTATCCTGCATTTCATTATAATACTTCTCTATCTCTTCGTTGCTCAATAACGGAGAATATTTCTGTTCCAGCATTTTCTGCTGATAAATGTTGACAAGCAGGGAAGTGCGGTATTCGTCCAAAAGCTGGCTCACATCTTTCTCTTCTTCGGTAAGATTGGACTCTGCCTGCCTGAGAAAGAGTTTATTCCTCACCCAACGGTTCACATAATCGTCGGCCAAAGCTGCACTGTCTTCATGATTTACGTCATCGGGAAGTACCTTTTTAAGATCATTGGTTGTCAATACCTCCTCCCCAACTCTTACAACAGGAGTGGCATCTTCTTTATTTTCAATATTCTCACATGCAGCTGCAAAACCTGCTAACAGCAAAAGAACAGCGACTTGTTTTAATGAATATATCTTCATCAATAGACCATATTTTTAAAAGAAACGAGCATGGCGCTTTGATTCCTCCTCCGGCTCCGCCGCTTTGTTTACAAAGAAATCTGCCACATAAGAACATGTACAAAAAGTTGCGGGTTCCATTAGACCAATAATTTAGACTAAATTTTAAATGAATTAAGATTCCTGCATGGAAGCCCCACAAATAATTGGTGTCCGCCAACAAAGCCGGACGAGTATCTTTCTAATCCTATGTATGCTCAGAAAGTGTCATTTACAAGGCTTGCAAAGTTGTAAAATACAACCATACATACAAAAATAATGGTTTGTTTGTTCTGTTACAAACCTTCTCTAAAATCTTATACGGTGAAATCAAAAAAACAACCCGGGCAACGGATTGTGTTGTCCGGGTTTGCTGGATTATTTCAGAACAATTTTTATCTCGAATAATTGGGTGCTTCTCGCGTTATGGTCACATCGTGCGGATGACTTTCCATGACGCCGGCATTGGTAATGCGGGTAAATTTGGCGCCATGAAGCGCCTCGATATTGCCGGCACCACAATAGCCCATACCTGCACGCAATCCTCCAATAAGCTGGTAAATAACCTCATACAAAGTCCCTTTATACGGTACACGTGCAGAAATTCCTTCGGGAACTAACTTTTTAATATCGTCTTCCACATCCTGAAAGTAACGATCTTTAGAACCTTGCTGCATCGCTTCAATAGAGCCCATTCCACGGTAAGTTTTAAATTTCCGGCCATTATAAATAATGGTTTCTCCGGGCGATTCCTCTACGCCTGCAAATAAAGAACCGGCCATAACAGAATGTGCACCGGCGGCAAGGGCTTTAACAATATCTCCGCTGTATCTGAGCCCTCCGTCAGCAATCAGGGGGACATCGGTATCTTTCAAGGCTTTGTAGACATCATAAATAGCCGACAGCTGAGGAACACCAACTCCGGCAATGACGCGGGTGGTACAAATAGAGCCGGGGCCGATGCCCACCTTCACGCCATCAGCGCCGTTTTTAACCAGATCAATGGCTGCTTCCGCTGTAGCAATATTTCCTACAACGACCTCAAGATCGGGATACCGGCGCTTGATTTCTTTCAAGGTTTGCAAAACGCCCCGCGAATGTCCGTGGGCGGTATCTATCACAATTGCATCAACATTGGCCTTCACAAGAGCATCAATACGCTCAAAGGTATCGAAAGTAACGCCCACGGCTGCAGCCACTCTCAGGCGACCTTTGCTGTCTTTGCAGGCCAAAGGTTTATCTTTTGCTTTGGTAATATCTTTATAGGTCACCAATCCTATCAGTTTGTTGTCCTTATCAACAACCGGCAGCTTTTCAATTTTGTGCCGCTGCAGGATATCAACTGCCTTTTCCAGATCAGTGGTCTGGTTGGTAGTAACCAAATTGTCGGAAGTCATCACCTCCTCAATAGAACGACTGTAATCCATTTCAAAACGCAAATCGCGGTTGGTTACAATGCCAACCAGATAGCCCTTTTCGTCAACTACCGGAATCCCGCCTATTTTATACTCGCTCATAAGTGCCAAAGCATCACCAACCGTACGATCGCGCATTATGGTTATCGGATCGTAGATCATCCCGTTCTCGGCTCTTTTTACTACCTCTACCTGTTTGGCCTGTTCTTCAACAGACATGTTTTTATGAATAACCCCGATGCCTCCTTCTCTGGCAATGGCAATGGCCAGACGTGCTTCGGTAACAGTATCCATTGCAGCCGAAACTATTGGTATATTCAAAACAATGTTACGTGAAAAACGGGTGGATAAATTGACTTCGCGAGGCAACACTTCCGAATAGGCCGGAATCAGAAGCACATCGTCAAAAGTCAAACCATCGGATGTGATTTTGTCTTCGAAAAATGACATGGGCTGATGCTTTTTAGGTATTTACCTGCTACCTTCATGATTTTTCCCGGTGCGAAGCTCAACAACCGGCAAAACAACAATATCCTCTGCAAATTTGAACCGGGAACAGATACATTCACTGTTTCAAATTTCTCAGCTTTTGCTTGTGTTTTTTTGATACTTGAACATCTCTTGACAAAAACTATATGAAGTAAGCAGTTTAAAAATTTTGGCAAAGGTAAGAAATTCTCAGTTTTTTATCTTCAAAAAACAGAAGGAATACTAATTTTGTCTCATGCCTGATCGATATCTGGATATTTTGCGCAGATACTGGGGATTTGACAGTTTTCGTCCTCTCCAGGAAGTTATTATCCGCTCGGTAGGAGAAGGGAACGACACACTTGCCCTGATGCCGACCGGCGGAGGCAAATCCATCACTTTCCAGGTGCCTGCACTGGCTACCGAAGGGCTATGCCTCGTGGTAACCCCGCTTATTGCCTTAATGAAAGACCAGGTAGAAAACCTGAAAAGAAACGGGATAAAAGCCGCAGCCATTCATTCAGGACTCACCTATCGCGAAATAAAAGTGGCTTTTGATAACGCCGTTTTCGGGGGAACTAAATTTCTCTATGTCTCGCCGGAGCGGCTGGCTACAGACCTATTCCTGGAAAAGCTGCCCGATTTAAAAATTAACCTACTGGCTGTTGACGAAGCACATTGCATCTCGCAGTGGGGATACGATTTTCGTCCTTCTTATTTAAAGATCGCAGCCGTTCGCGAGCTTATTCCTGATGTACCGGTTCTGGCTCTTACTGCAACTGCAACGCCAACCGTTGTGGATGATATAATGACGCAGCTGCATTTTAAAAAGAAAAATGTTTTCAGAAAAAGTTTTGCACGGCCAAACCTCGCCTATGTTGTCAGGGCTACCGAAAACAAGGAAGAACAGCTGCTTAGAATTCTTAATTCTGTTGCCGGCAGTGCCATTGTATATGTCAGAAGCCGCAAAAAAACACGTGAATATGCCTCCTTCCTGCAACAACACCAAATTAGTGCTGAACATTTTCATGCCGGACTCACCTATACTTCGAAGGAAGAAAAACAAAACAGGTGGAAGCATAACCAGACCCGCGTTATAGTAGCCACCAATGCGTTTGGAATGGGAATCGACAAACCCGACGTTCGCCTTGTTGTCCACATGGATGCGCCCGACTCCGTCGAAGCCTACTTCCAGGAAGCGGGCCGTGCAGGGCGCGACAACAAAAAGGCCTATGCAGTGCTTCTTTGGAGTGATAACGACAAGATAAAACTCAAAAAACAGGTAGAAACAGCATTCCCTGAGCCTGAAACCATTAAAAGTGTTTACGAAGCTTTGGGCAACTTCTTTCAACTGCCTGTTGGTGCAGGTTTTCAGATGGTTTATGACTTCGATATCGGTAAATTCTGTAGTGCTTTCAATTTTAGTATTCTGACCGTATACAACTCTCTGAAAATTCTTCAGAGAGCCGGATATCTCACATTCACCGAGGAGCTGGACATTCCCTCAAAAGTGATGTTCCTGGTTAAAGGAAATGATCTTTACAAATTTCAGGTAGCCAATGAAGATTTGGACCCTTTTATTAAAATATTATTACGCAATTACACGGGACTTTTCACCGAATATGCTTCCATCAATGAAGCAGACCTGGCCAAAAAGTCAGGCACCACTATTGAAACCGTTTATACCGGTCTTTCCAAACTCAGCAAAATGGGAATCATTCATTATATCCCGCGTCGTAAAACACCTTTGATCAGCTATACCCAGTCCAGAGAAGAGTTAAGGTTTATCAAACTCCCAAAAGAAGTCTATCAAGAACGAAAACAACGATATCTGGATCAGACCGAAGCAGTAATCGACTATGCTTCGTCGACTAATATCTGCCGCAGCAGGTTTCTTCTGAACTATTTCGGCCAGACAAAGTCGGACAATTGCGGTATTTGCGACATTTGTATTTCAAGAAAAAAGACCGGACTGGATGATACCACCTTCAAAAAAATAGAACTGACCGTAAAAGAAAAACTCAATCACCGGATGATGAAGGCTGAAGAACTGGTGGAATCGCTCCCGTACAGCAGGGAAAAAACGTTAAAAGTCCTTCAGTGGCTGGAAGACCATGAAGTGATAGGAGAAGCTGAAACGGGCGAGTTGGAATGGCTGTAGCTTTGTTATTTTTGCATTCGTCAACATTAATCACTACATTATCAATATTTATCACTAATTTTGCACCCGCTATGGAAACAGATTTTGAACATCCGGTATATTCAAGAAATGTCATTGAATTTGTGACGGTTGCAAAGGAATTTTGTGCCTGGCTGGAAAAAACACCGGATTTTCCAAGAAGGGAATTTATTGACACAGGACGTAAAATGTTACCCCTTTTGTATCTGAAAGCATCGGTTTTGCCAAAGACAGAAACCATGCTCAAAGACGACTTCCTGGAAAAATTTGTGTCGGAAGAGGAATATCAGCAAATTCAAAATGCCATTTTATTAAAGATGGGTCCGTACAACGATTATCTGGAAGTTTTTACAGCCGATATGCAACGCAGCGTGGAGCCTTTGACAGCCACCATTTCAGAAAATCTTTCCGATATCTATCAGGATGTAAAAGATTTTTTAATGAGTTACCGGACAGCGGTAACAGAAATAATGAATGATGCACTGATAGAATTGGTAAACAACTTTGAAGAATATTGGGGCCAAAGGCTGGTTAATGTTCTCAGAGCACTTCATGAAGTTGCTTTCAACGGAGAAGACATAGACGAAGAAAATGATGAAGTTGACCCTCTTGAGGACAAAAGAAACACAGAAGACTGGTTGATATCGAAAATGCAAAAAGACTGGCAAAATGACCACGATGACGTTGCTTTGTAATTGATAAATTCCATTTGGCCTTAAAAAATAGATTTTATTCGAATAAATCATCTAAACTGTCCGATCCGCCTGATTACCGGAAAGAAAGATTTTTGATAACATGTAGTTTAACACCAATCGGCTAAAAAACTCAAAATATTGAATGCAAAATAAGATCACTAAAGACGACATAAAGGAATTACCACTAAAACAGTTCGAAGGAACTGTAAATGTAATAGAAGATCCCAAACAGATAACTCATGTTGTGGAGAAACTCCGGAATGAGAGAATTATCGGTTTCGATACCGAAACCAAACCATCATTTAAGAAAGGGGTCTCACACGATGTAGCCCTACTGCAATTAAGCACTGAAGAAGAGGCGTTTCTGTTCAGACTGAACATGACCGGTTTCAACGGAGCTCTGACACAACTTCTTTCGAACCCGGGAATTAAGAAGGTAGGAGTCGGCATTCGGGATGACCTGAGAGGATTGCAGCATCTCAACAACTTCACACCGGAAGGATTTATTGACATTCAGGAACTGGCACCAAAATATGGCATAGAAGTATTGAGCCTGAAGGATCTGGCAGGACTCCTTCTTGGCATCCGCATTTCCAAAAGGCAGAGACTTTCCAACTGGGAGGCCGATTCTTTAAGTGAAGGACAAATATTGTATGCAGCAACTGATGCATGGGTGGCACTAAAAATCTACAATAAAATAAAGAAAATGAAACGCGCATGACAAAAATTGTCATAATAGATCATTAAATTGTTAGATTGTTAGCGAATGTAATAAAACTTATAATATTTCAACAACTAACACTTCAACAATATCAACATTCCTAACAATTTAACAATCCTAACAGCCGTAACAATTTATTAAATGTAAGATGAAACGAGCATGACAAGGTTTGTCACAAAAGGACATGTATAAATCTCAATCATGCGAGTTCCATCAGACCAATAACTTAGACTAATTTTATACTGATGAAACGAGCATGGCAAAGATTTCCACAAAAGAACATGTATAAAACTCTTACATGCGAGTTCCATCAGACCAATAACTTAGACTAATTTTATACTGATGAAACCCGTCGCATCAAAGCCCGTTAAAGCCGACCAAAAAAAGAAAAAAGCTCTTAAATTTTCCAATCATCTACATGGAATTTGCTAAAATCTATCTAAAGCCTGGTAAAGAACAAAGTATCCTGAGATTTCATCCATGGGTATTTTCCGGAGCCATCAACAAAGTGAACCGCGAAATTGAAGAAGGCGAAGTGGTTGAAGTGTATGACCACAAGGAAAACTTTATGGGAATGGGACATTCTCAGACAGGCTCCATTGCCGTAAGAATTTTTTCGTTCCAAAAAGTGGAACCGGATGAAGCTTTCTGGACAAAAAAGATACAACAGGCTTTTGCTTTACGCGAAACCCTGGGCCTTACAAAATCCTCACAAACCAACGCCTGGCGCCTGGTTTACGGTGAAAGTGACGGCATGCCCGGACTCATCATCGATATGTATAACGGAACGGCCGTTCTTCAAATTCATACCGTTGGCATGTATCTGATAAAAGATATGCTGTGCAATGCTTTGGAAAATATTTTTGGGCCGGACCTTAAAGCGATTTACAATAAATCGGAAGGAACCATTCCGTATAAGTCCCGGATTGAACCCGAAAATGGCTTTCTGAGAGGAAAAACCGAAGACAAAACAGCAATGGAAAACGGCCTTCGCTTTTTGGTCGACTTCGAAAAAGGCCAAAAAACCGGTTTTTTTATTGATCAACGTGAAAACAGAACGCTTTTGGAAAAATACAGCAAAAACAGAAATGTATTGAACCTGTTTTGCTACACCGGCGGCTTCTCCTTTTATGCATTGCGCGGAGGCGCTTCGCGTGTACACTCGGTCGACAGCTCCGAAAGAGCCATTGAACTGACCAAACAAAATGTGGAACTAAACTTTCCGGGTGACATAAGACATGAAGCTTTTGCTGAAGATGCCTTCAAATTTCTCGACAAAAGCAAAGATCAATATGACCTGATGATACTTGACCCGCCGGCTTTTGCCAAACACCTGAAGGTTATCCCCAATGCATTGCAGGGATACAGGAAGTTAAATGCCAAAGCCATTGAAAACATCAGACCCGGCGGCATCATTTTTACCTTTTCCTGTTCCCAGGTAATTAACCGTGATGCCTTCAGAAAAGCTGTATTCTCAGCAGCTGCAAAAACAGGACGCAATGTACGCATAATGCACCAAATGGAGCAACCGGCTGATCATCCTGTTAACATTTATCACCCCGAAAGTGAATATCTGAAGGGGCTGGTTCTTTTTGTTGAATAAACTGAATAATAAACATTTTCAAAATCATAAAATACATTGAAGTTTACGGAATTTAATTTTTCGGCTGAAGTCCTGGAAGGATTGGAAGCCATGCGATTTGATGATGCTACCCCTGTTCAGGAAGCAACCATTCCGGCAATCATGAGAGGTAAGGACCTCATTGCCTGTGCACAGACCGGGACAGGGAAAACAGCTGCATATCTGTTACCGATATTGAACCGGCAGGCTGTAAATCAGACACAAGGGCTGAACACGCTTGTTTTAGTACCCACCCGCGAACTGGCCATGCAGATCGACCAACAGATGGAAGGATTTGGTTACTTTCTGAATGTCACCTCCATAGCTGTATACGGTGGCAATGATGCCGGACTATGGAACAGGCAGAAGAATGCTCTTACAACCGGGGCCAATATCATCGTTGCCACTCCCGGCAGATTGATCCAGCACCTGAGCATGGGCTATGTAAAGATGGACACGCTTGAACATCTCATTCTGGATGAAGCTGACAGAATGTTGGACATGGGCTTTTATGAGGACATTATGCAAATTGTCTCCTACCTCCCTAAAAAGCGTCAAACATTGATGTTTTCGGCAACCATGCCGCCCAAAATCAGAAAGCTTGCCCGTGAACTGCTGTCCGACTACGAAGAAGTCAATATTTCTTTATCCAAGCCGGCCGAAGGTATCCTTCAGGCAGCCTACGTTGTCTATGAAAACCAGAAAATTCCTCTGGTCAACAATCTGTTAAAGGGAAAAGACCTGAAAAGCATTCTCATCTTTTCTTCCACGAAACAAAAAGTTAAAGATATTCAGCGGTCATTAAAACAAAACGGGCTTAATGCTCATGCCATACATTCTGACCTTGATCAGAAAGAACGCACCGAAGTAATGCGACAATTCAGGAACCGGAATATCCAAATTCTTGTGGCCACCGACATTATTGCCCGGGGTATCGATGTGGAAGGCATCGACCTGGTTATCAATTTTGATGTTCCCAATGATGCCGAAGATTATGTGCACCGTGTAGGACGAACCGCCCGCGCCTCCTCAACAGGTGTGGCATTGACCTTCATTACCGACAGGGATCAGCGGGATTTCAGAAATATTGAAGAATTAATCGAATCCACCATCATCAAAATGCCCCCTCCAGAAGAAATCGGTCAGGGGCCGGAGTACAATCCCGACAAAAAAGGCGGGAAAAGTTACCAAAAACGAAACTTCAGGAAAAAAGGAAAGAGACATTAAGAATTAATTAAGAATTATCCTACCCGGCCCTGAAGTAACGAAATGCAATGTTGTATCACTATCTAAAACTCTATAATTCATGCAATCCATCCCAAATCTGATAGCTGAACAAACAGGGATTTCTGCTCCCCAAATTCAAAACACACTGGAGCTTCTGGACGAAGGTGCTACCATTCCCTTCATCAGCCGCTACAGGAAGGAACGAACCGGCAGCCTCGACGAAGTAGCCATCGCCGCAATAAAGGAGTCGTACCACAAATTTAAGGAACTCGAAAAACGCAAAGCAACCATTCTGAAAACCATAGAAGAGCAGGATGCTTTGACTTCCGAACTAAAAGAACGTATCGAAAACTGTTACGACAGTACCGAACTTGAAGATATCTACCTTCCATACAAGCCCAAACGAAAAACACGTGCTTCAAAAGCCAAAGAGCTGGGACTTGAACCGCTTGCCAAAATCATTATGAAGCAGGCCGAAAAAGATGTGGAAAACCGTGCTACACAATTTCTCTCTGATGAAGTTCCCAATGTTGAGGCTGCCATTCAGGGTGCCAGAGATATCGTCGCCGAGTGGATCAACGAAAACAAGACCGCCAGAGAGATTGTGCGAAACACCTTTTATCACAAATCTTTAATTACTTCAAAACTCATTAAAGGAAAAGAAGAAGAGGGTGCAAAGTACCGCGACTATTTCGACTGGAGCGAACCACTGAAAAAATGCCCGTCACACCGCTTTCTGGCAATGCAACGAGGCGAAAAAGAAGGTATTCTGAAAATTTCAGCCCAACCCCCACAGGAAGAAATAATTCCCAGGCTGGAACATCTTTTCATCAAAGGAGATACGGCTGCTTCGAAACAAGTGGCTATGGCGATTGAAGATGCTTACAAAAGGTTACTGGCCCCTTCCCTCGAAAACGAAACGCTGGCTACTTTCAAGGATAAAGCGGACGAAGAGGCCATTAAAGTTTTCACAGAAAACCTCAGGCAGCTTCTCCTGGCACCTCCACTGGGTCAAAAACGTGTGCTCGCCATCGATCCCGGCTACAGGACAGGATGCAAAGTGGTTTGTCTGGATGCACAAGGCGAACTGCTGCACAATGAAACCATCTATCCACATCCTCCGCAAAAAGAAACCGGGAAATCGATGAAAAAACTCTCGTCGATGGTTGATGCTTATAATATAGAAGCTATCGCCATTGGTAACGGAACAGCCTCCCGTGAAACAGAAGCATTTGTCAGAAAAATAAAATTCAATCGCGATTTGCAGGTTTTCGTGGTCAGTGAAGACGGCGCCTCGGTATATAGTGCCAGCAAAGCCGCACGTGAAGAATTTCCCGATTTCGACGTCACTGTACGTGGTGCCGTGTCCATTGGAAGGCGCCTGATGGACCCATTGGCAGAACTGGTAAAAATCGATCCCAAATCCATCGGGGTGGGTCAGTACCAGCATGACGTAGACCAAACAAAACTTAAAGAAGCACTTGACAGAACAGTAGAATCGGTGGTTAATATGGTCGGCGTTAACCTTAATACTGCCAGTCATCACCTGCTCACTTACATTTCGGGCCTGGGCCCGGCACTGGCGAAAAGCATAGTAGCCTTTCGCAACGAACACGGCCCTTTCGAAAGTCGCAGTCAACTAAAAAAAGTGCCCCGCCTGGGCGCCAAAGCTTATGAGCAGGCTGCAGGTTTTCTGAGAATCAGCAATGCCAAAAACCCTTTGGACAATACAGCTGTCCACCCGGAATCCTATTCCATCGTTGAGAAAATGGCAAAAGATCTGAAATGTACTATTACGGACCTAATCAAAAACAAACATTTACGTGAACAAATCGATATTCAGAAGTATGTTACAGATACAACCGGACTACCAACATTGAAAGATATCATGGAAGAATTAGAAAAACCGGGGCGTGATCCGCGACAAACCATTAAAGTATTCGAGTTTGCAAAAGACGTTTTTTCTATAGAAGACCTTAAGCCCGGAATGGTTGTTCCGGGAATTGTTACCAACATCACCAATTTCGGCGCCTTTGTGGATGTTGGGGTTAAGCAAGACGGCCTGGTACATATTTCCCAAATGGCCGACAGATATATCTCAAATCCGGCCGATGTGGTAAAACTTCACCAGCATATAGAGGTTAAAGTGCTCGAGGTTGATGTGGCAAGAAAACGAATTCAGTTGTCGATGAAAATATGATTTCCTGCATATTATTAGATTTAGATAAAACACCTTATCCGGGGCTTATAAACTACCCCGATTTTTCGACTGAACTCGTAGGATTGTAGTTATACATCTTCTTTCATCCGTATAAAATTTATTTATTAAGGTCGGATGGAACTCGCATGATTGATTCTATACATCAACTTTTGTGATAAACCTTGTCATGCTCGTTTCATCAGTATAAAATAAGTCTAAGTTATTGGTCTGATGGAACTCGCATAATTGATTTTATACATCAACTTTTGTGACAATCTTTACCATGCTCGTTTCATCTTACACTTAATAAATTGTTACGGCTGTTAGAATTGTTAAAGTTGTTAATATTGTTAATGTGTTAGTTGTTAGAATGTTATAAGTTTTATTACATTAGCTAACAATCCCAACAATCTAACAATTTAACAGCCCTAATAATCTAACAGTCCTAACAGTCCTAACAATTTTATAACAATTTTTGCCATGTTCATATCCTTTATTGTTATTGGTTTATTTGTTGTCGGGATTGTTGCAGGTTCGTTTTTCAGAGGCAATAAAAAATTCATAGCGCTGAACGAAAAGCTTGTCAGTATGGTTGTTTTCGCGCTATTGTTTTTTCTTGGCGTTTCGGTAGGGGCTGATACAAGAGTTATAAACAATATTTCAACGTTAGGCTGGAAAGCAATTGCTCTGAGTGGTGGAGCAATTTCAGGAAGTTTATTACTTTCGGCCATGGTATCTTCGTTTTTCACAAAAGATACAAATAAGGGTGGAAAACCTGACAGGGAAAATGAAAGAGTAATCTCAATAAAATTAATTCTGAATAACCAGAGCATCTGGATATTATTATTTTTTATTATCGGAATAACAGGCGCTTTGAATAAGATAGTGCCGGCATATTGGGGAAACAGTGCCGTATCCACTGCCATCTTATACATTATGATGATACTGGTAGGCGCAGGAATCGGCAGTGACCCCAGAGCACTGGAAATACTAAGAAGTACCAGGTTCCATATTCTGATTGTTCCTGTGGTAGTAATCGTTGGAAGTCTTACGGGAAGCCTGTTGATTTCATTTCTGACACCTGATATTAATGCCACTAACGGAATGGCAATCGGTGCCGGATTCGGATATTATTCATTGTCGGCAATCATAATCGGTAAAATAAGTGGAAATGAAATGGGGGTTATTGCATTACTGGCCAATATCTTCCGCGAAGTTTTTACGCTGGTAGCGGCGCCCTGGCTTGTCAGATGGTTCGGAAAACTCGGCGCCATTGTGTCGGGTGGAGCTACTGCCATGGATACCACTCTGCCGGTAATCATAAAAGCAACAGGAAAAGAGTTTGCAGTCATCAGCATTTTCAGCGGCATCGTGTTATCGATGCTTGTTCCTGTGCTGGTACCATTGCTGTTGGGAAATTAATCACAATTCCTCCCCCCCACGCCTTTTATGACCAGCCTTTACATTGCGGGTAAATTTTTACTACAAAAGGTCACAACAGAAAGCGTTTCAAATTCGTTTTTACGACAAGGCCACCTGCATTTCGAAAACAAACAGGATTTTTATTTATCAGGCCTGTACCTTTTCTTCATTCATTACATCGCTCTCTACAACGCCATCCCGCAAGCGAACTATACGCTCGGCATGCTTAGCAATATCTTCTTCGTGAGTTACAAGTACAATGGTATTTCCCTCGGCATGAATCCGATCGAACAGTCGCATTATATCGACAGAAGTCTTTGAATCGAGATTTCCGGTTGGTTCATCAGCCAGGATTAGAGACGGATGATTTACCAAAGCACGAGCAACGGCCACTCGTTGTCTTTGGCCGCCCGATAATTCATTAGGTTTATGAAGCATACGGTCGGCAAGACCAACATTTCGGAGCGCTTCTTCTCCCCTTTTATATCGTTCTTCCCTGGGAACACCAGCATAAATTAATGGTAAAACAACGTTTTCCAGAGCAGAATAACGAGATAACAAATTAAAGGTTTGAAAAACAAAGCCAATTTCACGATTTCTTATTTCAGCCAATTCATCATCACTCAAGTGGCTAACATCTGTTCCGTTTAAAACATATCGTCCCTTTGACGGCGTATCAAGCGCACCAATTAAATTCATCAATGTAGATTTCCCGGAACCCGAAGGGCCCATAATGGCGACATATTCACCCTTATCAATTGACAGTGTCACGCCATTCAGCGCTTTCACAACCTGAGTTCCAAGATGATAATGCTTGTGAAGGTCTTCTATTAAGATTACATTGCTGTTCATTGGTATAAAATTTATTCATTAAGGTCGAATGGAACTCGCATGCAAGAACTTATACATGTTCTGTTGTGGAAAACGTTATCATGCTCGTTTCATCCGTGTTCTTTATTCTGTTTAACATTTGCTATAAACATATAAGCCCTTCAGGTTCTGGCTCTGGTTCTGTTCACCTCATGTGATATAATTTGATCCCGACGGCGGTCAAATGTTTACAGAACATAATATATACATGAGTATCGGCTCCCGGAGGGTTGAATCATATTAGTTAGATATATACCTCACCTTTTGGTTTAATTCGTGTCTGTTCATATAGTACCATTTGCTGTGTTACGCTTGCCTGACAATGCCCCAATAACATTAAAACCGGACCATATAATGCTGTTTGGTACATTCTTTTCTGAAAAAGACAATACCTATCCTGTAAAAGTCGAGTGAGACTGTGACCTGAGGATGATATGAAATAATATGCCACGCCTCTTCCATCTCTTTATTCCAATGGATATCATCAAACACAAAGATGGTATTATTGTGCACTTTTTTCAGACATGTTTCAAAATACCCTAGTACACTATCCTTGCGGTGATCACCATCAAAGAAGACAAAATCAAGCCGGGGAAGCTGGTCTAAAACCTCTGGTAAAAGTTCTGCAAAAGAACCATTCCATACCCTGATGTTTGAGACTTCAACAATTTCAAATAATTGCTTTGCAATATCAGACAGCCGGGCATTACCTTCAATGGTAATGACACGGGAACGCGAATGGGGCAATGCTAACCAAAGTGTGCTAAGTCCGGTACCCGTGCCCAGTTCTATAATATTGCGCGCGTCAAAATAGTTGATCAATCTGAAAAGTATTTCCCCGAATTTCGGAGGGAGGCTTCCTTCCGAAACCAGTTGTTTTATTTTCTTCTGCTTTTTGTTTGACACAGAAGGCGCCCCAAGTGTATCGGTTTCAACAACTGTGTTGTTTTTTAAAAGCATCCTTCTGGCAGCATCAATTCTTTTAAAAGCATAAAACGGATATTTCTCCCCCACCAATTCTCTAACCAGAAAGAAAACAAAGGGCGAATGAATGCCATATCCCTTGCGATGTCCTGCAAAAAGAAAATATTTCAAGTAAGAACGAATCCTGAAAAAAAGAATACGGGTGTTCAATTTCTAATTTTATCTATTTAACAGATGTTGGTACATATTCTGGAACAAACATTTAAGCCATCATAAAAATGAAACTACAAATATGATTCATTTTTTGAAGCTAAACCAAATGTACGTTACTAAAAATCTTTACTCATTGCATATTGTTTGCCAATGAAACAAGCATGACAAGGTTTGCCTTAATAGATTATCAGATATAAGTAGCCATCAGGCAGAAGTTTAACAGGCAGAAGGCAGAAGTGATAAATTTTATCAGGAAATTTTCAGTCTATTTCGAAAATCAGCCTGATAAGCAACCATCTGGCACTTTAAAACAAATGATTGATATAGAGTTTTTTAGATTTTTTTAAGATGAAACGAGCATGGCAAAGATTGCCTTAATAGGTAATTAGGTAATTAGGTCATTAGGTAATTAGGTCATTAGATCATTAGATTGTTAGATTGTTAGATTG
>NZ_AEWI01000208.1 GCF_000191885.1 Anaerophaga thermohalophila DSM 12881
TCTAAAAATCTGATAATCTATTAAGGCAATCTTTGCCATGCTCGTTTCATAAATTTATATGACCTGGCTTAAATTTGCAACCCGGTTGATATGAAAATCATTACCAAATATCTGGACTAGCCTGAAATGCCAACTCCATACCAATCCAACGAACATGGCGAGGGGTGCCGCAACATGAACATGGATAAATGCCTGCATCCTGGTTATCCTAAAGCTTCAGGAAGCAATAACTTTGATATAAATATGGACAATGGATACCCCAAAGAGAAGATGGTTCTATGAACTAACACCAATTAGTTTGCATACAACAAATTTAAAATAAAAACCTTTCTCACACAAAACATCAAGGCAACCTGGATTCGTCCAATATATTTCATAAAATACTAACAATCTATTTATTATCTCATATATATTTTTTCGTTTTTTCCTTTGACCAGCTCATCAGATTTCGAAATCCAAATATTTTAACTATATTTGTGGCGCAGAAACAATCTGCAATGTTCTTTCTAATTCTTAATTTGACTGATTCATAAAATATCGTGTTAAAATGTTGAGCGCGGTCTAAAAAGCATCTTTGCCGCCAAACTCATTGTTGTTTTAAATTTTTGAACTGAGCATGACAAGGTTTGTTACAAAAGTTGATATATAAAATCAATCACGCGAGTTTTATCCGACTTTAAAAATAAATTTCATACAGATGAAACGAGCATGACAAAGATTGTCACAAAAGAGAGTATGTATAAAGCTCAACCATGCGAGTTCCATTCGGCCAATAACTTAGATAAATTTCATACGGATGAATCCTCATTAACAACAAGTAAAATCCGGTACAAAATTAAAATGCCTTGATTTTGACAAAATATGCTTTTTATACTGTACTCATAACAGGATATTTACAAAATGAACAGTTAATAACCGATTATTCACCAAACTGAATATTATGGCAATTTTCACAGCAAATCAACAACGAATTGCAAACAAGATTGATTCGTCATCCGAATTATCGAATTGGCGTGACTGGAAGTGGCACCTGAAACATTCGATAAAAACCATTGACAAATTTGAGGAACTGACGGGAATAAAGTTTTCGGCCGACGAAAAGAAACAGCTTGAAGAAACCAAAGGAAAATTTCCACTCTCTATTACACCCTACTACCTGTCTCTTATTAAAAAAGAAAATTTCCGGAACGATCCCATTTACAAGCAATCCTTTCTCGATAACAGGGAATTAAAAGTGACCGCATACGAAATGGGGGATCCACTATCCGAAGACACCGATAGTCCGGTTCCCGGCATTACACATCGGTATCCCGACCGGGTTTTGTTCCATGTCAGCAATGTGTGCGCTATGTATTGCAGGCATTGTACCCGTAAACGTAAGGTCGGCGACAAAGACTTTGTGCCGGGAAAATCACAGATAGAGATTGGATTGGACTACATCCGTAAAACGCCACAGGTACGCGACGTGTTGTTGTCGGGAGGTGACCCTTTCTTACTTTCGGACGATTATCTCGACTGGATTCTGACCGAACTCGAAAAAATTGAACATGTACAGGTAGTCCGTATCGGAACAAGAACACCAGTGGTTTTGCCTTACCGCATCACCGAAAATCTGGTAAACATGCTGAAGAAGCACCATCCCCTGTGGATAAACACACATTTTAATCATCCCAGGGAAATCACTTCATCATCGAAAGAGGCCCTTCGAAAACTGGCAGATGCCGGAATACCATTGGGTAATCAGTCGGTTCTTCTGGCCGATGTTAATGACTGTCCCCGTATTATGAAAGACCTGGTGCATAAATTAGTGGCCAACCGGGTACGTCCCTATTATCTGTATCAGTGCGACCTGTCGGAAGGTTTGTCGCATTTCCGTACGCCCGTTGGTAAAGGCATTGAAATTATTGAGAGTCTGATTGGACACACCAGTGGTTTTGCCGTACCCACATACGTGATTGATGCACCCGGCGGCGGCGGTAAAATTCCGGTAATGCCTAACTACATCATTTCATGGTCAACCAACAGAGTTATTTTGCGTAACTACGAGGGCGTTATTACTTCTTACAAAGAGCCCGATAACTACAGTCCGACAACATGTAACCGTGATTGTGAAAATTGCAATCTGGAGTTGGATTTACAGGAAGGCTATGAAGAAAATGCCATTGGCATCGAAAAGCTTCTTTCCGATTATGATGAAGCCATATCATTGGTACCATCGGACAATGAACGGATTCAAAGAAGAGGAGATAACAATAATGGACAAGAGTGAACGCATCGGACAATCGACCATTCAACACGGTAGTGAAAGCAACCGCGTCTATTTAATGGATTTGTGGCCGTCCGATTTTCCCGAAATTATCGAAAAGATGGACACCCTGGCAAAAACCCAAGGGTACACCAAACTATTTGCCAAGGTGCCATCCCGTTTCGGGCCGCAATTCCGTATGGCAGGTTATGAAACGGAAGCCATAGTTCCGGGCTTTTTTAACGGTATCGAAGACGCCTTGTTCGTCGTGAAATATAATGACCCGGAACGCAGAAATCCCGACAAAAAGGAGATGGAACTTTTTCAGGAATTACTCCTGTCCGACATAAATGCCGATGCTCCGGAATTAGACAATTCCCATGTTTTGAGACTGTTAACCCCCGAAGATGCAGGGGAGATGACAGCGGTATTTTCGCAGGTATTCGACAGCTATCCTTTCCCGATTTTCGATGCCGGTTTCCTTAAAAAAGAGATGCATGAAGAAACCCGTTATTTCGGGGTTTTTCAAAATGGAGAACTGGTGGGGATAAGCTCGGCCGAATGTAATGAAAGGCTAAAGAATGCTGAAATGACTGATTTTGCAGTACTCCCATCTCAAAGGGGGAAAAAAATCGCCATTCATCTTCTCAGAGCTATGGAGGATTACCTGATGACGCAGGGTTTTAAATCGTTTTACACCATAGCCCGGTTAAAATCACCCTCTATGAACAAAACGTTCATGAACAACCATTATCGTTATACAGGTACCCTGGTCAACAATACGCAAATTGCCGGGCAAATAGAAAGCATGAACGTATGGTATAAAATCGTTTAACACCTGAGCTCAAACAATCAGCCGGTCTTCTGCCGAAAAGTAATTTTTTAACCAAACAAATCTGGTTACTATGCATATAGCCGACTTCATTATCATCTTCCTGTATTTAGCTGCGATGTTAATGGTTGGACTATGGTTCCACCGGAAAAATGAAAATACGGAAGACTTTTTTGTAGGCGGTCGCAAAATGACGCGGTGGCACCTCGGACTATCGGTTGTAGCTACAGATGTCGGGGGCGGTTTTTCAATTGGTCTTGGCGGACTTGGTTTTGTTATGGGATTATCGGGTTCATGGATTTTATTTACAGGTTTGGTGGGTGCCTGGCTGACGGCCGTTGTCCTCATTCCCAGGGTATACAAAATCGCATTCACAAGTAAGTTCCAGACCTTTCCCCAGCTGCTCAGTCATCATTACGGGAAAAATGTGGCCTTTTGGGCGGGCATTATCAGCGCCATTGGCTACCTTGGATTTACCAGCAGCCAGATACTGGCCGGCGCAAAACTTACAGCAGGTACCATCGACGGCCTTTCTGTTAACAATGCTGCTCTGATCATGGGAGTAATTGCCGTTGTCTATACAGCTTTAGGAGGCATCAAAGCCGTTATATATACCGACACCGTTCAATGGGCAATACTTCTCTCGGGGCTGACCTTTGTGGGCGTTCCTTTTGCACTACACAGCGTAGGTGGTTTAGATGTGCTGCGCGAATCCGTTGATAAGGAAATGCTACAATTAACCAATATCAAAGGATCAGTAATTGTTAACTGGGCATTTTCCATTATACCTATCTGGTTTATCGGGATGACACTTTATCAGCGAATATATGCTGCATCATCCAGGAAAGAAGCACAAAAAGCATGGTTTCTGGCCGGATTATTTGAATATCCGGTAATGGCGTTCCTTGGCGTATTTCTGGGGCTAATGGCAAAAGTATCGATTGACCAGGGAGTGATACCCGGTGCAGAAGCTGCAACAATAGACAGTGAAACGGCAATGCCCATGATGTTAAAATATATCCTGCCAACGGGTGCACTCGGAATAATCCTGGCATCTTATTTCTCAGCCATCCTGTCCACCGCCGACAGTTGTCTGATGGCATCGTCGGGAAATTTTGTCAGTGATATTTTTAAAATAAAAAGATCGGACAGCACACTGAAAGTATCACAGATAATGACATTTGTTTTAGGCGCTTTAGCATTGACACTTGCCCTGTATATGCCAAGTGTCCTGGATTTAATGCTGTTGTCCTATTCATTTATGGTAAGCGGATTGTTTGCACCGGTAATAGGTTTCATTTTCTTTAAAAACCCGAAGCCCAATGCAGGTCTTCTTTCTATGGCTGCAGGTGCTGCCGTTTTCGGATTCTTTCATTTCTCAGGCATACCTCTCCCATGGGAATTTGACCCCGTTGTTCCCGGAGTATTGGCTTCGCTGATCACCTTATTCATCGTTCAGAAGTGGAAATAAAGAACTGAGCCCAATCTAAAAAGCATCTTTGTTGCCAAACTCGTTGTTGTTTTAAATTTTTGAAACGAGCAGGACAAGATTTGTCACAAAAGAACATGTATAAAACTCAATCATGCGAGTTCCATTCGACCAATAATTTAGACTAATTTTGTACGAATGAATCCTCATTAACAACAAGTTAATTCCGGCACAAAAATTTAAAACGCCTGGATTTTGACAAAAATATGCTTTTTATACTGCACCCAGAACTTAAACGCAGATGCTTCGTGTCAGTGACTGCTTTTAATTCTGGTCATTACCTCCTTCAGGCTCGAAATCACCGGTAATAAGAGGCATCTCATCGTTTGCTGTGCTTTCAATTTCAAGCATTTCAATCAAAAGATCCAGTGTGTTTCCAATTCTTTCAAGTTCCTCTTTTGAGAGACCCTTTAGTTTTTCATCGAGACGTTGCTGAAGCAGATCGGGCGTCTGCTCAAGCAGGGCATCTCCGGAAGAAGTAAGCGCAATATGCATCACCCGTTTATCACCCGACTTGGGTAAACGGGCCAGAAACCCTTTTTTTTCGAGTCTGCCGATAATCCCTGTAACCGTGCTCGAATTCAGATTCAGGTGGTCGCGAATGGATTTCTGTGTGGCCTGATAACCGGGTGAATTTTTCAGATATTCAAGACACAGAATCTGCGGAATACTGACACCAAAGTCTTTCTGTACTTTCTTCGACTCGAGGTTAATCGAACGGACAATTCTTCTGATTTTAATCAAAATATCCTTGTAATCCATTTTATTACAATTGATTATAGAAACAGGTCATTGGGATTTTAAAACGCCTTGATTTTGACAAAAATATGCTTTTTATACCGCACTCTTTTATATTTTACATAATCTATAAACATAAGAGCCCTTCAGGCTCCGTATTCCTCAAACAAAAAGGCGGGACCCGGAAGTGAGTCATAAGTTTATAGAACAAAGTATATCAAGATTCTACGAATCGTCTTACATTTTATATCTAAAAATGAGTGTAGTATAAAAAGCCTTCAAACTGCTGATTTTTACCATTTTTACCCCTGACTCCTAAAGGGGAACTGCTAAAAATCAGCAGTTTGAAAAAGTCCCCTTTAGGGGATTCAGGGGTCAAAAGGTTTTTTAGACTGCACTCAAAGATCCAATGCCCGATTCATTGTTATAGAACCAGCAAATTCTCTTTCAGCCGGTAAATTTCAGCAGGTTCATACCTGCTGGTCAATCTTACACAATGCTTTGCATTCAACTCACTAAATGCTTCCAACGCAATTTCGGGCCGGTTATTTTCAGCCGATAAATGAGAAAGAAAAACAACTTCCAAATGTTCCGATCCGTAATGCTTTAGTAATTCAACGGCCTGATTGTTTGATAAATGCCCGTATTCCGAAGCTACCCTGTTTTTAAGATACCAGGGATAAGGCCCGTTCCATAGCATATCTTCGTCGTAATTCGACTCAAGAAAGACAGCATTACAGGCTGAAAAATGCTCCGTCACGTTCCGGCAAGGTTCGCCAATGTCTGTCATTACGCCGACATTGGTCCCTTCATACTCTATCCTGAAACTACACGGTTGAGCAGCATCATGCTGTTTGGAGAACGTATGGATTCTAAACCCCCCGATATCAACCACATCCCCCGGTTCAAAATTAACAATTTTCGCAGGACGATCGGGACGCCAGCTTTTTTCAAAAGTTGCCGTGGTTATGTAAACTGGTACATTCAACTGCTTACTCAAAACCCTGACACCCCGAAAGTGGTCGGCATGTTCATGCGAAATGAAAACAGCCCGTATTTTTGTTGCATCTATCCCCCGCACACGCATACGTTCCATCACCTGCCGTCTGCTTATCCCGACATCGACAAGAACTGCATCTTTTTGGTTTCCAATATAATAACAATTACCGTTACTTCCCGAGGCCAGAGCGCATATTTCTAACATATAATATTACAATTAGTACAAGTTATTGGCCTGACAAAACTCTTCCCGGGCTATCGGGACTCGTTTCTTACTTTATTTGAAATTCAGGCGAAGCACCTTTTACGTACTTTATTAACAAATCAGATAATAACTCAAGGGCTGCTTTCAATCTTTCACTGTCACCGTCAAAAGCAGGGATAATCATCAACACCCTTTCAGTATCCTCATCAATAAGAGTGCGTACCGAATCGCTGGTGGGCGTTCCAAAAGCGCCCTTATCATCCCTGAAAACCGGAAGGTTCTCGATATTCAATTGACCTCTTCCAATGCCTTCATAAAGTTCTCCGGCATTACCAATCCCTAAGGAAACGTCTCCCTCAATCTTGTCAAAATCGTAACCACAAATAGAATAACCTGTTCGAACCGATGCAAGATTCAGACAATCTACCACGGAATTGACGTGATAAAGTCCTTTTCCTTTACTTATCCTGCGCAACAGCGACTCAGCAGCAGGCCTGTACCGGTTAGGATCTTTCCCGAGTGCCTTGTAGGCATCCCTGGCGCTTTTCACAGCCTCCATATTCCTGATGGTTTCAGCATCAAGCAGCCGGGCCGGTTGTTCTGTCTGCTCATCCAGTACGGAAACAAGATTCTCTCCGGAAGGTGTCACCAAAACAGGAGAATAGAGTATTCCCAGTTTAAGATTTGGCAATTTGTTATGAAGCAAAGTTTGAATTTCAATCTGTGGTAAGGGCATATCAACCTTTGATTTGGCTTTTTACGAATGTGCTAAAATACCAATTTTTTCAGATATAGAAATGTTTTTCTGTGCCGGAGTTCAAAATCCCCCGCCCTTTTTGTATTTTTGGTGCCTTACAAAATCAATTCTGCGATGCCACAAAAAATGCCCGTAAAACCGGAAGCCTTTTTGTTCGACATGGATGGCGTATTATACAAATGCGCCACTGGGCATTGAATCGGCCGTTAATGCGGGAATCTATACCATAGCCATCAATACCGGGCCCCTCGAAAAAGAAACGCTCAAGAAGGCCGGAGCCGACAAAGTTGTTGACACAACAGAACAATTACAAAAATTCCTGCATAACATCATACCAACAGACCGTTAAATTTTCTCCTAAACCAAAAATGCGTAACAGCTTCTTTATTTCACCAGTTTAGAAATGGCTTTAAACTGTTCCGTACCGGAATAACGGCAAAGTTCAAAAAGGATTGATTCGTAACTCGTCACTAATACACCTTCCTGAACAAGACGGGTTATAGCAATGCGCTTGTTCTCAGGGTTACGGGAAGCGACGCAATCCTCTACCACTATAGGACGAAAGCCCCTCTCTTTCAGGTCGATTGCCGTTTGAAGCAGACAAATATGCGCTTCAATACCGGCAAGAATGATGTCCCGCTTTGAAGAGATTTCGATCTTCTCCATAATTCCGGGATCGTCGCAACAACTAAAAGCTGTTTTTTCACTGGGCGGATAATCTTTTACGAGCCTGGCCAGCGAAGGGATGGTCTCTCCCAGTCCTTTTTTATATTGCTCAGTAACGATAACCGGGACATTCAGCAATTTAAAGCCATCCACCAATATCGAGATGTTCTGTTCCAATTGCTGAAATTCATGAATATGCGGAAACAATTTTTCCTGAACATCCACAACCATAGCCAAAGCATTTTCTTTTAATATTCTCATAACAATCCAAATCTTTTAAAAGCAGACAAATCAAGGTTTTCAAATCTTCCGAAAAAGTCGAACAGTTCTTCTGCAATCTTCTGAACACCACCGCTCTCATTCGATTCAATATTGAGTGCCAGAACAGGATCATGTAATGACAAACGCAGCAAGAACCATCCATCCTGCCCTGGCCCCGAGCATTTAACACGAACACCTTCATAATTCTCGGGAAGTAAATCCCAGTTGCTCTTATTTCCTGCCATAATGCCTGTTTCGGAAATAATATCGGAACCCGCCTGAATATAATCGGAAGATGTTATCATCAAACGAACCTCGCAGCTATCAACAGAATCAGGCAAATCTTTTATCAATTCATTCAACCGTTTACCCTTTGAACGTAAATTGGCAAGGGTTATAATCAGTTTTATTGCCGTATAAGCGCCATCATCAAGAAAATAATTCTCTTTAAAAGCGGCATGACCGGATGTTTCTATGGCAAGCCAGGTCTCCTGACCAATCCCGTTTAGCCGTACTGCTTCATTGATGACATTTTTATATCCCCGTTGATACCGATGGTGTTTACCGCCAAGATGTTCATTGATAAACCAGGATAATCCGTCTGACGTTATGGAATCCGTAACTATGGTACTTTCGGGATGCTCCTTTAAAACGATGGCAGACATCAGGGCGATCAATGAATTACGATTGACGGGCTTACCGGTATCATCAACAAAACCTGTGCGGTCGACATCAGTATCGAAAATAACACCCAAATCGGCGTTTGATTCTTTGACCTTATTAGAAAGAGAAACAATGGCTGTTGTATCTTCAGGATCAGGGGCATGATTGGGGAAATCACCGTCCGGTTCGAGAAACTGAGATTCAGAAACATCAGCTCCCAGAGATTGAAGTACTTCGGTAGCAAAAAAACCTCCACATCCGTTGCCTGCATCAACAACGATTTTCAATCCTTCAAGAGGTTTGTCGTACACTTCTGCGTGTTTAACGCCCTTTTTAACAACATCGGAAAGATACTCCGAATAAGTTTTCATAAAATCCTCGCGCACGATACTCCCTTTGTGCCTGACTTTATGAGGATTATTTTCGGCTAATTCCAGAATTTCGTTGATATCATTCTTATCAAGTCCGCCTTCAGAAGTAAAAAATTTCAGTCCGTTGTGGTTTTGAGGGGCATGACTCCCGGTAATCATTATTCCGGCATCAACGGGATTGTCGCCAAGCTGAGTCGACATAAACATTGCGGGGGTGGATGCAAGTCCGAAATCCACGACATCGGCACCAGCCACAGTCAACCCTTTGCAAAGCGCCTCCGACAACTCTGCTCCGCTATGCCGGCAATCCCGCCCCACGGAAATTCTCAGTTTGTCTTTCCCTGAAAAATATGTCTGCAACCAAATAACGAAAGCACGCCCGAGTTTTTCTATCACTTCAGGGCCAAAGTTCACCTGTTCTCCTTTCAGACCTTTGCGGGCAATGCCACGAATATCTGATCCATTGTGTAACGCTTTAAAATTGAATTGTTCCATACCAGTTATTTATTTTTTTCAAGAACAGCAGCTTTTCGCGATTTGTCGCCAAGATAACCGCCATGGTGCCTCAATGCGTAATCGTGATTGGTAAATCCTATCCGCTTCATCAGTAATACCACGAGTACATCGCCTATAACAGTCATCGTTGTGGTTGAAGTAGTGGGTGTAAGTCCCAGTGCACAAACTTCGGGAGGGTTACCTGTAAAGATACAGGCTGTTGCAGCCTCTGCTAGTAAAGAATCCTTATTCCCGGTGATAACGACAAAAGGGATATCGGGTCTCAACCCTTTTGCCAGGTCAACGAGTTCAAGAATTTCTCTTGTTTTCCCCGAGTTAGAAATCAGTAGCATAACATCGTTTTCCTGAATGATTCCCAAATCGCCATGCTGGGCTTCGCTGGGATGCAAAAAAACGGACGGTGTCCCGGTACTGCTGAATGTAGTGGCCATATTATTGGCAATCTGGCCTGCCTTACCCATCCCGCTGGTAATTAGTTTACCCTTTTTTTTATGGACATACTCGTATATTAAATCGACGGCTTTCCCGAATTCGTCGGTAACCGGAATGGAAGCAACCGCTTTAGCTTCAGCTTCCAAAAGAGACTGTATTTCCTGTTTCTGCATTATTTTGTTTTTCTTAAAGTTATCGCAAAATAACAAAAAAGACACAAAGACCTTAACATTACTCAAGGTATATTGATTTGCGGGTTTTAGGTATAACCTCCCCTATTACGGATGCCTGGTTATGAATATTCGCTGATCTCAGATCATTAAGAACATCCTGTGCTTTATCCGGAGGAACGCACATCAATAATCCACCGGAAGTCTGAGCATCAGCAGCCAGCATTTTCAGATGGGGTTCCACAAGCTTTGCAACATGAAGATGCGGTTGTACATAACTAAGGTTCCTGAATGATGCACCGGGAATACAACCATCATTTGCCAGCTGGTCTGCCTGATCGATAATGGGTAAATCACGACTTTTAATCGCCAGACTCACATTACCGGCTTCAGCCATTTTAAGGGCATGTCCTAACAATCCGAATCCGGTAATATCTGTTGCACAACGTACCCCATGACGAACCATGACATCTCGCCCAAAATTATTCAGAACTTTCATTTGTTCAATGCCGTTACGGTAGGCATCTTCGCGAACCATGTTTAACCGTTGTGCCGCAACCAGCACTCCTATTCCAAGCGGTTTGGTAAGTATCAATACATCACCGGGTTTTGCAGCAGCATTGGTAATCAGCTTGTCGGGATGAACCGTACCAACAACCGCCAGTCCATACTTGGGAGGATGATCTTCAATGGTATGCCCGCCCATTATCAGACATCCGGCTTCCTTTACCTTACTTTGTCCTCCAGCCAATATTTTTTCAAAAACCGATATCGGCATCTGAGCAGATGAAAACATGAGCAGGTTCAGAGCCAGCAAAGGCGCCCCACCCATAGCATAGACATCACTCAGCGCGTTGGCAGCAGCAATTTCCCCGAACTCGAAAGGATCGGAGCAAATTGGAGGGAAAAAATCTGTAGTGAAAATAAGGGCGGTCTCATCATTTAGTTTATATACTCCGGCATCGTCATGAGTTTCGATATCAACCATAATATTCGGATGCTGCATCTGCGGGAGTTTAGACAAAATTCCCGCCAGCTCGGCAGGGGGCAATTTAGCCGAACAGCCACCATATTCAACGGTTTTAAGCAAATCTGTATCCTGACTGCTCATAAATCCTCCTTATTATGTATTTCAAATTGAATGTTGTTTTCTTTTAAAACCACTTTACACTTTTCTGTGTTTTCTGCCTCCACCTCCAGGCACATACCACATTCCGATGAAATATGTTCCGGAACCGGAAGTACACGGCAAGCGATATCGTGCTGACGGCATAGTGCATCCGCCTTCATGACCTTATGCACGTTTGTAAATAATAATATCGGCATTGGCGAAATGTTAGACGTTTGAAGTTCGAGTTTTGATGTTCGAGGTCGGGAAACAGAAGGTTAAATAAAACCTTCCAGTACACGGGACGATAAAATCGGGAAGCTTACTTCAATACCTCCTCAAGTACATCTCCCAGCTTCTCCAGATCATCATTGGTATGCCATGGAGAAAAAGCAAAACGAGCCGACCCCGTGGGAAATGTATCCAGATATTTATGCGCCTGTGGAGCACAGTGTAATCCCGAACGTATCTCGATTCCAAATTTGTCATAAACCCGCCGGGCAATGGTTGACGGAGGGTAAGCACTATGTGCTATCGAAAACAGGCCTCCCTGATGTTGAAAATCATCCGCACCCAAAATCCGAACATCTTTTATCCGTCTGAGCCGTTGAATCAATTCCTTAAATTTTTCTCTTGTCCATTCCTGCTTGGGACGATGATTTAATGCCGCCAGTAATCCGGATAAACCTACCGTGTTATGGGTTCCGGCTTCATATTTATCGGGGGAAAACTGCGGCATTTCAAAACTTTCGGAACGACTCCCTGTACCGCCGAAAAAAAAAGGTGACAACTTTTCCGGATTCCTCACAAAGAATCCACCCGTGCCGGTGGGACCAAGAAGTCCCTTATGTCCTGTAAACGCAATAAAACCGGCGCCCCACTTATCTCCTTGAACGGGCTCATTGCCAAGCGATTGCGTCACATCTACAACCAAGGGAATTTGTCCGGTATATTGCCGAAGCTCATCCACGGGTTGCAAAACACCATTAACATTACTTTGGTGATTAACAATGATTAAACGGGTTTTGGAGGATATTACTTCCGGAACTTTTTCGGGAATAATCCGACCGTCGGTTCCCGCCGGCAACAATTTCCAGGTAACATCAGCTTTTTCTGAAAGCCTTTGCAAAGGGCGCATCACGGCGTTATGTTCCAGCGGTGAAACCAACACTTCGCATCGATGTAAATCCAAACCCGAAATTATTGCATTCAAACCAACGGTTGCATTGGCAGTAAACACAATGTTACCTGATTCTGAAACTCCCAGCATTTCACCAATGGCATTGCGGCACTGCTCAACAATCATTGAAGTCTGATAAACACGTCCGTAAGCAGCACGGCCATAAGTGCCTCCCAACTTGCGGAGAAATTCATCCATCGCTTTACCGACTTCAACCGGCTTTGGCCAACTGGTACTGGCATTATCAAAATATGTATTGGAAAATGTTATCATCTTTTTTACAGATATATAACATGTCCGGCCTCAGCAAGTATATTGGCAATTTGGTACATGTTGCTGATACGACCAACTGCCACTTTCTCTTTTGCTTCATAAAAGTCCACACAAGTGCCGCAAACAATTACGGTTACCCCTTTGTCTTCCAGTTCACCCAAAGCGATGGCAGTGTCGGTATCCTTCAACGCCAGATTGATGCCACCGTTATACATAATTATATGGGTGGGTAAATTATCCATCCCTTTGAGGGCATTAAAATATCCACGGATTAACAAACGTCCCAATTCTTCATCGCCTTCTCCCATCCGGTAGCTTCGGGCTACCACGACGTAATCGTCTGAAGGTGCAGGCACTCCGGGAGCAGAACAATAAGCTTCCGGATTTTTTTCAGATTTTTCGGGCGATTCAGGTGGCTTTGTTGCTTCCACCAAATACTCCCCTCCTTTTTGTTCGGCCACAGGATTGGCTCCCAGATCGGACAAAAAGCTCATCAGGTTTTGAAAAGATGTTTCATTGTCAGAAATCACCAGAATTTTTTCGCCTTCCTTTACTTCCCTCAAGCCGTTCCGGGCCATAATGAGGGGTTCAGGACAAAGTTTCCCTTTGGTATCTATTGTAAGCATAACTCAATTTAGATTTTATTTTCACTGCCGAAGCATCCGGCTTATCCTCATTCTCTTTAATAACCAAAAAAGGCTTCTTCCTTTTGGCCAATGAATTGGTATACCCTTTATCGTAATATTGCAAAGTGATATCCGCAACCTTTCGGTAGTTTCCACAATCGAGTGCTTCAAGCGCCTCTTTTGTACGCAAACCACCCAGTCGCTTCTCTATCTTTTTTACCGATTGTGCCAGCAACTCCTTACCAAAACAGCCATATTCCTTTACAAGTCTGTCAAGTCGTTTTTCACGTTCCAACTCGAACATCACCAGGGGCGAATCCATCAATATTCCGAACAACATATCCGGAATAAAAACCCGTCCTATGTTGTGACTTTCACCTTCGACCCATATAAAGCGTTCCGGATCAAAGTGACGAAGAACATCATGAATATCATTCTCAAACTGTTCACTGGTAGGTTGCTTCTTCTGGCCCAGGGCTCCAAAGGCCGATCCTTTATGATTGGCAAGGCCTTCAAGGTCGAGAACCTGTTCCCCCTGATCAGCAAGTGCCTTTAAAACATCGGTTTTACCGCTCCCGGTTGGTCCGCCCAAAACAATAAAATTCCATTTCCCTTGTTTCAGCATCTCCCTGAAGGAAGCCCTGTATGCCTTGTAACCCCCTTCCAGCAGATAAGTGTCAATCCCCACCGTCTCAAACAACCACGCCATACTGGCACTTCTCATTCCACCCCTCCAGCAGTGGACAAGTAATTTTCCTTCAACGGCAAGCTCCAAAGCTTTTTTAGCCATTTGTGACATTACAGGACCAACAAACTCCAAACCTTTAAGAATGGCATGATTCCGTCCCTGTTTCTTGTATATAGTGCCAACAACAGCTCTTTCTTCATCAGAAAAAAGAGGCAAATTCACTGCACCCGGAATATGTCCTTTTGCATGCTCGGAAGGTGTACGAACATCTACAACCGGATATTTCTCAGAAGCCTTTAAGAATTCGTATGGTGACAAAGAATTTGCCATAAACAATATAAATTACTATGTCTGATCCTAAAAAAACTATTTTTGTCAAGGTTGAGTTACGGAATTTTTTGAACCGGAGTTAGCTAATTGTTAATGAGAATTTAAAAATTTCCTACAGCAATGAAATTGACAAAAAATCTTTCCAGGAGTGGACTCATCACTCAAAGTGTAACATTCCAGGTATCGTCCATGTGATTCTTCCAATCGCTGTATTTTTCAGCTCCTCCCCTAACTTTCCAGTCGGAATCAACTGTAAGACGCGAACTTATGCCTCCTCTTGGATTACAAACCATAACAATGCGAATGCGATCGGGATTATATACCTCCATTAGATGATCATAAAAAATATTTATCAAACGCTCATAGGAAACAGTAATATTTCTCAAAGCGTGAACATACATCTTGAGTGATTTAAGCTCAATAATTTTATCAGTCGGATAAAACGTGATGTACACATCTGCAAAATCGGGTTGATCCTTCACCCCCAAAAAAGTAAACTCGGGGATTTTTATCTTTATTTCATAAGCCTCCCTGGTTGGATTGGGAAGCGC
The DNA here is from genome assembly GCF_000191885.1 of Anaerophaga thermohalophila DSM 12881. Lineage (GTDB taxonomy): Bacteria > Bacteroidota > Bacteroidia > Bacteroidales > Marinilabiliaceae > Anaerophaga > Anaerophaga thermohalophila. The sequence continues at coordinate 15,101 of NZ_AEWI01000208.1, forward strand.
TTTCAGAACACGCTTGTCGATGTCTTTGTAGGTCAATGTTTTTCCTGTCATTATCAGTTACTTTTTATTTTTTTCTGATGCAGATGCAAAGTTAATAATTTAAGAGAAACAAAAATTTTGGCGAATGTAAGGTGTTTCACATATCTTTGCGGCCGGAAACCTGAAAAATATATTTGTGGGACGCTCAAGAAGAAACAAACCATTACTGGAAAGAGTGGTAATCAGCGACATAGCTGCCGAAGGAAAAGCTTTGGGAAAAGTAAATGACACAGTAGTTTTTGTTCCCCTGGCCGCCCCTGGCGACGTAGTTGATGTACAGGTCACAAAAAAAAGAAAAAGATATTACGAAGGAAGGCCGGTACGGTTCCATCACCTTTCCGACATCCGCACAGAACCTTTTTGCAGGCACTTTGGGATATGTGGCGGATGCAAATGGCAACACATTCCCTATAACGAACAATTAAAGTTCAAACAACGGGAAGTATGGAACAATCTTAAGCGCATCGGGAAGGTTGAATTGCCCGAAATATCACCCATCCTGCCATCCCCCGAAGAACGTTTCTACCGCAACAAACTGGAGTTTACCTTCTCCAACAGGCGCTGGCTATCGCCCGAAGAGATGGAATCGGATGAAATTATCAGCAACAAAAACGGACTGGGGTTCCATATACCAGGAATGTTCGATAAGGTAATCGATATTGAAGAATGTCATCTTCAACGCACGCCCTCGAATGAGGTAAGACTTGCCGTCCGAAATTTTGCACTTGAAAATAACTGGCCATTTTTCGATCTGAAAACTCAGGAGGGCTTTTTGCGTACGCTTATCATCCGCACAAGTAGTACGGGAGAAGCCATGGTTATTATCGTTTTTTATCATGATGATAAAAAGAAACGAGAACAGCTTTTCGAACATCTCATTAAAAAATTCCCGGATGTTACATCATGGATGTATGTAATCAATGAAAAAGCCAACGATACTATAACAGACCTGAAGGTTCATCTCTTCTCAGGAAGGGATCATATCTTTGAAGAAATGGAGGGACTGAAATTTAAAATTGGCCCAAAATCGTTTTACCAGACCAATTCTCTCCAGGCGTACAATTTATATAAAGTCGCCCGCAGTTTTGCAGGTCTTACAGGCAACGAAACCGTTTATGATCTTTACACAGGAACAGGAACCATAGCCAACTTTATAGCCCATAACGCCAGAAAAGTTATTGGCATTGAATATGTTCCCGAAGCCATTGAAAATGCAGAAGAAAATTCAGAACTGAACGGGATTTCAAACACCAGATTCCTGGCCGGCGACATGAAAGATATATTGACGTATGATCTGTTTGAAAAAGAAGGCTTCCCCGATGTTTTGATCACCGACCCTCCACGCGCCGGAATGCACGAAGATGTAGTAAGAACCATTTTGAATGCAGCCCCCGAAAAAGTGGTATATGTCAGTTGCAACTCCGCCACTCAGGCACGCGATATTAACCTTCTGGATGCACGCTATAAAGTCAGCGCACTGCAACCGGTAGATATGTTCCCTCATACCCACCATGTGGAGAATATCGCCCTGTTGGAAAGAAAATAAGAAAACACATCGGATTTTAGTGATCTTTCCATTTTTTTCATTACCTTTTGATAACTATTGTAATTACCAAATAATCAAAAAGCCATGAGTAACGAGCATTATATCGAACACTATGGAAACCTGCTGAAACAGGAGACTTTACGTACACTTGAAGACAAAATCTGGCCGAATACCTTTGTGCTGGAAGCTCCAGAACCATTTCCGGGTTTCTATAATTATTATTCCGATCACCCGGTTGAAAGCAAACCACTATACCTTTATTTGGTACTAAAAAAATTGTACACGCTCGAGGATATTACCCGGGCCACACAGAACATTCAAAAATATTTCAAAACCGATTTTAATGCAACTCCGGGTGTTGTTCACATTTTTAACCGGAAGATTGATGTCATCCGGGTAAGACATCTGGATAATTTTTCTCAGATAATCGATTTGCAAAGAGGTTACATGGATGAGGGGATTGAATTCAAGAGCAAACCCAACAGAAAAGTTGAAGGTCCGGCAATTATCAGGATTAAAAAATTCTTCATTCTCGAAGAAAAACAACCAGGTATATTCTTCGACATGGTAGAAAAAGACCATGGTTATTTCCTGATTCCCAAACAGATTACCTGGAAGCATTTCGAAAATATTACAAAGCAGGTAAAGTTTAACTGGGACAGACCATTTTTCGACGCAGCCATCGGGCATTTCCATGTCAAATTCGGAATTCAGGATATGATCCGCATCTATTATCCCGAAATGAGCGAAGACTATCTCATCGAAGTCAGAAAAAAATATCTTGAACGAATAAAATAATTACAGAGCAAACATTAACAATTATGAGTACAGTATAAAAAGCATATTTTTGTCAAAATCAAGGCGTTTTAAATTTTTTGTGCCGGAGTTAACTTGTTGTTAATGAGGATGCAAAAATTTAAAACAACAACGAGCTTGGCAACAAAGATGCTTTTTAGACCGGGTTCAATTATATAATGCAGCATTATTCCCTTTTGCTGCATTTTTTATAGTTTTGAAAGAAAAAATGCAACATTTCGGCAGATTCAAAAATGTGCTGTTTATTCTTCTTTTAGCAGGCTTTATTTCCACATCGTGCCAGCATCAGGAAAAGCCACATTTTTCATCATCGGAGATTATAGAACTGGATAGCAGTATTGCCGCCTCTCCTCAGATTGAGTCCTACATCGCACCTCTCCGCGATTCAGTTGAAACAATCATGAACGAGATAATCGGGCAGACTAAAAAGAAAATGTTTCCCAAAAAACCAGGAACAGCGCTCTCGAATTTTATTGCCGACCTGCTTCGCGATGCGGCAAAAAACGAAATTCGGAAGAGCAATAAAGGAAATCTGCCGCTTATTTCTGTTATCAACATAAATGGACTTAGGGCCCCATTGCCTAAAGGAAACATTACTGTCGGAAATATTTACTCGTTGATGCCTTTTGAAAACCAGTTGGTCATTTTGAAGTTATCGGGAGAAGAAATCACTGAATTGTTCAATCACATCGGAACTTCGGGTGGTGACGGCATAGCCGGCGCAACTTTCACTTTCAGGAATCAGCAGGTTCTGAACCCGAAAATTAACGAGAACCCCTTGAAAAACGGCCAATTCTATTATGTAGCGACATCAGACTATCTCGCCAGCGGTGGCGATCATTATACCATTTTCACCAAAGCTTCTGAAAAACATACATCGAAACATAAAATAAGAGACCTTATTATTTCACACATCCGCGAGCTGACAAGTCACGGCATAATAATAAACCCAACGGATGAAAAAAGAGTTATTCTGGAATAACACGTTCCAACAGATCGTTAGATGTATAGATATAGTTTAGTCAGTAGTTTTTAGTCAGTAGTTTTTAGTCAGTAGTTTTTAGTCAGTAGTCAGTAGTCAGTAGTCAATAGTGGAGATTTTCAGGCACTGATACACTCAAGAAACTACCCAATGCACATAAATATCATTTTGAAAAGCTTATGATTTTAGTTAGATAAAAGTAACCGAGAGGCAGAAGTAATAAGTTTTGTAGAAAAGAATATATCAGTTTGTTCTGAAAATTTGCCAGCTTAGCAAACATCTGACCCAATACAATAAGTGATTGATATAAATCTATTTTCATCTTGAGTTAAATAAAAGTATCTGACAACCTGAAGGCAGAAGAAAAAACGACCAAATGAAACGAGCATGACAAGGTTTGTCACAAAAGAACATGTATAAACACCATCTAACCTCTAATCATTCTAAGAAACCAAAAACAAGGAACAGATTCTTCGTCGTTACCTCCTCAGAATGACACTGAGCACTCTGTCATTCTGAGCGGAGCGAAGAATCTAACATCAATTAAAGTATGATAAGTTGCATTATTCCAATAACTTAGACTAATTTTATACGGATGAAACGAGCATGGCAAGGTTTGTCACAAAAGAACATGTATAAAATCAATCATGCGAGTTCCATCAGACCAATAACTTAGACTAATTTTATACTGATGAAACGAGCATGACAAGGTTTATCACAAAAGAACATATATAAATCCTTGCATGCGAGTTCCATCCGACCTTAATAAATAAATTTTATACGGATGAAACATAATCGTAGACAATTCATAAAAACACTCATAGCCGGAGGGATGGCAACAGCCCTTCCTTTCCGATCTGTGGGTGGAAATAACAATCATTCTCTCACCATTTTACATACCAACGACGTACACAGCCATCTTGATCCCTTCCCCCCGGATCATCCGGAATTTCCCAATATAGGTGGATTTGCCCGGCGTGCTGCCTTAATAGAACAATTGCGAGAGAAACATCCGAATCTGATATTGGTTGATGCAGGAGACATATTTCAGGGGACACCCTATTTCAATTTCTTCGGAGGGGAACCCGAATTGAAACTGATGTCGGACATGAGATATGACGCCGCTACCATTGGAAATCATGAATTCGACAATGGCCTGACTCACCTTGCCGACCAAATGAAACATGCCAAATTCCCCTTCATTTGTACCAATTACGATTTCAGTGACACCATTTTAAAAGGGAAAACACTTCCGTGGAAAATCATTGAAAAAGGTGAATTCAGAATTGGCTTATTAGGTCTGGGAATAAATCCGGACGGATTGATCTCACCATCCAATTATGAAGGAATGAAATGGCTCGACCCGGTACAAACGGGAGAAGAAACAGCCCGTTTCCTTAAAAAAGAAAAGAAATGCAATCTTGTAGTGGCCATCTCACATCTCGGATACGAGAGTACTCCCGACAGGCCTGAATCGGATATTAAAACTGCCCGGCAGACCTCATCAATCGATATTATTATTGGCGGACATACTCACACGTTCATGAAAAAGCCGGATATAATAAAGAACAAAGACGGGCAGGATGTAATCATTAACCAGGTTGGATGGGGAGGCGTAATGCTGGGGCAAATCGATGTTTCAATGACCCGGGAACAACCCGAAATTTTGGCAACTCAGCATTTCATCAGATAAAAACAAAGGAACACCGTTGTAATGCCCCTTTTGCCTAATTATTTTATCCAGCTATTCAATAGGCAATTGCCGCTTAAATGACTCATCAAGAGAAATAATGGTCTCGGTTGAAGAAATTCCGGGTATATTTTGAAGCCGGTCGTGTAAAATACGTTTCAGATGTTCGTTGCTCCTGGCAAAAATCTTGATAAACATTGCATATTCCCCGGTGGTATAATGACATTCCACAACCTCTGGAATTTCTTCGAGCATTTTAACCACTTTGTCGAACAAGCTGGCCTTTTTTAGAAAAATCCCAATAAAAGCACAGGTATGATAACCAATTTTGCCGGGATTAATAATAAATTCAGACCCCTTAATAACACCCATATTCATCAATCGCTGAATACGTTGATGAATAGCTGCCCCTGACACCTTACATTCCCGGGCTACTTCAAGAAATGGAATTCGTGCGTTTTGAGTGATCATCGACAAAATTTTTTTGTCGAGACTATCAATCTGTAAATTGCTCTCCATATCAAAAAATGACAAATGTTAGAATTTAAAAGTTTTCCTGCTTATTTAATAATGATTCTTGTCGAATTTAGAATTAATTATCCAATATTCCAACAAAATATGCATAAAAACAGGTGGTAATAAATTATAAACTTTCAATTTCACTTTTAATTTGAAAAACTTCCAACCAATTCTTTAAAATCATCGCCACTCGGGTTTTGAAACACGCGAAGCTCAAACAGCGGAATAATGGCCAGTATATGGTCGAAGATGTCGGCCTGAACACTTTCATATTTAGCCCACTCCTGTTCTCCGGAAAAAGCGTATATCTGCACAGGCAGGCCTTTCTCAGTGGGTGCCAGGTGACGTATAATAAGCGTCATTTTCTCATTAATCTTGGGATGATTAGCCACGTAATTCTCAAGATATTTTCTGAAAACGCCCAGGTTGGTCATTCTTCTTCCGTTAACAGGAAGCGACTCATCAATATTGTGTGTGCGGTTGTACTCTTCAATCTCTTTCTGCCGCTGATCGATGTAGTCCTTTAAATGATGTATTTTCCTGAACTTTTCGAGCATCTCGGGAGTACAAAACTTTACACTACGAATATCAATGTGTACGGCCCGGGCAATTCTTCTTCCACCCGACTCTTCCATTCCCCGCCAATTAACAAAAGAGTTGGAAACCATAGCATAGGTGGGGATGGTGGAAATGGTTTTATCCCAGTTGCGTACTTTCACCGTATTGAGTGTTATTTCCATAACCGTGCCGTCAGCATTATGACTGGGCATCGATATCCAGTCACCAACTCGTACCATCCGGTTTGCCGAAAGCTGTATCCCTGCCACCAATCCGAGAATAGAATCTCTGAAAACCAACATCAGAACAGCCGCCATAGCACCCATTCCGGCCAGAATGGAAAGAACCTCTACATTAAAAATAATAGATACTGCAACAAGCACTGCTACAATTATGGCGATCAAATGAATTACCTGAAGATATCCTTTAATAGGTCTTTCATGCGCAAACGGAAAAGTATTGTAAATATCTTCAAAAGCATTGAGCAATGCTCTGAAGCTCATTACAATTACCGCCGTTAAATAAAGCGAAACAACATCCTGAAAAATCTTCAACTTTTCAGGATGATCGCCCCAGAACCAATCCGAAAGAAGATATATGACTATTACAGGAGCCAGGTGAGACAAACGGTGAAAAACCTTTCGCTGAACCAGAAAATCATCCAACTTAGATTTTGTTCTTCTTACCATTCTGATGACCGCAAAAAGAAAAAACCTTCTTGCTATAATGTACGCGAGATAGGATAATAACAGTATTATCAATCCCGATACCAGGAATTCGATAACTCCAATCCAATAATCAGAAATATTCAATGGCTCGACTTGCTGATAAAACCATTTTGAAAACCAATCTGATTTTGCACTTACCTCATCCATTTTTATACAATTCAAAAAATTATACATATATTTATGCATCCCTGGTGATAATCAGGAAAGCTCAAAATCGGGTAAACGTTCAAGAAACAAACAAATATGAGCCCGAACCAAAAAGCATCTTTGTTGCCAAACTCATTGTTGTTTTAAATTTTTACCTCCTCATTAAACGGGTTGACTACTGTACAAAAATTTAAAACGCCTTAATTTTGACAAAAATATGCTTTTTATACCGTACCCATACATTTTAAATTGAATTTTATACCGATAAAACGAGCATGGCAAAGTTCCCCACAACAAGAATATGTATAAACACCATCTAAACTTTAATCATCAAAGAAACCAAAAACAGGAAACAGATTCTTCGTCTTGCCTCCTCAGAAAGACATTAGACAGTCTGTCATTCTGAGCGGAGCGAAGAATCACATCAGTGGTAAAGAGTCTTTGAATGATAAAAAACGGCTAAAGGAACTTGTTGTAACAAGGGAAAGATTCTTCGTCGTTACCTCCTCAGAATGACACTGAGCGCTCTGTCATTCTGAGCGGAGCGAAGAATCTAACATCAATTAAAGTATGATAAATTGCATCATTCCAATAACTTAGACTAATTTTATACGAATAAAAATGTTAGGATTGTTAAACTGTTAGCTAATGTAACAAAACTTATAATATTTTAACAACTAATACATTAACAATATTAACAACTTTAACAATTCTAACAGCCGTAACAATTTATTAAAAGTAAGATAAAATGAGCATGACAAGCTTTGTCACAAAAGAACATGTATAAAACTCAATCATGTGAGTTCCATTCGACCAATAACTTAAGTAAATTGTATACGAATGAAAATCCGTTTTCGAATTTTATTATTGCTCTTTTCATATTTCTTTACGACAGGAGCAAGTACCATAGGACAGACACAACATCATTTCAACTACCGGCAAACGCTTAGAATTGATTTTGTGCTGTCAGGAGATCATGAGCAACAGCAATCTGCTATTGCAGTATATAAAAAATCACCTGGTTACAGTGCCGGCCAAAATCAAAACACTCCATCTTTCGACTATGGAACTTACAGACTGGTCCTTCTAAATCCTCAAACCGATGATACCCTTTTTCTCAAAGGATTTTGTACTCTGTTTGAAGAATGGAGGACAACCGAACAGGCCGGAAAGGTATCCCGCGCTTTTGAACAAACCGTTGAAGCGCCCTGGCCAATTTCTAAAGTCCGGATTTTGATTGAATTCAGAAAAAAAGACGGTCAATTTGTTACACTCATCAATGAGTTGTTCTCTCCCAAAGAGACTGTTCCTGTAACTCAGATAATTCCTGATGAAAATCAGGCTGAGATAATACACGGCATCAACAATCCTGACGAACAAGCCGATCTTCTCATCCTTGCTGAAGGGTACACCAAAGATGAAAAAGAAAGCTTTTTGCACGATGCAAAAAATATAACCGATTACCTTTTCAGTATTGCACCCTATACGAATTTAAAAGACAAAATAACGGTCAGAGCATTACATACAATATCTGCAGAGGCAGGAACCGATGATCCTGTCAGAAATATCCGGAGAGAAACAGCAATGAACAGTTCGTTCAACACATTCGGTTCCGACCGCTACCTGGAAAGTTTCAGCACATGGACAATATATGATTATGCCGCCGGAGTACCGCATGATCATATCATTGTGCTTGTAAATACTTCAAAATATGGTGGTGGCGGGGTATACAATCATTTCTCAATTGTGTCGGCCCGGCACCCGTCATCGCCCGAAGTGTTCGTGCACGAAACAGGACATGGGCTGGCCGGACTTGGCGATGAATATTATTATAACGATTCTCCTATCCCCGATTTTTTCGATAAAGAAAGTGAACCATGGGCGCCAAACCTGACAACCCTGGTAAATTTTGACATCAAATGGAAACATTTGGTGCCGGATACTGTTCCAATTCCAACACCCCCAACTCCAAAATATAAAAATGTCACCGGAGTTTTTGAAGGTGCCGGCTATTCGGCAAAAGGAATCTACCGCCCGGCACTCAACTGCAGAATGAAGTCGAACGAAGCCGAAGGATTTTGTGAAGTTTGCCGCCAATCAATAAAAAGAATTATTAATTTTTACGCACAATAATAATATAACACTATGAATTATCTTGCCAACGAAAAGCGCTACGAAACAATGAATTACCGCCGTTGCGGAAAGAGCGGCATTAAACTGCCGGCCATATCGCTTGGCCTGTGGCACAATTTCGGCTCTGTGGATGTTTTTGAAAATGGTCGTAAAATTTTGCATCATGCATTCGATAACGGAATTACACATTTTGACCTGGCCAACAATTATGGTCCGGTTCCCGGCAGTGCGGAAGAAAATTTCGGGCGCATTTTAGCTACCGATTTTAAACCCTATCGCGACGAAATGATTATTTCAACAAAAGCCGGCTACCTGATGTGGCCGGGCCCTTATGGCGAATGGGGTTCCAGAAAATATTTGCTGGCCAGCCTTGATCAGAGTCTGAAGCGAATGGGACTCGACTATGTGGATATTTTTTACTCTCACCGTCCCGATCCCGACACCCCCCTCGAAGAAACTATGGGTGCACTGGCTCAGGCGGTAAAACAGGGAAAAGCGCTATATGCCGGAATATCCAACTATAATGCCGAAATGACGCAAAAGGCCGAAAGCATTCTTCGTGATATGGGAATACCATTACTGATCCATCAACCACGGTACAATATGCTTGACCGCTGGGTTGAAGAAGACGGCCTTCTGGATGTTCTTGGGAAAAGAGGCGTCGGTTCCATTGTATTTTCCCCGCTTGCCCAGGGATTATTGACCGATAAATACCTGAAAGAAATTCCTGCCAATTCAAGAATGGCCAACCCGCATGGTTTCCTGCAACGTGAAGCATTAACACCCGAAATTCAGAAAAAACTGAACAAACTTAACGATCTTGCAGCCCAAAGAGGTCAGTCTCTTGCCCAAATGGCTCTTGCCTGGCTGTTGAAAGACAACCGTATCACCTCGGTACTGGTCGGAGCCAGCAGTGTAAACCAGTTAAGTAACAATCTGGAGGCGCTTAACAATCTTACCTTTTCCGATGAAGAACTCAAAAAAATCGAAGAAATATTGAAACAATAAATCTGCTATCATTCTTCCCCCTTGCAGAATAAAGATTATTCTTCTACTGCAAGGGGAATTTTTGCTTACTAAAACGAGCATGGCAAAGATTGTTGTAAAATTGTTAGGACTGTTAGATTGTTAGGATTGTTAGCTACTGTAATAAAACTCATAACATTCTAAAAACTAAAAATTAACATATTAACAACTTTAACAATTTATTAAATGTAAGATGAAACAAGCATGACAAGGTTTGCCTTAATAGATTATTAGATTTTTAGATTTAAGATTTAAGA
>NZ_AEWI01000207.1 GCF_000191885.1 Anaerophaga thermohalophila DSM 12881
CTCGTTGTTGTTTTTAATTTTTGCATCCTCATTAACAACAAGTTAACTCTGGAGCAAAAATTTAAAACGCCTCGGTTTTGACAAAAATATGGTTTTTATACTGCACTCAACTATCCGAACTGAATAAAGTTGTTTAGTTATGTATAAGGGAGGTTAGAATCTTGTTACAAATAATTTCTAAAACGGCAGAATTTAAAACTGCTGCTTTTTTGGTTTTTATCGTGCATGGATACTATCCGCTGTGTAGTTGATGCTACACATTGAATATGATGTTTCTGAAGTTTTTTTACAACAGCAAATGTCAGAGTCATTTCTCCCATGACGTGCACTGCATGAGTAAGAGACGATGGCTGGGCTTCCAAAATTTCTCTACATCTTTTAACCAAGCTGTTCGCAAGAGAATTGATTTCATTTTCATCTGCCATCGGGTCAACATCAGGGAAGGGCAAATCCCTGATGATTCCGAATAGTTTGCCGGTTGTTAATTTTTGCTCCCGTTCCCAGGTATCAGAAGGGTGATTGCTTAAGTTAATGAGCATTACTTATAATGTATTTAAAATCAATTAATTGTTGTTTTAGATTGGTTTGAAACTTTTCGCCTTTCTTAGGTTGCGGTTTTTCAAGCATCCCACAATGATTAATATCATTTCTGTCAGTTCTGAGTTTTTCAAAGCATGATTTAAGTTGAGTTATAGTTGAGTCAAGGCTCATTTGGACTATTATATCCTTATTTTTTTTGCATTTTTCATCCCAATTTTTTTCTTCTATTTTACGTGACAAAATGTTAAAACCTGATGAAATAACCTCCCTGATTTCCCGATTATGCATATCAACATTCAATTTTGAAGCCGTGTAGTTAATTGCTGTTTCCTCTAAAATTGTTATGCCCTGCTGAATCAATCCGTTATCAATGCACCATTCAACGGCAGCAAGGCCGTTTAGTATGTTGTTGGTTTTGAAATCTTTAATTCTGTCTTTTAATTTATCCAATATCGGGTTGAGTGGTTTTATTATTTCATTCTTAAGTTTATCCAGGTATTGGTGAACTTTGACTACCGAAGCATTGGAAATAATATTCTGGCCACGGCAGGTTTGAATATCTGTAGCGAAGTTTATTAGCTCTTTTTTTATTCCTTTAAGAAATCTGGCAGATTCTTCATTATTTCCTTTATTTTTCAGAACAGGTGCTATCCTTTTATCTGTAAGTTCAGCTATTTTCGTTACCTGTCCAAAGTTAACAAAGTCGCTCGCAGCAATGCTCCAATCCTGTAATTCAGAAAAGGCTGTTAAATCCATTATCGGGGCGAAGTTATCAGCATCCCGGGCTTCATAATTGCCATAAGAGATTCGTTTGAGGGATATGTTTTTCAGGTATTTGGCGTAATTGAGCAGAACAAGAAGCAACATGGGTAAATAGCGAAACGAATGGGTAATGTCCAGATATACCTCGTCATTTTCTTGCAATGAGCCATAAATGGTATCAAAAATTTGCCAAATCTCTTCTGTTGTTTTTCCGTCGGGAATTGGCTGTGTTTTGGCCCGGGGTAATAAGTTTTCCAACCCCTGATAGTCTTGTTCTATTCCTTCTTTATTTATTCTTTTATGAATGCATTTATTCCAATTACTTTTATGGGCAGCGTCGGTCAAAAACAGGATTATTTCATTGTTTTCGTTCCAGTCATTGAACAAGAGGTCTACACAGGCTTTTTGGATAAAGCGTTGTTTAGAGAATTGATTTCTGGTTTGCCAGTAATAATTGCATTCATGGTAAAATCCGTTCCCTAATATTGAAAGAAATACTTTTCGTGCCATAAAATTATTCTTTTTTATTGTATCGAAATTTTCACCCATCCCATTGGTTCATAAATACCTGAAATAACTGAGCGCGTAACAGGGAAAGGTTCTTTTGGTTTATAGTGCTTTTCATTTGGGGCTTTTCCCAGCTTATACATTTTACAAAATGTTTTAAATGCTTCAATATCTGTTTCCAGGAGTATCATTGATATGGTATTATTATAGAAGCTTTTGCCGGAACCAATCCTCAAGAAGAAGGTCAATTCTTCACTTTCTTCAATGCGGTCTATCTCGTTGGTCATCCTGTTGTAGAAAGTATTTAATTTCTGTTTTATATTGCGGGATATGCCCTGTGAATGATCAAACAATATTTCCTCTTCTGTGACAATGGTATTGTAGGCAAAAGTATTCATTTGTTGAATGAAGGATATATCCGGCTTCCAGCGGGAAGACATATAGTTAAGAATTGAAGAATAGCCTTTGTTGATACACATTTTGACTTGGGGTACTCCATTATATTTTGGGTTGTTCAGATGAATACGTTTGGTTTTGAAAATTATCATTGATTCCTCAGGGAAGGGATCGGTATCACTTATGCTTAAGTCGGCAAACAAGTGTTTTCCCGCTTCATCATGCGCATCAGGGAATTTCTGTTCGACCTCTTTAGGGTATTCTTTTTTGAACCATTCTGAATGGTATTGCGGAAGAAGATGATTGATGATGTTATCGAGCGCTTTTTTCCCATCTCCGGAATGTTTGAGCCAATCGTAAAAGAGAGCGGTTTTGACTGCTCCTTTGAGGGAGGAACCTGGAATAATAGGAAGTCCCGTTACCTGGTAACAGCAGTCCACCTGTTCTTTTCCACTTTCCATATTTGGGTAAGGGAGTACCGACCCGGCCAGATTTTGTGCCGGAGAATTCAGTTCATTTTCGATAAAAAGTCTCAAATCGGCATTTGTGCCAGTGCGGGACTCATTAATCGATTTCGAAACATATTGCAGAAAGGTCTCTATTTTGTTATTTTCCTGCAGGAGATTCTGAAATTTTACAGCATCGATTCGGTATAACTGTTTATCCTTTACAAAAAAATCTGTAACAGGCGACCAAACTTCGCCTGTGCCAACAGATACTGGAGTAACCGTTTCTATTTTCAGGTGTTTTGTTGTGTTTTCCATAGCATTTCGAAATTTGAAGGTAACGGATAGAGCAATGTCCGGCCATATCGCCGGTAGCTGCCATCATTGTCGGGAGAAATATCCACGATCCGCCCCGATACCGGTCGGGTAACAATGGAGCCTTCGCCGATCATATTCACCAACTTCAACTGTTTGTTACCATTTACGCGACGGCCACCGCGGGTGACAATCCGGTAAAAGGCAAATGCATCGCGTTCTTCTGTTGACGGATTGGTCAACGATAACGAGAGGTAATTTTCTGAAGGGCCGCGAGGAATACTAGCTTTAGTCAGCCGCACTTCCTTAAACTGACCGCAACCCGTAGAGCGGTCGCCTCCAAGTCCTTCATCGGCCAGTAGGTTCAGCACCGTCAGAAACTTTTCCTGATTTTCGGTTGGAAGATGCTCATCCAGATAGAAGTAGTAACCTGTCTCAATATCATTACGTTCGAACACCGGAAACATAATATTGGTTTGACTGTAGATACAACTATCTTTTTCGGGCGTATGTACTTTCACTTTGGGAATGGTGACTTCTTTGTAAACTGTGATGCTGTCCAGCCCGGTTTCTGAGAGTTCATCCTTAAGACAGACCAGTTTTCCGTCGAGCAACGAGCAACGGTCAGGCTTGAGCCATTCTTCAGGAAGAACTCCGTTATTTATGATTCCTTCTGAAACAAAATCAATCTTTTTCAGTTTTTTGTGTTCTTCGATTTGATACAGGTTGGCTGTGACAGGCTTTGGTAAAAAACGAATGGCTTTTTCGTTTTTCCTGATAAAGAAAAAAGCTGACGATATCCGGATATCATCTTCCTGAAAATTTTTGACTAGTACTGAGGCATCGCCAAACACCTTACGCCAGATGTTTATCAGGGCAGAAAACAGCAGGTCGGAGGAAGGGAATGGCGTTATGGCATTCAAATGCTGCTCTTCCTCCTCCGGTAATATCTCCCCAAAATGATACTGCTTGCCGGGCATCGAAATGAGTTCAACGCGTTTCATTTTGTTATTGTATTTATCCAGTAATCACTTGTAATATCTTCTTCATGCCGGTTTTCTTTCGGTTTATAATAGCCGGTGATGGTTCGTCGTTTGAGGCTGATATCTTTAAATCTTATACGTCCATAGCCTCTGGTACCGCTTCCTCCCAGGTAGTCATCTTCGAGCAAATGAAATGTTCTTGCGATTTCGTGCATGTGCACATCTTCCTTATTATCGTCGTACACATCATAAATCATATTAAAATGAAATACGGCACCTGCCGGCACCCGCTCCATTTGCCTTGGGTTAGCGCTGCTGTTTTTCCGGTCAATACGGTTTTCCCACTTACTTTCGGTCCATGGAAATTCCATTTCACTCTGGTTGAAGATTTTCTTAAATGCTTCAGTATCAAGCGTTGCATCAGATACAATAATACGTGATATTTCATTGGTTTTGGTGCTGCCAAAGATGGTCGAAACAGGTTCTCTGTCATCGTCAATACTGATGAAACCATACTCTTTAGCCAGTAATGTTCTGAGTTTTCCTTTTAATGAGCTTCCCGGAATGTAAGGAATGCCTTCAAAATCGGTTTTTAAGGGAACCGACTTAATGACGTTATTATCAATGCCGCCTATGTCGCTGATAGAGGAAGAACCTCCTATATGTAACCCTGTAATGAGTTCAATATTTCCACTTATGATGATTTTTCCTGTAAGTTTCATTTTTTAAGCATTTTATTGGTTATTAGTTCAGTTCTTTTCACCGAAATATTTATGATAGGCTACGATAGCTTCAAATATCTTAAGGAAATCGGGCAATGAAATGCCTTTGCTTATGAGGTCGTCGAGCAAAAGGAAAAACTTTCGCATGGATTCTCTTTTATATGGTTGACCAGTTGCTTGTTGCCGTGCAACCATATAGGCAATTTGAGGCCGTAACAATTGCAACTGACTTTCGTTCTTTACAGCTCTTGCCTTAGAATAGAGGTTGCGAACCTGTGAGGTGCTAATGTCTTTTCCGGTTTTACGGACAAAATTTTTCAAATTCTCAATTGTTTTTCCTGTTTCTTTGGGGTCATTCCCTTGCGTGAAAGAAAGCAGGGAAGCGGGATAACCCGGGAATTCAGTATTTAACAATTCTAACAGTTCTTGATCGCTTTTTTCTTTTTTCTTGGGGGTTTTTCTTGTTTGATTATTCATGACTTGAAATTTTTAAGTTTATATTCGGCTATTCTTGCAGCAACCGGGAAAAGCATGGGATTACCGTTCTCTTTTTCCATGAAGGCATTCATTATCAAGGCTTCATATTCTTTGATCAGTTTTTCTATTTCCTCTTTGTTTTCGGGTTTTACATTTCGTATGAAATAGAATAATCGCCACACGCTCGGAATGTTTAAACGCCCGCGATCCGAATGACGCAATGCTGCCGCAAATCCTTTGCGGCTCTCCCTTATACGTGAAATGACGGCTTTACTTTCACCATGATTGCGGACCAAATCATCCAGCAGGTTGGATATGTTAATCATACGGGAGAATTCATGCCACTTAAATGGTTGTCCTAAAACAGAAATACGGTTTTTATCGGTCGAGGCTTCTTTGGCCAGGTTCAGATGATGCTCAGCTGTTGAAGCCATCTTCAAAAGTGGATACGATGGCTTAAAAAAAATGATCGAAGCGGAAAAAGTTATGACTTTTTCAAGATTCGGGATATCATTCAGCAGTTCTTTGGAAAAAGTGGAGAATTTATTTTGCAGTAATTCGGTAAATTGCAATACTGCATCGAATCCGCCAAGGAGAAAGGTATCGTCGCCACCGGCAAAAACCAGGTAAATATTGTCTTTGTAGCGGTGGGAAAATTCATTATGATGAAATACTTCTTTTTCACGGAGTTTTTTCAATTCCTCACCAAAGAATTGATTCAGCCGTTTTGAAAGTTTATCCGAGGCTTCTTTGGTTTTCAATTTTTCGAAGCATTTTCCCAGGTTGTCTACATCCAGTTTTAGGGCCGCGAGCAGATCGCTCCCGGTACGTTGCCTGGCAAAGGCTGCCAAATGGTCGAAGTCGATAATTCCACTTTTGGGAGACTCCTCATTTTCATCATATAGTCTTTCCTGGCAATCGTCCCAGGTAGGAATATCCTTCGGTTTCACGTCTGTGGGAGGAGTAGGTGATGGCATCCGGTATGGATCAAAAAAAGCGTCTGTTATCTTCCCCTGTTGCAACTTATCTTTCCCGGCCTGACTTTCCAACAAATGCCGGTAACGGGAATAATTCAGGTTTAATTCTTCTTCTCCAGGAACTTCGTAAAAGGAAAGCACCAGATTTAAACGTCCTTTCCGTTCTTTGCTTTCATACCTTTTTCGCAACAGGTTCCATTGTTCTTCCCATTTGGAAGGCTTTGGGGCTTTTAACAAAAAGTAGCCGCCGCCTGTCGTGAGCATTGTGGCATCCAGCTCCCTCGCAATATCCAGCCCGGTTTGGAGGGTGCTTTCTTTTACTTCCAGCGAACGATTTTTCAATCGCCGGGCAGCGCCATCATTCTTTACCGAAAAGATGTAGTGCTGAATGCCTGCAACGTCACCTTTAATTAACAGTAATTCCTTGTTTTCCATAACATTGTTTTTCGTATAACAATATTCTGATAAACTTTTACAAATGATTGATAATTAAATGATAATGAAACCAGCAATAACAAATTATCTCCTAATATAATAAAATTTTGCGTCTCTATGTTTGTTTTTTTTAACGCCCTATTTAAATTTGTTATGATGTTTAAAGCTTTAATAACTTTAGTCGATCGTTTGATGGTCTGATGCCAGATCGCTACCATATCAGCTCACCAGTTATAATCACCACCACATCTTAAACGGCTGATACTCTTCAATTCCCAGTACATGTTTGACCAGTTTGTAGCACTCCAGTTTGACAAGATGTTTATAGCTTACAGAACGTTTCAGGCTTCGATGTTGAATGGTTTCTGAAAGCCGGTCTTCGAAGGCTTTTACAAATGCCTTTTTCCCGGCGGGTTTCAGCACAATCCGGTTCAGTGTATTATCAAAGTCTCCGGCCCCAATGATTTTTTTGTTGAGGACTTTAAAGATCACCCGGTCAACAAGAATAGGTTTGAAAATTTCAGCCAGATCCAGGGAGAGGGAGAATCGTCTTTCGCCCGGTGTGTGCAGAAACGAAATGACCGGATTGAGCTGTGTCTGATGTATAGCCCTCAGACACTGACTGTAGCACATCATGTTGCCAAACGATATAAGGGCATTCACTTCGTTTTTTGGAGGGCGCATGCTGCGTCCGCTCATACTGAAATCATTTACAATCAATTCAAAACCTTCGTAATAAGTACGGCGAATGTTGCCTTCCAATCCCATGAGTTCATCAATGGCTTTCACATGGTCAAACTGATGACGGTAACCTTCTATACGTTCGATCACTGGTAAGAGGTCTTTGCCCCGGTTGTCGTAATATTTCAGATTTTTGATCATGTTATGTACAGCCCCGTCGAGTATGCGGCTGGCCAGTTTGATGCGGCGATTTTCATTGTCGTGTAAACGGGCTTGTGCCATAAGAGCCTTTCCGCTCAAGAGTCCGTCTCTTGGCATAAATGATCCTGTGTAGTTTTCGTAATAATCGAAAAAGTGAACCGGAATTTGTTGTTGTCCCAGGAAATTGTAAAGGGCCGAGTTGGCATCTAAATTTCCAAAACAATAGAGTTCGGCAATATTTTCGACCGGCAGAAAACGCGGCTTCTGACTATTGCCTTCCTTATCGTAGGGGGTAAATTTGAGGGTATTGTCGCGTCGTTGAAGCAATCCCGGATTGAAAAGGTAATAAGTTCGTTTCATAGCATGGAAAGATATTGAGTTGGTGAATTATTGAGCTGTTGAGCTATGATTTATTGATTTTTCTGATTTGCTCCAGCATTTTCCCGGTAGTTGCAGATACTTTCAGCAGGGTATCTGCTGCATTTTTTCGGCGACCGGTTTGTTCGGGTGGCTCCGGTTCATTTTCTTTCACAAGGTCAAGCCATACGAGGGGTTTGTTACATTTTTCAGCTACTCCTCGCCGCTGTGACAGAAATCGAAATAGCTGCAATTTTTGCATTTACTTCTCGGCAATTTTGGCGGACAAACGTCGTTATTAATGATTGTTTTAATTGCGACGACCATTTCCCGGATGGCGTCCCTGTCTGGGGTAGTCAGCAATACTTCTTCGGTTTTATGAAGACGGGGATATTCGAGTAGTCCGGTACATTCTTTTACGCCATTTTGTTCAAGCACATAGAGGTAATACTTCAGTTGCCATTGATGGGCTTCAGAACGCTTGTCCGATTTTTTTATTTCATGAACAATTCTGTTTCGTGGCTCGAAATAGTCTATTTTGATACCATTCATCTCTATTTCGCGGTATTTGTCGCTTCGACGATCGTAGGATGTTTCATGGATGAGCTTCCCTTCATAAACAGCATCGGACGTGTGTTCCATCTGAATGCCGTTGGCAAACAGCCAGAGTTTGCGATGGCAAATGAGGTAATAATTGAAATGAGTTCCGGTAATTTGCATGATGAGGTGTTTGTATCGGGTGTTATTCTCTGTCAAGTTGCATTTTTTCATTTTCTGCCGGTTTTCGTTTAAACTGGTGCTCGAACAGGGATCCGTGACGATGGTATTTCAGGTTGAAGTAACGGGTATAAGCGTTGAAGAGGTGGCCGAGGTGGGAGGAGGGGTTGGGGGTTTTCTTTACCTTCCCGCTCATGCTTGCCCACTGACGTTCCGGAGTTTGGCCGGCCCGTTCTGCTGGAAAATCCAACCACGTCAGGGCGAAGGAAGGGCGGAGAGGAGTCGGTTGAGGTTGGCGGGACGGGACTGGTTTCATAGTAAGACATCTTCTCTTGCTTTTTCAAGGTTAAAACCTGATTCTATATTATAACAACTTTCCCAATGTGATAAATATTGGTAACCATATTTACTTTTTTCGATATCAAGTTTATCAACAATTTCTTTCAACAGATTAGGGTATACTGAAACAGAGAAAAGAGACATTAGGCCAGTCAACTTTTTCAGGTCAATTTGTTTTTGTATGAAATCAATATCCTTGTTATGAATAAGGCCAATAAACCGGTCAAATAATTTTTCTCCTGAAATCCTTAATTGGTCATCTGTTAAAAGATCAATTGTTTTAAGGTCTTTTGAAGAATAACCATCCGGAATTTTTATTTCAACCGGAATGAACAATGATTCAGTTTCGTTATTCTCTATAAGTTGAAATTCCTGACTGATACAGGAGAAGTCAAATCGTTTAAAGTTCTCAAGATAACTTTTGAGCTTAGAAGAATCTGTCCAGTCATCTTTTTTTGCATCTTCAAAAACCTTTTCATAAAGTCTGTCAAACTCTTTCTTTTGCAATATTTCTTCAAAACCAAAGTATAATTCCTTGTCCTTCTGCTGATGTTGATATCTTTTGTCCGTGCCGTAAATTGTTGAAGCCCGGTCGCAATCAAATAAGAATACCTTACAATCATTTTTCGAAGCGTTTCGATTGATTCGGCCGGCCAACTGTTCATCGCTGTCAAGAATTGATCGGTCTTTAAACCCTAAATCCATATCAATATCAATTCCTGCTTCAACGACCTGGGTTGAAACCACAATTACTTTTTTGTATTTTTCTTCTTTTATTTCGTTAATTACCCTTTTTCTTTGGGGCTCAAGAATGTCGCCGGAAAGGAGATATAATTTATAATTTTGGAAATCATCAGACTCAGAGAGCAATCTGAAAAAATGTGAAGCCGTGTTTTTTGTGATAAATTCGATGAGTACTCTGGACTGGTGGTGTATTTTTGTGTAATCGTCAGCTTTATGCTTTATGAAATATGCCAATTCTGTTAAATATTCTTCTTTGTTTTCTTTTGATGGTTTAGGTTTTTTCAGAAGAGAAAAATCAAACTCAATTCGACCAGCAAAATTTTTATTCGAGAAGTATAGTTTTTTGTTTGGTGTAAGATTTACAAAACGCCCTTTTAACGTTTCACTCAAAGCATCGATTTTTGGTAAGGTGGCCGACATAACGATAAAACGAGTATTGAAATGGCGGGCATAATTTTCAATAAAGAAGACAATTTTGTCCCAGTGCCTGGGATTATATGTTTGCAATTCATCAATTACTACTATTGAATTACATAACCGATGTAATAAATAATTGGATTCCTTGTTATTTCCTTTTAATATTTCAAAAAAGCGAATATGAGAGGTTACACAGACCGGATAGTTTACAAAAAGATTGTCCAAATGAAGTTTTTTTTCTTTCCCGTATTCTCCGTCCACACGTTCTTCTTTTTCATGAAAGCCGGCTTTCGAGTGCAATTGAATCAATTCATCATTATTCAGGCCTATTGTCTCTTTAATACATTCAAATGTTTGGGTGATAAGTGTTGTGAAAGGGAATACATAAAACACTTTATTAAGGCTTTGATCTAACTGCAGCAATTCTGAAACACATGCTAAAGATAAATTTGTTTTCCCGGCGCCGGTGGGTGCTTCAATATAATACCAAGGACTATCAGGTTTTTGCCTGATTGATGTAATGACTTCTGCATTTAACTTTTGACGCAAAAAGTTCAGATTCTTTTTGCTGACTTCCTGTAATTCACTGAACGGTTTATTCTGGTATTTTTCGATATTGATGAAGAGATCCTCGTTATATGGTAACTTTGTTTTGAAGTTGTCAGATATTTTATCGCGTAAAGCCTTATCAATAATGCCGAAGTCGTTAACCTTTATGTCTGCCATGTATTCGTTGGTAGCATAATAATCACTTGCTGTAAGCAGGGAATAAGATAATTTAAGCAAGGCAAAGATTGAAAAATGTTGTTCTTTGCTAATTCTTTCAATTAGTTTGTCTTTGATGTGGACTATTTTTGTACTGGCCTTAAGAGGTAAATTGATGTTGCAATATTCTACGAAAGGAAAAAGCTCTTCAAAAATTTCGACAGAAAAATGGTTTTCATTACTTAAAACGGCACTGTGATGTTTTAAAATGGGGATACAAAAAAGAATTATTATTCCGAAAAGTAATTCTTTTTCTTTTGGCTCGAAATTGCTGAAATTGACCTTTTCGATGAAGTAATGAAGAAACAGGACTGCACTAAGCAAGGAATGTTGACTTCCGATTGATAGTTTTTTCTCTTTAAAGAGATTGTTCTGCATTTTCAAAACCTGGAAATTGGGATTTATTTTACCTATATCGTGGTACGCGATGGAAGCACTAAAAAGCAATTTGATATATTCAGCCAGGTTCTGATTTTCTTTTGCTATGTTGTTGCATAAGTGATCAATAATATCATCAATTTTTTGGGTTTTAACAATCGATGTGGCGTATGATATAACCAATTTTACATGATCCTGAAGTATCTCGTACCTGCTATTAGTTCCGTCGATATGGGCCCAATATATAGCAGCATCGGGAATAATATTGCTGATTGATGATAGTTTGTGACTTGTTATCTCAGAAAAGCTGGATAATTTTTCCTTCATCTTCACCTGTTTTTAATTTGATAAAATTTCCTGACGATTTCTGTTTTAGGGAAAGATCCCAGTCAGTGTAAGCAAAGTTGCCATATTCATATTGAAAAAGAGGTGCACCTGAATAGGCAATAGGCAAATTTTCAAAGTAAGTAAATGTGTTGCCTTCGGAGCTTTCCATTAATATATCAAATAACGGCTCTTCAGCTTTACTGTCTTTTAACGGCTCCGACTTCAGGAACAGCGAACTAATTTTAAAAGTTCCTTCCGGAACAAATTCAGAATAACAGATTTCTTGAGCATTTTCCCACCACAATGAACATTCATTTTTTCCCAGGTAAGGCACATATTCTGCATGATAGGCTAAGAGGTTTTTTGTTAGTAATTGTTCATCCTGATTTACTGAGTTTAGTAAAACAAAACAGCGAAAGGCGGGAGCTATAAGTGTTTGTTCCGCCACCATTAAGTTTCCTCCGGTTTCTTCACTGGCCAGTCCCGTAGTATTGTTATATTTTATAATGGTTTTTGTAAAATTCCCATTTTCGTGATAGTTTTCGCCGGTCTTATTTGGTAAAGGCATGATACCTACCTGCACATTTTTCAGAAGCTGGTAGTATTCGGGTAATTCTCCGTTTTTTGAAAAGCCGGGAAAACCACCAATTGCTCCAAGTATGCCCAGAAGGGCCGGTTTATGTAACATGTTGAAGGTTAAATATAGTGGTTCATTGGTATCAGGTTTTTTCAACATCCCGAAATCGGCTTTTATATCAAAGGAAAGAAGTTGCTTTTTCATGTCCTTTCATTTTAGTAAATGATTAATAAACTGCGACAGTTCTTTGTATATATCATCAAATTCAGGTAGATCATGCATCTTTATTTGGTGCGCCAGACTCTGCTTCCATGCCCTTTTATTTCTTAAAGCTTTTTCTTTGTTTACAAAGTCTTCAACTCCATTGATCTTTAATCCTTTCAATTCAGATTTCTTAATGAGCAAGGATTTCAATTCCGGCCAGGTTCCGTTTAACATGTTTGTATTACTCAGGAACCAGACATCATATACATCACGTGGTCGGTTTCTTTGTTTTAAAGCACGGATCTTTTCAGAAAATAATTCTCTAAGATCATAACAATTCGCTTTCCGGGAAACTATATTTTTGTCTGAATAGGGATGGAAGATGTCTTTCTCTACAGGTGGCAAAAGCAGTGATTCA
The DNA here is from genome assembly GCF_000191885.1 of Anaerophaga thermohalophila DSM 12881. Taxonomy (GTDB): domain Bacteria; phylum Bacteroidota; class Bacteroidia; order Bacteroidales; family Marinilabiliaceae; genus Anaerophaga; species Anaerophaga thermohalophila. The sequence continues at coordinate 12,686 of NZ_AEWI01000207.1, forward strand.
GAAAAGCTAATGTCAATTTGTATACTATTTTGCCAACGGGAAGAAGGAAGAGGACGTTGATTGGGATTATGATCTGCTCCCCAAAATTTTATTTTGGATTTGTAGCCTTGGGGAACGTCATTGGAATATTGATTTTGAAAACCGGCCAAATAAAATTTTATTGAAGATTGTTCCCCGGCTTTCTTCATTATTTTTTTGATGAAAGATTCATTTATAACGAATTCTTTATCAAGTAACGTAAAATCGAGATCTTCAGAAAAACGATAGTCCTGTATGTAACATTTATGCAGGCATGTGCCCCCTTTAAAGACAAAAAGACGGCTTATGTCTTTAAATGAGTATAATGCATTTAAAAAGTGCCCTAACACCCAGTCTTTGTCAATTGTTGTTTTAGGAACACTTTTGATATTGGCAATGTCAACGATTTCCTTTTGTTTGATCATCTTTAATGCGCTGAATTGGCTATCTCCATTATTTCTTCTTCGTCCATATTGAGAACAATTCGCCATTTTTTTATATAATTTCCCTTTGTTGGCAATGACGGGTCGAAAGGGCTGTACTTTTCATTACAAATCTTGCCGGCATATTCCAGAAAATATTTCATTTCTGTTTTTTTTAATAATTCAGATAAATAAGCAAGACGTTTCGTAACGGCGATATTGTCAACAGCTTTGCAATATGTAACCATTTTTCGGGCATTCAGCTCTGCTTTGTTGAAAGCCTTGATTATTTCATAATACCCCCCTGAATATTGTGGCTGATCGAAACAGTCAACAATGGTTTTTTCAATATTTGTGATATGATAAGTATGATTGCCATATCCCATAGTCTTGTATCCTGTTAGCTTTTGCTTTTTTAAAGTTACAAAATGGAAAACAGTGCCTATCCCAAATACAACTTTCTCACCTCTGCGCTTACTGTTTTGGATAAATATTTTATTCGGGAATTGTTCTGTTAGTCCATGAGCATTCAATGCGGACCAGTAGGCAATACCACCGTCGGCAGCCATAAAACAGCCAATTACATTTTCGTCAGAAAAGTGTCTTCGGCGGTATTTCCCTTTTTCGATCAATAGAATTTGGGCTTTTTGAGTAAGTCCTCTGAAGCCTTTCCTGAAATCATCAGAACCTATTGGTACGTTATTTTCAATATCCCTCTTGACAAAAACATCCAAACCGTTTTCTTCCAGAAATTGCAGTATTACATTTTCATTATGTGTCATAATTATGACCTTTTGTGTATTTAATCCATAGCGAATATGTAAATATACGACATAAAAGGTTGTATTAAAATAAATATCATTTTTTTATTATTATTTTTTATATCAGCAATTTATAATCTATAGTTTTTCATAAACACTTCCTGTTGGTGCATTTTTTATGACTAAACTGTTTTCATTAAATGCTATTACATTTTTTTCAATTTCATTTTTATAGGTTGAAGTAACTTCTTTCAATGATGTACAATCAAGTACTACTTTCCCATCCTCTTTTTCTTCTTGCATGGTTATCAGTTGTGTAAGATTAGGTAAAACCAATTTTGAACCTTCTTTAAGTTCAATCCAGATAAGCGCTTCATTTTCGGAACCAGTTTTTGATGCCGAATCATACCAGGTAACTCCGCGTTTCATGGCTTCTTTTAATTTTGAAATGTCATCTTCGGTAAGGTCGTTTGCACCCTCTCCCGCGAGTTTAACAACTTCTTCCAGGTTTTTGGGGTTTACGGAAAAATGATGCAAATAATGTCCTTCCTGAAGCTTGGATTGCCGTCCAAGGGTAGTCGCCTGTTTTTCATCACTGTTTTCATCCGGATTTCTAAAGGGAGACATAATTTGTTCGGAGTAAATATTATTCTCCTTCCAAATATTAACTCCGTGATTGATCTGAACAGGCCCATGAACGGAAATAGCTATATTGTTGCTTTTTCCTTTTTTAGCAAATGTAGCTCCAAACAGACGGATGTCGAGGCAGCTCAAAATGTCCCTGGCAACTACCTTTTTGTCCCTGGTATCTTTATGGTCGGGGAACATTCTGGCATAAGCATCATCCAGACTATACGGGACAAATTCTTCGTTGAATCTCTTAAAATAAAAGATCCTTTCGTTAGCGTATACATCTTTGAGATAATTTTTAACTGTGTATTTAAAGGCCTTGTCAGTTGCATAAACAGTGCCATCGGGCAAAGTTCGCGGTTGTCCGGTAAAATCGGCGTTATAATTTGAATTGATTGCTTTGACAATAGCAGCTCCGAAAATTCTTTTTTTATAAGTCATGGTAAATGGTTTTAATGAGTTATTCCTTGTTTTCCTTTTGTTCTTTGCTTTCATAAATAACATTATGGGCAAAACAGCCTGCCAGAAAGTATCTGATATAGTCCTTCATATTTACGTCTGTTTCATAAGTCAAAACTTCGCTTGCCAGTTTCTCAAAACGTCCTTTTGATATTTTAATTTCGTGTTTGTATATAGCTATAGTCTTACCTATGGTTTCCTGCAACTGTGATGCTTTTGTTTTTTGCAGGAAAGGTTCCAGCATGGCGTAGGTCTTATTGCTGGATGCACTTTTAGTCAATAAAAAGTAGACAACCTGTCCGGCACCGAAAGCAAATTCAGCCGGGTCATTTGAAAAGGAAACATTATCTTCATTAGCAACCTGTTTCATCTTTTCCAATAATTGTGGGATTCGTGATGCCATATTTTCTCTGTTTTTATTCTGATTAAAAAAATTGTATAGGCTAAACCATATATTTAGTTTCTCTTTAATTGAATATCTGCGTTTAAAATCTTCATCAGTTCTTATGTCTTCCAGAATAGACGTTTGCATCATCTGATCAAACATATTGCAGGTGATGCTTTGATGGTTGGCTTTGTAGATATAATCATAAATGGCCTTGCGGTACTGTAACATTAAATTGAAGAGTACATCAGTAAAATGGTACTTGGGCTTTGGTTCAATTTCATCAAAATACTTAAGCCATAATCCATTTTTTGTCTTATTAATCAGATTGCCGTTGAAAATTTTATTAAAGACAATGTCCTCCAACTGAAAAATGTTGAATATTTGAAGGGATTTAAAATTTCCACCTATGGGAAATAACTCATAAAGTTTTAAATTTTTCTCAATTTTGTATTTGAACTGGGGGACAAAATCAATGTCTGCAATTCTACTCCCTTTAATTCCCTGAAAAAAGATGAGATAAAAATTTTGTAAAGATTCTTTGTTGTACTTTTTTAAAAGTGTTTTAATAAGTTCTGAGTAAGATAAAACTTTACCATCCTGGTGCAAACTTACAAGTTCTTTGTTTAACTCCTTTTCATCAATGAATATCGGGCAGGGATTAGGGATCTGTTTGTTTTGCTGGAGCTTAAAGAATTTCCATATTTTTTCAGCTTCATCTTCTTTTATCCTGTAGTTATATTTAAATGAGGAAGTTTGATGCTTCAGGAAACGTTTTTTATCGTTGAATCCGCTTAGGCTGTCACTAATTCCGAAAACTTGTTCATTAAATTCCTGATTGTATTCGTCTTTATTAAAAATATTTTCTTTTAAATATTCACGATGAGTTTCTGTTAAATCATCAGCACTTATATTTTTTAGTATGAGATAAACCGTATATGAATCTTTTGCCTCCTGATAAGGTTGAAGGTCGTTTACTAATTCATAAATGTTTTGAGTCAGATAATTTCTGAAAAGGAGAAACATCTTTTTTTGGGTATCTGTCTTACAATATTTTTCAGCCTTTTTGAAATATTGATCAGTTAGCTCTTTGATCAGTATGTCCTTGTGGTATTTCGCGAAATTCTTTTTCGTAAAGGCAAGAACAAATGGAGAACAAGAAACCCCGTAAATTTTTTTGTTAGGGTTGAAAATTTTTGCAGGGGAAATCGGTAAAGTATTAATTTGAATATTAAGACATTCCTGGAAAAAAGGATTCATCTCGGTCTGTTTTGTGAACACACCATAATCTTCTTCATTTAGCTTTCCATCTGCATCAACATTCTTTAATACGGGGACTCCCTTTTCTTCCTGGATGTCAAGAAATATATACAATCCCTCTTTTAGTTGAAGATTTCTGCTAAATGTTTCCTCTGGCAATGTATTTACAAATTGTACGATTTCTTTTATCATTTTATTCGTATAAAATTTATCTAAGTTATTGGTCTGATGAAACTTTGCCTCACCGCGTCTTTGCTTTTAAGTTTTTTTGACGGATTGTTGATCTGTTATTTCACACCATCCAAAACCTGCTGAACTCTTTTCGCTTACGCCACAATTCCAAATCATTCTGTGTACTTCAGCAGGAGCCGTTAGCGTAAAATCGAAGATGTTGCCAACAACCCTTGTCTCCTGTGGTGTTTCCGGTTTAATCACAAAACCGCTTCGTTTGTATTTCTGCCCGGGTTTAAAGTTGATCTTGTCGGGGGGCATTTCGAGTCCTCTTGTGCTGCTGTATTTTTCGGTAATATGTTTAACCGATAGTTCCTGAAAATTTTCGTCATCCGGTTTCAGATAATGCGCGGGCTTGTTTTTATCGGATTGATAGCTTACCACCCAGGGGGTTACCAGCCGGTAATGCATGTTTTCATCGAACCGGGGCTCCGGCAGAGCTTCTACATTGGTAACTTTTAAATCAAGGCCATTGAATTTGTTGCCCAGAAAGAATTCCTGTTTTATAAACAGTCCTTTTATGAAGTTAGTGGCTGCTTCAGGTGCATCAAACGATACCTGCAACGAAAGGGTTGATGCAGCAATCCCGAATAATTTTCGTTCTTTCCACAGTTTGGGTTTTCCGAAGTTAAGGCGCGAAAAGCAAAAGAGCTTATACAGTTTTGTGGTGCCGCTTCCGTAGCCCTGGTCGTGCAGAAACCGGGCAAAGTCTTTGTCGGCCTGCTTCAACACTTTGTATATCCAGGCACTGATGTAATACTGGTAATCCATCGGAAGCATTCGTTGCTTCCCGGTACGGTTAAATATTATCCTGAATCTCATAATAGTACGGTTAACAGTGAATTCAAGTCATGAAACGGGGAAAGTGAAATGCGGCATGCCGGCTGGATATACCACATCAAATCTCTTCGATAAAACAAATTGGAGCAGTTTGTCGAATTTGAATGGAAATTTTCCGGAAAGCGGCAATAATTGTAATTCGTGTCGGGTCGGTTGGCCTTCATTTTTAAAGGGTGTTGGTTAGTTACATTAACAATAATAGTTGATTTTTTGACGTTTAAATTTAGTGATTATTTGTTCAATTTTCATAAAACAGGATAGGGAAATTTTTATTTTTTAATTTGAGGTGTTATGAGTTTTGGCTGCTTTTGTTCTACGCTGAGAATGTAGAATTAAAGAAACACGACACTGCAATGAAAAAATTTAATGAAACGAGAATGACAAGGTTTGTCACAACAAGAATATGTATAATTAACCTCTAATCATCTAAGAAACCAAAAAACAGGCAACAGATTCTTCGTCGTTACCTCCTCAGAATGACATTAAACAGTCTGTCATTCTGAGCGGAGCGAAGAATCTAAAATCAATTAAAGAATAATAAGTTGCGCCATTCCAATAACATAGACTAATTTTATACTGATGAAACGAGCATGACAAAGATTGTCACAAAAGAACATGTATAAAACTCTTACATGCGAGTTCCATCAGACCAATAACTTAGACTAATTTTATACTGATGAAAATGTTAGGATTGTTAGGCGCTTAGCGCATAAAACCAACCAACATGTTGTTTAAGTTGACTAAATCCCGCACAGGGGTTTTTTTTGAGGCTTGTCCTGAAAAAACGTAGTACCTTATCTCTAATTTTGTTGTATT
>NZ_AEWI01000206.1 GCF_000191885.1 Anaerophaga thermohalophila DSM 12881
CCGGCATGAACGGTGCGTAGATTGGGAAAATCGGCCATCTGTTGTCCCGTTTGAAGGATGTTTTTCCGACAGTGTCAGGTTCAAAGCCTGCCGGACGGGCTACCAACTGGTCAATTTCTTCTTTCGGCAATCCGTATACTTTTCCCAGTTCGCGAATGGCTGCCCGTGCCTGAAAGGTCGAAACAGCACCCAGCAGCGCCGTGTGCGCATTACCATAGCGTTTGAAAATGTAATTTTGAACTTCATCGCGCTCACGCCAGGAGTAGTCAATGTCAAAATCGGGCGGAGAGGTGCGTTTGGGATTCAGAAAACGTTCGAAGTAGAGATCTAATTCAATCGGATCCACATCTGTTATTTTCAGGCAATAGGCGACTACACTATTGGCGCCGCTGCCTCGTCCCACATGATAAAATCCACGGGAGAGGGAATATCTGATGATGTCCCACACGATCAGGTAATAAGCTGCAAAGCCCATTTTACTGATGATTGAGAGTTCCTTTTCTACTCTTTGTTGTGCCACTGCAACGTTGTTCCCGTACCGTTGTCGGAGGCCGTCCATTGCCAGTTGGGCGAGCAGAAGCTCGTCATCATGCCGGCTCCCTGTGTAGGTTTGTTTGTTTTTACTGCCTTTGAAGTCGAAGTCAAAAGAGAGCCGGCTTAACAGGTTATCTGTTGTTTTCACAATTTCGGGGTGGTCGGCGAAAGCTTTCATTAGTTTGGCCGGCGGCACCATCCAGTCGTAAGGAGATGCCATGTCACCAGGAGTCAGACGGTCGAGCAGGGTGTTTCGGTCGATGGCTCGCAGGTGGCGGTGCAGTTCCATTCCCCGGCGATTGGCAAAAATCACCGGTTGCCAGATGAGAAGGCGATCCTGACGGTTTCGCCAGGGAGAAGTGAGCAATTGCTTTAGCTGAAAATGGCGGATGCCGATGTATTCATTGTCGTTCAATTCGGAAGGCTGCCGGCTGCCCCAGGGCCATACAATAAAAGCATTCTCAAATGCGGGTGGCTTATCGGGCAACGGCAATCCCTGCAGCCTGTAATGACTTAAAAAACGGTTTAGCTCGCCAAACCCCTTGAAGTTTTTTGCAATGCCGGTATAAAGCCATTTGTTGTTGTTTCGAAACTCGATGCCTGCCAGTGGGGTAATGTTGTTTTTGCGACACGCTTTTACAAATTCAAAAATGCCGGTTGTGTTATTGATATCGGTGAGAATGAGCACACTAATCCCTTGCTCTGCAGCCCTGGCCGCCAGCTCTTCGGGGGAGAGCGTCCCGAAACGGAGACTGTAATATGAATGAACAATGATCATTGTTAAATCGCTCTTCCAACAGCTCCGGCCCCAAACCGATGACGTACATAATCCAGTGTCCTGTAAAGTTGTACCTGCCGGGGGGTATCATCAAAAAGATCGAGTTGCGGGGCACCACTTACCAGATGGGATAACCTCACTCCGATCAGGCGTATTCTGACACGGCGTGTGTAGAGCCGCTTTAGTAAATCTTTGGCAACCGGGATCAGCAGATGATCAAACGATGTGTAAGGCACCATTTTTTGCAGGGTTCGGGTATCAAAATCACTGTATCTGATTTTTACGGATATGCACCCTGTCAGCTTCTCGCCGGCGCGTAACTGGTAAGCCAGTTTCTCGGTCATTTTGACAACGTGGGCCGTCAGCATTTTCATATCTCCCGTATCCTGGTCGAAGGTGCGTTCACTGCTGATGGATTTTCGTTCGGTGTAAGGTTCTACCGGGGTAGGGTCGATGCCGTTGGCTCGTTGCCAGATGGCAATGCCGTTTTTCCCGAGGGCATGACGCAACATTTCAGGAGGCATGTTTTCGAGGGTCTCGATGCGATCGATTCCCATGGAACGCAGCAGCTTGTAAGTGGCCGGTCCGATCATGGGAATTTTACGGATGGACAGGGGCCGTAAAAACGGGCGTACTTCATTGAAAAGCACCTGTTTTTCACCGTTTGGTTTGGCTTCGCCTGTGGCAATTTTTGAGACGGTTTTATTGACAGACAGACCAAAAGAGATGGGCAATCCGGTTTCGCGCATGATTTTATTTCGTAACTCCCGGCTCCATTTCAGGCATCCGAAGAAACGATCCATGCCGGTAAGGTCCAGGTAATGCTCGTCGATCGAAGCTTTCTCGTAAAGCGGCGCCGATTCATCAATAATTTGAGTAACCATACGTGAGTAGCGGCTGTATTCTTCCATATCGCCGCGTACATAGAATGCATGCGGACAAAGTCGCCTGGCCAGTTTCATTGGCATAGCCGAATGCACACCAAAACGGCGGGCTTCGTAGCTGCAGGCTGCTACCACTCCCCGGTCGGACATGCCGCCGACAATGACAGGCATCCCCTGAAGACGACTGTTGAGTAATCGCTCTACCGAAACAAAAAATGTGTCCAGATCGAAGTGTACAATGTGCCGGTTATCAGGATTCATATATTGATTTTGATTATTAATTAATCTTTTTGGTGATTACAATTTAATAAATTGGTGTAAAAAAGAAAAATTTATATGCGTTCCCACGGCTATATTTTGAAGTGCTGGTAAAATTTCCCACGCAAAAGCCGCAAAATATTAGCACGCAAAAGGCAAGAAAGACTATAATCCAACTGAACGATTCCGTTTCCCGGTTTTGATCGGGAATTATTTTCTTTGCAATTTTTGAGTTCCTTTAATTTTGCGTTCTCAGCGTGGAATAAAACAGGTAAAACTCAAAGCCCCTTAAAATAATGTTTAATCGTTTCGACATTTTAAGAATTACCAGGAGGATTGTTTTCAACCTTTCAATAAAACTGCGTAATTTTGGTATCTTTATCAGTGCAGCAGATTACAATGGATTATTCGATTTTCAGATATTAGTTGTAAGAAGTTGTAAGATGAATGCGATGGTGTTGCAAATCAGAATTTAGCATAAATATTCGGTTAAATGCAAGATGCTGATTTTAAAGCAATTGGAACGAACATGACAAAGAATGTTTTAATATAGATTAATAGATTATTAGATTTAAGATGGTAAGATGTAAGATAAAACGGGCCTGACAAGGCATACCACAACAAGAATATGTATAAGTTCTTGCATGCGAGTTCCATCAGACCAATAACTCAGACTTATTTTATACTGATGAAAGATTTCACAATAATCTGTAAAAAAAGTCTAAACGCTGAGACGCGATGACGCAAAGTCTTTTTGTGAGAGATATAGTCGTTCTTTTTAGTCTCACAAATAATTAACTATCAGCGGGTTAATATTTAACGGAGTATTGTGTAAATAAGGTACCAATTACTATGTTGCATTGGTTCGAAAATTACTCATCCCGATATATCGGGACTCCGTTTTTGGCGGCTTCGCAAGCCTTGCAACCGGCACTTTATGGACAGATACTAATTAATCAGACTAAACAATTAAAACATAATATCATGAAAAAAACTCTATGGCTATTAATGGCTTTTACCTTTTCGTTTTCGTTGAAAGCACAGGAAGATTGTTCCTTCAGGAATCCGGATATCTCATTGGATGAGAGGGCGGAATGTATAGTAAAACAGCTTACCGTTGAAGAAAAAATAAACCAGCTGATGAATGCTGCTCCTGCAGTTGACCGGCTGGAGATACCGGAATACGACTGGTGGAATGAGTGTTTACACGGTGTAGCCCGTGCCGGAAGAGCCACGGTTTTTCCGCAGGCTATTGGTATGGCAGCTACATGGGATACCACGCTGGTGTACCGCGTTGGAGATGCCATTAGTACAGAGGCCCGGGCCAAATACAATGTATTTTCGAAACATGGTTATCGCGGACAATATAAGGGATTGACCTTCTGGACGCCCAATGTCAATATTTTCAGAGACCCCCGCTGGGGACGCGGTCAGGAAACTTATGGTGAAGACCCGTTTCTGACCTCCAGAATTGGTGTGTCGTTTGTAAAAGGATTGCAGGGGAATCATCCCAAATATCTGAAAGTGGCCGCTTTGGCTAAGCATTATGCCGTTCACAACGGACCCGAAGCATTGCGACACGAATTCGATGCGAAAGTCAGCATGAAAGATTTGTGGGAAACTTATCTGCCAGCCTTCGAAGCTTTGGTTAAAGAGGCCGGGGTGGAAGGTGTAATGGGGGCGTATAATCGAACCAACGGCGATCCCTGTTGTGCACACCCTTATCTGATGCAGGAAGTACTCCGTGAAAAATGGGGATTTGACGGATATTATGTTTCCGATTGTGGCGCCATCATGGATTTTTATACCGGGCACAAAATTGTGGATACGCCGGAAGAAGCTGCAGCAATGGCTCTTAATGCCGGATGTAACCTGAATTGTGGAGACACTTATGCTTCGTTGTTAAAGTCTCTCGAAAAAGGCCTGACAACGGAAGAAGAAATTGACAGGTCGGTGAAACAATTATTTAAAACACGTCTTCGATTGGGACTTTTTGCGCCCGAAGGCGCTGTGCCGTATGATACGATTAGTACTGACGTGATACGCTCAAAAGAGCATCAGAAACTGGCACTTGAAGCAGCCAGAAAGTCTGTTGTACTTCTGAAAAATGAAGCAAACACACTTCCGGTTGCCAGGGATGTCAAAAAAGTTTATGTAACAGGCCCGACGGCTACTCACGTGCAGGCATTACTGGCCAATTATTACGGCGTCAGCGAGGATATGACCACCATTCTTGAAGGCATTGTCGGAAAAGTGAGTCCGCAAACGTCTGTTCAATACAGGCAGGGGGCTTTGTTGTATGAAGCCAACCGTAACACCATGGATTGGTTTTCGGGGGCAGCAGCCAGTGCCGATGTGACGGTAGCGTGCCTGGGGATATCTCAGCTAATTGAAGGTGAAGAAGGTGAGGCTATTGCTTCAGAACATAGAGGTGACCGGGAACGTACCAGACTGCCACAAAACCAGATCGATTTTTTGAAGCGAATTCGTGCCAGTGCAAAGAAACTGGTGGTTGTTATTACTTCGGGAAGTGCCATTTCACTCCCTGAGATTTATGATATGGCCGATGCCTTACTTTATGTATGGTACCCCGGCGAACAAGGAGGGAAAGCCGTGGCCGATGTGCTTTTTGGCGATGCTGTTCCATCCGGTCGTCTGCCTGTAACAGTTGTTAAATCGGTAGATGATCTGCCTCCTTACGAGAATTATGATATGAAAGGCAGAACTTACCGGTATATGGAAGTTTCGCCTCAGTTTCCGTTTGGATTCGGACTCTCATATACCGATTTTACTTACAGTAATTTGACTTTGGAGAGCAACAAAGTAAAATCAGGAGAGTCGGTGAGACTTAGCTTTGATTTAACCAACGAAGGCGAATATGATGCCGATGAAGTTGTACAGTTCTATATTACCGATGTAGAAGCATCCGTTAATGTTCCCAAACAATCGTTGATTGGTTTTAAAAGAGTTGGCCTGGCCGCCGGCGAAAGCACAAAGATCGAATTTACTGTTACCCCGGATATGATGAAGATAGTGGACAATAATGGTGAGAAAATACTGGAGTCCGGGGAATTTAAAATCTATATTGGCGGATCAAGTTATTCGGAAGTGAACGATGAACTTGGTGCTGCTGAAGGTTTAACAGGTCGTTTTGAAGTGTTGTAATCATATCCGAAATAAATGCCCGTTTACAGATTGTAAATTAGTGTTTGCCCATAAAGTCCCATTTGCTGTTTTACGCTTGCAGCTGGCACTTTATGGGCAGACACTAATTAGTGCCTGTCTATAAAGTAGGGAAAGTTTCCTACTTATCATGTGTCTGTTCAGAAAGTGTCATTTACAAGGCTTGCGAAGCCGCCAAAAACGCAGTTTACTTTTCGTAAATGAGTATTTTGGCGGCAAGCGTAACACAGTAAATGGCACTTTATGGACAGACACTAATTATACCTGAATTTTTGCAGGCAAACGGCTGCTTGTTTGCAAAAATTTGGATTATAGTATTTCATCATACAATAGATCGTCAGATTACTGATTTAGTTTGTCCGATTTATTGGAGTAATATTTCCCGCTTTATTCTCCATGCCCCATGCCCCATGCTCTATGTCCCATGCTCTATCTTCTGCCTTTCGGCGACTTTTCTCCAACAATCCCTTGTTTGGTTAAGATCGAACTACAGATACTTTTACTTTTTCTTCCAAAAAATTCCGATTTTTACAGCTTAATTTTCTTCATATATGGAGTCACAGGTTATTGCAGAGCAGGTTGTCATTGCAGGCATGATTGTATTAACAGGTACGGTTGGCAGTTGGGCCAAAATTATTACTGAGCAGATACGTTATGCTATCTCAAGGTTGGTTTTTAACATTACGTTACCGTTATTGATCGTCACTACGATTTCCCGGATGGAGATGTCGCATGAGGTGCTTGTCAATGGATGGTGGGCATTAGTGTTTACCGTTGTGTCGATACTTTTGATGTATGGTTTTGGTAAAGTGTCTTCCCGGCTGTTTCGTTTACCCAACCGTTCAGCTGTTGTGCATGAGTTGCATACCATGTTTGGAAACATTGTGTTCCTGGGCTTTCCGCTGATAGCCGCTTTATACCCCGAGGGGGAAAGCTTATTGTATGCTTCCATCTATTATATGGTATCCAGTTTTATGCAATGGACTTATGCGGTATTTCGTCTTAAGGGACAGAAGGATGTGCCGGTGCGTGACCGCTTTAATAACCTGCTAAATCCCAATACGGTTGCATTTGCTGTCGGGATATTGCTTTTCTTTATTCAGTTTCAGTTACCATATCTGGTATATCAGCCTTTTCGAACAATCGGGAATGCTACCAGTCCGTTGGCACTATTGTATATTGGAGCTACACTTGCAGGAACAAATTTGAAGGGGATACTCAAACGTTACGATATTTATGTTTTGAGCTTCAATAAGTTGTTGTTAATTCCTTTTGTGCTATTGCTGATAATTAACTTTTTTGTAAAACAGATTGGAATTGATTTTGGCGATATGCCCGGCACCATAATCGTACTTGAAACCGCTATGCCATGTATGAGTATGATAGTGATAATGGCAAAGGCTTATGGCGCTGCCGATGACCTTGCTTCTGAAAATGTGTTTTTCACTACTGTCCTTAGTCTTCTTACTCTTCCTGTTGTATATTTTCTTACTACGGCGGTTTGAGGGTGGAATGGCAGCATGGGGCATGGCAGCATGGAGCATAGAGAATAATATCTTGTCTTTTTCATCTGTGTCACCGTTTAGCAACAACATTTGTTTTTGATTAAAATTTCCGACTTTTGTGAAGACAATCTTATTAAACAATGACTTATCAGGAAACCATTAAATATCTTTTTGAGCAGTTGCCTGTGTATCAGCGCAGCGGGAAGGCTGCCTACAAAGCCGACTTGAAAAATACGCTTGAACTGGACAATCATTTTGGTCATCCTCACCGGCGTTTCAGGACAATTCATGTTGCCGGTACCAACGGAAAGGGGAGTGTCTCACATCTGCTGGCCTCCATTTTACAAAGTGCCGGGTATCGCACCGGCCTCTATACATCGCCTCATTTATTAGATTTCAGGGAGCGCATCCGTATCAATGGCCGGATGATACCTGAAAAGGAAGTGACAGATTTTGTTGCGGTTAACCGTGACATCATAGACCGTATTCATCCTTCTTTTTTCGAGATGACGGTGGCTCTGGCTTTCGATTATTTTTACAGGGCTGAAATTGATGTGGCAGTTATAGAAGTCGGTCTTGGCGGCCGGTTGGATTCAACAAATATTATTACACCCGACTTGTCGGTGATCACCAATATAGGGATGGATCACACCATGTTTTTGGGAAATACACTTTCCGCTATTGCAGGGGAGAAGGCAGGTATTATCAAAAACAATGTTCCGGTTGTAATCGGGCGCCGGCAGGAAGAAATTGCGGATGTTTTTTGTCAAAAAGCAAAGGAGATGAAATCGCCGATTTACTTTGCTTCACAGATGATCGGTTTAAAAAAAGTGCGGGAGGATGACACTTTTCAACATATATCGGTGGCTTCCGATGCTCTTTCCGGGACATTCAGATTGCCGTTGCTGGGAAATTACCAGCAGGAGAATCTTCTGACAGTGCTGGCATCGGTTGTAGAGCTGAGAGAGGCAGGTTATTCTGTTACCGATTCTGCAATCCATCGAGGCATAGAAAAAGTAACGGAGCAAACAGGACTGGCCGGCCGATGGCAAGTTATATCCCGCAAGCCTCTGGTGGTGTGTGATACCGGCCATAACGCCGACGGAATAGAGCGGATATCAGCACAATTGAAATTGATTACGGCTGATAAAACCCACATAGTTTGGGGGATGGTCGACGACAAGGATGTGCAGGGAATTATGAAGCTTCTCCCTCAGAATGCACTTTATTATTTTACCCGTGCATCCATCCCTCGTGCAATGGATGAACACATTCTGGGCAAACTGGCCGGGGAGGCAGGATTAAAAGGAGAAACTTACCCCGATGTCAGCGCGGCGGTGGCTGCTGCCCGCGAAAATGCATCAGATAACGATTTGATTTTCATTGGAGGGAGTACTTTTATTGTCGCTGAGGCGCTTGAAAAATGACTTTATTGTTTGGTGGTTGAAAAAAACTCTTCTATATTTGCATCGCTTTTGAGAAAACAGGGCGATTAGCTCAGCTGGTTCAGAGCACCTGCCTTACAAGCAGGGGGTCAATGGTTCGAATCCATTATCGCCCACCGCAATCACTTTTAGAAAGTTTGACACTGTTTTCTCAACAGGGCGATTAGCTCAGCTGGTTCAGAGCACCTGCCTTACAAGCAGGGGGTCAATGGTTCGAATCCATTATCGCCCACCTATGAAGGACCTCGAAAGGTCCTTTTTTTTGTTTAAAGTAGAAAGGTCCTTTTTATTTAATGATTTCTTTCGTTAATGAAAAACTTCATTAAATTTGTATCTTAACAACCAGGTTTAAATAAAAATCTGACATGGAAGAAGGAAGTAACAAAAAGAGAAGTTTTCCCGTCCCGGAACCTGCCTTACGCCGTATGCCATGTTATCTGGCTTATCTGAAAATTGCTTCCCGTAAAGGCGACCGATACATTTCTTCAACCAATATTGCCGGTGATATGGGGGTCGACCCCACACAGGTAACCAAGGACCTCTCTTATACCGGTATCACCGGCAAAACCCGTGTCGGATATGAAGTGGAACCATTGATCGATGCACTTGAAGATTTCCTTGGATTCAGGATGGTAGATAAAGCTTTCCTTTTTGGTGCCGGAAGTCTCGGTCGGGCTTTATTGCACGATCACGGCCTTAAACAGTACGGCCTTAATGTTGTAAAAGCTTTCGATATAGACCCTGCCGTGGTTGGTCGCGAGATCGTTAATGTTCCCATTCATCACATCGACGATTTTAAGCTTATGCGCGAAGAAGGTGTGGAAATAGGCATACTGACCGTCCCCACCGAAAGTGCCCAGCAGGTAGCTGATTTAATGGTGGAAGGAGGTATTCGCGCTATCTGGAACTTTACCCCTGTCCGAATTAAAACCCCCGACGATGTTGTGGTTCAGAATACTTCCTTGTATGCACATCTGGCCGTAATGTTTAACCGGCTTCACGAAATTAAGCAAGACGAAAAAAAATATTAGTATAGCTGGTGAGCTGGTGAGCTGGTGAGCTGATGAGCTCATTTCTCACCCCTCAATCCTCATCAGCTCACCCCTCAACCCTCACCAGCTATTTTAATCTTTCACCTATCTTTTTTCTTGTTGAGGCAAAGATTTTTAATAACTCTTCTGATTCATTCCTGAGATGACTTGTTTGATTTAATGTCATTAGTTCGCTTTCCTCTAAGAGTTCAATCCAGAAAAGCGTTTCATCGCATTCTTCCACTACAATGCTGAGTTTTGAAAAGTATTCTTTCTCGGATCTTGCTCTGGCTGCTGCTCTGAAATTTGCTGCAACAGAAGTTCCTGAGCGAAAAAGTTGTTTGCCAATCATTTGGTGTTGGGCAAGCTTTGGCAACGATGCATAAAACTTGATAATTTCAATGGCAAAGGCCTTTGATCTTTTGCAATACTTCCGATTGAAATCACTCATAAATTAGGGTTTTAATGGTATAATAATATTTGGATATTTCAGCTCATCCCTCAACCCTCAATCCTCATCAGCTCAATCCTCATCAGTTCAATCCTCACCAGCTCAATCCTCATCAGCTCAATCCTCAACAGCTCAAAAAGTCAGAGAGAACGTGGTTTCTTTTCCCGGTTCGGAATACGCGTTGATACTTCCCCTGTGCAGTCGCATAATTTGTCGCGACAGGCTGAGACCAATTCCGGAACCCTGAGGCTTTGTGGTAAAGAACGGGATGAATATTTTGTCCAGAACATCGGGCAGTATGCCTTTGCCGTTATCGGTTACCTGAATGGTGATACGTCCGCGCCGGTTGAGAAAGGCCTTGATTTCGATCCGGGGATTTTCCCTGTTTTCGAGCGCATGAATGGCGTTTTTAACGAGGTTTATCAACACCTGTTCAATCAGGTGCTCGTCTGCTGATAGTTCCAGTGATTCGGGTTCCACGATCACTTTGCAGGTAATACCTTTTTCCTTAATTTCTTTTTCATGGAGCTCCCGTATATTGTTGAGCAGATGGTATACTTTGAAAATAGTAAAGTTCGGGGTGGGTATTTTAGTCAGGTTGCGATAAGTATTGACAAAGTGGAGTAATCCGTCGGTTCGTTTGTGAATGGTTTGCAGAGCCTGCTCTACCTCCTTCAGCGATTCGGTATCTTCTTGTTCCACATTCCGGGCTTCGAGTGAATCAATGATATTTTGTATCAGCTGCTTGATCGTGGATGAGAGAGAAGATATCGGGGTGATGGAGTTCATGATTTCGTGTGTGAGCACCCGTATAAGTTTCTGCCACGATTCCATTTCTTTTTCATCGAGTTCCTGCTGGATGTTTTTGATAGAAACCAGCATAATACTGCGGTTGTGAATGCGAAACTCGGTGGCATAGATGGCCAGTTGCAAAAGGTCGTCTTTTTCCCGCACACGCACCAGGGTGTTCTCTCCGTGCTTGATTGTCAGAAGCTTTTGGACGATGTCCGGGCTAAACTCACGTAATCCTTGTATGTTGTGTAACGTTCGTACCTGAAATAGTTTTTTTGTCGCATTGTTGATCAGTTCCACCTTGCCGTCTTTCTGGAAAGCAATAAGGGAAATTCCGATGTGCTGAATGACTGTTTGCAGGTAAAAATAGTTCTCTTCCTTTTCGGCCCTGACCGCCTGAAAATCTTTAATCACTTCATTGAACGATTTTTTGAGCTTATCGAACGATGAGTCAAGACTTTCAACCTGAAATGTTCGGGTGAAATCGGAGTAGCGAATGGATTCAAGGAAATTGTTAAGTACACGGTTGGTGCGGTCAACATAAAATATCATGGCCACCACCTGGAAAACAATGAGAAGTCCCACCAGTATAAGAGTCATGGTGAGACTGGTGTTGTACCACAGGTAACTGAACCCGAAGATAGAGACAGTCAGCAAAACTGTCCGGATGATATAATTGGTTCTGAAATTATTAAAGCCCATATTTTTCCATTCTCCGGTAAAGTGATGTACGAGTCAGTCCCAGATCGGATGCGGCTTTGGAAATGTTACCGCTATGCATGCGCAGGACTTTTTCAATAACCTTCTGTTCTATTTCTTCCAGGTTGTAGGTATCAAACTCGAAAGAGTCGGCAGTACCACCGTGAGATGAAAGCTGGAAATCGTTTTCGTCGAGATTGGGCGATTCACTCATTATGACGGCCCGCTCCAGCACATGCTGAAATTCACGAACATTTCCCGGCCATGGATAAGAACGGAACTTTTTGATAACCTGATTGCTGAGTTTGTTGATTTTTTTATTGTATTTTTTGCCAAATATTTTCAGGAAATGTTCTGCCAGAAGGGGAATATCTTCCGGACGCTCCCGAAGTGGGGGAATTTCAATTTCTACCGTGTTGATACGATAAATAAGGTCCTGTCGGAAGCGGTCTTCTGCAGCCATTTGTTTCAATGGCATATTGGTTGCACTAATGAGTCTTATGTCGATGGATTTGGGTTTATTGGCTCCTACTCGTGTAACTTCTCTTCGTTCGAGCACTGTAAGCAGTTTTGCCTGCATCGGAAGAGAGAGGTTTCCAATTTCGTCAAGAAAGATGGTTCCTCCCGAGGCGAGTTCAAACCGTCCGGGACGATCAGCTTTGGCATCGGTAAATGCCCCTTTGACATGTCCAAAGAGCTCGCTTTCGAAAAGTGTTTCACTGAGTGCCCCAAGGTCTACACTGATGAATACTTCATCTTTTCGCAATGAGTTACGGTGAAGCGCCCTTGCAACCAATTCTTTTCCGGTTCCGTTTTCACCCAGTATCAAAACATTGGCATCGGTTCCGGCCACCTTCTTTATGGTACTGAAAACCTGCTGCATTCCCGGAGAAGCACCAATGAAATCGGCGAAGGGCTGATCCATGATGGTGTTGATCTCTTTTTGTTTTTCGCGCAGGTCGGAGGCTTCACGGCGCGAACGGTTTAGCTTAATAGCCGAAGATATAGTGGCCAGAAGCTTTTCGTTTTGCCATGGTTTGATAATGAAATCTGTAGCGCCTGCTTTAATGGCCTGTACAGATTTTTCCACATCCCCGTATGCAGTGATAAACAGAACCACTGCCTGCGGATCAATCTCAAGTATTTTGTTGAGCCAGTAGAATCCCTCTTTACCACTGATGGCATCCTGGGTAAAATTCATGTCCAGTAGAATCACATCGTAGTCTGTCTCTTTCATCAGCGAAGGAATATTTTCCGGATCGGTTTCCGTGGTGATGAGTTCTACGTGCGGACGCAACAATAATTTTAAAGCAAACAGAATATCGGTGTTATCGTCAACTGCAAGAATTTTTCCGGTTTTTGTGGCCATAGCATTAATTTAGTTAATTTTATACATTAACTGTTTCCGAGAGAAGCCCGAATCATAGGGGCAGGCAGACACAAGTTGTGACAATCTCTGTCATGTTCGTTTCAAATGTATTAAAAAATTGTCCATGTCTTTGATAAAATTGTTCGTTAACGGACAATTTTTATGTCTTTAGAAGCAGAAAAGCGCTTTAAGATTCGTTCAAAGTATTGTATATCAATTGATGGTTGTTTTTGGCCGGATTTGTGATATATTTTAAAACGGCCTCAAGATAATGTCAAGGCAATGACCTTTAATCTTCCTGCAAGTTTTTAATTTTAACGGTTTTTTATTTGACGTAGCACTATGGAAATCATCATGGTGTTCGCGAATGTACATTTAGTGTCCGGCATTGAACATTTTTTTGGATTTATGATACATACAAGAAACATACAAAAATTTTATCAACGTGGGGAACACGTAAGATATGCTTTGCAAAACATCAATATTGATATCAATGAAGGCGAATTCGTAGTTGTCAGAGGGCCCTCGGCAAGCGGAAAAACCACATTGCTCGGTTTGTTGGGATTGGTTGATGCCCCTTCGGGGGGTGAAATATATTTTAAAGACACAGAAGTTGCCCGTATTTCAGAGTCTGAAAGGGATAAAATAAGGCGCAAACATATTGCCTTTGTATTCGAAAACTTTTATCTGATTGAGGATATGACAATTTCGGAAAATATTGAATTGCCACTACAATATTTACCGTTTAAACGTAAGGAGAAGAAACATATCGTTAATGATTTGATGGAACGTTTCCGCTTAACTCATTTGAAGCGTCAGTATCCTTCCAAACTTGGTAACCTGACCCGGCAAAAGGTTGCGCTTGCCAGGGCTTGCAGCTCCTCGCCAGATATTATCTTTGCCGATGAGCCTTGTGGCCGCTTAAGTTCCGGTGAGTGCGAAGAGTTTATGGAATTGTTTCGTCAGATCAACGAGGAAGGAACGACAATTGTGATGGCTACTCACTCTGAAGATAATTCCAGACATGGGCAACGCATTATCCAGCTGTTTGATGGTCACGTGATTACTCATTCCACAGAGGGGCGATGACAGAATTGAAACGAGTCCCGGGTAATCGGGATGAGTTCTTTTTGGCCAATAACTTAGACTGATTAGTTTCTGTCCATAAAGTAAATAGTCAGTTTAAAAAAGCCGAAACGCAGAGACCCAACGACGCAAAGTTTTATTATGAGAGAATAGTGGTTTGTGCCATTAATTGTGTAAGCAGTTAATTACCAGACATCTGGAAAAGTTTAACGGAGTATTGTAAAGTAATATTTGTTGCGTTAGCCAAAAACGGAGTTTACTTATCGTAAATGAGTATTTTGGCGGCTTCGCAAGCCTTGCAACCGGCACTTTCTGAACAGACACATGATTTGTTACAACTTTTCCCGACTTTAGGCGGGCACTAATTAAAGAGGTTTGTTTATTACACACACAAATTGATTTATGCGCATTTGGAGTTATATAAATACATCGTTCCGGACATTGTTTTTGCATCGGGGCTTTTCTTTGCTGATTCTTTTCGGGCTTTCGGTGGGGATAGCAATGAGTATTTTTGTGCTGGAATATGTTTATTATCAGTTTTCATACGACAAGCACTACCGGGATTCCGATAATATTTATCGTGTAGTATCGAAAGGAAAGCTTGAAAATGAATATGTTGATGTAGCTCTTACGCCAATGGTACTGGCTTCCGAATTACAAAAGTATCCCGGGGTTTCTGCATTGACGAGGATTATTGATACTTCTGAAAAACCCGTTCAAAGTGATTATTCCAAAGCCTACGAGTCGGATATTATTTTTGCCGATTCCTCTTTCTTTTCGGTGTTTTTCCGGCCATTTGTTTTGGGTGATGCAAAAGATTGCTTTTCCGATTCAACAGGAATTGCTATATCCAGATCGGCGGCTTCCAGATTGTTTGCAAACCATAACCCTATTGGCGAAATCATTCGCATCAACGAAACGGATACATTTGTGGTAAGAGGTGTATATCAGGATGTTCCTGATAACAGTCACTTTAAATATGATATTGTTTTACCATACCGGATAGTTGAAAAGCAGTTAAAGGAACATTACGGTCAGAGCTATCAGGAGATTGAAGAAAGTTGGTTTTCCCTGATTACTTATGTTTATGTAAAAACCAAACCCGGTACGGAAGCCGATTTACTTGCCGACCGATTTAATTCGGAAATTCAAACTGAAATGGAAGAACAACGTGATGAGTTGTTCGATCCCCTGTCACAAACTTATCTGAATTATCATTTTCAGAAATTGGAAGATATCTATCTTTTTTCGAACTGCGATTTTGAGATAGGGGAAACCACAAGTCCTTTATATGTATATATATTTCTGGGGATAGCATTCTTTATTTTATTGGTAACAGCGTTTAATTTTATGAATCTGACAACTTCGCGGGCGTTGGACCGGGTAAGGGAAGCAGGAGTCAGGCGAATTTTCGGGGCGAGAAGAGGCAGTCTGGTTGCCCGGTTTATCAGTGAGTCGGTATTGTTTAGTTTTATAGCACTCTTTTTAGGGCTTGTTTTGGTTGAATTACTTCTGCCTTATTTTAGTGATCTTTTCCGGATGGATTTTTTGGATCAGAACTATCGGGAACAAATCAATATGTCCTGGGTTTTGGTGGGTACTTTACTGGTAGGGGTTTTGTCGGGGCTTTATCCGGCTTTGGTTTTTTCCGGGATCAGGCCGGTGCATCTTTACACCGGACAAAATACGTTCTCATCTTATCCGGGAATATGGTTCAGAGGGGCTTTGGTTTTTATTCAGGTATTTGTGGCCGTGGTGCTTTGTGCGGTTGCGATAGGAATGTGGCGGCAAATGAATTTTGTGAAAAATTATGATCTTGGGTTTGATCCTCAAAATCTTGTTCTCATTGAAAGAGCACGCTATTTAGGCGAGGATGTTGATTCGGTTATTAGCGAACTCAGCAAGATTGATGGCGTTTCGCATGTGAGTAAAATGTATTCCAATCCGGGCGAGCCTGTCTCTATAATGTCTTTTAACCTGGCAGAAGATAGTACCAGGACATATTTTCTTTCAGTATTTTATGTTGATTGTACTGTTTTTGAGACTTTACAGGCCAAAATAAAAAGCGGAAAGGTGCATTGTAATGATACCAGCCGGATATTGATTAATGAGGAAGCTGCATCGATGATGAACATCAGTAAACTCGATGGGCAAAAACTTCAGACCATGGCTTCAGGAGGGGGCGATATCAAAGAATATCCTATAACGGGAATTATCGAAAATGTATACATGGGAAGTCTCAAGAATACTTTGCGACCGGCCATGTTTGTTCCCGTTCAAAGTCATGAAATTCCCCGCAGCCTTCTGGTGCGTTATTCGGATATTGATTACAGTTCTGTTTATCGTCGGATAAAAGAGGTTTGGGATCGTTCAGGCACAGGCGCTCCTTTTCTGGGCGGGTTGATAGCAGAGCGCCTCGATAATTTTTACCGTGAGGATTACCGTTATAGTTCCCTTGCCACAGCATTTGCTGTTTTGGTGGTAATAATGGCTTCATTGGGGATGACAGGTTTGGTCTCTTTTTTAATAGCGACCCGGCGTCATGGTTTCTTCCTGCGCAAGCTTACCGGATTTCCTGATTTTCATATTATCCTTAGCCTTTTCCGTGGTTATCTGAGATTTGTTTTGGCAGGTGTTGTTTTGGCTCTGCCCGTTTCACAAATCCTTTTGAATATTTGGTTAGAGACGTTTAGTGTTCATTATTATTCGGATTATCTTTGTTTCGTTGTTTCTGCTGTTTTACTTACCGGAATTGCTGCCGGGATTGTTTACTATGGAGTGAGAAAACTCCGGAAACAGATGTCTTTGCATCAGTTCTGAACGAAGTCTTCCTTTACCATACTTTTAACTTCACAAAACCAAATGGTTTTAAAAAAAATCGATATATTTGCGCGTTTAGAAAAAAGTAATGAGTCTGCTTCTTAAATAGCTGTTTTGTCAACGTCGGGGTGCAGAGGATTTTTAACCGAAGTTAATTTTTTGTTAATGAGATTTTGAAAATTCGCTGCAACAATCAGATTGGTAAAAATGAACTTTTAATCGGCTGACTCAGGAATGTGATTTTGAAATAAAAAAATACCTACAAATGCAGAACAAAGGAGCGATCAGACTATTTGCCATTCTTTTGGCACTGGTTAGTTTGTATCAGTTGATCTTTACATTTCAGACCCGCGAGGTTGAAAAACAGGCTGAGGTATATGCCAAACAGCGTGGCGGGGACGATCCCGATCTGGTTAGTAAATACCGGTTCAACTATCTCGATTCCATGAAGAATAAGGTAGTTTATAATTTTCTTTTCGGATTAAGGGAATATACCTATCAGGAATGTAAAGAGCGTGAAATTAATTTCGGACTCGACCTCAAAGGCGGAATGAACCTTATTCTTGAAGTTCAGGTTGAGGATATAATCAAAGCGCTTTCCAATTACAATCAGGACGAAGCTTTTATCGAAGCATTGAAGCTTGCCCGCGAAAGAGAGAAAAATTCTACCAGGGATTTTATAACACTTTTTGGGGAAGCTTTTGAAGAGGTCGCTCCCGAAGGTCGCCTGGCGGCTATTTTTAATACAGTTGAATTAAGGGATAAAGTTGATTACAATTCTACCAACGAAGAAGTCCTTCGCGTCATCCGGGAAGAAGCCCGGGGCGCTATTGATAATGCCTTTAATATTCTTCGTACACGTATCGACCGTTTTGGGGTAACGCAACCCAATATTCAGCGGTTGGACCAGACAGGCCGTATTCTTATAGAACTTCCCGGAGTCGGCGATCCGGAACGGGTTAAGGACCTGTTACAGGGCACTGCCAATTTGGAGTTTTGGGAAACTTACAATCAGGAGGAAATTTTTGAAAGTCTGATAAGCGTTAATCAGTTAACGGCTGAGATTGAAGCTGTCAGAAAGGCGAATGCGGATACAACAGAAGTGAAACCTGAAGTTTCATTGGAAGAGGGCGAAGAGGGAAGCGATCTGGCATTACTCGACGAAATAGAAAGCGATACACTGGATGTTGATGCCGGGGAGGAAGGCGTAACTTCACTCTTTACTTATCTTGCTCCCAGTGGGCGTCCGAATAGTCCTGTAGTGGGGCTTGCAACTTCCCGTGATACCGGTAAGGTTAACAGTTATCTTGCTCTCGAAGAGGTACAATCACTTCTACCGCGTGATGTTAAATTCCTTTGGACGGTAAAACCAATTCCTGCAGAAGAGGCTCAATACTGGACCAATCAGCAGTTTGACGAAAATGATGAACTGTTTCAACTGATAGCACTGAAGGTGACCAGCCATGACGGGCGTCCGCCATTAGAAGGAGATGCCGTCTCCGGTGCACGGGCGGTTACCAATCAGCAGGGACAATATGAGATAGAGATGTCTATGAACA
>NZ_AEWI01000205.1 GCF_000191885.1 Anaerophaga thermohalophila DSM 12881
ATACCCTTTAGCGAAGGCATTAAGCGAACGATCCGATGGTTTGAAGCAGAACCGGGACGCATACAAATTGATCCTGCCAAAGGAGATTTGGTGGATAGGATTCTTGGTGCTTATAAGTCATTGTAGCAGATGAGTTCATTTTCCTTTTCATACTGGTTCTTGGTGTTTTTTTACCTTCCTTTTGAGTGCTCAACTGTTGAGAGAACGAATAACGAATTATTAACTCTTTCCAGTGATTTTTTAGAAATTTTATAATTTTTGATACAACTGCGGGAACTGTTTCCCAAAAAGTGGTGGTGAACTGAAGAAAAAGAAATAAGTCAAACAGGAGAATCTTACAGATTGCTTGTTTAAACTAAAGAATTCATAAACAACACTTATTTAGCGATATAGAAATCGTTAATGCCTAATGGTCTTTTCATGCCTAAAGTTTTATATATTTGTTAGTATAAGTCAGATGTATGAATGCAAAAAGACCACTAAAAGCTGTAGTCGTTTCCGATGTCCACCTCGGAACTTTCAATAGTAAAGCCAATGAACTTTATTCCTATTTAAAAACCATACAGCCCGAAATTTTAGTTCTAAATGGTGATATCATCGATGTGTGGCGGTTCTCCCGGCGCTATTTCCCTACCTCTCACATTAGAGTTATTCGTTATTTTTTTAAGATGGCTGAGAAAGGAACAAAGATCATTTTTATTCCCGGCAATCATGATGAGGTAGGTCGACGCTTTACCGGAATTGATTTTGGACATTTCCAGATAGACAATAAGATAGTCCTGAATATTGAAGGAACGTTGACATGGATATTTCACGGCGATGTTTTTGATGTGGTGATGCATCATTCTAAATGGCTTGCCAAGATGGGCTCGGCCGGATATGGCATCCTGGCCGGAATAAACAAGCTGGTTAATTCCTTTTTGGTCTTTTTTGGCGGAAGTCCGATCTCATTGGCGGGAAAGATAAAAGACAAGGTGAAAGGAGGAAAGAAAGATACTGTTTCCAACTTCGAAAGTATGGTCTCACGACTTGGAATTAGAAAAGGGTATCATTATGTGATTTGCGGTCATATTCACAGGCCGGCAAAGAAGCGTATCAAATCACCGGCAGGTGCGATCACTTATCTTAACTCGGGCGACTGGGTGGATAATATGACTGCACTTGAATTTGAGAACGGCGACTGGCACCTGAAATACTGGGATTCACAAAAAGATGACTCGGTTGAAGAATCGGAAGAGGAAGAAGAAATACTGTCTGAAACGCTGGAAGATATATTTAACAAAGCTTTTAAAGAAATACTGAAAAGTTAATATTTCTCCCTTTTAAAATTCAACATCAAAATTATTCATGAGTTGATAATGAACGTTTTGGTCTTCAAACATTTCTTGAGAGTATCGAAGGCAGTAATTCTGGTAATCCGCACCAGTGGGAGTTAACTTATTGTTAATGAGGATTTAAAAATTTAAAACAACAACGAGTTTGGCGACAAAGATGCTTTTTAGACTGCACTCAAAACTTGAATTAAAAAATACGTTCCAGCACAAACACCCCGTGAACGCCTTGTTGGTCTTCACCGGAACCGACAATCTGTCCCAAGGCATTGAGCAGACCTTTCCTTTCTTCGGGCACATAATCTTCTTTGCCCTCAGATAAAACAATAACTGAAGTTTCGTTGAGATAAACCTTCCTGTTTTCAATTTTTCCTGTTAGTTTGGTTCTGACAAACATGGCAGGGTCGCCAGGAATTATCTCTTTGAATACTAAATGACCCGACAGATTTTTGCCTTTTTGAAACAGTCTGGCTTCACCAACATCTTCGCCCGTGTCAAATTCTTCACGGAAACGCCAGAATCCGGTCAGATCGGTTTTCTGTGGCATAAGAGCTGCTTTAGAGTCCTAAAAATTGTATGGATATTCCAGACGCAAAGATAATGATGCCGGCAAGAAAATGTGAATAGGGTTGTAATTTATGCATGTTTAATTGAGACAGCCCTGAAAAGGCAGCCCATACGGTTATTAGCATCGTTCCAATAGTAACTACGGCAAAAACTGTTGTAACCATTATTAGAGCTTGTACGCTATAATGAGCAGCCGGATACATCAATATTGGGATTAATGGTTCGCAGGGGCCAAGTATGAATATGATAAAAAGCATCCAGGGAGTAGTCCTGGTAGAATTGACTGAATTATCATTTTTTGCTTTTAGGTTTTTATGCTTGAAGTAATGTCTCAGCCCCCATACAGCATAAGCGAGACCGAAAGCAATAAGTCCCCATGCAGCAAGATTTCCTCTTATTTCTTCAATCCACGTTAGTTTCTGAACCTGCATGCCTATGATAATACCGGCAATCCCGATTAATACGCTGCTCAAAACGTGGGCAATACCACACACGGCTGTTAAAATCAAAGTTTTAGAGAGATTCCATTTACGCGCCTGTCCTATCATAATAAACGGCAGGTAATGGTCGGGTCCCAGAATGGTATGTACGAAACCAATGCTTGCTGCGCTCCAGGTGAGTATTGTTAATTCGTTTGTCATTATTTGCCGCCAATGTAGAATTTCAATATTTTCTTAATTGAATTGCTGCTGATTTTATTAAAATCAATTTCCTTTGGATTGAAAAACTGAAAATCGGCTATGTCATCGGCTACTTTTATGCTGTCAAAGTGCTTTACTTTGCAGGCATATCCGTAATCGGTCGTAAAAACCGAGTAACCATTATAGATGTATTCATTTGGATAGCTAATCAGATAATGCATTTCTGATATATCCAGATTCAGTTCTTCTTTTACTTCTCGTTTTAATGCTTCTTCACCGCTTTCCATTGGGTCAACGAAGCCACCCGGCAGGTCAAGTGCGCCAACAGCCGGTTCTACACCTCTCACTGTTAGTAATATTTCTCCGGTATCATTTTCAATAATGGCAGCAACTGCAGCAGCACTGTTAATGAAAAATTTAAAACCGCAACTGCTACAATGAAATGATTTTGGCGAATCGGGCTTGAAAAGCCCTGAACCGCAGCTGGGGCAATATTTGAGAACTTTTTCGGGACGTGCCATAAAGAATTGTCTTTTTGCAATATTAACAAACCTGTAACAAAAACAACAGGATCAGGGAAAGAAATTTTAATCATTCAGTATCGTGAATTTTATAAATAATACCACATTGCAATAGTCTGTTAAGCCATTAACGGCCAATAGCTGACTCTTTCTAATTGTTTGTTTTCGAAAGTCTTTTTGAAGTTTAATACGAATCATCATATACGCCTGTCAAATCTGACATCTAAACATTTATCAACATTAAAAACCATTTAAATTCATTGTTACGGTAGGGATAAGAAGTAAGAATCCAAGAATAATCAATATCGTAATGAGTGGTCCTATCCACTTCGCCCATTTCACGTAGGGAATTCGGGCTACTCCCAGTACACCAATAAGTACTCCGGATGTGGGGGTAATAAGGTTGGTGAAGCCGTCGCCAAACTGAAAGGCCATAACAGTGGCTTGTCGTGACAGACCAATAAGATCACTGAACGGGGCCATGATAGGCATGGTAAGTGCAGCCTTGGCCGAACCACTGGGAATAATGATATTTATTAATGTTTGAATGACGTACATAACATTAACCGAAGCAATATTTCCCAGGTCTTTCATGCCTCCTGCCATTGCATGGAGAATGGTATGTACAATTTTTCCGTTTTCAAGTATTACGATAATGCCGCCCGCAAGACCAACGATCAAAGCGGCCGACATGATGTCTTTTGCGCCTTCCAGAAACAGGTGAGTGATGCGGTCGGCACTATTGTTCATTGCTATCCCCGATAAAATGCCCATAGCGAAAAACAGGGTGGCAATTTCCATGATGTACCAGCCAAATCCCATAACGCCGATGATTAGAAACAATATGGTGAAACCTAAAATGACAAGGACAAAGGCTGGTGACGATTTTCTTAAAGCGCTGAATCCCACAATAGCAAAAAGTCCTGTAAGTGCGGGAAGAAACCAGCCGGTAATGCCTTCGCCTCCTCCTATTTTCAGGGTTGTTGAAGGCCACTGTACCGAAAAGAGTATGAGTGCGGTTAGTATTAAAAAGTATACCACCCACGATGCTTTGTATGTTGGATGATTTATAGCTGTACTGTTTTCACTTATTTCATGCCGCCAATGGTGGTCTTCTTCATAAACCGGCGATCTTGCAGGATCTTTTTTTATACGGGTCCCATACCACAATACGAATGATATACCCACAATATTAATAACAACCCAGCAAAACAAACGGTATTCAAAACCGCTGAAAAGAGGAAGTCCGGCTAATCCCTGGGCTATTCCGATGGTGAACGGATTCAACACGGCGCCGGCAAATCCCAGTCCGGCGGCTACAAACACCATGGCTACGCCCATAATACTGTCATAGCCCATCGAAATAGCCAGCGGAACGAGTATCACCACAAAAGCGATGGTTTCTTCGCTCATGCCAAATACTGCGCCAAAAACCGAAAACATGAGCATAATCATCACGATGATCAAATTGTTAGCGCCAATTACCCTGATGGCTTTGTATTTATCCAGCTTGCGGGTGAAATTAAGGAAAGATAAAATGCCGATGTCAATGGCCTTACTGTCATTCAAAATCCAGAATGCGCCACCAATCATCAGAATAAAAACAATAATACCCGATTGCTTTTCAAAGCCTTCGAAAAGAGCCGAAAAAACCTGCCAGGTTTGTGGCTGGCTCTCAACTCGTTCAAAAACAACCCCCGGTGCAGAACCATCTTCAGGAACTTCTCCTGCCGGGACATACTCACCTCCAGGCACAAACCACGTGGCAATAGCTGCGATAACAATTAAAGAAAAAACAATAACGTAAGTATGGGGAACTTTTTTAAACATTGGCAATGGTCTTTCTGATTAGGCAACTCCAAAAATAGAGTTTTAACTGTGATTATTTTTATATTTGCAGCAAAAAAAATGATTTTTGGAATTGACGAAAAAGACCTGAATAAATTTATCATGGTTGGCGATCGTGTTCTTATTCAGCCCAAAACGCCAGAAAAACGAACCAAGTCGGGGCTTTTCCTTCCACCCAATGTGCAGGAAAAAGAGAAAGTTCATTCGGGGTATGTGATCAAAGTTGGTCCGGGTTATCCTATCCCTGCTATTGCAGAGGAAGATGAACCCTGGAAATCGAAAAATGAAAATGTTCGTTACGTGCCACTTCAACCCAAAGAAGGCGATTTGGCCATTTATCTACAAAATAGTGGTTTCGAAATAGAATTCAATAATCAGCAGTATGTTATTGTATCCCAATCTGCTATTTTAATGCTTATCAGGGATGAGGGATTATTTGAGTAAATTGACCCCCAATCCGGAACTCAAATCCCAAAGTCCTCTTTGGGGATTTAGGGGCCCGGAACTCCCGCCCCTAATACTCTCCCGAAAATCGTTTTACAAAATTCCGATAAGCTGTAAATGCCTGGGCTCGTGATATGAAGCCAAGATATTTGCCCTTGTCGATGACCGCGATATTGAATCGTCCCGATTTCCTGAACATTTCTACCAGGTCTTCCATGCTGTCGTCAGGACTGATATAATATTCAGGCATATACATGATGTCTTTCACCTTTACAGTATCATAAAGTTCGGGTTTGAATAGTATATCTCTTATATCGTCCATCTTTATCATGCCATGAAGCATTCCTTTATCATCGACAACCGGAAACAGGTTACGGTGAGCTTTTGAAACTACTTTGACAAGGTCTCCCAGTGTGGCTTCGGGCGATATTTTTGAGAAATCGGTTTCTATAAGCTTCGTAACATCCATTAAAGTTAATGCCACCTGGTCCTTATCGTGGGTGAGAAGCTCTTTCCGGCGGGCAAGCTGGTGTGTGTAGACCGAGTTTTTGACAAACGATTTGGCGGTGGCAAAAGAGATGGTAGCGGTTATCATGAGCGGGAGAAAAAGTTTGTAACCTCCTGTTACGTCAGCGATGAGGAATAAGCCGGTCAATGGAGCCTGTAAAACACCTGCAATGAGTCCTCCCATACCCACCAGCGCAAAATTCTGTTCCGACAGGCCGTGAAATCCTATCTGGTTAGCTACAAAGGCAAAGAGAAGTCCGGTATTGGCGCCCATAAACAGGGTTGGAGCAAAAATTCCGCCCACACCACCACTACCAAATGTGATGGATGTTGCCACAACTTTGAGTCCTATCACCATCAACATTAAAACAACGGTAACCGGCCAGAAATACTGAAGGTTGGAGAATAACTCCTGGTCATAAATAAAAGAAGCATCCCCGCTCAGGGCTGTGTTGATGATGTCATACCCCTCGCCGTATAATGACGGAAAAAAGAAAAGTAAAACACCTAACATTGCCCCGCCAGCAATCAGCCGGGTGGATGCTTTCTTCATACGTAGAAATATCCGTTCAATGTATAGGTATACTTTTGTAAAATAGACAGCTACAAATCCGGTAATGATTCCCAGAACGATGTAGAACAATAAATCTTCCATTACAAAGGTTTCGGTAATATTTACCGGATAAAGCACCTGTTGTCCCATAAATAGATAGGAGGTAAGCACTGCCGATGCTGAAGCCATAAGTAAAGGAACAATTGCCGAGAGGGTGAGATCAAGCATGATCACTTCAAGGGCAAAAACAATGCCTGCAATAGGTGCTTTAAAAATGGCCGACATGGCTGCTGCTGAGGCACATCCCACTAGCAGAGTGATTTGCCTGAAATTGAGTCGAAATAAGCGGCCAACATTGGAACCTATGGCTGCACCGGTCGCAACAGCGGGGCCTTCAAGTCCTACACTTCCCCCAAAACCTACAGTCAATGCACTTGCGACGATGCTTGAGAACATATTATGTCGACGGATTCGGCCCTTTCTTTTCGAAAGGGCGTAGAGCACATTTGGAATTCCGTGGCGGACAGGTCGTTTGAGTATGTATTTTATGAATATTACCGTTAAAAGTATCCCGATAAAAGGAGAAATAAAGAACACATAGGCAGGTCCTTCGGAATGAATGACATTTTGTACCAATACACTGATATAATGAACGCTGTTTTTGATGGCTACTGCCCCCAGTCCGGAAGCAATGCCGACGATGATGCTCAAAAACATTATGAATTGGCGATTGCTGACATGTCTTATGCGCCATTTTAGAAGAGTTCCTAAGATTTTATCTGGTGCTAATTTTTCTTTTATCTGCATGATTGTTCCTTGTATAACACCATGTATTCGGTTTTCCTGTTTCCGTTTGCTTAATTTGGGGTTTAAGTTAATAAAATCTTCTCCACAAGAAAAGCCATTAGCTCCCGTCAATAAAGTAAGAACATATTTTTCCTGCTTTATAGACAGACACAAATTAGTACCTGTCTATAAAGTAGGAAAAGTTTCCTACTTATCATGCGTCTGTTCAGAAAGTGTCATTTATAAGGCTTGCGAAGTCCGAAAATACGAAGTTTACTCATCGTAAATGAGTAATTTTCGGACGAGCGTAACACAGTAACTGGCACTTTGAGGACAGACACGAATTAATCATCTTTCTCAAATTGTTGTTTAATGATTGAGTGCAGTATAAAAAGCATATTTTTGTCAAAATCCAGGCGTTTTAAATTTTTGTATCGGAGTTAACTTGTTGTTAATGAGGATGCAAAAAATTAAAACAACAACGAGTTGGGCAACAAAGATGCTTTTTAGACTGAGTTCATCAATAAAAATCACATATTTTAGTCTGTTTGCTTTTTTTAGATTCTTCACTTCGTTCAGAATGACAAAGGGCCACCTGTCGTTCTGAGGAGGTAACGACGAAGAATCTGT
Source organism: Anaerophaga thermohalophila DSM 12881 (assembly GCF_000191885.1). Taxonomy (GTDB): domain Bacteria; phylum Bacteroidota; class Bacteroidia; order Bacteroidales; family Marinilabiliaceae; genus Anaerophaga; species Anaerophaga thermohalophila. The sequence goes on from NZ_AEWI01000205.1 coordinate 7,829, forward strand.
TACCTGTTTTTGGTTTCTTAGATGATTAGAGGTTAATTATACATGTTCTTTTGAGACAAACCTTGACATGCTCGTTTCATCACTGCAAATATTCTTTCTTTATACGGGCAAACTGTAGTGTTGCACGGGGTTGGGGAAAAAAGCTTAAATGCAAAGACGTATGTTGTGTTTATAATTCACATTACCGGCTACTAACTAAAAACTACTAACTAAAAACTACTGACTAAAAACTACTGACTAAAAACTACTAACTAAATCACTTATATCTAAAAATCTAACGATCTGTTGAGCTTTATTCAGCCGGGTTAAAATTCAGGGTAAAAACCATTACTTCGGGTCTGTTCCCGGTGCGAACCGGCGGGCCCCAGGTGCCAAATCCCGTACTTACATAAAAATGGGTGTTTCCTTTTTGTTTGTAGCCCCTGCTTACTTCGAACATTCGTTCTGTGATGTATCCGAAGGGCCATACCTGTCCATGATGAGTGTGTCCTGATATTTGAAGATCGACACCGGTATTGGCCACCTCTTCGAGTTGATATGGCTGATGGTCTAAAAGAATTACAGGTTTTTGAGTGTTAATTCCTGCCAATAATTCATCTATTGATTTTCGTTTTTTGTCTGATCTGAAATTGGCATAACGATCTTCTCTTCCAATCAAATAAAAAGAATTTTTAATAAGGATACTTGTATCACGCAATACCTTTATTCCATGTTGTTCGAGATATCGGACAGAAGGTTCGACACCTCCAATGTATTCGTGATTGCCGGTGCAAGCATAGACCCCCATGGGTGCTTCCAGTTTACACAATGAATCGCCGAGGTTTTGACGAATTACCGGGCCTACATCTTCATCGAGTACATCCCCCGCCATCAGTATAATATCCGGCTTAAGGCTGTTGATCGTATTTACCAGTTTGCCCGTTTTTCGCGGTCCGATGATGGTTCCCAGGTGAATATCGCTGACAGCCACAATGCGCAGACTGTCCATGTTTCCGCCACTTTTATTGATGGTTAGCGGGATATTGACGATGCGTGGATACCAGGCATTAATATGTCCGGCTGTAACAATAAGAAACGTAATTCCTGCTACGACAATCCCGGTAATGAATTTGAATTTTGTGTAATCCGTTCCCGAAATTTTTTTAATAAAAGGAATGCCAAGATTAACCAATCGGGCCAGATCGATGGCAAAAACCTGGATCGTGGCATAAAGCATCACCGCAAACCAGAAAGCACCTAACCAGTCAAGCGAAACGGTAAGCGCGTTGTACATGCTTTTTCCCAGAGTTCGGCCAAGCATATACGAAAATGTGGCTACCACCATGAAAACAATAAACCATGGTCTGATTTTGGGATGTGCTTCCAGAGCCTGATATCCCCTTACGGTCAGGTATAAATTGACCAGTATCTGAACTGTAAGAACTATTGCAAAAAACATAATAAATTGACGAGTTTTCATGAAAAAAGTTTAACTGATAAAGGGTAAAGTTGTTCAAAAATAAATAATTTGATGTTAGATATTTAGATCAGGAGATGGGAAGAAATCAAAAACTCTTTATTTGGAATAAGTATTATCTTAAATCTAATCATCTTAAATCTAATCATCTAACATCATGCCTTTCTTTTCAAATATTGATCAACCATCTTGTAATAAGTCGAAAAACAGGCAGTGGCGTAATCCGGTAGAAAAAAAGAAGCATGTGTGATTGAAATCCTGCCGGATAGCGAAGTCTGTTTCCTTTTGAGTTGGCTGCTCTGAAAATTGTACTTGCCACAACTTTGGGCTCTGCAGCATATTTAAAGGTTGCATTATAGAAATGGGAGACTTTTTGTGAAATGGCGATGTATCTTTCATCGTCGGGAGGAATAATTTCATCTTTCGAGCGGCCGTTAAATTCGGTACGAATGGGTCCGGGTTCAATCAGGCGAACTTTTATATTGAATGGGCGGGCTTCGTAATAGAGGCTTTCGGTAAAACCTTCTACAGCATATTTGCTTGAGTGATACAACGAGTAAAGAGGAAGCCCCATCCGGCCTGCAATGGATGACAGGTTTATGATTGTGCCCCGTCCGCGTTTTCGCATTAAGGGTAGAACGTTTCTGATGACTCTTAATGTTCCAAAAAAGTTGGTGTCCATCTGCCTGATGATTTGTTCGTCATTTGCCCCTTCGAGAATACCGATGGCGCCGTATCCGGCATTATTGACAATAACGTCTATCCCCTTCATGTCATTCCAGGCTTTGTTTATCGTTTCTTCAACGTTGTGCGGTTGTGTTACATCCAGCCTGTATATAGCAACACCGGGGATATTAACCAGTTTTCCCGCCTTAGATGTATTTCTCATTGTGGCGGCTACTTTCCATCCTCGCCTTGCAAAATAACGAACCGTTTCCATTCCAATCCCCGAAGAAGCACCGGTTATTAGCATTGTGCTGCTTTCCATATAGTTTCTGTGTGATATGTTGTTTGTAAATAATCACCTTCTCCACAAAAATCTCTGTGGATGGTTTTTATTTGGGAGGGAATTTCAGGTTGTGATAAAGATAAGCAAACTATTATGAGCCAGGTCTAAAAAGCATCTTTGTTGCCAAACTCGTTATTATTTTAAATTTTTGAAACGAACATGAATTTGAGAGGGCCAAATTTTCAAAAAGGGATGAACAAAATTGGCCAACGCCGATCTTACGATTCATCGTGAGTTTCATCAGACCAATAATTTAGACAAATTTTGTGCTGATGAATCCTCATCAACTCGTGTACAAAATTTTAAAACGTCTTGATTTTGACAAAAATATGCGTTTTATACCGTACTCTGACTGTTATATTTTTCCTATGTAATGAATTACAGCGGGCCTGATCTATTCATAAATTTTCTATTACAATGTCCAACTATCGGCGAAATACAATGGTACTCAATAAAACCGGCTCGAAAATAATAATTAATAGGACAATATTTGTTTTTCATCAGCATATAATTAATCTAAGTTATTGGTCTGATGGAACTCGCATGATTGAGTTTATTTATACATGTTCTTTTGTGACAATCTTTGTCATGCTCGTTTCATCACTATAAATATTTTTTCTTTATACGGGCAAACTGCAGTGTTGCAGGGGTTGGTAAAAAAAGCTAAAACGCAAAGACGTATATTGTGTTTATAATTCACACTACTGGCTACTGGCTACTGACTAAAAACTACTGACTAAATTTCTGATATCTAAAAATCTGATAATCTATTAAGGCAATCTTTGTCATGCTCGTTTCATTATTCTTTTTCCTGGTTTTATCCGACGTGGCTTTTATTTCTTGATATTTGAACATCTCATTACTAAAACTCATGAATTAATCAGGCCACGATGCTTCAAATATTTACAATTAGAACAATAATCTTAATTTTCTGTTGAATAAAAACTGACGAAACAGAATTTTTGGTTGTTAAAATTTAATGGTCTCGTGTTGAATTACAAATATCTTTTATTTACAGGTCTGGCTTTGGTACTTCTGGGGATAGGACTTCTGTTGACAGGCTTTGAGTGGTATCATTATATTCTTATTCCCGGAATTGGTTTAAAAGTGGCTTATCTGGTTATCGGGTTGTTGAATGGCACACTGGCTGCCGGACGTTACCTTGCTATGTTATTTGGCGGAATAGCGATGGTAGGAGGCGGAGGATATCTGAAGCGTGCTATGCCCGGAATCGACCTGGGTCACTGGCTTATAATGAGTGGATTTCTTCTGAAAGCTGTTTCCATTGTTTTTATGGTTGTTGTAGGTCGGCGTCGCATGCGGGCAGAACGAGAACTAACAACAAAGCCTTAGTTATTTTGCCGTTTGCAAATGAAACGGGCATGACAAGGTTTCGCCGGTTCATCATTTCACTCAGTTTTCTCCTTCCTTCAGCCATTTGTTAAGCCATGCAAAGAATTCGCGTTGCCAAAGAATTCCGTTTTGGGGGGAAAGCACCCAATGGTTTTCTTCGGGGAAAAACAGGAATTTGGAGGGTATGCCTCGCAATTGTGCCGCATTGAAGGCAGCCATCCCTTGTGTGTAAGGGATTCTGAAATCTTTTCCACCGTGAATGACCAATATGGGGGTGTCCCATTTATCAACAAAAAGGTGTGGAGAGAAATCATATCTTTTATCGGGTTTTTCCCAGTAAGGGCCGCCTAAATCCCAGTTAACGAAAAACATTTCTTCCGTGGTTGTATACATCATATCCTGGTTAAATACACCACAATGAGATATAAAGGCGCTGAAGCGATTGTCATGATTTCCTGCGAGCCAATAAACAGAGAAGCCGCCGTAACTTGCACCAACAGCCCCAAGGTTTTCTTCATCAACAAAAGGCTCTTTGGCAAGTGTGTCAATGGCAGTGAGGTAATCCTGCATGTTTTGTCCGCCGTAATCTCCGCTGATCTGCTCTGTCCATTCACGGCCAAAGCCTGGCAGGCCGCGGCGGTTTGGGGCAACTACTATGTAATCGTTGGCCGCCATCATCTGAAAGTTCCACCGATAACTCCAAAACTGGCTGACACTATTTTGTGGCCCTCCCTGGCAATACAACAGTGCCGGATATTTTTTACGGGGATCAAAATTGGGTGGATAGATGACCCATGTGAGCATTTTTTTATTGTCGGTGGTTGTAATCCAGCGTTTTTCCACTTCACCCATAGTGAGTTTATTGAGAATTGGCAGGTTGACTTTTGAAATATTTGCAGCTGTGCCATCTATGGGATTGACAGCAAAAATTTCTGCAGGCATGTTCATGCTCATCCTGGTAGCGATAAGTTGACCACCGGCCGGAATGACTGATGTGTAATTATGCACACCTTCGGTGATTTTGTGAATGTCACCACCCGGCAGATTAATGCGGTAGATGTCTTCTGTGGCATGGTGATTACTGATAAAGAAGAGCGCATCTCCCATCAGGTTCCAGACGGGGTTGTGTATGTCCTGATCCAGATTTGCCGTGTAATCAATGACTTTCCCTGTTTCCAGGTCTTTTATCATCAGCCGGTTTTTGTCGGCTTCATACCCGTCACGTGGCATACTTTCCCATGCCATTCGCAGTCCGTCGGGTGAGAATACAGGGTTTTTGTCGTACCCTGGCATTCCTTCCGTGAGGTTCTTTGTGATTTTTGTATCTATGTTGTAAAGATATATGTCGGAGTTGGTAGAAAGCGCATAATTCTTTCCGGTCATTTTTTTGCAGGTATAGGCTATTCCCCGGCTGTCGGGTGTCCAGGTTATTTGTTCCATTCCTCCAAATGGTTGAAGCGGGGTGTCGTAACGTTCACCTTCCATTATGTCGGTTGCATCCGTAATCAATTTGTCGGGTTTATAAGAGGTAACATAAATGTGACTGTATTTGTAATCGTGCCAGTGATCCCAATGCCTGTACATCAGATCGTCCTCTATGCGAGCATTTATTTTTGGTAAGTCTGAGTACTTTTCGGCAGGTGTTTCATCCAGTTTTATATCCCTGACGATAAGCAGATGTTCCATATTTGGGGCATATTTGTATCCTTTAATACCGTCTGGGATGTCTGTTATCTGAACGACTTCTTTCCCGTCGGGCAGCATTTCAAACAATTGTTTGCTTCCTGGTTTGTTGCTGATAAAAGTAATTTTCTTTCCATCGGGGCGCCAGTTGACATCTGAGATGCTGAAGTTTTCATTTTCCCCGTCGTCCGTTGCTTTCTTTTTTATACCAAACGAAAGGCTGAGTGTCCATGATTTTTTGAAGGACGGAACAATTCGCTTTTTGTCCGTCCCATCTATATTCGACATGAAAAGATCGGTATTGAAGGAGTTTTTTTCGATATCAGGCCAGGTTACGGTGTAGAGAATTTTTTTGTGATCGGGTGATACTTTAATATTACCAATTCTGCCAAATGACCACAATATTTCCGGGGTAAGTACACCATTTTCTACTTTAACTTTTTCGGCATTGAAAGCAGGACGCATATCTGTTTTGTTTTTGTCTGCACAGCCTGATATTATTGCCAGGCCGGCTGCTATGAGGGCAAATTGTTTTTTCATCAGTATAAATTTAGTCTAAGTTATTGGTCTGATGGAACTCGCATGTAAGAGTTTTATACATGTTCTTTTGTGGAAAACTTTGCCATGCTCGTTTCATCCGTATAAAATTAATCTAAGTTATTGACCTAATGGAACTCGCACGCAATAATTTATACTTTTCTAAATTCCCGATCGAAACCGGGATTTATCATTGGTTAAATTATTGAAAAATGTATGGGTCCCGTCTAAAAAGCATCTTTGAGTGCAGTCTAAAAAGCCTTTTGACC
>NZ_AEWI01000204.1 GCF_000191885.1 Anaerophaga thermohalophila DSM 12881
AAATATCTTTTTGAAGCTAATTTAAGAGCTATAAGCTCTGTATTGTTCTTTTTCGGTAAAGAGCAGGTCGCGGGGCCTTCTGTGGTTGAGGTTACCGCTCCGTTGGGATCGCGTGTAAAAACCCGGTTACCCGATGGTACCGTCACCTGGTTGAACAGTGGTTCTGCATTAACCTATTCAATTCCTTTTGACGAACGAACCATAAATGTGCGGGGGGAAGCTTTTCTCGATGTGAAAAGTGATTCGCTGAATCCTTTTACCGTTCGTGGAAATAAAACTGCAGTGAAAGTCCTTGGCACCCGTTTTAACGTAGAGATGTGGCCTGATGAGGAAGTTGTGGAAGTTGTACTGGAAGAGGGCAGAGTGCAATTGATACCCGACAATTATGAGCAAACTTTTGAAATGAAACCCGGTGAATTACTGCTTTTCAATAATAATGAACGAAAACTAATCCGAAAAAAAGTAGATCCGGAACCATATTCTGCCTGGATCGATGGAAAACTGATGTTAAGAGGCGAAAATATGACTCAGATGGCGAGAGAATTGTCGCGCTGGTTCAATGTAGATGTGGTAGTGGAAGACAGCATCCTCTTTGATTATACCTTCCGGGCTACTTTCGAGGATGAGAAACTGGAAGATGTATTACGTTTACTGAAAATGACCTCGCCTATTGAATACAAAATAATAGATAATCAGCAAGATAGTAAGGGTAACTTTTCCAGGAAGAAAGTGATTATTCGTCATCAATAAAATACACAGAAATGAGTAAGGCTTCAAATTTTAACAGCAGTTAAAAGGATCATTCATTACAGTAAGAAAATTTTTCTAAGAAAGAAGGGGACAAGGAAGCGGCAACTTCCCCATCCCCTAATGTTGGACTTAAAATCATTACAAAGCTATGAAAAAAATTCCTAAGACAGGAGTGGGAGACCGAAATGTCTTCTCTAAAACCCTTCGTATCATGCGAATTACATTATTCTTAATGTTTGTGGGGATGTCGCAGATATTTGCAGCCAATTCCTACGCGCAGATCAAAAAACTCACCATTGACCTTGAAAATGTCAAAGCCGAAAGAGTGCTTGATGAAATTGAGAACCAGAGCCGGTTTTATTTTCTTTACAACGAAAAACTGGTTGACATCAACTTCAATGCTTCGGTGAAATTTACCGACGAGAATATTTTTAAAGTTCTTGATTATCTTTTCGCCGGACGTGATATCACCTACAAGGTAGTCGACAATCAAATTATTTTGTCGGGAGGAAAGGCATCTTCAGAAGTCTTCCAGCAATCCGGGAAGACCGTCACCGGTAAAGTGACTGATCAACAGGGAGAACCAATTCCCGGAGTTACGGTTTTCGTAAAAGGCACAACACAGGGAACCATAACCGATATGGATGGAAATTTTTCATTAAGTGTTCCTGAGGATGCGAATGTTTTGGTTTTTTCTTTTGTGGGAATGCAGACACAGGAAGTACCCATTGAAGAAAGGACTACTTTTTCGGTTGTGATGCAAGAAGCAGTTATTGGACTTGATGAAGTTGTCGCAGTAGGTTACGGTGTGCAGAAAAAAGTAAATTTAACCGGGGCAATTTCATCTGTCACTTTTGATGAAGAAGTGGATAACCGGCCAATTACCAATGCATCTCAGGCACTTAGCGGTAAAGTAACCGGTGTGTGGGTAAGTCAAAACTCTGGAAAACCTGGTAGTGACGGTGCACAATTACGTGTACGTGGCTGGGGAACGCTGAATAATGCCAATCCTTTGGTTATAATCGATGGAATTGAAGGCTCATTCGATCAAATAAATCCAAACGATATTGAAAGTATTGCCGTATTAAAAGATGCAGCGAGTGCTGCAATTTACGGTTCAAAAGCTGCAAACGGTGTTGTTCTAATTACTACCAAAATGGGAAACACAGGAGAACGTCTGCAGGTAAATCTTAATTCATATTATGGAATACAATCATTGGGAAGAAGGTACGATTTGGTGACCAATAGCGCCGAGCATATGAGATTAACAAACCAGGCTTTGGTAAATGAGGGAGCCAGTCCGCTATTTCCCGACAATATGATTACTGCTTTTGAAAATGGGACAGATTCATATAAATATCCAAATACCGATTGGTTTGATGTATTGTTTGAAAATTCACCCATCCAGGAACATAACCTGTCAATAAGAGGAGGTACAGAAAGAAGTACATCATTTTTGTCATTCAATTATATGAATCAGGAGGGGATGGTACCGAATACCAAAACTGAAAAATATGGAATACGGGCAAACCTTGAGTTAAATGTAAACGATTGGTTTAAGGTAAGCGGACGTCTGAATTATGGTCATAAAGTTGCAACCGAACCATATAATGACATGGTTTACGGTTCTCTTGGTCGGGTTTTTGAGATGCTTTCAGGTGTAACTCCATATACTGCACCTTATACGCGTGACGGTAAATTCGGAGCGGTTGAGGCAATTGATGATGACGGAAATATCCTTTATGATAACAGGAACCCTTTAATTGATGCTAACAATGGTAAAAGAACGGATGAACAAAACTTCCTTGCAATTAATGCTTCAGCAGAAATTAAATTCACAGATTTTCTAAACTGGAGAACTACCGTTGCTTCCACAGGAAACTGGATTCTGACCGACAATTTTAATGAAACCGTTATAGGATATACTGATTCGGGGATTCCAATGATGACCAAAAACTATAACCGGGAAGGGATTGAAATTAGCCGAAATAATAGTTATTCTTTGGCTAACAATGTATTTACCACCCTGAATTTTGACAAGACATTTGCTGAAGCTCATAATGTCTCTGCAATCTTGGGTATGCAACTTGAAGACAGAAAAACAAAAACAGCCTACTCAAGAAGATCTGATCCACCAAAAGAAGGACTGACACAGGTTGATGCCGGAACATCAGGTATTCAGGGTGAAGGCAATATGACCGGATTACGAATGTTTTCCTATTTTGGCCGTTTAAATTATTCGTTTGCCGGCAAATATCTTTTTGAAGCTAATTTAAGAGCTGATGGTTCCTCGCGTTTTAAAGAAGGAAACAGATGGGGAATATTTCCCGGATTTTCCGCAGGATGGAGACTTGGGGACGAAACATTTATTGAAGAATTGAACCTGTTCTCCAATTTAAAGCTGAGAGCTTCCTGGGGGCAATTAGGGAATGAAAATATTGCCGGGTACTGGCCGTTCCTAACAGTTATTGACCAGAATAATAATTTAAGTTACAGCTATGCCGGAAGTTTTGCACCAGGTGCTGCAGTAACTGCTTTAATTGATGAAGATATTACCTGGGAAACATCTACAACTCTTGATATTGGTGTTGATTTAGGATTTTTAAAGAACAGGATAAGTATTGAGGCTGACTATTTTAGAAAAAAGACTACTGACATTATTGTTCAGCTGCCAATTCCATCTCTGATGGGAAATTTAACGCCTCCTTTTGAAAATGTTGGCGAAATGAAGAATAACGGTTTTGAGTTTGTCTTTAATTACGATAACAGATCGATAAACCGGAACAAGTTCGGGTATAATATAGGTTTAAACTTTTCTTACATTAAAAATGAGGTAACCAAGTTTAGGGGAGGGGATTCTCCTGATCAGCTTTATCTTATCAGAGAGGGATATTCGTACCAAACTCTGTATGGTTATAAAGCGGTTGGAATCTATCAATCGGATGAAGAAGCTTCGCAGCACATGTATGACAACAGCTACACTCCTATTGCAGGAAACCTAAAATTTGAGGATGTAAATAAAGACGGCAAACTGGGGTTCGAAGACAAACAGGATATTGGAAATACCATTCCCAAAGTGACTTATGGATTAAGCGCTGCATTTCAGTATAAAGGATTCGATTTAAACCTGCTTTTCCAGGGTATTGCCGGGGTTCATGCTTATAACCAGAACAATTTCACTAATCTGAATTGGGATAACCGAACGATTTCAACACGATGGAGAGATGCCTGGACACCACAAAATCCAGATGCCGATATGCCTATCTTGTATTGGGACAATCCCTGGGACATGCAGCAATCTTCATTTTGGGTAAAAGATATCAGTTTTATAAAACTTAAAAACCTCCAGTTAGGTTATAGTGTCCCGGAAAAACTGACTTCTGACATTGGCATACAAAAAATCTATTTTTATTTAAATGCACAAAATGTATTTTCTATTGTTGACAAAGACTTCGAAGGATATGATCCGGAGAAAAGTACTTTCTCTGCAACTGTAAATGAATATCCTGTGCCAAGAATTGTTTCATTAGGTGTAAATCTTAGCTTCTAAAATAATGATCATGAAACTGAAAAAAATATTTATACGTAGCTTACTCGTAATTTTAATTATCTCATTAAACGGGTGTGCAGACGAATTTCTGGGGTTTTTCCCGGAAGATAAAATTACTTCCGAAAATTTTCCTGAGAATGAAGCTGATATTGAGCTTCTTTTAAATGGTCTTTACGGGCAGCTTCGTGAAGATATATTAATTACCCAGGGATTATTTGCTTTTGGGATACTGGACGGTGCAACTCCAAATGCCTATAACTGGGGTAATACACCCCTTGCTCAAATTGGAAACGGACAACTTTCTGCTACTGCCGGTGGAATTGTTGAATTTCGGTGGACAAGAAGTTATGAAATAATATTCAGAGCAAATTACCTTCTCAGTGTTTTGGATGAGGTTGAACTTAAAGAAGAGGTAAAATTAATGTATGCTGCTGAAGCTCGTTTTCTGCGGGGCCTGGCTTATGCCACATTGGTTGAATCGTATGGGGGGGTACCAATTATTTTAAATGCAATTTCCACGGAAGAGGCAAGGACGATTGCACGGAGCACGGCAGATGAAACCTGGAATCAGGCAATAGCCGATTATGATTTTGCAATTGCAAACCTCGATGTTGACGCACCACTGGTGGGAAGAGCAACAAAAGGCGCAGCAATGGCAATGAAAATGCGAGCTTATTTGTATCAAAATAAATTCAATGAGGTTTTAAATCTTGCTGACAGTGTTATTACTCTGGGAAAATATTCTCTTTTCCCAAGTTACGAAGGTTTGTTTCAGTTGGCTCATGAAAACAACCAGGAAGTAATATTTGATGTTCAGTATATGAGGGGAGAAAACTCACAGGGAACACGCCTCGATCAGTTTACAGGAACTGGGACCGGGAGTTGGACAAGGGGGACACGATATGTACCTACTGAAGATTTGGTAAATGCTTATGAACGGATTGATGGTTCTCCCGGCAAATATTTTGAATCAGAAATTGATCTCGATAATCCTTACGATGGTTGGGATCCCAGATTAAAATTTACTGTAGTCGTACCTGGTTCTTATTATCTTGGTTATCGCTTTCCAAGCTACCTTTATCCTGGCGGTGCTTACAATCATCCCGCAAACAGGATCAAACATTTAAGTACCAGAAAATATCGTGTAGACAAGGAAGAAGATTTACCTCCGGCAGATCAATCAGATTTAAACAATATTGTGATACGCTATGCTGATGTTATTTTATCAAAAGCAGAGGCTATTATTGAAACAGGCGGGAATGTTGATGAAGCTGTTGCACTTATTAACAGAATTAGAACCGAAAGAGACGATGTAAAAATGACTCCTCTTCCGAATGGATTATCACGTGAAGAAGCCCGGGCAAAATTAAGGCACGAAAGAAGAATTGAGTTTGCATTGGAGGGCCTTTATTGGATGGATATCAAAAGATGGCATAAGCTTGATGGATTTCTTGATGATATTTACCCAGTTGAAGTTCGCGATCACAACGGAAATATAGTCGAAACTAAATTCCCGGATGGTTACAAAGAGCAATTCAACCTTTTGCCCATTCCAAATAGTGAGTTATCTTTAAATGAAAATCTGGAACAAAATCCAGGTTGGTAATTAATAAAGTCTGGCCTAAAAAAGTACTTTAGATTTTTAGGCCAGACTTCAAATAAATTAAACCGTAAAAAACATGAAAAAACTTAAATTAGGGGTTTTTGTTATTACTCTGCTTTTATTTGTCAGATGTAATGTAGATAAAGGAGACAGAGTGATTACTTATAACTTAGCAGAAATACCCGCTCCTTCGCTGGAGAATAATCTGGTAGGAACAGAGAATGTCCAACAAATCGGCGTTTATTTGCCGCCTTCATACAATTATTCAACCCAATTATACCCTGTGGTGTATTTTTTGAACGGATATACTGTGGAAGCTGGTGAGTATCCCAAGACAGAGGCTTTCGACGCTTATATGAAAAATAATAAAGATCAGGAATTTATATTAATAGAATTGAATGGTTATAATTTGTTTGAAGGATCGATGTATGCCAATTCCGTTGTTACGGGAAATTGGGAAGACTATATCGTCAAAGATGTCGTAACCTATGTTGACAACAATTACAGGACTCTGGCAAAAAGGGAGTGCAGAGGAATTGCCGGCCACTCAATGGGAGGAGGCGGGACAATTAATATTAGTTTAAAATATCCCGATGTTTTTTCGGTAGCTTATGCAATGAGCCCGGCTGTTTTAGCTGATGACCGGCTTATCAGTGGCTTTTTGACAAACGATTCGCTAATGAACCAGATTCTTACTTTATCTGAAAGGATGGCCAACGTGAAAGATGACAATTTTGCTGAAACCTTAAAACGTGAACTGGAAGCTTACGATCGGGATATGATGGGCATATACGGGTTCATGGCAATGGGTACTGCCTTTGCACCCGATCTCTCTAAACCTTTGAAAATTGCATTGCCATTCGAACGTGATGAAAAAGGAAATCTCAGAAAAATAGATGAAAACTATAATAGATGGATTTCGGGGTTTGGAAACCTGGAAGGAAAAGTTGAAAGGTACAAAGATAATTTGTTGAAATATAACAAATACGCTTTGGATTGCGGGTTCCATGATGAAATGCCTGGTTTATTTAAATCAACTGTATATTTTTCCCAAATACTTACGAAAGCTGAAATTCCGCATTCAACGCATTGGTACGATGGCAACCACAGCGGTAAAGTTTCCGAACAATTAATCAATGAAGTGTTTCCAGCCATGTCCACTTATTTGCTCCAAAAATGAATATATATCTTGTTGTTTAAACAATAGTCCTTTAGAGTAAAAGCTAAACGCAGACGCAATGACGCAAAGTCTTTATTATGAGAGATTTGTGGCCTATGTCTTTGATTTTATAAATAACTAAAAACCAAGCTTTTGTAAAATATTGACGAAGTATTATTTAAAATACAATTAATTTAAAATATAAGTATATGAAACCATTAAAAATAAAAATTTTGTTGTTATTCTTATTAACTTTATCTTTTCAACTAACTGCTTTTTGCCAGCAAGGTCGTTTGCTTGAAAGCCTGACAATGGAAAGCGACTTACTCAAAAGCAAAGTTAAATACTCGGTTTACCTCCCGCCAGATTACGATAAATCAGAACGCTCTTATCCTGTGTTGTATTTACTGCATGGCTATTCAGGAAACGAAACAGTCTGGATTCAGTTTGGTGAAGTTAACCGAATGGTCGACAATGCAATAAAGGAAGGAGAAGTTTCATCTTTTATTATCATTATGCCTGATGGCAAAACAAATTGGTATTGTAATGATTATCAAGGATTAGAACCATACGAAGATATGTTTATCAGGGAATTCATACCATTTATTGAAAAGCAATACCGCATTCGGTCTAAAAAGGAGTTTCGTGCCATTGCCGGAAATTCAATGGGCGGCTATGGTGCATTGAAGTTTGCCATGAAATACAACCATCTTTTTTCAGCTTGCGTAGCTTTTTCTTCGGGTATCTTTACAGATGTGGAGATAGCCATGATGCCTGATTCAATTTATGGAATTCTTGATGGCATTTATGGCAAAAACTTGGAAGGAAATAAACGAATAAATGAGAATTGGAAGAACAACAGTCCTTTATATCTGGCAAAAACCATTACAGTTGACAAATTAAGATCTGTCCGCTTTTACATCGATTGTGGTGATGATGATTTCTTATATAGGGGGAATTCGGATTTACATAATTTGATGAGGGATTTAAAAATACCTCACGAATATCGTGTAAGAGATGGGGGGCATAACTGGAAATATTGGAGAGAAGGGCTGCCTGCAGGCCTTTCATTCATAAATAAAAGTTTTATTAGAGAGATCGGATTTTGAAATAAAAAAGATCACATGTTTTATAAATGTTTTTAATCTGATCTATTCATGAATTTTCTATTACAATGTTCAACTATCGGCGAAATACAAGCGTTCTCAATAAAATCGGCTCTATTCCCTTCTCCGGTTTTATCTGCCGTTCCTTATATTTTTTGATATTTGAATATCTTATTACGAAAACTCATGAATAAATCAGGTTATAATGCTTTTTTTAAAAAAAAGTATTGGGCAAATTTTATGTTTGCTTCAATCTTGTTACGTGTATGGCATTTACCATTTTTTAAATATCACAGCAAAACCTTAGAAATAGAAACTCCTCCAAATATAATTTTAATTCTGGTTAATGATTTGGGGTGCAATGATGTTTCCTTTTGCCGTAATTTTAATTTTGATAGGCATTACGAGATTGAGTCGAGTCGATAAGTCAAACCCCAAGTATTGATATACTTGCTGACTATGATATGCGTTTCACTGATTTTTATGCAGTACCAGCAGTTTGTTCTCCTTCAAGCTGCCCTGATGACATGAAGAAATGCCGGAGCGATCTTTGTTTTGGAGGTATCGAAATCAATGGGCAGTGAGAAATGGAGACTGGAAATACCTTAAAATCAGAAATGAGGAATATCTGTTTAATTTAGAAGATGATATTTCGGAAACAAAAAATGTGAAAAATGAATTTCCTGAAATATTTCAATCTCTTAAACAGGATTTATACAAATGGGAAATAGAAATGAATAATTATCAACAAAAAACAAATTAAAAATGAAAGCAAATAAGTCAATTGTTATGGCCGGATTGTTATCTTTCGGTCTATCCGGACAACAAGATATGATTGCAGCAGAAACCGAAGATGAAAAGGCCTCAAAACCCAACTTTATCGTCATTTTTGCTGACGACCTCGGTTACGGGGATTTGGGGATTTTCGGACATCCGACAATTAATACGCCCAACCTCGATAGAATGGCTTTTGAAGGCCAAAAATGGACCAATTTTTATGTTGCAGCACCGGTTTGTACACCAAGCCGTGCAGGTTTGCTAACAGGCCGATTACCTATTCGCTCAGGCATGTGTAGTGACAAACGAAGGGTATTGTTCCCCGACTCCAATGGAGGGTTACCCCAAAGTGAAATCACAATTGCGCGTGCTTTGAAAGAAAACGGCTACCAAACTGCAGCTATCGGGAAATGGCATTTGGGTCATAAATCTCCTTTTCTGCCAACTGATCACGGATTTGACAGCTATTTTGGAATTCCATATTCCAATGATATGGATAGAGTTCCGGGGACTGGTACTGGAAATTATATTACATCCCAAATTAAGCTTGCAGAAGAAGAAAATTTTCATGCCTATAATGTTCCAATATTGAGGAATGACAAAATTATTGAACGACCAGCAGACCAGAGGACTATTACAAAAAGATATACTGAAGAAGCCGTAGCTAAAATAAAAAGTATGAAAGACGGACCTTTTTTTATTTATCTGGCACACAACCTGCCACATATTCCGTTGTTTCGTTCCGAAGAATTTAAGGATGTTTCGCTGGCAGGATTTTACGGTGATGTAATTGAAGAAATAGACTGGTCAGTAGGACAAATTCTGAAAACCTTAGAGGAAGAAGGACTTGATGAAAATACGCTGGTGGTTTTTACATCAGACAATGGTCCGTGGCATATTTTTGAAACACACGGAGGAACTGCAGGTTTACTGAGAGGGGCAAAAGGTGGTACTTTTGAAGGGGGAATGCGCGAACCCACAATTTTCTGGTGGCCGGGGAAATTAAAACAAGGAGTGGTGATGGATATGGCAACCACTATGGATTTGTTTCCAACCTTCTGCAATCTTTCCGGAACCAAACTTCCAGACGACCGCATTTATGATGGATACGATATTTCCCCGCTGCTTTTGGGAACCGGGAAAAGTCCGCGTGATGTGGTATTCTATTACCGTGGCCAGCAGGTCTATGCTATTCGCAAAGGGGACTACAAAGCACATTTTATAACTCAAAATGAATATGGCAGTCAAACAGCTCATCCCATTACTAATCCACCACTGGAAATAACCAACACTCCCACTGTTCATGAAACGCCTCTGCTCTACAATGTAAATATCGATCCTTCAGAAAAATTTAACATTGCCGAAGAACATCCGGAAGTAATTGCTGAAATCAGAAAAGTGCTGGAAGAACATCTGGCCGGCATCGAAGAAGTAGAAAATCAATTGGAGAAGTAACAAACCAAAAAACATTTTTCTTGTCTGCTTCCTTCAGATAGTCTGGAGTTCTTCTGTCCCATAAGGGAAGCGGTGGTCAATTGGGAAGAAAAGGATGTGTTTAATCCTGCCAGTGCCCTAAAAGGAGATACTGTATTTTTACTGTATCGTGCCGAAGACAGCATTGGGAAATACAATGGCACATCACGTATTGGTCTGGCTTATAGTTTGGATGGTTATAAATTTCGTAAGAAGCCTGAACCTGTTCTTTACCCCGATAATGATGAGTTCAAAAAATATGAATGGGAAGGTGGGTGTGAGGATCCGCGGACAGCGAATTGGTTGAGCCCGGACCTCCTGCTGTAATTACAGACCAGGGGATACTGCTGATTTACAACAGCAAGAACAGTCCCTCTTTTGGAGATAAAAATCTTGAAGACGGCACTTATGCAGCAGGGCAGATAATTATGGATAAAGACGATCCTGCAAAGGTTTTGTATCGTACCGATCAGTGGTTTATCTCTCCCGATCAGCCTTTTGAGATTACCGGTCAGGTTGATAATGTATGCTTTGTGGAAGGATTGGTCCGTTTTAATGGGAAATGGTTGCTCTATTACGGAACTGCCGACTCGAAGATTGCGGTTGCAGAGTCTGATGTAAGTCTTAATTAATGCCTGTCCGTAAAGTGCAATTTACTGCGTGATGCTTGTCCGAAAATTACTCATCCCGAGGTAGCTTTTGTAGGGTTTTTCAAAAAAAAAAACAGCAAAAAGCACAATCGGGACTCGGTATTTTCGGACTTCGAAAGCCCCCGGTGATATTGAGGCAGGCATTGCAGCCGGCACTTTCCGGACAGTCACACATTTTGTGAAAATTTTTGAGAGTTCATAGATACACACTAATTTATATATTGTTTATGAATACAAACACATCCTTATCAAAACTACTCCCCGTATTATTCGGGTTCTTCGTTATGGGCTTCGTCGACGTGGTAGGCATATCGACCAGTTATGTCCAGAAAGACTTTAATTTGAGCGATTCGGTGGCGAATTTGTTACCGATGATGGTATTTCTCTGGTTTTTTGTTTTTTCAGTGCCTACAGGACTATTGATGAACAAGTTAGGCCGGAAGAATACGGTTTTGCTGAGTATGGTCATCACTTTTATAGCAATGCTGGTGCCTTTAATCGCTTATAGCTATGGAATGGCACTTTTTGCTTTTGCATTGCTTGGCATCGGTAATACCATTTTGCAGGTTTCGCTCAATCCGCTTGTGTCGAATGTCGTCAGTAAGGAACATTTGACCAGCCGGCTTACACTGGGGCAGTTCATTAAGGCCATTGCTTCGTTTCTGGGCCCGATTATAGCTGGCTTTGCAGCAGCCACGTTGGGCAACTGGAAGATGTTGTTTCCGGTATTTGCCGGAGTAACGATGTTGTCGGGTCTTTGGCTCTTGTTGACCCCTATTCCGCGGGATGAGCGCGTTGAGGAAACCACCTCGTTTGGAGAAGCTTTTGGTTTGTTAAAAGATAGAACCATTTTATTGCTTTTTCTGGGTATTTTATTTGTTGTAGGTGTCGATGTCGGCATGAATACGGCAACACCGAAATTTCTGATGGAGCGGGCAGGTTTGCCTCTTGAGCAGGCCGGTTTGGGAACCAGCCTGTACTTTGCTGCCCGTACGGTGGGAGCATTGACGGGTGCCATTTTGCTTGCAAAGTTCTCGGCTACCCGTTTTTTCAGGATAAGCATGCTCTCAGCGATTACAGCGATGGTAATAATGTTGTTTAGTCAGAGTATTGTACTTATATTGATAATGGTAGCCGTTATCGGTTTCGCCATTGCCAATATTTTTTCTATTATTTTTTCAATGGCCCTACAGAATCGTCCTGAGCGGGGAAATGAGATATCGGGTCTGATGATCATGGGCGTATCTGGCGGCGCAATCCTGCCTCCATTAATGGGGCTGGCCTCCGATGCTATTGGACAAACAGGTGGAATGCTGGTTATTCTGGCCGGCATGCTATATCTTTTGTTAGCGGCTTATGTGGTTAAGAGCGAGAGAAAATAATTATTGAAAAATTTTTTTATTTCTGAAAAGACACATGATTTTTTTTATCAAAAGATGATCTTTCGTTCATTAATGCGAAATTGCAAAGAGTTGTTAAGCCTGGCACCTTTCAGGTTTCGGAAATTAATTTGCCGGTGGCAGGACAATAACAAAATATATTACTGAGTGCAGTCTAAAAAGCATCTTTATTGTCAAAATCCAAGCGTTTTAAATTTTTGCACCGGAGTTAACTTATTGTTAATGAGGATGCA
>NZ_AEWI01000203.1 GCF_000191885.1 Anaerophaga thermohalophila DSM 12881
TGAGTTTTATACATGTTCTTTTGTGACAAACCTTGTCATGCTCGTTTCAAAAATTTAAAACAACAATGAGTCTGGTAACAAAGATGCTTTTCAGGCGTGGCTCATCAAATATAAAGGCGTAACAACATGGTTGTAGACTTATTCATTCCCTGTTTTATAGATCAGTTATACCCCGGTACCGGGTGGAATGTTGTAAAAATCCTTGAAAAAGCCGGTATAGAGGTTAATTATAATCCCCGGCAGACATGCTGTGGCCAGGCCACTTTCAACAGTGGGTATTGGGACGGATCAAGGAAATCGGCAGAAAAATTTCTGAAGGATTTTCCAAACGACCGTCCCATTGTTATTCCTGCTGCCTCGTGTGCCGGATATGTCCGCAATCATTACCCGGAATTGTTTAAAGAGCATCCTGATAAAAAAGAGGATGTTGACCGCGTATGCAAAAATGTGGTGGAGTTGACCGATTTTCTGGTTAATCACCTGAAAATTGAAAACTTTGAAGCCTGTTTCCCGCACAAAGTAACCTATCATGATGCCTGTTCGGCACTTCGCGAATATGGTATCAAAGACGAACCCCGTCGTCTGCTGTCAAACGTCGAGGGGCTGGAATTACGTGAATTACCCGACAATACCACTTGTTGCGGTTTTGGCGGAACTTTCATGGTGAAATATGTACCGGTGTCAACAGCTATGGTGGAACAAAAAGTTGAAAATGCACTCTCTACCGGCGCCGAATACATCGTTTCAACTGAGGCATCCTGCCTGTTGAATATCGAAAGTTATATCAAGAAAAATGAATTGCCCATAAAAACCATTCATATAGCAGACGTTCTGGCCAGATTTTGACCGATAAACGCGAAGGTGCAAAGTTTTTTGAAAAATATTTCCTCAGGGTTACCTCTATCGCATCTGCAGCTCATGTAACTTCTGATAGACACCTCTTTTTTCAATCAACTCATGATGATCCCCGGTTTCCACAATTTCACCATCATGAAATACATAGATGCAATCGGCATTACGGACAGTAGAAAGGCGGTGCGCAATAACGATTGAAGTACGGTTGGCCATCAGGTTTTCAAGCGCTTCCTGTACAAGCTTCTCCGACTCTGTGTCAAGGGCCGAAGTGGCCTCATCGAGGATAAGGATAGGGGGATTTTTCAAGACGGCCCTTGCTATGCTGATACGCTGCCTTTGTCCGCCCGACAAACGTCCCCCACGGTCGCCTGCGATGGTATCGTATCCATGTTCGGTCGCCATGATAAAGTCGTGTGCATTGGCCACCCTGGCAGCCTCTTCAACCTGTTCCGGCGTAGCATTTTCAACACCAAAAGCAATATTGTTAAAAATGGTATCATTAAAAAGAATGGCATCCTGATTTACATTTCCCATCAGATGGCGCAAATCATGAATTTTAAGATCGCGGATATCAATCCCGTCAATCAGGATAGCACCCTCGCTCACATCGTAAAACCTGGGAAGAAGGTCAACAAAAGTAGATTTACCGCTTCCTGACTGCCCCACCAGTGCAATGGTTTTTCCCTTGGGAATATAAAGTGAAATATTTTTGAGAACGGGTGTTTTGTTATACGCAAATGTTACATTACGATATTCGATTCCCTGTTTTAATTCATTGATTGGTTTGGCATTGGGCGACTCTTTTATTTTCACCTCGGCATTAAGAATCCCGTCAATCCGGTCAAAGGCCGCAAGTCCTTTCTGGATATTATACAATGCCTTGGAAAAGGCTTTAGCCGGGTTGATCACCTGGTAAAATATCCCGAGATAAGCCAGAAATTGCGCAGCATTAAGAGTGTCCGACTCAGTAAGAATCAGCGTACCGCCAAACCATACAAGAATAACCACCACTATGGTACCCAGGAATTCACTCATCGGATGTGCCAGATCTCTTCGGCGCATCAGACGGTTCATTATGCTGCGGTATTCCTCTATTTCCTCATTGAAACGGTGGTCCATCCGTTTTTCGGCATTAAAAGCTTTGATGATACGCAATCCGGAAAGTGTTTCCTCTATTATTCCCAGTAGATCGCCCATCTTATTCTGACCTTCACGCGACGTCTTTTTCAAACTCCTGCCCACCCGGCCAATGATGTATCCGGCCAATGGTAAAACAACAAAGACAAAAAGCGTGAGTTTTACGCTGAATATCAGCATGGCCGCCAGATAGACCATAATAAGCACCGGATTCTTAAGAAACATATCGAGCGACGACATGATGGAATTTTCAACTTCCTGAACATCACCGGTTGACCGGGCAATGATATCTCCTTTTTTTTCCTCACTGAAAAAACCGCTGTGCAAATTCAGTATTTTCCGGTATATCTGATATCTCAAATCACGTACAACACCATTCCTGATGCCAACACTGGTATAGGAGGCCAGATAGGCAAAACCGGTTTTCAGGAGGGTTCCGAAAACAAGAAATACCCCGACAAAAAGCAACGACCAACCGGGACCATAATTGTTCTTCAATTGCGTGATGTAGTAATATAAATTGTGCTTAAGATCATTAAAGTTGAGATTCCAGTCTGCCAATGCATAAACCTCACTTTGCTGCCCAAGAATAATCTCAAGCATCGGGATCATCAGTGCAACCGAAAAAACGGCAAACAGAGCCGAAAGGAGATTAAACAAAATATTAAAAACCAGCAGATGTTTATAGGGCGGCAAAAACCGCTTCATTATGAACCAGAAGTCTCGCATTAACAGATGTTTAGATGTTAGATATTTAGATGTTAGATATTTAGATTTAAGATATTTAGATTTAAGATGTTTAGATTTAAGATGTTAGATTTAAGATGTTAGATTTAAGATGCTTAGATTATTAGATTTTATGATGTCTGAACTTCAAAAACCCGTAAGAAAAATATCGTATTATCCCATTTCAGTAGTCTTGAAAAGAAGCTGTTCAAGCTCCGTAATCGCGCATATTACTAAAATAAATCGACACCGGTATAATTCCGTGGAGAAATCTTTTTGAGTTCATCTTTCACCCGCTCATCCACATCTAATGTGTCAACAAAACGGGAGATAGATTCTTCATTGATCACTTCATTGGTGCGCGTCAGGTCTTTTAATACTTCATAAGGATTGGCAAATCCTTCCCGTCGCAGGATGGTCTGTATAGCTTCGGCCACTACTGCCCAGTTGTTTTCCAGGTCCCGGTCTATGGCAGGTTTGTTGATTAAAAGCTTTCCCAGTCCTTTTTGTAACGACTGAATCGCCAACACCGTATGAGCCAGAGGAACACCAATGTTGCGTAAAACAGTACTGTCGGTTAAATCGCGCTGAAGCCTTGAAACCGGGAGTTTGGCGGCCAGATGTTCAAACAGCGCATTTGCCACCCCCAGATTTCCTTCCGCATTTTCAAAGTCTATCGGATTCACTTTGTGTGGCATGGCACTGGAACCCACTTCACCCTTCTTGATTTCCTGCTTAAAATACTCCATCATTATATATAACCAGAAGTCTCTGGCCAAATCAATAAGAATGGTATTGATGCGCTTGAAATTATCGAAAATGGCTGCCAAATTATCGTAATTGGATATTTGCGTGGTCACCTGCTCACGCTCCAGCTGAAGCTTTTCTCCGACAAAACGATTGGCAAAATCAACCCAATCCACCTGTGGATAGGCAGCCTTGTGTGCATTAAAATTACCGGTGGCACCGCCAAATTTAGCCGGACAAGGAATGTCTTTAAGCAAAATCAACTGTCGCTTAAGGCGTTCCACGAAAACGCGTACCTCTTTTCCCAGGCGTGTCGGAGAAGCAGGTTGACCATGCGTTCTGGCCAACATGGGGACATCCTTCCATTCATTGGAAAGCGCTTCGAGTTTAGCGATCAGTTCTTCCAGAAACGGATAATAAACACCGTGCACAGCATCGCGAAGAGAGGCAGGAATTGCTGTATTATTAATATCCTGTGAAGTAAGACCGAAATGTATAAACTCTTTAAATCCTTTCAATTCCAGACGATCGAATTGCTCTTTCAGGTAATATTCAACGGCTTTAACATCATGGTTGGTTACATTTTCTATTTCCTTAACACGTTCGGCATCCTCGAGCTGAAAGTTTCTGTAAATGGCACGCAATACATCGAACTTACCATGATCAAAATTTTTCAACTGTTCCAGCGGCTCCTCACAAAGGGCAATGAAATATTCCACTTCCACCATTACCCTGTAACGAATAAGAGCATACTCGGAAAAATAGAGGGCAAGGCCGTCCACTTTCGAACGGTATCGGCCGTCGATGGGAGATATTGCTGTAAGCAAATGCAGGTCTGTCATAGTTGTCTTCCTTTTCGCCGCCACAAAGGTAGGAAAAAATGATTATTGAGTCTGTTACTGCAATAGCTATTTTGTCAATATCGGCTAAATATTATTTTGGGGTGCAAGGAGTTTTGTCTGTTTCTATTCCACGCCAAGAACGCGAAATTAAAGAAGCGCTAAAATCGCGAAGAAAAGATTTCAAAGTCTTTCACGTGGAAAATTTTATCAAGTGCCAGTTGCAATGCCTGCCCCGATGATATCGGGGGCAGGCATTCTAAATGACACTTTTGAACAGACCCATTATTAAGTAAGAAACTTTCCCGACTTTACAGACGAGCACTAAGTCTATTACATCTTCTGCCTTTTGCCTGACAAACTTCTGCCTGTAGCTCATACCTTATATCTAAAAATTCAACGATCTATCACTAAGAACAAATATTCTTTCCCTGGTTTTGAGCATCTCCAAAAAATTCCATATTTTTATTTAAACTGAATTATTCATAAGTTTTCGTGATGAGATGGAAAAAAGCAAGCAAATGAAACGAGCATGACAAAGATAGCCTTAATAGATTATCAGATTTTTAGATATAAGTAATTTAGTCAGTAGTTTTTAGTCAGTAGCCAGTAGTGTGGATTATAAACACAACAAACGTCTTTGCGTTTTAGCTTTTTTACCAACCCCTGCAACACCATAGTTTGCCCGTATAAAGAAAAAATATTTATAGTGATGAAACGAGCATGACAAGGTTTGTCACAAAAGGACATGTATAAAACACAATCATGCGAGTTCCATCAGGCCAATAACTTAGATTAATTTTATACTGATGAAAACCATTCCGGTAATACTTTTGACATTACTTTTTCCCTTTTGTACCAGAGGAGAGACAAGTTTCACCGACATTGTGTTACTTAACTCATACCATCCTACCTTCAAATGGACGGCTGATATTACCAGTGGGGTGCTGGAGGAGTTTTCAGATGCCGGCAAGTACAGGGTATTTGTCGAATATATGGACTCAAAACGGTTTCAGAACAAGGCATACATCGAACAATTACGTGAAGTTTATCAGCACAAATATTCATCGGCCGAAATAGACGGTATCATAATCAGTGACAACAACGCTTTTGACTTTTTCCTCCGTTATGGCGACAGGATTTGGGGTGATGTTCCCGTTGCTTTTTGCGGAAACAACAATATCAGGAATTACAAAATCGATACCACACGATTCAAAGGTATTAATGAGCACATCAATATCGACAGCACTTTGCATCTCATTAAGCAACTGCACCCAAACCTCGACGAGTTGATTGTAATCTCTGACTCAACAGTCTCGGGGAAAATATTCAGCAATCAGTTTATCGAAACGGTTACAACCAAACACCCCGACTTAAAATACAGAATGCTGAGAGCTAAATCACCGGAACAACTGACTTTTGAACTGAAAAATATATGTTCCGACCACAAAGTTATTTACTTATTGAGTTTGTACATCCAACGTAACGGAATCCCGCGTGAAATGATTCAGGAATCCGGACTTTTTCATAATAACTGCCGGGCCCCGATATATAGCAACTGGGATTTTCTGTTTGGCGACTTCATTGTAGGAGGTGTGGTTGTAAGAGGATGCGACCAGGGGCGTGAAGCAGCCCGGATCATGAAAAAAATGCTACAAGGCAATGCAAACATGCCATGGCTGACCCCTTCTCCCGAAAAACTGATGCTGGACTACCGCCAGCTCAATAAAAACGGTATCAACTACTCGGCACTGACCCCCAAAGCTATCCTGCTCAATAAGCCCGAGAACCCCTTCGAACGGTTTCAGCAGGAACTGATCATCGTTACGTCTATTCTTGCCTTTCTTCTGATCATTATCCTGATACTTCTGCGCGTCATCAGCCAGAAAAGAAAAGCGGAAAAGCAGTTGATGCAAAGTGAGAACCGTCTGGAAATGGCTCTTGAAGGTGCCAATGAGGGGCTATGGGATGTTGATTTTTTAACCGGAGATGTATTTCTGAGTCAACGATTTGCACAATTATTAAAATACAATAACCCCAACGAAATCGGTTTTAACACATCAACATACGCAACGCTTTTTCATCACAACGACCAGCAACAGGTTTGCGAAACGTTTCAAATGCATAAAAACGGGCATGCTCAAATGTTTCATTGTGAGGCAAGATTGCGTACAAAACCCGGTGATTATATCTGGTTTTTAATACACGGTAAAATTACAGAACGCGATGAAAGTCAGAACCCCCTGCGAATGGTTGGTACCATCACTGAAATCCAGTCGCAGAAAGAGTTTGAACAACAGCTGAAAGAAGCCAAGGAGAAAGCGGAAGAAAGTGACCGGCTGAAATCTGCTTTTCTCGCCAATATGAGCCATGAAATAAGAACGCCCATGAATGCCATACTGGGATTTACCGAACTAATGGCCACTGAAGCATCCCCCCAAAATGATAACCGAACATATCTGGAAATGATAAAAAACAGCGGAGAGAACCTGCTGAACATCATCAATGACATCATTGACATCTCCAAAATTGAATCGGGTCAATTACAGATTAAAAAGGAAACTTTCGATCTTCATAACCTGCTCGGGAATATCAGGAATATTTGTATCAACCTGATGCAACAGAAAAAGAAAAGCGGCATAGAATTCATGGTTAAGTACGGCATCGATGATGACAACTTCTTTATTAATGCCGACCCTTACCGGCTTCAGCAAATTCTTTTGAATCTTTTAACCAATGCGATAAAATTCACCGAAAAAGGTTACATACAGATACAATACAGCATTAAAGACCAAAAAACACTGATGTTTGAAGTGAAAGACACCGGTCAGGGCATTGACCCAAAACATAAAAATATTATTTTTGAACGTTTCAGACAGGTGGATGAAAGCTCTGTAAAAAGATTTGGCGGTACGGGACTGGGACTGGCCATCACCAAAAGCCTGATAACAATGATGAAAGGACAGATATGGTTTGAATCGAAACCGGGACAAGGCTCAACTTTTTTCTTTACCCTGCCCTGCGAATTTAAAACACTAAAAGCCGGCGTACATTTTTGAGAGGAAGGGAGCCACTTTTCTGAACAGACACTTCTAACAAGCGAATTTGTCCAAGCATCGAAACCGAACGAGCAATTTAACATTCTAACAACCTGACAATTTAACCCCCTGACATCCTGACAACCCAACAACACCCAACGACATAACAACCATGCAAATCTTCTACGAACCCGAAATACTAACCAACGGAGGTCTTCTCAACGAAGAAGAGTCACACCACTGTATAAAAGTTCTTCGTCATAACAAGGGAGATACCATTCACGTCATCAACGGGAAAGGGGTGCGTGCCATCGGCACAATAACAGAGGCTACGGCAAAAGCGTGTCGCATCAGAATTGAAAATACGGAAATTGAGAATGAACCCGAAGGAAAATGCCATATTGCCATTGCACCGACAAAGAGCATTGACAGATTTGAATGGTTTCTGGAAAAGAGCACCGAACTGGGTATCGACAAAATAACGCCGCTCTTGTGCCATCAGTCGGAACGAAAACACATCAGATTGCAACGGCTTGAAAGAGTGCTGACGGCTGCCACTAAACAATCGCTGCGCCTTTGGAAACCGGAAATAACCGAATTAACGAACATTCAGGATTTCCTGAATTCTGCTCTGCCCGAACCACTGAAATACATTGCTTATTGCGATAACCAGGAAGCGCAGCAATATCTGCCCGACCTTTTGAAAAACAGGAAAGACAGCGACGGTGTTTTGATTCTTATCGGACCTGAGGGAGATTTTTCTGAAAGCGAAGTTTTGTTGGCAAAAGAGAAGGGGTTTATTCCCGTTTCACTGGGAAAAAACAGACTAAGAACCGAAACAGCAGGAATTGCTGCTTGCCTGTTTGTTAAGATGAGGGAAGAACGTCAAAGATAATCCTGAAGTGTGTGACTCCCCAGATAATCTTTGATTTGACGGGATACCCGAAGAGAAAGATCACCCAATAAACACTCACCAAAGGGACAAACATCTCTGTTCAGCGGGCAGGTCTGGACTGCCAGTGGCCCTTCAATGGCCTCGTAAATATCAAGAAGCGTGATTTCTCCGGGTAATTTCTTCAAAACAAACCCCCCGGAAGGCCCACGGTTCGATGACACAAATCCGGCTTTTGATAATCGCTGCATTATTTTAGCAACATGATGACGTGAACTGCCAATAAAATCCGAAATTTTACTCACGTTCAGCACCACATCCGACCGGGCTATCAACACCATACCGTGGAGTCCTATTGAAGCGGCTTCGGTTAGAGCGATAATATTTGACATTGCTTTTATGCTTTAAGGTATTGTCTCAGATCAAGACTGTCCCCGCTCCAAAAAAATCTTTCAGCAGCAGGATCACGACCCAAAAGTAAAAAAATAAAAACAACCCGTAACCACAAAACAGATGTTTCCGGAATACGGGTTGCTAAAATAAAATATCTGTCCATTGCGCTTGTCAGTGTCTGTCCATAAAGCACCATTTGCTGTGTTACGCTTGTCGCCAAAAATATTCATCCCGCGGTAGATTTTGTAAGGCTTTTTAAATAAAAAACCAACAAAAAACACATTCGGGACTTCGTTTTGGCGACTGTGCAGGCCTTGCAACCGGCACTTTCTGAACAGACACATGATTTGTTGCAACTTTTCCCGACTATACAGACGGGCAATTGTTAACGTTCAAGCTCCAGTGTCTTCGATGGCAGGTCGCACACTTCTTTGGGTCCAAAATACTGAATGGGGCCCGGATAAACATACCTGGTATTCATAGCCCAGTCTTCACGATTGTCCGCAAATTTCCCAAACGGCTTGCCATCAAGTTTCACAAGGGCTTTCCGGATAACCGGCTTCATGGCACCATGACGACGTTCCATATTCATCATGCTTGTAATGGGAACGCCTCCGGCAATCCACTCATCGGCAGGTGCTTTAAGGTTGCGAACGGCAGCCATATAACCGGTTTTCCCTTCAGCAATCAGAATAGCGGCAGTATTCCCGAGAGAATAAGTATAATCGGCATCAAAATTAGTCGGGGCTGCACATCTGCCTTCATATCCGAAAAAGTGGGCCTGACCTTTAAACTTACCGTTGAATTTCCCTTCCTTTTTGAGTTTTTTCACTTTGGTTTTCACCATGTCGATCAAAAGTTTTTCGGTCTCAATCATTGAAACCTGAACGTTTCCGTGCGGGTCACGGTCCAACAGGAGCTGATTGGCAAAACTGCCGGGAAGATGGGTGAACACCTCTGCCGATTCTTTGGAAAGTTTCGCAGCAACAAAGTCGCGGCGTTCCTTATTACTTTCCAGCGCGTTAACTTCCGATTCATACTTTGCCAAAAGGTCGTTCAATTCACTAATCAACGATTTCATGGCTGGAATGAATTCAACCAGGCCTTCGGGTATCAGTACCGACCCGAAATTATCCCCATTTTCGGCACGTTTAACGACCACTTCGACAATCTGATCGACCACGTCATCAAGGGTCATGTTTTTAGCTTCAACCTCTTCGGATATAATGGCAATGTTGGGTTGTGTCTGAAGCGCGCATTCCAGTGCAATATGCGAAGCCGAACGTCCCATCAGCTTTATGAAGTGATAGTATTTCCTGGCCGAATTGGCATCACGCTGAATATTCCCGATAAGCTCGCTGTAAACTTTACAGGCGGTGTCAAAACCAAAGGAAGTCTCAATCATTTCGGTCTTCAGATCCCCGTCAATGGTCTTGGGAACACCAATAACCTGAATACCCGCGCCTTTTGCAACAAAATACTCGGCCAGTACCGCTGCATTGGTGTTCGAATCATCACCACCAATAATTACCAGAGCATTGATGCCCAGTTTCTTACAATTTTCAAGCGCTTTGTCAAACTGGGCTTCTTCTTCAAGCTTGGTTCTTCCTGAACCGATGATGTCGAAGCCTCCGGTATTCCGGTAATGAGCAATAATATCTGAAGTCAGTTCCTTATATTCGTTATCGATAAGACCGCTGGGGCCACCCAGGAAGCCATACAGCTTACTGTCGTCGTTGAGTCTTTTCAGTCCGTCGAAAAGTCCGGAAATCACATTGTGCCCACCCGGAGCCTGTCCACCTGACAGAATGACTCCCACCTTTTGAGCCGGGTATTTTTTCTCACTGCCGTCGGTCTCGAACGACAACAGGGGTAACCCGTATGTGTTGGGAAACATCTTTTCAATATCGGACTGGTCTGCAACCGATTGGGTCTTTCTTCCTTCAACAATTTTTACACTGCCCTTTAGTGCGGCAGGAACTTTGGGAACATACTTTTCCCTCGCGATTTGGAGTGGACTTTTTATCATATTACAAAATGGTTTATTGAATTTTTTATTGTACTAATTTTGTTGTATTTCTTAGCAAAATATGTATAAATGGCTGCGCCATTTGTACTTTGGATAACCGAATTGCGCGAATTAACGCGAATTTAGTCGCATCTATGATGCGACAATCATTCGTGTCATTGACAACATCATAATTGATTTTTTAAGGTGTTCTTGAACTCCTTCCAGTCGTTTCATCCGTATAAAATTTGTTTATTAAGGTCGGATGGAACTCGCATACAAGAACTTATACATATTCTGATTGAGGCAAACGTAGTCATGCTCGTTTCGTTGACGACAAAAAATAATTGCATAGCAATTAACTAATCCGAGACAAATTATGACTTTAGCTTTTTACCTGTTTTTGGCTCAGGCTTGTCCAGGCCAGACTAATATTATTAACAAATAGGAAGTAAACTGTCCTTTTTTCTTTTCAACTCTGCAACTTCCTGATTTTCCAGTTGCAAATTTGAAAATATTTTCTCAGAATAGAAAAAATCGGTGCCTAAAAATGATAAAGTAGGCAGTAGGCAGTAGGCAATAGGCATTAGGCAGCAGGCAGTAGGCAATAGGCAGTAGGCAGTAGGCATTAGGCAGTAGGCAATAGGCAGTAGGCATTAGGCAGTAGGCAGTAGGCAATAGGCAGTAGGCAGTAGGCAGTAGGCAGTAGTTACTTGTGAATTCAATTTTTCTACTACAGTTCTGTCGCCGCTCCGCGGCTGTTGTAACCAATGAGCTGATGAATGTATTCGTGATTTGTCTTTTCATCCGTATAAAATTTATTTATTAAGGTCGGATGGAACTCGCATGCAAGAACTTATACATGTTCTTTTGTGACAAACTTTGTCATGCTCGTTTCATTTATCCCGTATATTAACCTTAACCTTAGTCTCAACCTTAGCCTCAGCCTCATTTGGCCAGTGAAGGGATTCTTCGTCGTTCCTCCTCAGAATGACACTG
This sequence comes from Anaerophaga thermohalophila DSM 12881, assembly GCF_000191885.1. Classification (GTDB taxonomy): domain Bacteria; phylum Bacteroidota; class Bacteroidia; order Bacteroidales; family Marinilabiliaceae; genus Anaerophaga; species Anaerophaga thermohalophila. Next base: position 11,635 of record NZ_AEWI01000203.1, read on the forward strand.
ATGCTGTCTGTCATTCTGAGAAAAGCGAAGAATCTACCCTCTCAACCTCAGTCTCAACCTCTATTTGATTATTGTTAAATCTGTGTAAATCTGCGATATCTGTGGTGCATTCTCAATCTCATCCCCAATCTCAACCTAAACCTAAACCTTAGCCTTAGCCTTAGCCTTAGCCTCATTTGGACAGTGAAGAGATTCTTCGTCGTTCCTCCTCAGAATGACACTGATGCTGTCTGTCATTC
>NZ_AEWI01000202.1 GCF_000191885.1 Anaerophaga thermohalophila DSM 12881
TCCCTCCTCAGAATGACACCGGGCATCCTGCCATTCTGAGCGAAGCGAAGAATCTCTCTCTGATTGATAATTGTCAAATCTGTGTCAATCTGTGTAATCTGTGGTGAACTCTCAATCTCAATCTCAACCTCAACCTCAACCTTAGCCTCAGTCTGGTTGGAAGAGATTCTTCGTCGTTCCTCCTCAGAATGACACTGAGCTTTCTGTCATTCTGAGCAAAGCGAAGAATCTAATAATAAGCTAATAACTAAAATTGATCTTCAATATTTAGTAATTTAATAATCTGTGGCTATCTGTGTCATCTGTGGTAAACTCTCAGCCTCAGCCTCAATCTTAGCCTCAGCCTCAACCTCAACCTAACTGTTCTATCTCTCCCATCTTTTTAGTATCTGATAATCAGGAATTTAAACATTTGCAAGACAGCAGCATAAAAGCAATACTCTGTCATACTCTTCTTTATAACTTCGCGTCATCTCGTCTCTGCGTTTAGACTTTTTATGGTCTATAAAAAAAACAGGCAAAATTTTAAAACCCTTTTTTTGGGAATAAAAAAATAGCTTTACATTTGTCATCAGAATACTGGTTCACCATTCCCGTTTCGGGGAGGTGATTAAAAGGGAATCCGGTTAAAGTCCGGAGCTGTCCCCGCAGCTGTAAGCTCTTTTTTGGTTTGAAAAATACTCTTGCCACTGGAAACAGTCAGCAATTATCAATCATTAATGTTTTCATTGATAATTGGTCATTGATAATTGAATCCGGGAAGGCGTTTCAAACCGGAGCAAGCCAGAAGACCTGCCAGAAGACCAATTCGTAGCTTTCGGGTGGAAAAGCGAAGATATGAACAGTTATTTCCGTTCTATTTTCACTAAACCGGATGTTGCGAATGATTAATCAGTTTAATCATTTGTGACTATGTTATTGAAGTATTTTTGGGTGTCATGTCTGTGTGCATGTCCTGTATTACTTAGTGCTCAGGATTATTTTCAGGAAGAACCTGTCAGGCTTGAGGAGGTTCGTATTACGTCGTCGCGTCTTCAGGATTATGCCGTCGGTGCTTCTGTTCTGGAGCCTGATTCTTCGTTGGTAAAGCTTCATCAGTCAGAGTCTCTTTCATCCTTGTTGTCAGCTGCTTCGGGGGTAAACCTTAAAACTTATGGTGCAGGGGGATTGGCTTCTGTCAGCCTGAGGGGAGGTTTGGCAGATCATACGGCTGTATTATGGAATGGTCTGAATATAAAAAGCCCTATGAACGGGGGTATTAATTTTTCCGTTTTGCCGGTGTCTTTTTTTGGCAATGTGAAAATACAATATGGTGGGGCGGCAACACTTTTCGGAAGCGGTGCTATGTCCGGTGTTGTGCATCTGGATGGCAACGACCTGTTGGGGAAGCCCGGTTCTGCTGATGTTAGTGCAACCGCGGGCAGTTTTGGGTTCGGAGCAATGTCGGGCAGTCTGAAAACCGGCACAAAAAATTTTGGCTCACGTACTGCCTTGTATCTCCAAACCGCTGATAACGACTTTTCATTTAAGAACACATCAAGGACAGGCCATCCTGAAGAAATTCAAACCAACGCCGGCGTGAGTCAGTTGGGCGGTCTCCAGGAGAATCAATGGCGCATCAATGACCATTCTTTGCTTTCCTCGGCTGTATGGGTTCAGTATTACGACAAAGACCTGCAAACTCTGATGACCAGCCGTCAACCGGGTGAGACCAATCAGACAGACAAAAGCCTTGCTGTTTCGCTTAATTATAAATATTATACTGCCTCCGGGTATCTGACTTTAAAACAGGGACTATTAAGGAACAAAGTTGTTTATTCCGATCCTGCTATGGCTGATCCGCAGTCCGATAATAATTCTCTTTCCTGGATAAATGAGGCGGAATATAAACTTCGTTTGGGAGAGCTGCATTCCATTCTGGCAGGTGTTAATTATACTTTTGAAAGCGCCGAGTCGGATGGTTACAGGGGAAGCGTTTCACGAAACAGAGTTGCAGCATTTGTGTCCGGACGGTTGGGACTGTCGGGTGGTGCGGGCGCTGCAGTATTAAGCTTACGTGATGAGATGACCGATGGTCAGATTCATCCGGTGGTTTTTTCGTTGGGTGCTGAACATGGTTTTCTAAACGCATTTAGGGTTAAAGGGAATATTTCCCGTAATTACCGGATTCCGAATTTAAATGATCTCTACTGGAAGGAGGATGGTTTCTCTGTAGGCAATCCTGCCCTCGAACCCGAGTCGGGATGGTCGGGTGATGCCGGCATCATGTATTCATGGGGAGGAGAAAGTTTTTCTTACGGGGTGAGTGTAACCGGTTTTACTTCTTCGACAAAAGATATAATTGTTTGGTTGCCTGAAAATGGCGGAAAATGGACACCGCGAAATAAAAAGAATGGCGATACCAGGGGAATCGAAACTAATTTTAATTTCAGTGCTGTTGCAAATAAAATCAGACTTTCAGGGCGTATCTTTTACACCTACACCAGCTCGGTATTAACATCATCGGATGAGTATGACCAGAAACAAATGATATATGTTCCGAAGCATCAGATGTCATCGAATATAGCATTTTCCAGGAATTCATTTTATTCCATACTTGCCTGTCGCTTCAAAGGAGAGCGGTATTACGATTATAAAAGAACATTGGATGCTTATTTTATCATGGATGCATCGGTGGGTTATCGTTTCCCTTTAGCGGGGCTCGATGCCGATATCTCTGTAAAAGTATTGAATCTTACCGATAGCCAATACCAGGTAGTTGCCTGGTATGCCATGCCACCACGTAATTACAAATTTACTTTAAATATAACCATTTAATTTTTTGGGGAAATGAAACGAGCATGGCAAAGATTGCCGTAATAGGTCATTAGGTCATTAGGTCATTAGGTCATTAGGTCATTAGGTCATTAGGTCATTAGGTCATTAGGTCATTAGGTCATTAGGTCATTAGGTCATTAGGTCATTAGGTCATTAGGTCATTAGATTATTAGATTATTAGATCATTAGATCATTAGATTGTTAGCTAATGTGATAAAACTTATAACATTCTAACAACTAACACATCAACAACTTTAACAATTCTAACAATTCTAACAAATGTAAGATGAAACGAGCATGGCAAAGTTTTCCACAACAGGACATGTATAAGTTCTTACATACGAGTTCAATCATATCTATAACTTATATAAATTTTATACTGATGAAACGATTTATTTTTGAACATTCAGGAAGCCGTTTTTTGGGTTTCAATGCAGTGAGAATCTTTGGCCTGGCCTTGTTGCTGGCACTTTTCCCCGGTTGTGAAGACAACAACGATACGAAGATTCATGATCCGGGCAATTTTGCAAATGGAATATTTGTATTGAATGAAGGTAACTGGGGTGCAGGTAATTCATCGGTTTCTTTCATTCCGGCTGATAAGGACACGGTTTTTGCCGATCTTTTTACCGCGGCCAACGGTGAAGATAAAGTACTGGGTGATGTATTGATGGATATGGTTTCTGTTGACACTCTGTCTTATCTCGTTTTGAATAGTTCTCATTCGGTTGTGGTCGTAAACAATAAGAATTTTGAATATGTGGGTGAGATCACCGGATCGGTCAATAATCCGCGTCAGGCAATTGTTTACAATGGCATGATTTATCTTTCCCAGTGGGGGAACGGAGGCGAAGTTTTGGTGATTGATCCATTTGATTATTCTGTTGTTGCTACAATTCCGACAGGACAAGGGGCGCATGGAATTAAAGAGATTGACGGGAAAATATGGGTGGCTAATAGCGGTGGATACGTATATGACAACACGGTTTCGGTCATTAACCCCGAAAACAATACAGTTGAGAGAACCATTGAAGTTGGAGACTGTCCTCAGAATTTCGTGGTTGATTACAAGGGTGATGTTTGGGTGTTGTCTTCCGGTTATACCGAGTATGACAAACAGTGGAATGTTGTTAGTCAGACAGAACCTTATCTTACATGCATCGATGGTGAAACCTGTGAAGTAAGCAAGAACCTTCAGATCAGTTCATATTCAAGTCCTACAGAAATAGCCATTTCTAAGGACAGGAAAAAAATATACTTTGGTGGCGGGTCAGGTGGTGCCAGAGTATGGGAAGTATCGGCGGATAGTGATGAATTACCTTCCGGTACTTTCTCGGATTTAAGTCCTTATGGTTTTTCTGTTCATCCTGAAACCGGCAATCTCTATTGCGGAATGTCACCTGACTTTACTAAACCCGGTTCGGTAATAGTACTGGACAATGAAGGAAACCGGGTGAAAGAATATAATGAAAACATCGGGATAGGACCACGCCGGTTCATATATGTCTCGCGTTAAACATCCATGAGCTCTGTCTGAAAAGCATCTTTGTTGGCAAACTTATTTTTTGTTTTTTTAAACGCAAAGACGCCATGTCGCAAAGTTTTTATTATGAGAAAGTAGCAAGTTGTGATTTGTTTTGGTAATTTCATAATATATTGATTATCAACTAATTGTAAAGTTTATAAGTGTGGTATAAAAAGCATATTTTTGTCAAAATCGAGGCGTTTTAAATTTTTGTACAGGAGTTAACTCATTGTTAATGAGGATGCAAAAATTTAAAACAACAACGAGTTTGGCAATAAAGATGCTTTTTAGACCGGGCTCATTTCTGAATTGTTTGCAGAAACAATATTCAAAAGCTTTTCAACAACTTTCGCAGTCATTTCTTCTATGTTTTCTGGACACACCAGCAAAATATCATTGTCCAGCATCTTAAATTCCGGTCGCTCCCCGCAACATGCGAACATCAGGTTTTGTGCTGCCAGGTCACGTACATTTTTTTGTGAAAGAGCTTCAATGGCCATTTCAGGTGTTTCGAAAATAATTCCGTTGGCCCCTTTTGCAGTAACTTCTTTTATGGCTTCTGCTATTGCCGCTGAACGGTTGTCTGTCGCAGATAGAAGAAACAGGTTTTCCGGAATATCAAACCGGTCGCAATAATTATCGCGATAAGTTTCAATAACTTTTTGGGTAGAAAAACTCCGGGAGTCTTCTGCTATTAAACCGATGGCTTTTTTATTGTGACGATATAATAATGAGATCATTGAGTTTACACTATGCCTGTAGTCAGGACAGATACTCTCAATTCCTTCATTTGTTGGTTTAAACCCCGCGCAGATTAAAGGTATGTCGGGAATGTTTTTCCCGGTTAGGCTATTAACAGCTTCTTTGTCCGGAATGATATAACCATCAGCTATCGTATTTTCTATTGAGGTAATAATGTCGTCTCCCGAAAGAACAGGAACAACTACATACCCTTTGGTTTTTAGCTGAACGATTATATGGTGCAGCCATAAGCTGTTCCTGCAGGATAAGAAATGGGATGCAATAACAGCGATAATCCCTGTTTTCCCGTTTAACCGGCCAGGATTGAAATGACCTGGCTTGTAATTTAGTTGGTCGGCCGTTGTCTTAACTCTTTCAATGGTTGTTTGAGCTATATTCACACTGGCGGCTTTTCCGTTTAACACCAATGACGCTGTTGTTTTGGACACACCCGCTTTTTTTGCTACGGTGCCAAGTGTAGTTCGTTCCATGACTAAATGTGTTTAGGCAAGTCAAATGTAGCAAAAATGAGATTATAATTCAAATTCTTGCAAGCAAGCGTCGGAGCCGAGCGGAGCGATTCTGCTCAATGATTAGAAAATGTTGGCTTTCATTAAACATATTAGTGAAAGCCAATATTTTCTTAATCAGGGTTAACTCTGAATAAAGCAATACTTCGCAAAACTTGTATCTCTCAACTTGGGTATAAAGAGGATAATTTTTCTCTGCTATTGTTTGTGGGGTTTATTAACCTGTTTTGTGGGTAATACTGCGTTAAACTTATACAAGTATTTGATAATTAATTATACGTCATTGCGTTAAGCACAACTCTCTCATAATTAATACTTTGCGTCATGGTAACACTGCAGTCAGGTAACGGACTATCTATTGATGAGGTAATTGGAAATCAGCCTATTGAAGTGCGCAACTACATGTCGGCCGATGAGGTGGGCGATCCCCACATAATGTTTGTTGGTCATTGGCAGAGTTATCAATTCCCGGAAGTTCTGAAGAATCTGAAGGGCGATTCTGTGCTACTGATCACCGAAAAAGAGGGGATGACTGAGCAGGGAGCTGCCATAAATTTTGTGATACGGGACGGTAAAATTCAGTATGAGGTTAAGAAATCTCATGCCATCGCCCGCGGATTAAATGTGAGTTCGCGATTGGCACAGATGGGAATATCCAGGGAATAGAAAGTAACCCGGTTTATTCTATTCATACTTTCAATTTATTGCATTTTTTGAAACTCCCATGGATGATTTTTGTCATAAGAACCATTTATTTGTTGTTAATATTCTGAAAAAGAATATTTTCCGTTATCAATGCAGGCCTGTATAAAAACTTTCAATTTGTTACTCCGTATAACAAAATATCTCTATTTTTGATGTTAAAATCAGATATTAAAATCCAGGGATATGGAGAACAAATTTCAATCTTTTATGGACGCAGTCAGGAGAAAGAATCCTGGCGAAGATGAATTTTTACAAGCCGTACAGGAAGTAGTCGAAACTGTATGGGACTTCTACAATGAAAACCCCCGTTATCAGAAAGCAAAAATTCTGGAGCGAATGACCGAGCCCGAGCGGGTCGTAATGTTTCGTGTGCCATGGGTCGATGATAAAGGTGAGGTGCAGGTTAACCGTGGCTACCGGGTAGAATTTAATTCTGCTCTGGGACCCTATAAAGGCGGTCTTCGTTTTCACCCCAGTGTTACTTTGAGTGGGCTCAAATTTTTAGGCTTTGAGCAGACCTTCAAAAATAGTCTTACTTCTTTACCAATGGGAGGGGGAAAAGGCGGAAGCGATTTTAGTCCCAAAGGAAAATCGGACAATGAGATCATGCGCTTCTGTCAGGCTTTCATGGGTGAATTGTTCAGGCACATTGGACCCAATACAGATGTTCCTGCCGGCGACATAGGTGTTGGTGGCCGCGAAATCGGATACCTTTTCGGAATGTATAAAAAATTGAAAAACGAATTTACCGGAGTTCTTACCGGTAAAGGGCGCGAGTATGGTGGCAGTCTTATCCGTCCCGAAGCAACAGGTTTTGGAGCCGTATATTTTGTGCGTGAAATGTTGAAAGAAAAGAACGACACACTGAAGGGGAAAACCGTGGCTTTGTCGGGATTTGGAAATGTTGCCTGGGGGGCAGCGCTCAAGGCGACCGAACTTGGCGCCAAAGTGGTTACTATATCCGGCCCCGATGGTTATGTATACGATCCCGATGGCATTTCAGGCAGCAAAATTGATTATATGCTTCAGTTAAGGGCGTCTAATCAGGATATTGTTGAGCCTTATGCTGAAAAATACGGTGTTGAATTTTTCACTGGCAAACGTCCCTGGGAACAAAAAGTAGATATAGCCATTCCATGTGCCATCCAGAACGAACTTAACCTGGAAGATGCCAGGACCCTTGTTGAGAATGGCTGCCAGTTGATTGCTGAAGCTTCCAACATGGGTTGTACCGCAGATGCTGCAGCTTATGCAACGGAGAAAATTATGTTTGCCCCGGGCAAGGCTGTTAACGCGGGAGGCGTAGCGGTATCCGGACTTGAGATGAGCCAGAACAGCATGCGGCTGGAATGGACCAGCGATGAAGTGGATGCCCGCCTGAACCAAATCATGAATAATATCCATGCCACATGTGTAAAATATGGTAAAGGCATGGACGGCAAAATCAATTACGTGAAAGGAGCCAATATCGGTGGATTTGTAAAAGTTGCCGAGGCCATGATGGCACAAGGCGTTGTGTAGTTTTTCATTCGTATAAAATTAGTCTAAGTTATTGGTCGAATGGAACTCGCATGATTGAGTTTTATACATATTCTTTTGTGCTAAACCTTGTCATGCTTGTTTCATTCGGACAAAATTTATCTAAGTTATTGGTCTGATGCAACTCGTCCCGACTTATCGGGACTCATCTTATCATACTTTAATTGATATTAGATGATTAGAGGTTAGATTCTTCGCTTCGCTCAGAATGACAAACAGCTAAGGTTGAGGTTGAGGTTGAGGTTGAGATTGAGATTAAGGTTGAGGTTGAGGTTGAGGTTGAGAGTTCACCACAGTTGACGCAGATGAACACAGATTATTTTTATTGGCATCAATAAAAATCACATTTTAATATGTTTGCTTTT
>NZ_AEWI01000201.1 GCF_000191885.1 Anaerophaga thermohalophila DSM 12881
ATTTTACTCAAAAATCATGCTGTTCGGGGAATACCAGTCGTGCTGCATCATTCTGGGCTGCAAACGGTGGCTTTAAGACAAAAATCATCGATAGCCTCAAAAAAGGACACATCTGGTTTAAATGGAACGGTCCGAAAATTTCTTTCGACACTTTTCCAAAAACATTAGAAAACAAATTAACAGAGGCCGTTTCGTCCATCACCGCCAATATGGAAAAGCGTGGCGGAGGCATCAGAGGAATGAAAATCCTTCCCCTTGAAGAAATGCAAACCATATTTCAACTGGAAGTATATTTTGAAACAGTAGACAGTATGGGGGCTAACTTCATCAACTCATGTCTGGAGGGGATGAAGGCACCCCTGCAGGAATTCTTCAGAACACAGGAAGATTTCAAACAATACGGCGATATTGAAATCGTCATGGCCATTCTCTCCAATTACACAACAGAGTGTATCGTTACCGCACAGGTTGAGTGCCCGGTTTCAGCACTTAAACCCTTTGCCCCGGAGTTGTCGCCGGAATTTTTCGCCCATCGTTTTAAAACAGCTATGGATATTGCCTGGATGGATACTTCAAGAGCTGTCACTCACAACAAAGGAATATTCAACGGGACGGATGCAGTGATTATTGCTACGGGAAATGACTTCAGGGCTGCTGAAGCCGCAGGGCATGCATGGGCTGCAAAAGACGGACAATACCGGTCACTCTCGAAGTGTGAAATTTCTGAAAAAGGCATATTTAAGATGGAACTAACCATCCCCCTGGCATTGGGTACTGTGGGTGGGTTGACCCGGCTTCATCCTCTGGCCGGCCTCGCCATCGAAATGCTTGGCAATCCTTCTGCCACGGAACTGATGAGCATTGCAGCATCAGCCGGACTGGCCAATAACTTTTCAGCGGTAGCATCCCTGGTGACAACAGGGATACAAAAGGGTCACATGAAGCTGCACCTCATTAATTTGCTAAATTCGCAGGGCGCTTCAGCTATAGAAAAAGAGGCAGCAGCGAATTATTTTAAAACCCGGAACGTTTCGGCAAGAGCTGTCGAAGAATTCCTCGAAAATTTTCGAAAACAACGCAATGAACAATAAGTTTCACTCAAATGGTAAGTTATTGCTGTCAGGTGAATACCTAATCCTTCATGGCGCACGCGGACTTGCTGTACCACTAAAAAAAGGGCAATCCATGATCGTGAATCAGATTCCCGGCAAAGTACTTGCATGGAAAGCTACTCACCCTGAGGGAAGCTGGTTTTCTGCACTTTTCAATCCTGACTTGACTGTTAAGGAAACAACAAACCGGCAGCTGGCCACATCTTTAAAAGACATACTCAATAAAGCGGCTCAATTAAAAGGCAGGCGGGATGTTTTGTCTGGAAAAGAGATTATCACACATCTCGAATTTTCGCCCGACTGGGGCTGGGGTAGCAGTTCGACGCTTATCTCCAATCTTTCCGAATGGCTTGATATCAATCCTTACCTCCTTCTGTCCGAAACATTTGGTGGTTCCGGTTACGATATTGCCTGTGCAACCGCAGATGGCCCGGTTTTTTACAGACTGACCCAATCGGGAAAACCCGAAGTAAATGTTGCGGCCTTTGATCCTCCTTTCATTGACAACCTCTGGATTGGTTACCTTAACCGGAAGCAAAATTCGACCATGGCCGTCAGACATCATCTCGACGGATTAAAAAATGCAGAAAAGGAAATTGAAAAAATTTCCGATATCTCACTGAGAATGAGTAACGAAACATCAGAGGAAAAATTTATGAACCTGATGGCTGAGCATGAGGGCATCATCAGTAGCATCACGGGATTAGTCCCCCTGAAAAAAAGGCTTTTCCCCGATTTTCCCGGAGCTGTAAAGTCGCTCGGAGCCTGGGGCGGTGACTTTTTTCTTGTGCTGTCGCCCTGGCCGGAAGACGATACAAAAGAATACTTTCAAACAAAAGGGTTTAAAACATTGTTTAGGCTTCGGGACGTAAAATTAGACAAACAATATGCAGGAAGATAAACCCATACACCAGACAACATGGAAAAGTCCTTCAAACCTGGCAATTGTAAAATACTGGGGGAAAAAGGATTTTCAGGAACCCGTTAACCCTTCGGTGAGCTTTTCATTGTCCCGGGCTTGTACAAAAACAACTGTATCCCTTGCACCAAAAGAAGGCAGTGGGTTTACATTCTGTCTTGACAACCGGGAAGAACCCGGATTTCGTCCCAAAATTCAAAAATTTCTTGATCATGTTCGTGCAAGAATTCCCTTAATAGAAAATTATCATATCAATATTTTCAGCACCAATACTTTTCCACATAGTTCGGGAATTGCTTCATCGGCCAGTGCCATGAGTGCCCTGGCACTATGCCTTGCCGATCTTCAGCAGCAGGTAAGCGACCGCCACTACTTGAATATCCGCGAAGTTTCGTCATTGGCCAGAATGGGCTCAGGCAGTGCTGCCCGCTCAGTTTACGGAGGTTGGAGTATATGGGGAAGAATACCTGAAATACCGGAAAGTTCCGACCATTATGCCATTCCCTTGCCGGATGAGATTCATCCCCTGTTTAAAACCCTGCACGACGATGTTCTTATCGTGTCGGGGCAATCAAAAAAAGTGAGCAGTTCAGCCGGACATGCAATGATGAATGATCATCCGTATCGCGAAGGCCGGATTATCCAGGCTCGTGAAAACACACTGAAACTTATTCGCACTCTCAAAGAAGGTAATATGGATGATTTTATTGAAGTTACAGAAAACGAAGCGCTTTCACTCCATGGCTTGATGATGAGCAGCATGCCTTCATATACCCTTTTGCACCCCAACTCGCTGAGAATAATCAGAGAAATAAGTGACTTCCGGGATGCTACCGGTTTGCCTGTCACTTTTTCACTGGATGCAGGTCCAAACATCCACTTGCTGTATCCACATCACATTGAAGAAGAAATTATTGCATGGGAACAGAAACAATTACAAACATTTTGTGAAGATGGCCGTATCATCCGCGATCGGATAGGAAGCGGACCAGAAAAAATTATTGATACAAACAGATAAAGAAAACAGAAATTAATTATGCAAAAAGAAGCCGGCGACATATTTTACTCAAAAATCATGCTGTTCGGGGAATACACCATCATAAAAGGTTCCATGGGACTAACCATTCCGTATTCCCATTTCAACGGGCAACTGGCATTCCCAAATCGCGACAGTTATACTGATTTGGCCTTTGCACAGCGCAGCAATCAACATCTTTACGAATTCTGGTATTACCTGCAATCTCTGGCCAACAGTGGAGAATTGCTAAGCGATTTCAATACCGACAGGTTGAAAGAAGACCTCGATGACGGTCTTTACTTTGAGTCGACTATTCCCGAAGGCTACGGATTAGGAAGCAGTGGTGCACTCGTTGCTGCATTTTTCCGGAAATACGTTTCCAATCCCGTAAAAAACAAAACTGAATGGTCGCCGCGGGAAATAAGAACTCTGAAGGAACAACTGGCTCAGCTGGAATCATGGTTTCACGGAACCAGCTCGGGCATTGATCCTCTCATCTGCTATATGAAGCACCCTTTGCTGCTGAGGGACCTCGACCATATTGAACCGGTTGGCCTGCCCCAGTACAACCAGCAGCATTCCGACGCCATATTCCTGATGAACAGCGGAAAACCCGGCAGAACAGCTCCTTTGGTGCAAAATTTCATGCACAGGTATCACCACGATAAAGTTTTTTATAATTTTGTGGAAAACACATTAACACCGCTCAACAATACCTGTATCAACAATCTGATAGGAAATCAGAAAGAAAAATTTTACAATAGCCTGAAAGAATTATCAGCCATACAGAAAGAATTCCTTCAACAAATGGTGCCTTCAACTGTTCGTCAATTGTGGGACGATGGTTTAAACTCTGATGATTACTATCTGAAACTATGTGGATCGGGTGGCGGCGGATTTGTTTTGGGGTTCACCCGAAATTATATCAAAACACGCGACATATTTGAAAGTAAAGGGATGGAAATTATCCCTGTATATCAGGATTTAAAAAAATAATAGTTCATTAAAACTTGTTGATTATGCCTTACTTAAAAATTAACACCAACAAAGCAACTGATATCACTGCTCAAACCTCCTTTTTGAAGAATGCCTCGAAAAAGGTGGCAGAAATACTGCAGAAACCCGAAAAATTTGTAATGACTCAGTTTGACCAGCCAACGCCTATGACGTTTGGTGGAACAGATGAAGACCTGGCTTACCTGGAAATAAAAAGCATCGGGCTCACGAACGAACAGGCTGCACAACTGGCCAAAGAAATCCCCTCAATCGTTGAGAAAGAGCTGGGAATTGACCCCTCGCGCATCTATATTGAGTTTGCAGATGCCCCGAGAAGTTTCTGGGGGTGGAACAAAGGAACATTCTGATAGCGGTTTGTTTACCAATAAAGCATTCACAGCGTATAATTCCATTGTATTCTGCCGATAGTTGAGTATCGTAATAGAAAATTCTTGAATAAAGCAGGTTCTTTTGAACGAGTTTAACTAATTAGAGGCTGCTGAAAAAGTCAGCAGCCTGTTTCAAACTTATTTTCTATTGTTGAGTGCAGTCTAAAAAGCCTTTTGACCCCTAAATCCCCTAAAGGGG
>NZ_AEWI01000200.1 GCF_000191885.1 Anaerophaga thermohalophila DSM 12881
CACCGATTATCCTTAACTCCTTATCGGTGACTATTATGATTTCTTCCTTCATAGTCCAAATTTATATTATACATTTTTAAAATCGCCCAAAGGATAGAACGGGAACATGTTTTCCTCCATCCATTTATTGGCCTCGACAGGTGTCATTTTCCATCCGGAACTACAGGTAGAAACAACTTCAATAACAGAAGTGCCTTTATTCTCCTTTTGCTTTTCGAAAGCCTTCCGGATGGCTTTCTTCGTTTTGCGAACAGCGCCGGGTGTATGAACCGCTTGACGGGTCACATAGGCTGTTCCCGGCAACTGTGCAAGCAATTCGGTCATTTTCAACGGATTTCCGTCATGTGTCGGTTCCCGTCCAAACGGACAGGTCGATGTTTGCATACCCTCAATGGTAGTCGGCGCCATTTGTCCGCCGGTCATACCGTAAATACCGTTATTAATGAAAATGATGACAATATTTTCACCCCGGTTGCAGGCATGGATGGTTTCGGCAGTGCCGATAGCAGCAAGGTCTCCATCGCCCTGATAGGTAAAAATAAACCGGTCGGGGCGCAGACGTTTCATGGCAGTGGCCAGAGCGGGTGCACGTCCGTGAGCTGCTTCCTGCCAATCGATATCGATATAATTATACATAAAAACCGAACATCCCACAGGAGCCACTCCGATTACCTGGTCCTGTATATTCATTTCTTCAAGAACCTCTGCCAAAGCCACATGTACTACCCCGTGACTGCATCCGGGGCAATAATGCATTACATTATCGGTCAAAACCTTCGTTTTGCCATAAACCAGGTTTTCAGGTTTTTTTATTTCATTGATCACGGCTTCCATATTATTTGCCTCCTATCAGTTTTTGTTCGAGCGCATTGGCTACCTCTTCCGGTGAAGGAACAACGCCACCTAAACGCCCGAAATGTTCAACTCTTACTTTACCTTCAACGGCCAGCCTGATGTCTTCCACCATTTGACCACTGCTCATCTCTACCGAAAGTACACCTTTAAGCTGTCCGGCCAAATCCTGTAGCTGTTTCACCGGGAACGGGAAAAGTGTAATGGGTCTGAGAAGACCAACTTTAAGTCCCTTCGCCCGCAAAATTTCCTTGGCAGCTAAGGATATTCTTGCGCTGCTTCCATAAGCCATCAGTAAATATTCAGCATCGTCGGTATCAACAGCTTCGTACCGTACTTCTTTCTCCTGAAGCTCTTTGTACTTGGCCTGTATTCTCTCGTTGGCTTTCTCTTGCTTTTCGGGGTCCAGTTCAAGAGAAGTAATGATATTACGTTCACGGTCTTTCTTTTTCCCGGTGGTTGCCCAGGGATGCATCTCATCAATCTCCTCATTTGTCCAGCGCTTCTTCTGAGGCTTTAATTCAACCTTTTCCATCATCTGACCAATCATTCCATCCGAAAGGATCATGGCAGGATTTCTGTATTTAAATGCAAGATCGAAAGCCAGTTCTACAAAATCGGCCATTTCCTGAACAGATGATGGCGCCAGAACTATCAATTTGTAGTCACCATGTCCTCCTCCTTTAACAGCCTGAAAATAATCCGACTGAGCAGGTTGTATCGTGCCCAGTCCCGGACCGCCACGCACCACATTCACAACCAGGCAGGGCAATTCAGCACCGGCCATATAACTCAAACCTTCCTGCATCAAACTGATACCCGGGCTGGAAGAAGAAGTCATGACACGTTTGCCACATCCTGCTCCGCCATATAACATATTGATAGAGGCCACTTCACTTTCGGCCTGTAAGACCACCATTCCGGTTGTTTCCCATGGCTTCAGGGCCATAAGCGTTTCCATCACTTCCGACTGCGGGGTAATCGGATACCCGAAATACCCGTCGGCGCCACAGCGGATAGCTGCTTCGGCAATGGCTTCATTGCCTTTCATTAACCTTAGTTCACTCATCGGCTTTATGGTTTCTTAGTTCTGAATTCTGTTAAGCATTCTATTTAACAGCGCATCAGACCATTTCTAATTTTTTTCTGTAAACGGTGATGCAACTATCGGGACATACTTCGGCGCAATTGGTACAACCATTACATCCATCCTGACTGACCAGATAAGCATAATTATAACCTTTCCCGTTAACTTCGTCGGCCAACGCGATAACATTGGTCGGACAGGCTTCCACACAAAGCGAACAGCCCTTACAGGTTTCTACATCAACCTCTATGGTTCCTATCATTTTTGCCATAACTAATCGGTTTGATTTTTTACTCTATTACGAATTTAGATAAAAATTGTAACCCGGCCTTATGACACCTATCATTATTTCCTATAAACAAAGCGAATAAATAGAATTACGATTTGTAACCTTTTGAAAAATCAGTCACTTAAGACGGTTGTTTATATGCATTTTAAATTTCCTTCCTATCCACGACTCCGGGCAAATAGTTTCAAACGCTCTTCCAATTCATTCATTCTATCCTTTCCTGTATGCGAAACACAAATCCTGAGTCCTTCTGTGCGACTGCTGCCCGTAGTATCCAGAGTGATGGCACTGATGCCATAGCGAATCAGTTCTGAAAGCAATTCTTCCCCGGTCATTCCCGGATAGCAGACTGTAAAATAAAATCCGTCGGCCACATCCCGCTCCTCATCTTTTTCGTAAACCAGTTTAAAACCGTTTTCGACGAACAGTTTTTTCATGATCACGGCACGCTCACCATACTCGCTTACATAGGAAACGAAATCGAACCGTCCGTCATTAACAGCTTTCAACAATGCGGCAAATCCGTATTGCGGAGAGTGAGGAGCGCCGGCAGTTGTAGAATAAAGGGCATCCTGCAGAATGGCAATACCAAACCGGCCGGAGTTAAAAACTTTGGCCAATCCGTCAAAAGGCCTGGAAAACAATTTATCGGAAATCAAAAGGCTTCCAATGCGTTGGCCGGCATAACTGAAAATTTTGGAACTTGAAAAGAGCAACACATAGTTGTCGGTGTATTTCGCAACAGTGGGCTGATAGGGAGGCTCACCGGGAACGCCGTAATTCTCCCGAAAGTCCATTCCGAAATAGGCCAGATCTTCCATCACAATAACATCATACTTATTGGCCAATTCACCGATTATCCTTAACTCCTTATCGGTGAAACATATCCAGGCCGGGTTATTGGGATTCGAATACAAAAAAGTACTGATATGCCCCTCTTTGAGATAGGATTCCAATTTGTCGCGAAGTTTTTCTCCGCGGTAGTTATAGATATCAAAACTTTCATATTTCATTCCCTGTAGTACAACCTGGCGTTTATGAACGGGAAAACCGGGGTCAATAAACAGGGTCGTATCTTTTTCCGGATCGCGCCGGTTGGCTACCATAAAAGTAATGAACGACGATTGCATTGACCCTACAGTCGGAATACAACCGGCAGGATCAATGTTAATATCAAGAAACAACTTTGCAAATCGTGATAACTCCTGTTTCAACGCTTTTACCCCCTCAATGGGCGGGTAAACCGATGAAACACCTCGCTTCAGGGCATCCATTTCGGCATTGACACCCAGATCAGGAGCATCAAGGCCGGGAACCCCCATCTCCGTTCGGATAAATTTTACCTCAAACATTTCCTGCAAACTGTTAACCAATTGAACAATCTGACGGATGGTACAGTAAGCCAAACTGTTAATTCCAAATTCTTCCCGAAGCTGTAAAATAACTTCTTTGTTTATTGGAAACGGATTTTTTTTTGACATTATAGTGAGTCTTTTAAAGGTTCAATATTCATCAGTGAGCCCAGTCTAAAATTTATTTTTAAGGTCTGATGGAACACGCATGCAATAACTTATACATGTTCTGTTGTGGAAAACGTTGCCATGCTCGTTTCATCA
>NZ_AEWI01000199.1 GCF_000191885.1 Anaerophaga thermohalophila DSM 12881
GGTGGCTGAAATTATTGGACAA
Organism: Anaerophaga thermohalophila DSM 12881; assembly: GCF_000191885.1. GTDB lineage: Bacteria > Bacteroidota > Bacteroidia > Bacteroidales > Marinilabiliaceae > Anaerophaga > Anaerophaga thermohalophila. The sequence goes on from NZ_AEWI01000199.1 coordinate 23, forward strand.
AATGAGTTGGACGGTAAGAAGTGGTTGAGGATGCCAGAAGGCTGATCAGCGAAGAAGTCGATTTGCTTCCCGGTTATTACGTTGAATACGGAGGACAGTTTGAGAATCTTAATAGTGCGCGGAAACGGTTGATGATAGTGGTTCCCATCGCACTTATACTGATCTTTATCATGCTTCATTTTGCCTTCGGGAACATGCGGTCTGCCATACTGGTTTTTTCTGCAATTCCCCTATCGGCTGTCGGAGGGGTGTTGCTGTTGTGGATTCGGGGGATGCCTTTTTCTATTTCGGCCGGGGTTGGTTTTATTATGTTGTTCGGAATATCGGTATTTAATGGTATCGTATTGATAGAGCATTATTCAGAATTAAAAAGAATGGGAATGAACAATTTACGTGAGCGCATACTCAAAGGGGCCCGTCAAAGATTGAGGCCGGTTCTTCTTACAGCTGCAACCGCTGCTTTTGGGTTTTTGCCGGTGGCATTTTCAACCGGGACCGGTGCTGAAGTGTTGCGTCCTTTGGCCACTGTCGTTGTCGGCGGACTGGTTACTGCAACACTTTTGACGCTTGTGGTTTTGCCGGTGTTGTATTGTTTGATGGAAGATAAGCAAAAGCGGCGACGATTATTGATGCCCGACTGGCTGGCGGTGCTGGCTCTTTTGTTTACCGTAAAGGAGCTTTTACTTTCATAAACTGAATAATGAAGTTAACTTTGTCCCTGATTAGAGTTTGATGACTGTTCGCTAAAAGTGACTGAAATATCTTTGACCATAGAAGAAACTGCCAAAAAGGCTGCAGGAATGATTCTTCCTGTTCTGTTTGCAACAGGAATTCCGTTTTTCGTGATTCACGGCACTGAACCGTTCCTGCATTGGTCTGTAAATGGTCTCCTTCTTTTTTTGTTAATGGTTGTTGTAGGTGTTCCGTTGCATGAGTTACTACATGCGCTGGTCTTTGGAGCATTTGCCAGGGGAGGATACAAAACGGTGAAATTCGGGATAGATAAGTCCACTTATACACCTTATTGTCATTGTACAGCTCCTATGCGCGTGCAGTATTACCGGGTTGGTGCATTGCTCCCTCTGATAGTCCTTGGCGTGGTTCCGTTTGTGATTTCTCTTATTACAGGTTCTTTCGGGTTCTGGCTCTACGGCTTTATTTATATTATAGCAGCGGGAGGAGATTTAGTGGCATTGAATATGCTGAAAAAAATCCCTGCGCACCGGAAAGTTCTCGACCATCCTCAAAAAATGGGGTTCTACGTGTTGGACTGATAATTCGAAACAAAGCTTCCAAAGAAATCAAAAATTATCGAACAAATTAATCGACTACTTTACAAATGTTGTCGATATTCTTATCTTTGAGTTTGATAAAAGATTCAAAACATTGTATATTTTGGTCGATTGATTCAGAGTGGTATCCGGGAACGAGTCCCGATTAATCGGGACTCGTTCTGTTTGACCTTAAAAACAAATTTTATATTAATAAAACTTATGCCTAAAAAGAAAAAACGAAACAATGAATTATTTAAAAAAAGTGATCTGCGTTCATCAGTAAAGAATTTATTCAAAAATAATCCGCATAAAACGTATAATTACAAGCAGGTTTCGGCAGCTTTGGGAATTACAAAGAAAAAAACAAGACTGCAAATCGAAGTCTTTCTTTTTGAACTGAGTGAAGAAAACTTTCTGAAAGAAGTATCTACGGGCAGGTTCAAGTTGCTCATGGCGCCGGGAATTTACGTCGAGGGTATTGTAGACATGACCACGCGGGGTACGGCTTACATCGTTCCAGATGAAGGAGATGAAGATATTTTTGTAGCTCAGAGTAATTTGGGACATGCCCTGAACGGCGACCGGGTTAAGGTGCTTCAGTATGCACGTAAGCCCAGGAAACAGGCCGAAGGTGAGGTGGTCGAGATTATTGAGCGCAGCCGTGATCATTTTGTCGGTACCCTCGAAGTCTCCAAAGGCTTCGCTTTTCTTGTCGCGGATTCGCGTGTTATGCATCACGACATTTTTATTCCTCCCGAACATCTCAAGGGTGGAAAAAACGGACAAAAGGCCGTGGTATGTATTACTGAGTGGCCCGGGAGAGCCAAAAATCCTATCGGAAAGGTTGTCGATATTCTTGGTAATCCCGGTGAAAACAACACCGAAATGCACGCTATCCTTGCAGAGTTTAATCTGCCGTATAAATATCCGGCTAATGTGGTGGCTGCTGCCGAAAAGATTAAAGATAAGATTCCTGCAGCTGAGATAAAGAAAAGACGGGATTTCCGAAAAGTGACCACTTTTACTATTGATCCGGCCGATGCCAAAGATTTTGATGATGCCCTCTCGCTCAGAAAACTAAAAAACGGGAATTGGGAAGTGGGCATTCATATAGCCGATGTCACCCACTATGTTCATCCAAATACTGTTATCGATAAGGAAGCGGCAGACCGGGCGACTTCTGTTTACCTGGTTGACAGGGTGGTGCCTATGCTTCCCGAACGGTTGAGTAACGAATTGTGCTCTTTGCGGCCCGACGAGGACAAGCTTTGCTTTTCGGCAGTATTTGAGCTTGATAATGATGCCCGGGTTCTTGACAGTTGGGTTGGGCGTACTATCATTCGAAGCGACAGGCGGTTTACTTATGAAGAGGCACAGACAGTCATTGAAACCGGGGAAGGAGATTTGAACAGCGAGTTGAAGGTGCTGAACGATTTGGCCCAAAAACTCCGGAAGGAACGGTTTAGCAAGGGCTCTATTGATTTTGAACGCGTTGAAGTGAAATTTGAGCTGGATGAAAATGGAAATCCGTTAAGCGTTTTCTTCAAAGAGGCCAAAGAAGCCAATAAGCTGATTGAGGAATTCATGTTGCTGGCCAACAGGCGGGTGGCTGAAATTATTGGACAAAATGAGTTGGACGGTAAGAATTCAGCGCCAGGGAAAAACGCCAAAACTTTTGTTTACCGGATTCATGACGAACCTAATCCCGAAAAGTATGAAACTTTCAGCAAGTTTGTAAGAAAACTTGGATTTGAAGCTATGCCTAAAGGGCACGAAACCATCGGTCACTCGCTGAATCGCCTTCTGGATGAGGTTCAGGGGAAAAAGCATCAAAATATTGTGGAAACACTGGCCATACGTACCATGTCGAAAGCTGTTTATTCGACGCATAACATAGGCCATTATGGACTTGGTTTTAAGTATTACACGCATTTTACCTCGCCTATAAGACGTTATCCCGACATGATGGTACACCGGCTTCTGCAACGATATCTTGATGGCGGGCGTTCGGTGTCATCCGAAAAATACGAAGAGCTATGCGATCACAGCACCAAAATGGAAATAAGAGCAGCCGATGCTGAGCGTGCCTCTGTTAAGTATAAGCAGGTGGAATTTTTGAAGGACAGAGTTGGTGAGGTATTTGACGGCGTTATTTCGGGTGTGACCGAATGGGGCATTTACGTTGAACTGGACGAGAACAAATGCGAAGGAATGGTTCCCATCCGTGACCTTGATGATGATTTTTACCAGTTTGATGAGGAGAATTATTGCCTCGTGGGGCGCCATAAAAACCGCAAATATCAATTGGGAGATTCGGTTCGAATAAAAATTGCCCGGGCTAACCTCGAAAGAAGACAACTTGATTTTACCCCGGCACCCTGATTTTAAGGCAAAATCTAACAATTTAACAACCTAACAACCTAACAACCTAATAGCCTAATAACCTAATAACCTAATAACCTAATAGCCTAATAGCCTAATAACCTAATAACCTAATA
>NZ_AEWI01000198.1 GCF_000191885.1 Anaerophaga thermohalophila DSM 12881
CCCGGACAGAACAGTATCATCCTGAAGCATTGTTAAAACATCTACAAGGGCATTGCCCATACCGATAACCTTACTCATACGCCATTCTTTTTTCTTTTTGAAGATGCAAAGATGGGCATTTTTATAAAACTTCGTGCCCGAAAGGTGTCAGAGCAAGCCCGGCCAGTTTCAAATGCTGCCTGGCGAAAGGAATGCCAATAATAGTAATGGCCAGAAGAAGACCAAAAATAAGATGTGTCGCTGCAATCCAAATCCCGCCAAACAAAATCCAGATAATGTTCATAACGGTATTTAAGCAACCTCCGTTTGAGGGAGACGGCACTACTTTCTGACTGAAAGGCCAAAGCGCAAGAAGTCCCAGTTTAAGCGTCTGAAGACCGAAAGGAATACCGATAATGGTTATCATCAAAAAAACAGACGGATTTGTGACAAATGGTAATAACTTATCTTTCCTTCCCCCGGATAAAAATCTTAGTGGCCCCTGACCTTTCTATAGATACGCTTCAACTCAGTAAATTCTTCCCGTTTGATATGACCGGTAGCAAACAATGCACCGGCAAAGAAAAGCAACAAAGTGACTTTTAAGAGCACAAGGGAGAAAAATGGCCAATGAGGCAAATGCATGCCGGTATAAACCAACACACCCCAAATTACAAGGAGCGCGAAATTAGATGGAAGAGAAAAACGAAAAGGTTCGGTCTTTCTGACCTCGATGAAAAACCATGCAACAGCAAAGAACTGCGCAACAACAGTAGAAACAGAAGCTCCCATCTTGCCGATGGAAGGCACCAAAATAAAATTCCCGATAAGATTAATGACAGCGCTCAGTATCAATATTAATGAAATACGACGGGTACGTTTGTGCTTGTTCAGGGGTAAAGTAAAAATCTGACGCATCGCCGAAAAGATCATTCCTACCATTAATACCGGTACTATAACCACGGAAGTCTGGAAAAACTCACTCCCCATCGTCACAACATAGATAATCTCGGGCGAAAACAAGACAATTCCAAGTCCGCCAAATGAAATAACCACCATGAAATAACGAACTATTTTTTCGTAAAAACGTCTGCTGTCCGGTTCGTTCATGGTTTTGAAATAATAATTGGTATACCCGGTGATGAACGACGCTACAATAACCATTTGTACCAGATTGGATACCTTAAATGCCATGCCATATCCGGCTACTTCACCAAGGTTCTGGTACTGATTGATCATGTGCCGGTCGCTTAGTGTTAAAACCGTGGTTAGAATATTACTCACCGCCAGTGGAAGACCATAATGAAGCATCTCTTTAAGAACAGACCGGTTAAATCCTAAATCAATGTTTCTGATTGTCAGAGGAATAAACATCAGAAAAGTAACCAAATGAGCAACCAGCTGTGCCAGGTAAATTCCCTCCAAACCCATCTTTTTTACCTCCAGGAAATAGAAGGTGGCTCCTATCAACAGAACTACATTCAAAAATACCCACCATGTCTGCGCAACAGCTTTTTGTTCTATCTTTAGCAGATATTGCGGCATTTCGAACATTAATCGAAAAAAAGAGGCGGAAATAAAATAAAGAATGATTGATGGCGACAATTCGTAATGGAAAATCTCATCTGAAAACCTGAAAATGACAAACCCAACAACAAGAACAGTCAGCAAGGTGGTTATAAAATTGAATGAATAGGTCGTAAAAAAGAGTTTTTTCTTTTCCCGGTCGCCATCCATATCATGATACCATCGCATGAAACCACCCTTAACACCCCAACTCGATAAAATCAGGATGAACTGAAAAATGGTTTCGAACAAGGTAACCACACCGTATTCCGATTCATTAATATATCGAAGATAAAGCGGTATGAGGATGACACCGCTCAACTTGACAACGATATTGCCAATACCATAAATAATACCTTGCTTGAAAATAAACCGGGTCTGGCTCTGCATGGCTTAAGATATTTTCAGCAAAAATAGCAGGAAACTACAGATTAAAACAGGATATGATACGTTTTATTCACTGAAAATGCTTTTCAACAATGAGTGCAGTATAAAAAGCATATTTTTGTCAAAATCAAGGCGTTTTAAATTTTTGTACCGGATTTAACTTATTGTTAATGAGGCTCCTTTCGTATAAAATTTATTTTTAAGGTCGGATGGAACTCGCATGATTGATTTTATACATCAATTTTTGTGATAAATCTTGACATGCTCGTTTCAAAAATTTAAAACAACAACGAGTTTGGCAATAAAGATGCTTTTTAGACCGGGCTCAACAATAGTTCGCTAAAAAAAGTCTAAACGCAATAACGCAAAGTTTTATTATGAAAGAGTTGTGACTTGCATCGTTAAATCTTTATACAATTAATGACCTGACATCTGGAAAAGTTTAACGGAGTATTGTTTCAAAATATTGTCATTATCTTTATACTTTCAATTTTTATCCTGATTTTTTGAACGTAAGATCAATTTTACATGATTGCGTGAGGTATAAAAAACATATTTTTGTCGAATTCAATGCGTTTTAAATTTTCGTGCCGGAGTTAACTCCTTGTTAATGCGGATTCATCAGCACAAAAAAGTGCCCAAATACCGGGCACTTCATAAAATAACAAATAAATGCATACAGAATTGATTCGTTTTGGGATCATCGGCTGTGGCCGAATAGCTAATCGTCATGCAAAACATATTGCCAATAACGGCCAATTAGCCGCAACCTGCGACATCGATATTGAAAAAGCCGGAAATCTGGCCGACGAATATGGATGCAAAGCATGGTCGGACACGGAAAAATTCCTGACCGAAAATAAAGGAAAAATGGATGTGGTGTCGGTCTGCTCACCCAACGGGTTGCATGCCGACCATACAATTGCCGCCCTCCGACACGGGTATCACGTGCTATGCGAAAAACCGATGGCTATTTCTGTTGAGGATTGTGGAAATATGATCAATGAGGCCGAACACGCCAATCGTCGTCTTTTCATCGTCAAACAGAACCGGTTTAATCCACCCGTTGAAGCATTAAAAAAAGCAATAGAAGAAGACCGTCTGGGAAAAATTTTTAATGTGC
>NZ_AEWI01000197.1 GCF_000191885.1 Anaerophaga thermohalophila DSM 12881
ACCCCGACCTTGGCAAGGTCGTGCTCTACCAACTGAGCTATTTCCGCATAAACCTGCCCGTCATTTATAAAAAGTTTTACGTCTGACAAGCGCTGCAAAAGTATAAAAAAAATGGTTTCGGCAAAACGCTTTTTGTCAAATTTCGTTTGAAAACGGAAAAGCCGCTGCAAACGTTTTTGCAGCGACTTTTGCCTATGGAGAGCAGAAATAATGATTAACAATAATTTATGAATTTTGAAAGGCTTCAAACCTTTTACTGCTACCGGGAGATAAAAACTCTGATGCCTCCCGGAAAAGACTTTTAAAGGCGCGGTCGACCTTCTCCTGAATTGAAGAATCGGATAAAGGGAAAGGCGTTTCGTGACTATATTCAAAGTCAAAGTCACTCACCCTGACATTCTTATTACCGCCAATGGATAACGTTTTATAGATTGCATCACCCGGAATGACATGATCCATTTTCAACCCCACAGCCTTAATTTTCTTTATCATCTCCAATGTATTACTCTGCATTTTCCTGAATTTATCTACCGAAAGAAGGGAAGTAAAAACCTCCCAGACACGGTTACTAAACGGACCCAGACACTCGGGAAATTTCCATCTTCCTGTTGAAGTTTCAGTTTCGTTGATAAACTGCCTTAAAGTTTCGAAAGCCCTGTTATCCATGATACTCCTGGAACGTCCATCCATTTGGTCAAAAGTTGAACCGCCACAAAAGAAAAATGCCTTACTGGAAGAAAACAAATCAAACGGATTTGACAACAGTAGTATTTCCGTAACAAAAGCACCGATGGAATAAGCGAAAAAATCTACCGAAGCACCGGCTTTAAACAACGGATGATGTCCTGATTTAATTTGCCGGGTGAGTTCCACTATATCGGCAATACTCTGAATCCCGGACAAAATAAAAACTTCGGGCGATAAATCGATTCTCTGGCTGAGAGCAGCATTGGCAAAAGAGCTGTTCCCGATTTTTCCATAACTTTTTTCACGACTCCCAACCACTTTATTCATTTGTCTGGGAAAACTCCATGAAGAAGGAGACCTGTTCATATGGTTAGCCAAAGGAAACAGAATAACAGGAACTCTTGTACTCAATGCAAGAACATAGGCCCAAGATAGATATTTTTCCCAGGAACGTTCATTCAAACCATGCAACAAAATGATGGCTTTTTGCTGTCCGTGCCTTTCTGCCGGTTCAAAAACGGCATACCGGAAAAACCTGTTTTTATTGTTATTATCGGAAAGTAAGCTCAAATCATAAACCGACTTTTCATCTTTACCGAATGGAAACGTTATAGCAGATTCCCGTACCACACATGATTCGAAAGAAAATGTATGCATTGCAACCCAGCTATCCAATTGATGATAAGGTCGTTCCAAATCAAATTGCTGCTTAAGCTTGCTATGTAATTCTTTAAGAAAATTCATATCTCCAAGCGGGTTAATAATTTCATCCGTACAAAATTTGTTTATTAAGGTCGGATGGAACTCGCATGCAAGGGTTTATACATGTTCTCTTGTGACAAACTTTGCCATGCTCGTTTCATCAGTATAAAATTAGTCTAAGTTATTGGTCTGATGGAACTCGCATGATTGAGTTTTATACATGTTCTTTTGTGACAATCTTGGTCATGCTCGTTTCATGCAAATCTTTAAAAATGTTTGCACGTGTAAATGTTGAGTGCAGTATAAAAAGCATATTTTTGTCAAAATCAAGGCGTTTTAAATTTTTATACCGGAGTTAACTCCTTATTAATGAGGATTCATCCGTATAAGATTCATTTAAGTTATTGGTCGAATGGAACTCGCATGATTGATTTTACACATAAACTTTTGTGATGTGACAAACCTTGTCATGCTCGTTTCAAAAATTCAAAACAACACTGAGGTTGGCAACAAAGATGCTTTTCAGACCAGGATCAAGGTTCAATATTGAATGGAAATCGACACAGAGGTTGGTGTAATAAACACAATTTGATTATTAATTTCTGACAAATATCATTATTTTTGAACTATATAATTGACCTGATCTATTTATATTATAGATTAAACAAGTCCAGATTATTCGTGACGAGTTCCATCTACGCTTAGTAAATAAATTTTATACGGATGAGAAAAACGAGGCGACAAATACCGGATTATTTTGTAACAAAGAAAAATACGATACTTCAGGTAGTATTTGCAACCTTGTTCGCTTATGTTTTCATAAACATTTACAGGCCATTTGGATCGGGAGAGTGGTATAATGTGACACGGCGGGAATTTTCATTTTACTCCGCATTGCTTGTTATTGCGGGGATGCTTATCGTTTTCATCAGTCGCATTTTCCTGATGTTTCTGATAAAAAAAGAGAAACCCGTCACCATAAGATACTACGTACTGATGGTTTTAGGCGAAATATTGTTCATGGCAGCAATGTATGCTTTTCTTCAGAAAATGGTGATGGACGACAGGCGAAAGTTTTTGTATCTCATGTATCAGGCCCTTCACAATACGGCTCTTATCCTGCTTATTCCTTATGTGATCAGCCTGCTTTTCTTTGCATGGAAAGCAAAATCAATCAGTTTCAACAATCTTTTGCAGCAAATAAGAAGCAGTTCCAGCTTTATATCGTTTCATGATGAAAAGGGGATATTAAGGATTTCTCTGAAAACAAACGACTTACTTTATCTGGAATCTTCAGATAATTATGTATCCATTAAATATCTTCAGAACAACCGGCCTAAATCGGTACTAATTCGTAACACGTTAAAGAACATTGAAAAAGAATTCGAAAATTCGTTCCTGCTCAGATGTCATCGCTCATATATGGTAAATGTGAACAAGGTAAGCATGGTAAAAAGAGAAGGAAACAACATGAAGTTGCAAATTGAAAGCCCGGACAATGTATTTATACCAGTATCAAGGGGATATGCTCCCGTTGTAAAAAAATTTTTTGATGGAAATATGAATTAATGGGGCCAGGCATATAATATAATTATTGAGTGCGGTATAAAAAGCATATTTTTGTCAAAATCAAGGCGTTTT
>NZ_AEWI01000196.1 GCF_000191885.1 Anaerophaga thermohalophila DSM 12881
AAATCTATTTTTAAGGTCGAATGTAGCTCGAATGCAAGAATTTATACATGTTCTGTTGTGGAAAACTTTGCCATGCTCGTTTCATAGTTAGAACTGTTGCTGCGAAAAATTGTTCAACCAAATTCTTTCATCAACATATTAAACATTTCTGCATCTGCAAAAGTACTGTCGGTTCTTTTATCAGTGTCGCGTTCAACACCTTCAAGGAAACATCCAACCGTTCAGGTTTTTTGCGACTTTTCAATATCGCTGTCAATAATCATGTTTTGTTCGTGATTAAATGCGTTATTGAATAAGCCCGCTTTTTAGGCGAAGGTCGAATACATCGGTTCGGCGATCACGCAGATTTCTGACGCTTCCGTATGTATGGAGTTCGGAGAGAAGATCAAGGTCTACGTCGGCCACCAGGATCATTTCGGTGTTAGGGGTCGCTTCTGTCTTGATGCCGTTGGTTGGAAATGCAAAGTCGCAGGGAGTGAAAACCGCACTCTGAGCATACTGAATATTCATATTCGAAACCTTTGGAAGATTACCAACCGATCCGGCCATGGCGACAAAGCATTCGTTTTCTATGGCACGTGCTCTGGCACAATAGCGAACACGGCTGTAGTCGTTTTGCGTGTCGGTAAGAAAAGGCACAAAAAGAATTTTCATACCCTGCTCGGCCAACAGTCTTGACAATTCAGGGAATTCTACGTCATAACAGATGAGTACACCGATTTTGCCACAGTCGGTCTCATAAACCTTGAGCTTGTCGCTTCCGGAAAGGCCCCATGATTTAACTTCATCGGGTGTTACGTGTATCTTCTCATACGAATCATAAGTCCCGTTACGGCGACAGACATATCCTATGTTGTAGAGTTTATCATCCCGGATCAGGGGCATACTTCCCGTAATGATATTCACATTGTAACTGATGGCCAGTTGAATAAAACGGTCGCGGCATTCTTCGGTGTATTGTGCCAGGTTTCGGATGGCTTCGGACTCAGTGAGTTGATTGTATCGGGCCATCAAAGGTGCGTTAAAGAATTCCGGGAACAGGATGAAGTCACTTTTGTAGGCGGATACCGCATCAACAAAGTATTCAATCTGCTCGAAAACATCGTCAACAGTAGGGTAGTGACGCATCTGCCATTGCACCAGGCCAAGTCTGACAATGGTTTTGGTCTGCGATAATTGTTTGCCACGTTTGGTGTAATAAATATTATCCCATTCAAGGAGAACCGCATATTCTTTCGACTCGTGGTCGTCTGGCAGATAACCCTTCAGTACTTTCTTGACGTGAAAATCATTAGCCAGCTGGAAAGTAAGGGTGGGATCGTAAAGCTCTTTAAGTTTGACTTTTTGGATGTACTCTTTAGGTGTGAGTTGATCTGCTACTTTGTAATAGTTTGGTATTCTTCCTCCGAAAACAATTCCTTTCAGGTTAAGATGTTCGCACAGTTCTTTGCGTGCATCATAGAGACGTCGTCCCAGGCGCAACCCCCTGTAGGCGGGGCGGATAAAGATATCTATGCCGTAAAGTATGTCACCCCTCGGATTGTGGGTACTGAAGGTCATGTTCCCGGTTATCTCATTATAGGTGTGCTCATCTCCAAAATGTTCATAGTTGACAATCAGAGAGAGTGCACAGCCCACAATTTTGTCATTGACCAAAACTGCCAACTGGCCTTCGGGGAATATGTCAATTAAGGTACGGATGTTTTGTTCGTCCCATCCCGGGCCTTCCCAGTTGCGATAAGCTTCTTCCTCTGTGGTTCTTAACTCCTGATAGTCGTCTATATTTAATTGTCGCAGTTCTACTTTTTCAATTTCTTCGCTCATACTCTGACAAATAGATTGTTTGATTATTAGATGATTGGGTGTTTGCCGGTTAAAATTGTTTTTCCAAAACTTACCTTAAAAGTACATTTTTTTGGCGAAAGTAAAAGATTAAACCAAATCGGGAAAATTTTGCCAGGACAATGTTATCTGAGAACACCAACACGATTATAAATCAGTGGATTTTGCCGATTTTATTATTTTGGTGTCCGAAAAATGCCAGATCAATCATCCGGCAGTTCGTCAAATGGAAAACCATCATGAATGGTTGCGCCCTGTAACCATTCTCTTGTTTTTTCCGGAGCTTCAAGCAGACAAAGAAGGATATGCTCAATCCGGTGTTCCTCAATTGCGAGTCCCTCTTCGCGCAAGGCCGAAGCAAATCCTTCATTTAGCTGTCGTCCGGCTTTCAGGGTGAAGTCAAAGAGCGCGGGTATGACGTTCGGATCATCAGGCCGGTCGAATTTGGCTTTGCAGCTTTTTTCACTGGATGAAAGATAAATGCGGCATGCCATGGGTCGTACAGGGTAAACCATGCAGCTGCCCTTGCGCAAAAGCGGGCAGGGGTGAGAAGTTTTGAGGGTGTCGCCCGGACTTAACCTTTTTAAGCGGTCGTCTTTTTCCCTGGCTTTATCTTTTATGTTTTCGATTACTTCTTCAGTGAATCGTCTTTTCAAATAATCCACCACTACAATCATTTCATGCGTTGAGGCGAAAACGGCCTGATGGCAGCACCATTGACAACCCATGTGGCACTCAACCGGTATGGTTTCAGTTTCACACCTTTGCGTGAAGGCGTCAATCAATAAATCGACATTGTGGTGCAACTGCCGGATGCTTATTTTCAGTTTTGACAGGTCTTTTTCTACCGCATGGGTTTTGGCCAGACTGTTACCGTCAGCAAAAAATATCTGTTCGAAACCTTTGGGGTGAGAATCTTTTGTCATTTTATTGGATTGAAACACATAAGATACATAAAAAATTAGGGTAATTTTCTGT
>NZ_AEWI01000195.1 GCF_000191885.1 Anaerophaga thermohalophila DSM 12881
TTGTTAATGAGGATACAAAAATTTAAAACAACAACGAGTTTGGCAACAAGGATGCTTTTTAGACCGGGCTCATAGAATATAAGTTTATTATCATGGACAACATAAATCAATATATTCAGCGAATTCAAAATCTTGCCAACCGTAATAAAGAACTAAATGCCCGGCTTCAGAATCTTGTTGGGCGGTATTCTCTCATTCAGAAACAGAATGAAAAATATAACGAACTTCTTGCACGCTTTTCAGACATCAGCGGGCCTGTTGCAAGCGACTTCCCAGAGAAAAAGACACAAAAAAAAGTCGAGCACCTGAAAACAGTGTCACTTTTATATATCTCAATCTGTGGATTTGAAGACCTCGCCAAAATGGATAGTCAGTCGGACCTCATTGATATTCTGGATGAAATATATATTACCATTGATAAAGTTGCCGAAGATTTCAAACTAACCAAAATTAAGAGTTTCGGAGATAATATTATTTATGCAGCAGGACTGTCTAATGAATACAGAACAAATCCAATAGACATTACAATGGCTTCTATACGCATGCACAGGGCCATCCTAAACATTTATCAACAACAAAAATCACAACCCTTCTGGAAAGTGAAAATGGGAATACATACTGGACCGGTTCTCTCTGTTGACCCCGGCAAACAATATACCCCTTATTCAATTAGCGGCGATAACGTCAATGTTGTTTGCCGGATTGGAGAAAGCTGTCCGCCGGGGCAAATAAACATGTCGGAAATGACCTATGAGCTGGTCAAAGAGTTTTTCAACGTCTCACATCTGGGGAGCATACCCGTAAAATACAAAGGTGCCATGAACATGTATCTGGTTAACGGGCTGACAGACGATCTTCATGTCGCGGATAATGTTTTCGAAAATAACGAAACTTTTGATGTTCGATACGGACAAATACAGTTCATGGATATTCAGGAGAATATATTAGACCTTCTTGAAAAAAACCTCCCTTCCAATTTGTATTATCACAATGTGAAACACACGGTCGATGTAATTACCGAAGTGGAACTTATCGGATGGGCCGAAGGACTCAGTGAAGAAGAGATTCTTATACTAAAAATTGCCGCTTTGTTTCATGATGCAGGCCATATAGTAGATTATCGCTATCATGAACACCAGGGCGTTTTAATGGCCCGCCAGATACTGCCCCGCTACAATATTCCCCAAAGCAGGATCGACACAATCTGCCGGCTGATCCTGGCGACCAAACTTCCGCCTCAACCAAAAGACAAACTGGAAGAGGTAATGTGCGATTCGGATCTGGACTATCTGGGACGTACCGACTTTATCCCGGTTTCAAACATGCTTTACAGAGAACTAAAGGAAAGGCAAATGGTGGATTCATGGCAGGAGTGGAATCAGATGCAGCTCGATTTTATCAAACAACATCAATACTTTACCAAAACAGCACAAAACCTGAGAGAAGTTAACAAACAGCAACAAATAGAACGACTCCGTCAACTGCTTAATGAAAACGAGGTAAAGGTGAAATATTAAAAAAAATCCCTACATTTGAGGTCGCATTGCACAACTCGTAAAAAACTCATCTATGAAACGGTTTCCCGCTTTTATTGCTGTTGTTATAATAATTGCCGCATGTCAACCAACCTCCAAAAAATACGAAGCCTCTGTTAAAGACATAAAAGACAGAGTTGAAGCTTACCAGTCATTCAGATTGACAACCGATCTGTCGGCATTATCCCCTTCTCAAAAAGAAATGCTTCCCCTGCTATTTGAAGTAGCTGACATCATGGATAATCTCTTTTGGCAACAGGCATGGGGCAATAAAGAGCAACTACTGGATAACATTAAGAATGACCATCTGAGGCGTTACGCCGAAATCAATTACGGTCCATGGGATCGGCTGCACGACAATGAGCCTTTTATCAAGGGTATTGGACAGAAACCTGCGGGAGCCCGGTTTTATCCCGAAGATATGTCAGTTAACGAGTTCCGGCAGTTATCGAACCTCGATAAAAACGGGCTTTACACTGTTATTGAACGCGATAACGAAGGAGATTTGACCGTTATACAGGATTATATATTCAGGCAGTACTCGACCAATACAAAAT
>NZ_AEWI01000194.1 GCF_000191885.1 Anaerophaga thermohalophila DSM 12881
TTCCGGAATTCCGGAACTTTTGTTTTTTATAATTCTCTGCTATTCGTCCACTTCCATATCGTCCATTATCCGGTCTATTTTTTTCAGAGCCTTTTCAGTAACGTTATTGAAATCTTCCCGTTTTTTCAGTTCATCTTTTACTTCAAAATAAAATTTAATTTTTGGTTCGGTTCCTGAGGGCCGAACCGAAATTTTGGAACCGTCTTCAGTAAAGAACTGGAGAACATTGGAGGTGGTCGGCTTATCGGTTATTTCGGTAACTTCGCCGGTGATAAGATTCCTTGATTTCAGTGTCAGATAATCTTTCACCAATGATACTTTGGCGCCGCCAAGGCGGGTTGGAGGTGTCTCTCTGAATTTTTTCATTATAGATTCAATCTCTTCAGCTCCACTCTTTCCTTCACGTACAATATATTTCATCTTTTCCTGTGAAAAACCATACGTAATGTAAATGTCAAGGAGCAATTCAAAGAGCGATTTTCCCTGGTCTTTTGCCAGAGCAGCAATTTCACTCATCATAACCACTGCACCCACTGCATCTTTATCGCGGACATAATCACCAGGGAGGAATCCGTAGCTTTCTTCACCGCCGCAAATATACTTTTTCCGGCCTTCCAGTTCTCTTATTATTGCGGCAATCCATTTGAACCCCGTGTATGTATCATAACATTCCACTCCTGCGGCATCGGCAATGGTTTTTATAAGCTCGGAGGTGACAATGGTTTTTACCGTGTATTCTTTTCCTGTCAACAAGCCTTTTTCTTTCCATTGGTTCAGCATGTACCAGGTGAGTAAAATGGCGGTCTGGTTGCCATTGACCAGGACAAACCTGCCGGTTTCATTTCTGAATGCAACGCCCAACCGGTCTCCGTCGGGGTCGGTAGCAACCACAAGGTCGGCACCGGTTTCTTCGGCCCTGGCAATTGCCATTTCCATGGCGGCAGGTTCTTCGGGATTGGGCGAAACAACAGTAGGGAAGTCGCCACTTACAACATCTTGTTCCGGGACATGAATGATGTTCTCAAAGCCTATCCTTTTCAAGGCTTGGGGGAGAATTTTGACTGTAGTGCCGTGGATGGGGCTGAAAACTATTTTCATATCTTTCTGACGCCGGATAACATCGGGATTGAAAGAGAGTGAAGCGACCTGCTGAATAAATTTTTCGTCCATGGCGGCCCCGATAATTTCAATTAAATCGGGGTTACCTTCAAATTTAATATCTTCAACATTCGTAATTTTCCGAACTTCGTTGATGATGTTTTTATCATGTGGCCCTATAATTTGAGCGCCGTCTTCCCAATAAGCCTTGTATCCGTTATATTCTTTAGGGTTGTGTGATGCGGTTAAGATAACACCACTCTGACACTTTAATTCGCGGATGGCATACGAAATTTCAGGGGTGGGCCGCAGATCATCAAAAAGGAAGGCTTTAATGCCGTTGGCCGAGAAAATATCGGCTACCGTTTCGGCAAAGAAACGACTGTTGTTACGGCAGTCGTGACCAATTACCACTTTAATTTCCTGAAGTCCGGCAAATTCTTTTTTCAGATAATTGGCCAGTCCCTGAGTAGCTGATCCAACCGTGTATTTATTCATACGATTGCTTCCTGTCCCCATGATGCCTCTCAAGCCCCCGGTTCCAAATTCCAGGTCTTTATAAAATGCATCAATTAATTCGGAAGGGTCATCGCTCTCAAGCATTTCCTTCACCTTGGCCTTGGTTTCCTCGTCATATTTACCCTTAAGCCATTGTTCGGCTCTTTGTTTTACCAGGTCTGGTATATTTTTTCTTGTCATATCTTATATTTTTAATTGTTTTTTTGGACAAAACTGAATTGTGACCATCTCTGTTATGCTCAGTGCATAATTTTGAGCCCGGTCTAAAAAGCATCTTAGAGTGCAGTATAAAAAGCCTTCAAACTGCTGATTTTTAACATTTTTACCCCTGACCCCTAAAGGGGAACTGCTAAAAATCAGCAGTTTGAAAAAGTCCCCTTTAGGGGATTTAGGGGTCAAAAGGCTTTTTAGACTGCC
>NZ_AEWI01000193.1 GCF_000191885.1 Anaerophaga thermohalophila DSM 12881
CCAAATTTTTTAAAAGCAACAAAAAGACGATGGTCGAGGGAGGTCTCTGCCACCTGAAACAATTGAGAAGAAGAAAGCGGAAACCAGATTAAAACTCTTCCTTAATGGAATAGACGTTTCTGTCGGGCTGATTTCGGGTGACCAATTCTGCAAGGAAGCCGGTAACAAAGAGCTGTGTTCCGAGTATCATGCAAACCAGACCGATATAAAAGAAAGGATTATTGGTAACAAGTTGTGCCTCAACACCATGAGCCACACAATAAAGTTTATGGGCGCCCAGCCAAATTGCCAGGGCAAAACCAATTAAAAACATTAATGTTCCCAATGCTCCAAATAAATGCATCGGACGATTCCCGAACTTTGAGATAAACATCACCGATAAAAGGTCCAGAAATCCTTTCAGAAAACGATCCATCCCAAATTTAGATACGCCATATTTTCGTTCATGATGGTTCACAATCTTCTCTGTAATATT
Organism: Anaerophaga thermohalophila DSM 12881; assembly: GCF_000191885.1. GTDB lineage: Bacteria > Bacteroidota > Bacteroidia > Bacteroidales > Marinilabiliaceae > Anaerophaga > Anaerophaga thermohalophila. Next base: position 476 of record NZ_AEWI01000193.1, read on the forward strand.
GTTAAATCCGGCCCGCTTAACAAGAATAGGTATATACCTGTGCATTTCGCCGTAAACTTCTATATTCTTAACCACTTCGGATTTATACGCCTTTAACCCGCAATTAAAATCGTGTAGTTTAATCCCGGAAACCAGTCGTGCTGTAAGGTTAAATAATTTACTGGGCAATGTTTTGTTCAGGGGGTCACGCCGTTTCTTTTTCCAGCCGCTAACCAAATCAAACCCTTCTTTCCTGATCAAACGGTACAATTCCGGAATTTCGTCGGGATTATCCTGAAGATCGGCATCCATAGTGATTACCACATCTCCCTTTGCGGCTTTAAAACCTGTATTTAGCGCGGCAGATTTACCATAGTTACGTCGAAACCGTATCCCTCTTAAATAACCAAATCGACTTTTTAGGTTGAGAATGGTTTCCCACGATTTATCAGAACTGCCATCATCGACGAGCACAACCTCAAACGAAACACGCATTTTTTGAAGTACCTCATCAATCCATGCAATCAGTTCGGGCAAAGATTCCTCTTCATTATATAAAGGAATAACTATCGATAAATCCATTATTCAACTTCTTTCATAGCTTCAGTAAAAGGATCGGCCTTTCGACGTTGAAATATTGCAATTACCAAAGAAAAAAGGAAAGCCCAAAGGCCTGTAGAAAAAATTCCGGAAATGATTAATGCTACCGGATTAATCATAAGCTTCCCGTACATTTCTGTCATCTGAAGTACTTCATCCTCCGCCATGCCGACCGCAAGATAAGTCTCCTGCATCTGAACAATTAAATCCTCAATATAGCCGGGGTTGATAACTTTCAGATAGAAAAACAAATAGGCACCAACAATAATTCCCGAAAGAATTCCCATACGGGTTCCCACCCAAACTCCCTGCCAGTATGACAGGAATCCGTCCATAAAATGCTCGCGGTATCGAACCATTGAAACATGAATAAATCCGGCAAAAACGATCCAGGTCAGCAGGCTATGGAAAAAAGAGTCCATTATGCCGGTAATATGGGCAAAATAATATACAACGGCCAGAGTAAGCCCCATGAAGGTTCCCTGGTTGAGGATAAAGCGTGCCTTAAGCTTTTTTGTATCTTTAATGTCTTCAGATGATGACGTTTCCATAATCTAAAAAATTAACAATGAGTACGGTCTAAAAAGCATCTTTGTTGCCAAACTCGTTGTTGTTTT
>NZ_AEWI01000192.1 GCF_000191885.1 Anaerophaga thermohalophila DSM 12881
GCTTAAACGCAAAGACGTATGTTGTGTTTATAATTCACACTACTGGCTACTGACTAATGACTAATGACTAAAAACTAATGACTAATGACTAATGACTAAATTACTTATATCTAAAAATCTGATAATCTATTAAGGCTATCTTTGTCACGCGCATTTCATATATTTGTTTTGAAAAAATACCTTAAACAGTTGTTTTGAAAGTACAAGTTTATATAGAACGTCACCTCCGCGACAAAAAAAAGATGCTTGCTCTGCTTATCGATCCCGACAAATGCAGGGGCAAAATTCTGGCGCAACAAGCAGGTTTAATAAATTCTTACCGGCCTCATTTAGTATTGGTCGGAGGCAGTCTTACCAGTTATCCGGTAGATGATGTTGTGAAATATCTTAAAGAAAAAACAGATGTTCCGGTTGTATTGTATCCCGGTCATCCCTCTCAAATATCCTTTAGTGCCGATGCATTATTGTTTCTTTCCATGATATCCGGCCGAAACCCGGAATTGCTTATCGGAGCACATGTTACTTCGGCTCCTGCCATTCGCAGGGAAGGTCTTGAAACCATTCCAACCGGTTATATGCTGATAAATGGTGGGGTGTCCACCTCGGTTGAATACATCAGTCAAACCAGTCCCATTCCATCCGACAAAACAGACATCGCCACAGCTACCGCACTTGCAGGAGAAATGCTGGGACTTAAAATGATTTATATGGATGCAGGCAGCGGCGCCCGCAACCCAGTTCCCCCTGAAATGATACGTTCGGTCAGACAAAACATCCGGATACCTCTTATGATAGGAGGAGGAATCGACACGAGAGAAAAATTCCATACTGCACTAAGAAGCGGTGCCGATATCGTGGTCGTTGGAAATGCTTTAGAAAAAGACCCGGAACTGCTATGCAAATTTATGGAAATTACCAGTCAGCCATGACTTTCGCCATATCGGAGTACATCAACCTCTTCCATTGTAATCAATCCCCGGGAACCTGCTTTATCCATTAACCTGTTAATGATTTGGGCAAAATCCGACAATCGCTCATCAACATCCACCAGACCAATTATAACCGGTATATCGTCTGACAAAGCAAAAGTTTTACTGCTGTGCAGCATACTTTCGGCCCCATAAGAGAGTATTCCTTTTGATACGGTAGCACCGGCTATGTTATACTTTTTTGCTGCATATATAATGGCCTCGTAAAGCGGCCGCTGATAAACAATGTCGGATTCCCCTACAATGATAATCAACTTTCTGGCGTGACCGGAGAGATTCATAATTTCACCCATTTAAGTAAGTACATAATTCTGCCATAAGACATTTTGTTTATGACTGCAAAACAAACTGAACAAATACAATTGTCTGCAAAGACATGTTTGAGCCCGGCCTGAAAAGCATCTTTGTTGCCAAACTCAAGGCCTTTTATACCGCACTCATGTATAAAACAAAACAGTAAAATCAATTTACATAATAGAATTGACAAATTCAATATTTGAGTGCAGTA
>NZ_AEWI01000191.1 GCF_000191885.1 Anaerophaga thermohalophila DSM 12881
CTTAGCTGAAACGAGTACCTTTCTATCTGTGGAGATGTTAATTTCCTTGCAACGGATCAATACTTAACCTTTGACGGTGGTACCCAACTGTTACACTCCTGCAGGCGGAAAGGGCCACAGGATTTCGTCAGGTTCGAAGCTCAAATCAATCCTTTTGATATACAAATTCCCATTAAGGAAAGAACGCTAAACACCGACATCGAAGAATTAAGCCATCATTTTTACCTTCAACTGGATTCAACCCATATTTACAGTGCTTTTCTTGAAAAAAGCAAGCGCATTAATAATTTGCCTGTCATCGAAGCACACGGCCTGTTAAGATACAACAAAGAATTAAGCAGCTTCGAAATAGCCCAAAAAGAAAAACTCGCCCGACCCGATTCTGCCGGTAATATTTTGCGTTTTCATAGTGAAGATTGTATTGTCAGCGGTACCGGAAAACTTGATCCCGGACTCGATCTGGAACAGGTAAAGCTGCACGCATCAGGTACTATTAAAGATGACCGAAACTTTAATGAGATAGAACTTGACGCATTATTTGGAGCATCTTTCATGCTGGATAACAACAGCATTCAAACAATGGCCAATATCATCCGGGGTTCAAAAGCAAAGGATGCAAAACCGGATAAAGAAAAACTGGAAAAAAGATTACGAGAATGGACCAACAGCAAAAAAGCAAAAGAGATAGCTGACCTTTTGCAGCCAACGACCGATCTTACTGAAATACTGCCGGAACATATCAAACATACCCTCTGTTTTACCGACATTCATTTCAAGTGGGACACGCCATCGCGATCCTATTATGCTGATGGAAAAGCAACACTCGGATGGATTAAAGGCCAGGCTATTGCCAAAGAAGTCGATGTAAAAGCCTTAATATCAAGAAGCAGAGGCGGCAATTCCTTCGAAATACACATTCAGGCAGATAACGATAACTGGTTCTTTTTCAGCTATAGTAATGAAAAAATGCTGATTCTATCCTCGTCCGAAGCATTTAACACAGGAATACAATCATTGGATATTGACGAAAGAAAAATGAAGACAGGTCTTGGTCAGGATAATTATGTGTTCCAGATCGGGAACAATAATCGCCTCAAAAAATTTATGGAATTCTTTGAAGAACCGCTCCCCGAGGAAAATGATGCCATCATAGATGAAAAGGAAGAAGCACCTGTTACAGAAAATCCTGCAGATGAACGGGATACAGAAAATGACGCTAATAAAAACGAAATAAACAATGTAACACGAGAAGCACAGGAAGACTGAACCCTTTCCCGAACATCCGCATTCAGATTACATCGTCCGATTTTTAAAAATTACATCTGTATAAAATTTATTTATTAAAGTCTGATGGAACCCGCATGATTGAGATTTATACATGTCCTTTTGTGACAAACCTTGTCATGC
>NZ_AEWI01000190.1 GCF_000191885.1 Anaerophaga thermohalophila DSM 12881
CAATACCGCAACTATAAGTCGGGTAAGGCCAAAGAAGCATTTGAAGCCGATCTGAAAGAAAAAAGAACGGCTGAAGCTTCAGCAGCCAATAAAGGAGAAAAAGCAGGCACAACGCCGGTAACCGGATTTGCTCCTTCCAAAATGAACATTAATGTAAATGGAGAGGATTTTGAAGTAACGGTTTCTTACGAAGGCAACACTCAGATATCCGATTCTTCCGGGAAAGCATCCGGCAATGGTGAGAAATCACAACAGACTTCGGTCAACGGTGAAGTTGTTGTTTCTCCACTCGAAGGAAAGTTCTATTTCACCAAAGATTCAAGCGAAACCCCTGTTAAAGTAGGAGATAAGGTCAAGGAAGGAGATATCCTCGGGTATGTTGAAGCAATGAAAACATACAACGCCATCCGTTTCGATAAAAGTGGTGAGATAAAACAAATACTCAAAGAAAACGGTAGCGATGTTGAGGAAGACGATGAACTCGTTGTGCTTGGCTGACATCGAAATGAGTATTCGGGATTATTGAGTTTTCAACAAAATCGATCTTTTATTGATCCGAAGAAATTGTATGGAAGTTATTAATCAATTATACGAAATGACAGCACTGGGGCAAATCATCGAAAGCCCCGGTGTTTTGTTAATGATAGTTATAGGAGCGGTTTTACTTTACCTTGGAATTGTAAAAAAGTATGAGCCCTTGTTATTGGTACCGATAGGTTTTGGAATTATCCTGGCCAACCTGCCGGGTGGCAATATGGGAGTGGTGCCTGCCGATATGGTAGCGCTTCCCGATCACAGGTATATGAATCTTTTTGAGATTGCCAGTGAGTACGGTATCATGAACTACATTTATTATTCTCTGATAAAAACCGGCTTTTTGCCACCTATCATTTTTATGGGAGTGGGGGCATTGACCGATTTTGGTCCAATGCTTAGAAATCTGCGGTTAGCCTTTTTTGGCGCTGCGGCTCAGATAGGTATTTTTGGTGTTTTTTTCGGTGCCATTGCACTCGGATTTACCCCAAAAGAAGCAGGAGCTCTGGGGATTAAACGAAGTCCCGCCATATTGGGA
>NZ_AEWI01000189.1 GCF_000191885.1 Anaerophaga thermohalophila DSM 12881
CAATTAATATAAGCATCATTAACAACATCTTCTCCAAATTCTACATTTAGGGTAAAGTTTTCTTTTATTGTTCGAGATAACAATACTAACTTGTCCAAACATACATCTGGCTCTTTATTTACAAATTCAAAAGAGGCACTTTTTATTTCTCCATTTGGTATACAAATAAATTTAATAATACAAGTACTGTTTATCAACTCTCTAATTTCCTCCTTTGTAAATTCATTTATAACAAATTCCAAAAGATCCTCTTCTGAAGATAGTTTAAACCCATAGATACCAACTATTTCACCCTTGCTATTCCTGGGTCTGGGTAACTCTTGGTTTAACTCAGGGTTGTCATGATACGTTATGATTGTGTCTCCACTAAAATCACTAACTCTTATAATTCTCCGGAATGAATTCTGACTGAATACTAAATTTGTAAATACGAACAAAAAGACTATTATTCTAAATATCTTTTTCATAATTGTACATTTTAAAGTAAGCCTTCGGCCTCCTACGTATTGTAAAAGTAAAAAAAATTTTCCCAAGCCGGGGATACCGGCCTGGGAGTTGAATCTTTCTAAGTACTACTGGAATCTTTTGGAATTAGTTGGAGCTTTCCGGAAAATTCTGGCAATGGTTGGATTTTTTCCAATTATGAGGCAAAAGGTCAGCCAGGTCCAGATCATAGTTGCTATTGTACAATGCAATTTTGGAAAACACATCGGTCAGCCACTGCCGGGGGTTAACATCGCTGGCTTTGCAACATCCCAGAA
>NZ_AEWI01000188.1 GCF_000191885.1 Anaerophaga thermohalophila DSM 12881
TCAATCTGGTTTTGTAGCTTTGCAGCATATTATTAAAACTGCTTAAAACATGTTTATAAAAACCATAGTAAAAACAGACAAAAAGAGCGGGAAACGGTATAATTACTACCGCTTGTGCGAGAGTTACCGCATTGGTAACAAAACACGGCACCGTTCCATTGTCAGCATGGGCAGGTTGGATGGCATAGAAACCAGGGAAGACAAAAAACTACTGGCCGACACTATCGAGGCCCTTATTCATGGGGAAACCCGTCTGGCATTTTTTGATGTGAGCCCTGAGATAACCAGATATGCCAAAGAGTTCGCCAACAGGATAATAGACGAGCATCTGCTGGACATCCATCCGAAAACCACACAACCGGAGTACAGTGACATTGAGCCTGATCATCAGGAAGTTGACCTGAACAGTATGCGGCATGAAGAAGTGAGGGAAACAGGGGCTGAATGGCTATGTAAACAGGCACTTGAACAACTTGATCTTCAGGGGCTGCTTACAGAAACGTGCCGTTTCAGCGAAACATCGGCAGCTATGGCCCTGATGCATATCACCAGCCGGGCAGTTTACCCTGCCTCGGAACATAAAACAGCACAATGGATAAAAAACAACTCAGCTGTTGCCAACCTGTTCAACATCCCGGTTGACAAAGTCAACCGGTTTAAGTTATATTCAGTTAG
>NZ_AEWI01000187.1 GCF_000191885.1 Anaerophaga thermohalophila DSM 12881
CCACTTATTCCAACATTTTTCTTTTTAACACAAGAAAAAGCCCATAAGAACAATTAATATAAGCATCATTAACAACATCTTCTCCAAATTCTACATTTAGGGTAAAGTTTTCTTTTATTGTTCGAGATAACAATACTAACTTGTCCAAACATACATCTGGCTCTTTATTTACAAATTCAAAAGAGGCACTTTTTATTTCTCCATTTGGTATACAAATAAATTTAATAATACAAGTACTGTTTATCAACTCTCTAATTTCCTCCTTTGTAAATTCATTTATAACAAATTCCAAAAGATCCTCTTCTGAAGATAGTTTAAACCCATAGATACCAACTATTTCACCCTTGCTATTCCTGGGTCTGGGTAACTCTTGGTTTAACTCAGGGTTGTCATGATACGTTATGATTGTGTCTCCACTAAAATCACTAACTCTTATAATTCTCCGGAATGAATTCTGACTGAATACTAAATTTGTAAATACGAACAAAAAGACTATTATTCTAAATATCTTTTTCATAATTGTACATTTTAAAGTAAGCCTTCGGCCTCCTACGTATTGTAAAAGTAAAAAAAATTTTCCCAAGCCGGGGATACCGGCCTGGGAGTTGAATCTTTC
>NZ_AEWI01000186.1 GCF_000191885.1 Anaerophaga thermohalophila DSM 12881
AAAAAACAATGTAACCCTATTTCAATTCCACCATGGTACGATTGGAAGAACGTAAAATTTAAAATTATGTTGAGTATTATTATTATTTCAATTCCACCATGGTACGATTGGAAGCATTTAGTCCATTATACAGATAACGGACTAATATATTTCAATTCCACCATGGTACGATTGGAAGTCCGTTACGCTTTCCAATCGACCCGGGGGTACGTATTTCAATTCCACCATGGTACGATTGGAAGTAACCGGCGTTTTCTTGCGTATAGTTATCCACTTGAATTTCAATTCCACCATGGTACGATTGGAAGAAGACAATATATCCAGATTCATGGGATGATAATCGTATTTCAATTCCACCATGGTACGATTGGAAGCTTAGCCCCGTTAACCAATACATCCCAATAATCAATTTCAATTCCACCATGGTACGATTGGAAGGACAAATCCCAAATCAAAACCAGCTTCAAAACCACATTTCAATTCCACCATGGTACGATTGGAAGTTGCGCTGATTACTAAAATAGAGGAAATAGCAAATCATTTCAATTCCACCATGGTACGATTGGAAGTTTAAGGGGCAAGATCGAA
>NZ_AEWI01000185.1 GCF_000191885.1 Anaerophaga thermohalophila DSM 12881
TTGTTAGATTATTAGATTATTAGATTATTAGATGTAAGATATTTAGATGTCAGATTATGAGTTGGTTGGACAATTTAACAACCTAACAACTCTAACAATCTAACAATCCAACAATTCTAATAACCTAATAGCCTAATAACCTAACAACCCTAACAATCCAACAATTCTAATAACCTAATAGCCTAATAACCTAATAACCTAATAGCCTAATAACCTAATAGCCTAATAACCTAATAGCCTAATTGCCTAATCGCCTAATCGCCTAATCGCCTAATCGCCTAACACCCAAGTACCTGGGGACAGACAAGACCATAGACAGGGAATAAAGCCACCAATGGAAAGCCTGCGGTGTGAAATAGAGTCCCGTAGCTCAGTTGGTTAGAGCACTACACTGATAATGTAGGGGTCGGCAGTTCAAGTCTGCCCGGGACTACGGAATAGGGGATAGTTTTTAGTGGTTAGTGGTTAGTTTTTAGTGAATAGTGGATAGTGGATAGTTTTTAGAGAATAGATAGAAAACTCAGAACTCAATAACTCAAAACACAGAACCCAAAACTCAA
>NZ_AEWI01000184.1 GCF_000191885.1 Anaerophaga thermohalophila DSM 12881
TACGAAGTGTGACAATTTAAACAAATCGCGCGGTGGACGTACCCCCTTTAGGGGGCCAGGGGGTGTGCGAGGGGAAGTGAATAAAAAACCACATTCAACCCAAAATTTCAACTCATGCCTATAGACGATCAAGTCAACATGTTCTTTAATGCAAAACCTGCCATTTTTGAAAAAGCCAAAGATTTAAGAAAGAACATGACACCGGCTGAACTAAAACTGTGGGAGCATATTAAAGACAATAAAATTTTAGGATTAAGATTCCGACGCCAGCATCCAATAGGCATTTTCATAGCTGATTTCTACTGTCATAAAATCAAGTTGGTAATTGAACTGGACGGCCGGATTCACAATAATCCTGAAAATAAAGGATACGATGAAAACCGAACAGCTGAACTTGAGCGATTAGGTATTAAAGTAATCCGTTTTAAAAATGAAGAAGTATTGGAAAATGTTGAAGAAGTGATTTCCAAATTAAATAAGGCTTGTGGGGATTTGTTAAAGTAGGATTCTTCCCCCTTCTCTTCACCCCTCTAACTCCCCTAAAGGGGAGAACCGGC
>NZ_AEWI01000183.1 GCF_000191885.1 Anaerophaga thermohalophila DSM 12881
ATTGGAAGTTTAAGGGGCAAGATCGAAAAGATAGCCCTTGATCATATTTCAATTCCACCATGGTACGATTGGAAGGGAAACGATATTTATAGCATTAATGCTATTTTTCTTTGATTTCAATTCCACCATGGTACGATTGGAAGCCAAAGAGTTTTCTCAATTGTGAAGCTTTCACTAAGATTTCAATTCCACCATGGTACGATTGGAAGTGTTATTGCATTCATGCTGTATTTCTGGACGCTCAATTTCAATTCCACCATGGTACGATTGGAAGATTAAACAAATAAGTCCGCGAGCGTCTTCACCCCGATTTCAATTCCACCATGGTACGATTGGAAGAAGGGGACGGCCTTTATTTCTATTAAGACGTCCACCATTTCAATTCCACCATGGTACGATTGGAAGCTAATTTCCTTGAATGGAACGACGCTCATAGATTATTTCAATTCCACCATGGTACGATTGGAAGCCAAGTTCTGTCATTGCTTTCTCAAATATTACCGAAATTTCAATTCCACCATGGTACGATTGGAAGTTTAAGGGGCAAGATCGAA
>NZ_AEWI01000182.1 GCF_000191885.1 Anaerophaga thermohalophila DSM 12881
CATTACAACAGTGATAGATTCTTCGCTCTGCTCAGAATGACAATTAGCTCAGTGTCATTCTGAGGAGGCACGACGAAGAATCTCTTCCAGATAGAAAATTGTAACAGTTATAGATTCTTCACTTCGTTCAGAATGACAAACAGCCAAATGTCATTCTGAGGAAGGGCACGGCGAAGAATCTCTTCCAGGTTAAAGCATTACAACAGTGATAGATTCTTCGCTCTGCTCAGAATGACAATTAGCTCAGTGTCATTCTGAGGAGGCACGACGAAGAATCTCTTCAATTTTTTCTAATTCAGCCATGAAAATACATGTAAAGTTTCACCACGTTGTTGAAGGTTTTTCAAACAAATCTTTAAAAATGTTTGCACCTGTAAATATTGAGTGCGGTATAAAAAGCATATTTTTGTCAAAATCAAGGCGTTTTAAATTTTTGTACCGGAGTTAACTCGTTGTTAATGAGGATGCAAAAAATTAAAACAACAACGAGTTTGGCAACAAAGATGTTTTTTAGACCTCACTCAATGTTAATTGTCAACATATCACTTTTAAG
>NZ_AEWI01000181.1 GCF_000191885.1 Anaerophaga thermohalophila DSM 12881
ATCTAAGTTATTGAAATGATGCAACTTATCATACTTTAATTGATGTTAGATTCTTCGCTCCGCTCAGAATGACAAACAGCTAAAGTTGAGGCTGAGGTTGAGGTTAAGGTTGAGGTTGAGAATTCACCACAGATGACACAGATGAACACAGATTATTTATTGGCATCAATAAAAATCACATTTTAATATGTTTGCTTTTTTTAGATTCTTCGCTTCGCTCAGAATGACAGACTGTTTAATGTCATTCTGAGGAGGTAACGACGAAGAATCTGCTCCATGTATTTGGTTTCCTTGATGATTAGAGGTTAAATGGTGTTATACATGTTCTGATTGTGGCAAAACGTTGTCATGCTCTTTTCATCTCACATTTAATAAATTGTTACGGCTGTTAGAATTGTTAATATTGTTGATGTGTTAGTTGTTAGAATGTTATAAGTTTTATCACATTAGCTAACAATCTAATGATCTAACAATCTAACAATCTAACAATCTAATAATCTAACAATCTAACAATCTAACAATCTAATGGGGAATGT
>NZ_AEWI01000180.1 GCF_000191885.1 Anaerophaga thermohalophila DSM 12881
CCGTGCTTTCACTTTTTAACAGGCTGGTGCCTTTCAGGGCTTCGGAAAAAGTCTCTTCATCGCCGACTGTAAACACCGGCGTTTCAACGCTTTTTATATATCCCGGATGTTGGGATATACTGTTTTCCCAATCGCCAAACAGGGGTACTTCGGTGATCTGAACACCGGAACTTTTGGTCGACGATTCTCTTTCAAGAAAAACATTTCCACCGGTTTGTTGATAAAACTACTGACGCGCATCATCCACACTTTCGTAATCAAAGTCTGTCAGAGTTGTATCATTGGCTTCGACCGTCATTTCATCTTTTTCACAGCCGGTCAAAAACAACAATGGAAGGATAACAAAAAGCAGGGAAACAATAAAAGAAAGTTGCTTCATAGGTAAAGAGTTTAAGTTAGAAGTGAGAATTGAATTAAAAAAAACACTACAACCGGCCAAAAACCTTTGTATCAGGAACTATCATATTTTAAAGAAACAAAATAATCTTCTTACAATCAAGAAAAATCTGCCTCACTTTCTGAAGTG
>NZ_AEWI01000179.1 GCF_000191885.1 Anaerophaga thermohalophila DSM 12881
CTGTGATGTTGCGGATGGAATTGTAGCTTAAAACCCTTACATCTTCAAGATTGTATGATTGCTTAATGTAACGGTAGCATTCATCGCATTTCCACCTGGTAAGGTATATATCGACGATTTGCCATAGTTGCTTATTGTCGTTAATGTTCACCTCTTTATTGGTCAACAATAGCATCGGGACTTTTCCAAAGCCTTTAACAACAACAAGGGTGTACCAGATATCAGGATGTTCGGGCAATGCAACTTTTACAGCCCCATATTCCAGATGTAAAAATTCTTCTTTCCCATCCCTGGTTATATAAATATGAGCTTTGTGCGGGGTGTCAACATGTTGGTGTATTCTTTCCGCTTTGACTTGTCGGTTGGTGTTGCCCCCAAAATGCATGTAACGGTTCATCTTTAAACGCACTACGAAGTCAAGTTCTTCATTGGTAAAGCCCCTGATTATATCAATGTCATCTCCCTGACGGTCTATTGCCCACGTACCTTTGGAACCGATTTTT
>NZ_AEWI01000178.1 GCF_000191885.1 Anaerophaga thermohalophila DSM 12881
AATTGCAAATTGCAAATTGCAAAAGAGTCACACCTCCCAATTCCCCTCCTTTGGGAGGGGTAAGGGGAGGCTTCCAATATGTCAACACATCACCTCCAATCCCCCTCCCTGGGAGGGGAATTGGAGGCCCCCTTAAGGTGGTTAAAGCAACAGGGTTCCACCTCTTCCCATTCCGAACAGAGAAGTTAAGCCTGTTAGCGCCGATGGTACTGCGTAAAAGCGGGAGAGTAGGTCGCCGCCGACTTTTTAGAAGAAAGCCGTTCCGGAACACCGGAGCGGCTTTTTTTATGGAGCGGCTTGACTGCCTCGCGCCAAAGAAAGGATATTGTCGCGGCTTATCTTATCGTACTTTAATTGATGTCAGATGATTAGAGGTTAGTTTTATATTACATCTTACATCTAAAAATCTAACGATCTATTGTTTAATCGGTTTTTATCAGTTGATGTTACTTTTAAATGAGATAATTCCTTAGTTTTGTG
>NZ_AEWI01000177.1 GCF_000191885.1 Anaerophaga thermohalophila DSM 12881
AATCTCTTTCTTTGACAAACCAGTAAAAAGTGAAACACTCTGAGAGAATATTCCACTAAAACAAGGATTAAGACCAATGCTAAATGAATAATTATCATGATTTTGGACTCTGAGAGAATATTCCACTAAAACAAGGATTAAGACTTTTTAATATTTTTCATAGTAGTAGTTTTTGAGTTCTCTGAGAGAATATTCCACTAAAACAAGGATTAAGACGCCTGGTAAAACTTGATTACAAATCCATATTTTACCTCTGAGAGAATATTCCACTAAAACAAGGATTAAGACAACGCAGATATATTATTTTCATTTCTATTTCATGCTCTCTGAGAGAATATTCCACTAAAACAAGGATTAAGACATCAAAGACTGCACGGTGACGGTCTTCCCAAACGTTCTCTGAGAGAATATTCCACTAAAACAAGGATTAAGACAGATTAATGGTTTTTTACTTTGTGCTTGCAGCTCTGAG
>NZ_AEWI01000176.1 GCF_000191885.1 Anaerophaga thermohalophila DSM 12881
TATTAGATTGTTAGATTATTAGATTATTAGATGTAAGATATTTAGATGTCAGATTATGAGTTGGTGGGACAATTTAAGAACCTAACAACTCTAACAAGTCTAACAACTCTAACAACTCTAACAATCCAACAATTCTAATAACCTAATAGCCTAATAACCTAATAACCTAATAGCCTAATCGCCTAATCGCCTAATACCCTAACACCCAAGTACCTGGGGACAGACAAGACCATAGACAGGGAATAAAGCCACCAATGGAAAGCCTGCGGTGTGAAATAGAGTCCCGTAGCTCAGTTGGTTAGAGCACTACACTGATAATGTAGGGGTCGGCAGTTCAAGTCTGCCCGGGACTACGGAATAGGGGATAGTTTTTAGTGGTTAGTGGTTAGTTTTTAGTTTTTAGTGGTTAGTGGATAGTTTTTAGAGAATAGATAGAAAACTCAGAACTCAATAACTCAAAACACAG
>NZ_AEWI01000175.1 GCF_000191885.1 Anaerophaga thermohalophila DSM 12881
TTGCTATCATAAAATTCTGTATTCCAGTCAGATGGGTTTAAGATATTCATATTTCGGGTAACACAGATTTTTTCATATAGTATGGTACGGTTTTATACCCCAGGGCCTCATAAATTTGTTTTGCCTCTACAGAAGGAACACTGCATTTCTTTATCCTGATGGTTTTCCCTTTTTTGTTTTTCAGGGTTGTTACCACCTCTTTTTGTGTGTTCATTATCCGCACAATGTTGCGCCAGTCGTGGTGGATGTTTTTGGCCTTGAGCTGGTACCTTATGGTGGCAACAACCTGGTATGCCAAAAGCCCCAGGAACAGGTGCGATTCAATATTCTCATCGTATTTGTGAAAGACAGGGCGCAATGCCAAATCGGTTTTCAGGCAGCGGAACGTTGCTTCAATTTCGGTAAGGGTATTGTAAATGGTCCAGATGGTGTTTTCATCTTTCCCTGAAAGAGTGGTACGG
>NZ_AEWI01000174.1 GCF_000191885.1 Anaerophaga thermohalophila DSM 12881
TATGTACTTCAGGTAGTTCAAAAGTATAATAAGCCTACCCTTGCTGCCGTCAGGCCCTGGGGGAATTCAGCAGGAGCTGGTCGTATAGGACTTACCCGCGCACAAAAGTAGAAAATTTAATATTGTCCGCAAACATCCCATAGAAAAAATTTCACCTAAATGCGCCGGTATGGGCTAATCTGTTTGATTTCAATTTGTCTGTGAAATGGTAATTTTAAATTTCACCGGACACAGTCCTGTTAATTTGGAGTTAAGATGCAGTCGGTATGTTTTTTTAATTCTTTTTATGTATTTTAGCCGGGCATTAGATTGCTTATAGATCAGATTAAGGTGGATGCAGATATTTTAATTGTTGAGTGCGGTATAAAAAGCATATTTTTGTCAAAATCAAGGCGTTTTGA
>NZ_AEWI01000173.1 GCF_000191885.1 Anaerophaga thermohalophila DSM 12881
TAACAGTTTATACAAGCAAAAAACGGCTATCGAAAAAGGACTTTCTGTCAAAACCAATGAATTGTTCGACTTGCAGGACAAAATAATTTTTTACGACCTTACCAATACCTATTTTGAGGGCAGGAAAGCAGGCAGTAAAATAGCGCGCTATGGGCGAAGCAAAGAAAAACGCAGTGATGCAAAACTTGTGGCCATGGCTGCTGTTATCAACGCCGAAGGCTTTCTGAAATACAGCCGGATATACCAGGGTAACATCAGCGACAACAAAACACTGGACAAAACTATATCGGAACTTTCGGCACACACTTCGCAAACGGACAGAAAACCTGTAATTGTCATGGATGCAGGTATAATGACCGAAGACAACGCAAAAATGTTAAAACAGCAGGGATA
>NZ_AEWI01000172.1 GCF_000191885.1 Anaerophaga thermohalophila DSM 12881
CCAAATTAAATAAGGCTTGTGGGGATTTGTTAAAGTAGGATTCTTCCCCTTCTCTTCACCCCTCTAACTCCCCTAAAGGGGAGAACCGGGCAGCCCTCAGTCCACAATAAATAAACCATACGGTTGTGGCAATTTAAACGAAATTGCGCGTTGGAGGTACCCCCTTTAGGGGGCCAGGGGGTGTGCGAAAGGGAAAGGATAAAGAGTAAAAATGAAAAACCAATACTTGCCCCTCTCCCTTCACCCCTCTAACTCCCCTAAAGGGGAGAACCAGACCAATCCACAGTCCACAATAAATTTAACCATACGATTGTGGCAATTTAAACGAAATCGCGCGCTGGACGTACCCCCTTTAGGGGGCCAGGGGGTGTGCGACGGGAAGGATAATACGA
>NZ_AEWI01000171.1 GCF_000191885.1 Anaerophaga thermohalophila DSM 12881
CTCGTTACAAACCGGCTTTCGCTTGTTTCAACCTCTCTGTCCGACGCTTCCCAATGCCTTACGGTTATGGTTTTATCCCGTTCGTTTACCCGAAACAGATGGGAGAGAGCGCCGGGCTTCCGCGTTCCGCTCTAATAACAGCTAATGTGAGTCGAGTGTCGTATCATGCATAAAATACCGTACCAAGCATCACTGATTTTCGTTTTTTCTTCATGATAAAAAGCTTACGTAGCTATGGCTATGCTCGCTTTTTCTCATTTTGAAAAAAGCAAAAATCAGTTTCAACTTATACGTCATTTTATACATGACACGACACTGGGCCCATCCTGTCTGCCGGCTGAACAACATCTTCGTATGAGCTGCGTTAAACGCTCATAACCTGAG
>NZ_AEWI01000170.1 GCF_000191885.1 Anaerophaga thermohalophila DSM 12881
TTCTGAAAATATGCTTCTTTTTGTCGCTTTTTCAAGCGTCGTTTTTTAGGCTTTACATCTCTTACAATCATCATCAGATCGTGCCATTCTATAGCATGTGATGTAAGAGTCTCATCGAAGGCGGGAAGTTTAAAAACGCCACTCCCGAGTTTCTTATGGTATATTACCAGACCGCCATGCTCCAAATGAAGAATCTTCATGGTGGTTAGCCGCCGGTTGACAAAAATAAAAACCTCTCCGCTTTGAACATCCCGTTTCATCACCGAAGTTACAATGCCGCTGAGGGTGTAGAAGCTTTTGCGCATATCAACCGGCGCCGGATAAAGAAAATATTTTAGCTTATCGTGTAAATGAAAC
>NZ_AEWI01000169.1 GCF_000191885.1 Anaerophaga thermohalophila DSM 12881
CCCTGTTTGGGTTTCACAGGGTTTTTAACCCAGGTTATGTCTGTGGCTTTTTCCTGATTTGCATCGGGCACTACTGTAATTGTGTAATGCTTATTGGCTGTGGGGTACCTTTCTTTGAGCCTGCCGATGCGCTCCCATACTTTTTCCAGCTTTTTTCGTACCCCCTTTTTTGTGTAATGCCCCTTTTATGTTCTCAAGTTCTTCCTGGTAATGCTGTGAAAAGTGTTCGTTCATCGAGGCCTCTTTGACTGCTTTTTGCCGACTGCGCACATAAAGGTAATTGTCCGGGCAATCTTTTTTTGCAAC
>NZ_AEWI01000168.1 GCF_000191885.1 Anaerophaga thermohalophila DSM 12881
ACGCCTTGATTTTGACAAAAATATGCTTTTTATACTGCACTCATTAATAGATAATTCCCTGACAGTCATTGGTATTTTTGTTCCCGTTTACAAAAAAGGCCAATGATTTACAAAAATAATCATTGGCCGGCTATTACAAAATTTTATTGAACAATGATGTCAATAGTCATTATTTTTTAACCGCATCCGACATATCCATGATAATACCTGCTTTATCAACCTTAATGTTAACATCGTTGGCAATCTCAACCATAACATAACTGTCTTTAGGATTTAAAAACTTACTGCAACAAATGAGAT
>NZ_AEWI01000167.1 GCF_000191885.1 Anaerophaga thermohalophila DSM 12881
GGTAACCTGGCATAAATGATAACCACGGGCAGGCTCCCCCTGGCTCCCGTCATAAATATTACATAGCTTCTCCATCTCTTTGGCGTATGGCTTCATAATATCCCCGGGGTCGATAGCGATTACCATCGTGTCATCAATTTTATTGGATGCCAACCTCATAATTTCTTGGTTCAGGTGTTCAGATATGTCTGCTGAGGCAAGGTTCCTGCTGAGCCTGTCCTCAGTCTTGATAAGGGGAATATCTTCTTTCAAACTCCGGCTAATATTTGAAAGCTTGACATCTTTTGAT
>NZ_AEWI01000166.1 GCF_000191885.1 Anaerophaga thermohalophila DSM 12881
AATTGCAAATTGCAAAAGAGTCACACCTCCAATTCCCCTCCTTTGGGAGGGGTAAGGGGAGGCTTCCAATATGTCAACACATCACCTCCATTCCCCCTCCGTGGGAGGGGTTAGGGGAGGCCCCCTTAAGGTGGTTAAAGCAACAGGGTTCCACCTCTTCCCATTCCGAACAGAGAAGTTAAGCCTGTTAGCGCCGATGGTACTGCGTAAAAGCGGGAGAGTAGGTCGCCGCCGACTTTTTAGAAGAAAGCCGTTCCGGAACACCGGAGCGGCTTTTTTTT
>NZ_AEWI01000165.1 GCF_000191885.1 Anaerophaga thermohalophila DSM 12881
AACCTGGAGTTTCCTCAAAAAACACTATCGAAAAAGCTGTAGGGCAACAATGACAACTATTTTGAAGAAAATAAAACTGAAATGTCATTTTTAAAAAGATTCCTTAAAAAAATTGCGCCTAATTTACGAACTTAGCGTTTGAACAAAACTTCAGGACGATCATGGACGCAAATTCTTTATTAATGAACTGGTTCAAGATGCAATGTAATAAATTTTCAGGAATTATTTCGAAAGGATTTGAGGTAACCTTGTATAGGAGATGTTTTTTGGTATCCAGGT
>NZ_AEWI01000164.1 GCF_000191885.1 Anaerophaga thermohalophila DSM 12881
TTCTGGGATGCTGCAAAGCCAGCGATGTTAACCCCCGGCAGTGGCTGACTGATGTGTTTTCCAAAATTGCATTGTACAATAGCAACTATGATCTGGACCTGGCTGACCTTTTGCCTCATAATTGGAAAAAATCCAACCATTGCCGGAATTTTCCGGAAAGCTCCAACTAATTCCAAAAGATTCCAGTAGTACTTAGAAAGATTCAACTCCCAGGCCGGTATCCCCGGCTTGGGAAAATTTTTTTACTTTTACAATACGTAGGAGGCCGAAGGCTTAC
>NZ_AEWI01000163.1 GCF_000191885.1 Anaerophaga thermohalophila DSM 12881
GCCTGGATGCCAAAAATCATCTCCTTTACAAGGCGTTTTTTTATTACCCCAAGTCCTTTTGAAATAGTTCCTGAAAATTTATTACATTGCATCTTAAACCGGTTCATTAATAAAGAATTTGCGTCCATGATCGTCCTGAAGTTTGGTTCAAACGCTAAGTTCGTAAATTGGGCGCAATTTTTTTAAGGAATCTTTTTAAAAATGACATTTCAGTTTTATTTTCTTCAAAATGGTTGTCATTGTTGCCCTTCAGCTTTTTCGATAGTG
>NZ_AEWI01000162.1 GCF_000191885.1 Anaerophaga thermohalophila DSM 12881
ACCAAAAATATGCTTTTTATACTGCACTCATCATTACGTTGTTACTTTTGAAACGTTGCATTTGCTTTTAAAAATTCCGGTCTAACGACTGATACATCAACAATATTAACAACTTTAACAATTCTAACAGCCGTAACAACTTATTAAATGTAAGATGAAACGAGCATGGCAAAGTTTGCCACAATAAGAATATGTATAAACACCATTTAATTAACCTCTAATCATCTAAGAAACCAAAAACAGGGAGCAGATTCTTCGTCGTTACC
>NZ_AEWI01000161.1 GCF_000191885.1 Anaerophaga thermohalophila DSM 12881
GCATCGGGATTATGGTTTCTGCATGTAGAGACGCACGGCCGTGCGTCTAACCTGTTTTTATAAAATGCGTCTAACCTGTTTTATAAAACACGTTAAACCCGATTGTAAAAACCGTCAAACCTGTTTTTACAAAACACATCAAACCTGTTTCACAAAACACGTTAAACCCGATTGTAAAACGGTCTAACCTGTTTCACAAAACACGTTAAACCCGATTGTAAAAACCGTCAAACCTGTTTTACAAAACACATCAAACC
>NZ_AEWI01000160.1 GCF_000191885.1 Anaerophaga thermohalophila DSM 12881
TTTATAAACACACCGTAAGTGCATATATATTTCTTGTATCAGTTTTAAAGGTACACAATACATGCCAATATAGCATGTATTGTGCACCTTTTTATGTTAGCCTGGATCCCAAAGTTCGTCAAGTGGGTTTATGATTTTACTTAGTTCCTGTGTTGATACGTGAGTGTATATCCCGGTTGTCTTAGTTGATGCATGACCTGATAATGCCTGAATATATCTTAAGTCGGTTCCTTGTTCCAATAAGTGTATTGCAAAAG
>NZ_AEWI01000159.1 GCF_000191885.1 Anaerophaga thermohalophila DSM 12881
ACACGTCCAACCCGACACGAAACACGTCAAACCTGATTGTAGAATGGATGTAACCTGTAAATATTAACACGCATTTGATTAACACGCATTTGGAAAAAATAAGGAAATACGCACGTCCGTGCGTATCTACGAGGTGCGTTTCGGAAAGATAATAAAAATTGCATGGGGGATTATGGTTTCTGCATGTAGAGACGCACGGTCGTGCGTCTAACCTGTTTTTATAAAATGCGTCAAACCTGTTTCAT
>NZ_AEWI01000158.1 GCF_000191885.1 Anaerophaga thermohalophila DSM 12881
AAAACAGGTTAGACGCACGGCCGTGCGTCTAACTACATGTTGTGTAAAACACATCCATTTAGGGGGGATTCAATCATCCACCCGGTTATTGAATTCATCTTTATCTCAATTTCACGGATTTTGGATGAAATAATTTTTAACCCAATTTATTAAAAATGCCACCCAAAAAACAAAAAAATGCACAAATTTCGATTATTTTATTTTGTAACTATCTGATAATCAATTGTAATATTTTT
>NZ_AEWI01000157.1 GCF_000191885.1 Anaerophaga thermohalophila DSM 12881
CTGTCGTAAAGGCGTAAGAGCGAAAACCAAGACTGATACGCTCCCTACCAAAACGGTAAGCTGACAGGTTATGAGCGTTTAACGCAGCTCATACGAAGATGTTGTTCAGCCGGCAGACAGGATGGGCCTAAACTCACATTAGCTGTTATTAGAGCGGAACGTGGAAGCCCGGCGCTCTCTCCCATCTGTTTCGGGTAAACGAACGGGATAAAACCATAACCGTAAGGCATTGGG
>NZ_AEWI01000156.1 GCF_000191885.1 Anaerophaga thermohalophila DSM 12881
GTAGAATTAGTTTTAATAGTTCGTATTATGCTTCCCTTCGCACACCCCCTGTCCCCCTAAAGGGGGTACCTTCAGAGCACGATGTCTTTTAAATTATCACAATCGTATGTTTTAATTTATTGTGTATTGTGGGCGAGCCCGGTTCTCCCCTTTAGGGGAGTCAGAGGGGTGAAGGGAAGGGGCAATTAGCTTTAATGATTCGTTTTATCCTTCCTTTTCGCACACCCCCTGA
>NZ_AEWI01000155.1 GCF_000191885.1 Anaerophaga thermohalophila DSM 12881
GATTTAAAAAAGTCAAAGAGATGATTAGATTTATAGATATAAGAGGGTAGATTCTTCGCTTCGCTCAGATTGACAGACTGCCCGGTGTCATTCTGAGGAGGGACGACGAAGAATCTCACTAATTTAATAGAGGCTGAGATTGAGGTTGAGAAATAGATTCTTCGCACAGCTCAGAATGACAGACTGTCTAATATCATTCTGAGGAGGTAACGACGAAGAATCTGT
>NZ_AEWI01000154.1 GCF_000191885.1 Anaerophaga thermohalophila DSM 12881
AACAAGCCCCCCTACAAAACCCATACAAAACACATTAAAGACCGACAAACAATAAATTACAAAAAGGAAAAGTAAAAAATATGAGTGCAGCATAAAAAGCATATTTTTACCAAAATATCGGTGTTTTAAATTTTTGTACCGGAGCTAACTTGTTGTTAATGAGGACACAAAAATTTAACACAACAACGAGTTCGGCAACAAAGATGCTTTTTAGACCGGACTCA
>NZ_AEWI01000153.1 GCF_000191885.1 Anaerophaga thermohalophila DSM 12881
GACTTTACTTTTTGTACAATCTCAATAATTTTTTCAGAACTGCCCATATAATTAGGCGCTTAGCACATAAAACTAACCAACATGTTGTATAAGTTGACTAAATCCCGCACAGAGGCTTTTTTTCAGGCTTGTCCTGAAAAAACGTAGAATCTTCGGATGAATACCCCTCGCAATATAATGGAACAATCTTGTCATGGGCCAGATTAGCCCT
>NZ_AEWI01000152.1 GCF_000191885.1 Anaerophaga thermohalophila DSM 12881
AAACGAAGAATCTAAAAAAAGCAAACATATTAAAATGTGATTTTTATTGATGTCAATAAAAATAATTTGTGTTCATCTGTTTCATCTGTAGTGAATTCTCAACCTCAACTTAACCTCAACCTTAGCTGTTTGTCATTCTGAGCGGAGCGAAGAATCTAAAATCAATTAAAGCATAATAAATTGCATCAGACCAATAACTTAGACTAATTTTATACTGATGAAACGAGCATGGCAAAGTTTGCCACAACAAGAATATGTATAAATTCTTGCATGCGAGTTCCATCAGACCTTAAAAATAAATTTTATACGGATAAAAGGATGTATACACCTTTTACGGGTTAACTGAAAACGAACACTAATCCATTTCAGCAGCCATTTTCAGTATTTCATCCACACCTTCTTTCATCTGATAATTTCTGTCAAACAGCAAAGGATAGTCGGTTCGTCCTTCAATGGGCCAGTCATTTCTCCAGGATACTCCGTCATGGACACCCCAGAACGTAACTCTTGAAATATTCTCGTGATGTCGGAGAAACATTTCAAAATACGCTGTATATCGATTCATCATTTCCCGGAAAACCGAGTCAGGAAGGCTTTCCGCATAAGGATCGTATTCCTTAGATAATTCATAATCCAAAGAAATATCGGCGGTTACCTCCTCCGACGGCCAGGGCAGAACTGTCATGTCCAACTCGGTAATCATAAGATCAAGGCCAAGAGAGGAAAGCTTTTCAATGGATTCCTCCATCTCAGAAACTTCAGGGGCATCAATATTAACGTGTCCCTGCAGCCCAATTCCGTCAATTTTGATTCCTTTCTCAATAAAATTGCTAACCATCTTATAGATACCATCACATTTGGCACGGCCAGACACACCATAATCATTGTAATAGAGTTCAGCTCCCGGATCTGCTTCGTGTGCAAATTCAAATGCAAGTTCAACAAATTCAGGTCCTATAATTTTGTACCATTTGCTTTTGCGCCAAGAGCCGTCACTTTCAATGGCTTCATTCACCACATCCCATCCATCCACACGTCCTTTGTAACGGCTTACAATGGTTTGTATATGACTCTTCATCCTTTCAATAAGCACTTCGCGGGAAACATCATCACCATTTTCATCAACAAATATCCAGGGCGCTGTTTGTGAATGCCATACCAGGGTATGTCCCACGATATGCATGTCGTTAGCCTCTCCGAATTCTACAAATGCATCGGCATCATCCCAGTAGTATACATCCTCTTCGGGATGAATTCCTTCCATCTTCATGCAATTTTCTGCCACTATAGAATTAAAATGCTTCTTTACCAAGTCAATTGCTTTAGGCTCCTGTCCTGAAATCTGCCTGGCATTTAAGGCAACTCCTGTAAGGAATTTTCCTTTAAATGCTTCCTTAAAAGTACATGATTCCTGTTTTTGGGGGTTGTTGCAATTGGTCAGCAACAACAAAAGACCCAAAAGAGCGGTTCCGGTAATAATTTTTTTAATATAATTCATAGCCGGTTTAATAAAAATTACTATTCATTGCTTTTCTCTTTTTCTTTGTTACGCCGGGCCAGGAGGTCCTGTTCAATCCGAACTTCCATAGATTTATTTATTTCGTAGAAGAACAAGCTAACAACTCCTACCAGAAATGTCAGAGCAGGAAATACACTCATCGTTAGCTTAATACCCTGGATGGCAATATCGGGCTGGACGGTCAACTGCTCATTGTAGCCGAAAAGCGCAAGCAATCCGGCAAGGATAGCACCTCCAAGACTCATTCCTACCTTCAACCCGAAAGTCATGGCTGAAAAGACGATTCCGGTTGCCCGCCTGTTATTTTTCCATTCGGAATAGTCGGCAACATCGGCAATCATAGCCCAAAGCAAAGGAATGGTTAAACCGTAAGAAAAACCATGCAAAATTTGAAGCAGATAAACCCACCCGATGTCATAAGGCGACAGAAACAAAAACAAAAACTGAGTTATCATTGCCCCAATCAGTCCGACCATGAAAACATCACGTTTTCCGTATTTATCAGCGAGCGATTTCGAAATAGCAATACCCCCAAGCATCATTATAATACCAACCGCATTAAAAAGGCTGAATCCTGATGTAGCCGCCTCATTAGGCCAATGGAAACCAACAGCCCCCATATTCTCGAAGAACCTGTCAACGTTATTAATGAAACCGTTGAACCCGATATCGGTAAGAAAAGCAGAAAGATGGGCCTGACTCAGATAGTTTTCGAAATAATAGACATAAACACCACTTTTAAGAGCAAGGGTTATGAAAATAAAAGTGGTAAGAATCAACATTATAATCCAAGGTTTATTTTTAGCAAGGTCCTTAATATCCTGCTTCAAAGATGAGGTTTGTTCCTTAGACGGAACTATTCTTTCTTTGGTTGTAAGGAAAGTGATCAGGAAGAAAAGTACTCCGATACCGGCAAAAATACCAATTACGATCTCAAAGCCTGCAGCACGGTCGCCATCACCTAAAATAAATACCAAAGGAAGTAAAATAACCTGCACAACAAACTGAGCAATCATTACTCCGGTGAAGCGAAAGGAAGAGATACTGTTCCGGTCTGCCATATTACCAGTGATCACTCCGCTTAAAGCAGAATAAGGTAAATTGTTGGCAGCATATACAATAACCAAAAGAATGTAGGTTATCATAGCATAGGCTATCTTGCCTTCAGTACTGAAATCAGGTGTTGAAAAAGTAAGAATGGCGATAATTCCAAAAGGTACGGCAGTCCATAATATCCAGGGACGAAATTTCCCCCAACGTGTTTTTGTGCGATCGGCAATGATTCCCATAACGGGCGTAAATAAAGCACCGACCATTCCACCGGCAAATATGATAGCTGAAGCCGACGATGGCGGAATTTTGTACACATCGGTGTAGAAAAAAGCCAAAAATGTCATCAAAGTCTGGAAAATAAGATTGGCAGCAACGTCACCAAGGCTATAGCCAATTTTTTCCTTCAAGCTTATTCTTTCTGTGTTACTCATAACTTTATTTTTCTTAATATGAACCCAGTCTAAAAAGCATCTTTATTGCCAAACTCGTTGTTGTTTTAAATTTTTGAAACGAGCATGTCAAGATTTATCACAAAAATTGATGTATAAAATCAATCATGCGAGTTCCATCCGACCTTAAAAATAAATTTTATACGAAAGGAGCCTCATTAACAATAAGTTAAATCCGGTACAAAAATTTAAAACGCCTTGATTTTGACAAAAATATGCTTCTTATACTGCACTCATTTATTAAACAGAATATTAACTTTCTTTAAAGTAATTCAGCAAATTGTTTCAGTCTTTAGTCATCAATTAAACCACATTTTCACTCCGACAGGCTTAAGCTTTCAACCTCCTCAAAATTACAAAAAATTCAACTGTCATTTTCTGTTCTGTTTGTCAATATCAACATTTGGGTTGTCTCACTAACTAAAATGTAACAACCTGATAAACAAACTATAAAACAAACTAAATCAAAAAATTTACATCTTTTGAATAAAAAATTTCCACCATTTAAATAAATATTTCCACCAAAAAGATTGCGTAAAAGAGAATCAGAGTGATCTATATAAATGAGTATGGTCTAAAAAGCATCTTTGTTGCCAAACTCGTTGTTGTTTTAAATTTTGCATCCTCATTAACAACAAGTTAACTCCGGTACAAAATTTTAAAACGCCTTGATTTTGACAAAATATGCTTTTAATACTGCACTCATAAATTATCGCATCATGAAAACTTATAAAATTAACAGACTGGTTTCGTCTTAAAAAAAACGGAAAAGAAATTATTTCATCTCTTTAACCAGCCACAATGCTATTAACGTTTATTTAAGAATTTCAGCAGGTTATTTCTTGATGTTTTTGCTATGATTTCTTATTTTTGTACCTCGAAATCGAGAGATAAAATTAATATAACACTAAAAAAGCGATAATATGTCAAAAATTAAGATTGGTATTAACGGTTTTGGCCGGATTGGCCGTCTGGTATTCCGGGCTGCTCAGAACTTCGACAATGTACAGATTGTAGGAATCAACGATTTGATTGACGTTGACTACATGGCCTACATGCTCAAATACGACTCTACTCATGGTCGTTTCAAGGGTGATGTTGAAGTAAAAGACGGCAAACTCGTTGTTAACGGTAACGCCATCCGTGTCACTTCCGAAAAGAATCCCGCTGACCTGAAATGGGGCGAAGTAGGAGCTGAATACGTGGTTGAATCAACCGGTATTTTCCTGACCAAAGAAAAAGCACAGGGCCATATCGACGCAGGAGCAAAAAAAGTAATCATGTCAGCTCCTTCAAAGGATGACACCCCGATGTTTGTTATGGGTGTAAACCAGGACAAGTACAGTAAAGACATGAAGTTTGTTTCAAATGCTTCATGTACAACCAACTGTCTGGCACCTATCGCCAAAGTTCTGAACGATAAATTCGGTATTGTTGAAGGGTTGATGACCACCGTTCACGCAACTACTGCCACCCAAAAAACTGTTGACGGGCCTTCAATGAAAGACTGGCGCGGCGGACGTGGAGCCGGACAAAACATTATCCCCTCCTCTACAGGTGCTGCAAAAGCTGTAGGTAAAGTTATTCCCGAACTGAACGGCAAACTGACAGGCCTGGCATTCCGTATCCCAACTCCCGATGTGTCGGTAGTTGACCTGACCTGCCGCCTGGAAAAAGGTGCTTCATACGAAGACATTTGCAAAGCTATGAAGGAAGCCTCTGAAGGTGAACTGAAGGGAATTCTCGGGTATACTGAAGACGCCGTTGTTTCCAACGACTTTGTTGGCGACACCCGCACTTCTATTTTCGATGCAGGCGCCGGTATTGGCCTGAACGATAACTTCGTGAAAGTAATCAGCTGGTACGATAACGAGATGGGATATTCAACAAAGGTTGTTGAACTGATACGACACATGTACTCAGTAGATAATGCCTAATAGCGAACGATTGATTTCGTTATATCCATCAGCGCCTCCTTCTCTTTTGAAGGAGGCGTTTTTATTTGATGAAGTCCAACAATCAATCCTCAACAAAAACAGACTCTGTTTGTTAACAATAGGTGAAAGTTTTCATATTCCTTCAACATCTGTTTTGCTGCTTTCAAATCCCGAAATAACAGATAACAGGAATGGAATATATCCGGAGTCAGTTCTTTCACCCCGGAAACCGGAAATAAGAAAAACTGGCAAGTTTTCACTAAATTTGTCAATTTGCAACCAAAAGCACTTGATAAACTTACAAAAAAACACATAAATATGGCATTCGACATTGATATGATCAAAAGGGTCTACGGCGGAATGGACGAAAAAGTCAAGGCTGCCCGAACACTTCTGAAGAGACCGCTTACTTTAACAGAAAAAATTCTTTACAGTCATCTGGCAGATGGCCTTCCAAAGCAACCATTTGAACGGGGAAAATCCTATGTGAATTTTGCACCCGACCGGGTAGCCATGCAGGATGCCACAGCTCAGATGGCCCTTCTGCAATTTATGCAGGCAGGCAAAGATAAAGTAGCAGTACCCTCTACAGTACATGCCGACCACCTGATTCAGGCCAAAGTAGGTGCCAATGACGACCTGAAAACCGCCGAAGTGACCAATAAAGAAGTCTATGATTTTCTGAGTTCGGTCTGTAATAAATACGGACTAGGCTTCTGGAAGCCCGGTGCGGGAATTATCCACCAGGTAGTACTCGAAAATTACGCGTTTCCCGGCGGAATGATGATCGGCACCGACTCACACACGCCAAATGCCGGCGGGCTGGGAATGATTGCCGTTGGTGTTGGTGGTGCCGATGCCGTGGATGTTATGGCCGGTATGCCGTGGGAAGTTAAATTTCCAAAACTTATCGGGGTTAAACTGACCGGAAGACTTAACGGATGGACAGCCCCGAAAGATATAATTCTTAAAGTAGCAGGCCTCTTAACCGTAAAGGGCGGAACAGGATATATTCTGGAATATTTCGGTGAAGGAGCCCGGTCTCTCTCTGCAACCGGAAAAGGTACTATCGGCAACATGGGAGCCGAAATAGGTGCCACCACCTCAACTTTTGGTTTCGACGAAGCTATGGCGCGTTATCTGAGGGCAACAAAACGGGGCGATGTTGCTGATGAAGCCCTTAAAATAAAGGAACATCTGACAGGAGACCCTGAAACCTATGCCGATCCGGAAAAATACTTTGACCAGGTTATAGAAATCAACCTCAATGAACTTGAACCGCATCTCAACGGTCCGTTCACCCCTGATTTGGCGACTCCTATTTCGAAAGTACGTGAGGCGGCAAAGAAAAACGGTTGGCCCACCAAAGTAGAGTTCGGACTTATCGGTTCGTGTACCAACTCCTCATACGAGGACATTTCAAGAGCCGCATCCATTGCAAAACAGGCCGTGGAAAAGGGACTAAAGGCAAAGTCGGAATTTACCGTAACACCTGGTTCAGAACAGGTACGATACACCATTGAAAGAGACGGATATATTGACCTTTTCGAAAAAATGGGTGGAAAAGTTTTTGCCAACGCCTGCGGGCCATGTATCGGAATGTGGGCCCGCGAAGGCGCCGACAAACAGGAAAAAAATACCATTGTCCACTCTTTTAACCGTAATTTTGCCAAACGTGCAGACGGCAATCCCAACACGCATGCTTTCGTTGCTTCGCCCGAACTGGTCACAGCCATTGCCCTGTCAGGTGAACTGGGATTTAATCCACTCACTGATACACTAACCAATGACAAAGGCGAAGAAATTAAACTGAATCCCCCGACCGGATTCGAGTTGCCTCCAAAAGGATTCGATGTAAAAGATCCGGGTTATCAGGAACCAGCCAAAGACGGATCCCGGGTTGAGGTTGTTGTAAAACCCGACAGCCAACGTCTTCAACTTCTGAAGCCCTTTGAACCCTGGGATGGAAAAAACATTACAGGTGCCAAACTGCTCATCAAAGCCGAAGGAAAATGTACAACCGACCATATCTCTATGGCCGGTCCATGGTTGCGTTTTCGCGGACATCTCGATAACATATCCGACAACATGCTGATTGGTGCTGTTAACGCCTTCAACCATGAAACCAATAAGGTTAAAAATCAACTTACAGGTGAATACGGAAAAGTTCCCGATGTTCAAAGAGCATATAAAGCAAACGGGATTCCCACCGTAGTAGTTGGTGACCATAACTATGGAGAAGGTTCATCGCGTGAGCATGCAGCCATGGAACCACGTCACCTTGGTGTTAAAGCAGTTCTGGTCAAGAGTTTTGCACGGATACACGAAACGAACCTGAAAAAACAAGGAATGCTGGCGCTTACATTTGAAAATGAAGACGACTATGACAAAATCCGTGAAGATGACACATTCAACTTTATCGACCTGGAGAAGTTCGCCCCAGACAGGCCAATTACTATTGAAGTTGTTCATTCAGACGGCTCAAAAGATATCATAAAAACACTTCATACTTACAACGATCAACAGATTGCATGGTATAAGGCAGGTTCGGCGCTGAATTTGATCTCGAGAAAAAATTCATAAAAACAACCGGAAAGATAGTGTCTATCTGGTTATCTATAACGTTTGAACCTATTTGGTAAGCGGGTATTTGTTTAAAAATATGAGTGCAGTCTAAAAAGCCTTTTGACCCCTAAATCCCCTAAGGGGACTTTTTCAAACTGCTGATTTTTAGCAGTTCCCCTTTAAGGGT
>NZ_AEWI01000151.1 GCF_000191885.1 Anaerophaga thermohalophila DSM 12881
CGAAACGGCAACAAAGCTATATACGCCAGCCGTGGCATCCACAGCATATTGAGGGTTTTGTATTACCCTCTCACATGCTTTCAAGCTGATAAATCCATAGCTGGTCTGAAAGCCCCGGCCTGGCGCATACAGCAGGGCGTTGCCAACCACTTAAAGGAAAAATGCAAATTCAAAACATGGTCAGAAAATAGGATAAAATTGATATTTAGAATAGAATTTAACCTATGTAATTTTGTAATCCTATGTATTGCAAGGAATGTGGTAAAAAAATAGATAATGACAGCAAGTTTTGTAAATTTTGTGGTCAGGCTCAACACGAAAAACAAAATTCAAACGTTGAAAGTCCTCTCGCTGCCTCAACTGAAAACTGGGAAATTAACAATATAGGTAAGCTTAAATTTCCAGTTTATGATTACCCAAAAAAATTGTTTGACTTCAAAACAAAAAAAGAAGTCGAATTTGCAAACTACAGGCAACTTGAAACAAATATTCAGAAAAAATTAAAAAGCAATGAACCTGAAGAAATAAAGGATGGGCTTTCAAATGTACTATTTTGGGGATATTATAGAACTGGATATGGTGTAGTAAGAATTAATCGGTTCAGAGAAAAAGTAACCATCAAACAACTTATGGCATTTCATAATCTAGTAATAAACAACAATTTTTCTCCAATAAATATAAAAAAAGTACGACTTCCTGAATATTCTGGATTCTCATTTGTGAGCAAGATAATTATGTTCCTTAATCCACAGAATTATGTAATTTTAGATAAAAAAATAATGCAATTAAAAGATGATTGCAATGAGAATAATCCCCTTACAAATATTGCTTACCGTGAAAAGGATTCGGGAATAAGGATTAATAAAAATTCGCAAATATATTATTACGAATGGTGTAAGCTCTGTAAGAAAATAGCAAAAGAATTTTTGAATAGCGAATACGCGGTAGACGCCGAACGTGGCTTTTTCAAACTCGTTGAAAATAAACAACATAATTACGGAAAAAGAATTATTTCAAAAGTAGAATTCCACTAATATTGGAACGAATATTAAAGCAGATGCCAACAATCTGTATACGCCAGCCGGGGCTACACAGCATATTGCAAGCTTCGTTTTTCCTTGTTACCCGCTCACAGCTTGACACAATCGTAGCGGGTTTGAAAGCCCCGGCCGACCGCATACAGTTCAACGTTGCAGGCAAGCTTGAAAAAAATACAGATTAGTACGAATTTAAAATTCAAAATTAGAAATGGATATTATTAAAGAAGAATGGTTTTGGATAGGAGTTTTCTCAATACTATCTGTTATTACTGGCTCTTTATTGACAATTATTGCTAATCAATGGAAAGAAAAATCCAGAAGAAAAACTCAAATCAAAGTTGAGAAAATTAAAATGTATAATGAGAGGAAGTTTAATGCATACCTTGAAGTATATGAATTTATTTCAAAAGCTTATTCTTTTTATGACCCAGCAGATGACCCACGACAGGATTTTGTTTTCTTGATGAAAAAATACTTTTTCAAAAATGTAAAACAAAATTATCCTTACTTGAATTCAGAAATTAGGGAAAAAATTAAAACCTTGGAAAGTCAATATATTTGTTTAGGAAACCCTGACTTAAATCCACAAATTCCATCTGACCAATTTTTCAGAACGGAATATTTAAAAATACTTAATGAACTAAACAAAACCATTGAGAAAGTATTTGATGAATGGGAAAATAAATAAAAACCTAAAAATTTATGTTATGAAAACTTCAAAACTAAAATCTAAAAAAAGAGAAAAAGGGAAAATTACGTTAGTGATTTTGTTCGCTATATCAATTTTTCTGATGTCAAACTCGAATCTCTATTCTCAGTCAATCGCTTATAAATTGGCAGTGGTGGAAAAAAACGGTTACGTTTCAGATAATGACCAAACGGTTAAGCGATTTGATTATTTGTTATCTAGTCTTGACAACAAATATGTGGACAGCAAGCAAGAAATTGCAGATAAAACTGTTAAAGCAAAACAACTTTTGGCAGATAGAGGAGTAAATGAAAGCATGATTAAAATGATGGAAGGAATGAACGCTCTTAATGACCCAAAAGATACTTATAAAAATTACAACGAATATTTGACTATTTACATAATATTGCGAAGTGACCTTCCAAATCATGACGAAACAATAAGTTCAATGAAGTCATCATTAAGTTTAATTGGCATTGATGGATTATTAAAAGCTGCCGGTATTAAATAATATATGCGTAATTGATAATTATTAATTCAAGTTTCCCACTTCTGTAAGCCTTGAAAAAAGGGGATAAAAAATAAGAAAAAGCAGTGGTTTTTATGATTTAATTTGCTATATTTGAGGTAATTACAAGACAAAAAGCAAAATCATCAACAAACCACTACTTATGTCATCAAAAATAGGAAAATTAACCCAACTTGTGAAAAATGCCACCCAAAAAACCAAAAAATGCACAAATTTCGATTATTTTATTTTGTAACTATCTGATAACCAATTGCAATATTTTTGAAAGCCGTTTGTAGTCCCCGAATTAATTTGTTTATG
>NZ_AEWI01000150.1 GCF_000191885.1 Anaerophaga thermohalophila DSM 12881
ATTCACGAACATAAATAATTAACAATTAAGGTGTTCATGAACTCGCAAGCTCGTTTCCCAATGCCTTACGGTTATGGTTTTATCCCGTTTGTTTACCCGAAACAGGTGGGAGAGAGCGCCGGGCTTCCGCGTTCCGCTCTAATAACAGCTAATGTGAGTCGAGTGTCGTATCATGCATAAAATGACGTACCAAGCATCACTGATTTTCGTTTTTTCTTCATGATAAAAAGTTCACGTAGCTATGACTATGCTCGCTTTTTCTCATCTTGAAAAAAGCAAAAATCAGTTTCAACTTATACGTCATTTTATACATGACACGACACTGGGCCCATCCTGTCTGTCGGCTGAACAGCATCTTCATATGAGCTGCGTTAAACGCTCATAACCTGTCAGCTTACCGTTTTGGCAGGGAGCGTGTCAGTCTTGGTTTTCGCTCTTACGCCTTTACGACAGTTTCGGAATGTTCAAATGTTTTAGCCATGCTCACGCATCCATGCCCTTAATCGGTCTAAGACCCCGATGACACTCCGCCTCGCGGTTTCCTGCCACGCCTATAGGATACGAAATCCTGACGATTGGTACACTTTACCCGGGAGCTTCAACCAATAATGGTTCACCCTGTGAAAATTATATTTAACAGGGCAAGCCATACATCCGTTGTCCCGGTAGGATACTATTGGAAGAACAATAGGTTTTTATCAGAGGTGTAAGTCTCTGTAAAACAATTATATAGAGCGACTTCGTGTCGCAATAACGTTCTATGGTAAACTATCGTGCGGGTTTTCGAAGCACTTCATTATCAACCGTTACCAAAGTTAATGAAAAGTTCGAAAGTTCCAAGTCTATTCATCACCCCGCATGCAGTTTGACCATTTGTTACAAGCTGGCCGTTTTTCAGTTCATTATCTATTCTGTTTATTATTGCTGCACTGTCTCTCTGTTCGGCGTTGGAGCGGGACGGGCTGAAAAGCTCTTTGGCAAAATTTGGGTGTGGCGTTGGCATTGTGGGTTTTGCTCCCGATAATAATATCGGGATGCCTTGCAGCGAAGGAATAGTGAGCGTTTGCATTTTCAAAATAATTTATATTGGGTTATTGGTTTAGGATAAAAAGTACCAATAATCACAAAAGGATTTTTGGCTCTGTAATGATGCACTTGCGTTGTCCCTAAAAAGAAATGTAAATCTTTTGTTTTGGCAAAGTCATCAAAGTATTTCTTTCTTACGTCTTCACAAGCTTTCTTTTCATTGCCATCATATCGTCTCAGACTATTCCAATAAAGCTGTCCGGTTTCCCAATCTTCAATCATTAGTTTGCTTTCTGTTCCGGCTTCGTCCTTAAACCGATAGCTGAATTTATAAGGCAATTTTTTGACAACCTGAAAATTATTATTTCTGTCTTTTTCAAAGATATTCAGTTGTTGAAATTGTGCTAATTTATCTGCAGGCCATTCTCGCTCTTTTTCTTCCTCATAAACAAAGTCTAATACTTCTTTTGGCTTAAAAACAGCCAAAGATGTGCGAATATCCTTATTTTTTGCTTCGGCAATAAGGTCTGTGATATTGTGGTAAACGTTTTTCAACACTATTTTTCGGCGTTCTTCCCATGTATCACCATCCGGTGGAATTTTTCCAAATTTCACAATTGGTGTTTCATGAGCAACAGGACGATAACTTTCAGGTCGAAAGTCACGGGTGTTTTTTACCAAATCTACTTCTATCCAGTCATATTTGGAATATTGCTCGTTATATGCTTTCTTTCTGAACTGAATGGGATAAATACGAATCCATGACCCGTCTTCTAAAAATCCTGCGGTACAAACCAATTCCTCATATTTCTTTGAGATTGCAGGATATGTTTTAACGGTTATGAGAACTTTGGTTTTTGCCATCAAATATGTTTTAATTCATAGGAAAACCCCTTCAAACTGGAAATTGATTCTGCCAAATGCTTTCGATGGCATTGATGTATGTTTGCTTCAAAACAAGTAAGGGCAATACGTTTTTTACTTTTTAGTAACGACAGGATTTCTTCTTGTTTTACTGTTTCTTTCGAAAGGATATCTGACTTGTATATTTTAAACAGTTTGTCGTAATCCGCTTGAAAATTTAATTCCTTTCTTTTATCCGATTCAATGCCAACCTCTGGAATATGGACATAAGCAATGCCAACGCCTTCACAGGCCGTCTTCAACGGTTTTTTGCTAAAACCGTATTTCATGCTAAAAGGATTCTTTCGCACATCACATAAAACTTTAATGTCGTTAACAATTAACTTGTTTATGTATTGTTCCAGCGATATTCCTTCATAGCCGATTGTAAACAAAACCGTTGTGTTTTTAACCGGCTTTTGACTTTTTATTTTCTCAATTTCCTCGACCGTTAAAATGCTTTCTGCAATTGTACTGTTAATGGCAAAAAACGGATATTGGCGGTAAGTAAGCGCAATTAATTCATCCTTATTTAATGTACCGTATTGATTTTTAAGGTTGCGTAGAGCGGCTTTATCTTTATTATTAAGTTCTTCAAAATAATCTTTTTTATCAATCTTTCTCCAATATTTCATGGATGGCTCTACCAATTTATATTTTGCCATAGTGTTTAAATCGGCATTGGCCTGGAACGAAAAACAGCCGAATTTGTAGGGTACAAAATGGAAAGTTTTTTTCTCCTGAGCTCTTGTCAATAAAAACAATAATTTTTGCAGGCTTATTTTATCCAATTGATTATCAAAAACCTGCAATAATGACAATAATATTTTTCTGCGGTAGTACATATTGCAAAGTTACAATATTTTATGGCTTTAGCCCATCTTTTCTTTCTCCGTTTTAAACGCCTGCTTTACCACTGCCTGCATCATTTTTTCCCGATAAGCATCCCGCTTTTCTATTTTCTTTTCCAGTTCATCGCATCATGCCATCAGTTGTTTAACTTTGGAAACAATGGCTTGTTGTTCTGCAAGCGGAGGAAGCGCAGCAACAAGTTCATAGTGGATAAAACGGAGCATACCCACCCAAAAAACGGCCTAGCCAAGGTCTGAAAAACGGCCAAAAAAAGCGTT
>NZ_AEWI01000149.1 GCF_000191885.1 Anaerophaga thermohalophila DSM 12881
GGTCAAAAGGCTTTTTAGACTGCACTCAATATATATTATAAAAGAACTAATTTTTTATAATTCGAACCAATGATTTTTGTCAAAACGAAACGAGCATGGCAAAGATTGCCTTAATAGGTAATTAGGTCATTAGGTCATTAGGTCATTAGATTGTTAGATCATTAGATTGATTGTTAGATTGTTAGATTGTTAGCTAATGTGATAAAACTTATAACATTCTAACAACTAACACATCAACAACTTTAACAATTCTAACAGCCGTAACAATTTATTAAATGTGAGATGAAAGGAGCATGACAAGGTTTTTCACAATAAGAATATGTATAACCACCATCTAACCTCTAATCATCAAAGAAACAACAGGGAACAGATTCTTTGTCGTTACCTCCTCAGAATGACATTAAACAGTCTGTCATTCTGAGCGGAGCGAAGAATCTAAAAAAGCAAACAGACTAAAATGTGATTTTTATTGATGCCAATAAAAATAATCTGTGTTCATCTGCGTCAACTGTGGTGAACTCTCAACCTTAACCTCAACCTCAACCTTAACTGTTTGTCATTCTGAGCGAAGCGAAGAATCTAACACCAATTAAAGTATGATAAAATGAGTCGCAATAAGCCGGGACGAGTTGCATCAAACCAATAACTTAAGTAAATTTTTATACGAATTAAAACTACTGCAAAAACGGATTTGTACTTCTCTCTTCACCAATTGTAGTGAAAGGACCATGTCCTGGATAGACCGTCACATCATCAGGAAGAACCAACAATCTCTTTTTGATTCCATCTATCAGCTCATACTTATTACCTCCGGGTAAATCGGACCGGCCTACGCTTCCCTTAAACAAAACATCACCTGCCAGTAACACTTTCCCTTCGGATGAGTAAAAAAGAATACCTCCGGGAGAATGCCCAGGGATATGTATAACTTCAAATGAAACATCTCCCAGTTTTACTGAATCCCCGTCTTTTAACTTATGAACGAGAGCCGGTGGATCCTCATCTATCTCCATTCCAAAAGCTGCCGCCATATTCCGGAACTGACCAATTAAAAATTCGTCGGCTTCATGTGCCATAAGCTCCAAACCGTACTTCTCCGATACAAACCGGCTTCCCAGAACGTGATCAACATGCAGGTGAGTTTGTAAAAGCAGGCGGGGAACAACTTTAAGGCTGGAAATTTTTTCAACCAGGTGTTCCTGTTCTTGCTCAAACAACATTCCGGGATCGATAATGGCACAATCACCGTTATCGGCATAAACGATATAAGTATTTTCCTGAAACGGATTGAAAACCATTTGTTCAATATGTAGCATGATAAATTGGTATATTTTTAGATTCCTATATTCTTAAATATAAGATGATTCATATATTGTTAAGTGCGGTATAAAAAGCATATTTTTGTCAAAATCAAAGCGTTTTAAAGTTTGGTAACAAAGATACTTTTTATACGGGGCTAATGTTATGCATCTTGTCTATTTTTATTCCACGCAAAGAACGCAAAATTAAAGGAACGCCAAAATCGCAAAGGAAAGATTTCATCCTGCTGGTGCGGATTTCTTTGCAGAGCAAAGTGGCAAAGCCGAGCGTTAATCAGCACCCCCTTAGTAGTGGATTTTTAATCCACCGTTAACTTCCAATTATTTTCATCCGCATAAAATTAGTCTAAGTTATTGGAATGGTGCAACTTATTATTCTTTAATTGATTTTAGATTCTTCGCTCCGCTCAGAATGACAAACAGCTAAAGTTGAGGTTGAGATTAAGGTTGAGAGTTCACCACAGATTACACAGATTGACACAGATTTGACAATTATCAATCAGAGAGAGATTCTTCGCTTCGCTCAGTGACAGGATGCCCGGTGTCATTCTGAGGAAGTAACGACGAAGAATCTGTTACCTGTTTTTGGTTTCTTAGATGATTAAAGGTTAATTATACATGTTCTTTTGTGACAATCTTTGTCATGCTCGTTTCTGAAATGAGTATTTTGCCGGCAATTGTAACACAGCACATGACACTTTATGAACAGACATTATTTAGCGATACCCTTAAGCATCGGTACAAAGGCAAATTCACCAAATGTTTCTTTTTCAAAATCATCATCAGATAAACGCTTAATTCGCGTCATTGTTTGTGAATGTTCACCCAACGGGACAACCAACAATCCGCCGGTTTTAATCTGCATTAGTAAAGAAGAAGGTACCTCATCAACGGCCGCGGTAACAATAATTTTATCGAAAGGCGCATAAGCAGGAAGTCCTTCATATCCGTCGCCCAGGAAAAGCCTGACGTCTTTGTACCCCATGGAAGCCAGTAACCGGGATGTTTTTTGATACAACCTTTTCTGGCGCTCAATTGAAAAAACAGAAGCTCCCATCTCATATAAAACAGCAGCCTGATAGCCGGAACCTGTTCCTATCTCCAATATCCGGTCGCCGGGATGAACATCAAGCAAAGAAGTCTGTACTGCTACAGTATAGGGCTGAGAAATAGTTTGCCCCTGCCCTATCGGAAATGCCTGATCTTTATAGGCCATATTTACAAAAGAACTGTCCATAAACAGATGTCGTGGCACTTTACCTATTGCCTCCAAAACATTTCTATCAGTAATACCTTTCCTTTCTATTTCACGTACCAACCGGTGGCGCAATCCTTTATGACGAAAAGAATCTGATAACTCCATAAAACCTTTTATTGATTAATACGTATCAATGAACAAACAATTAATACACAATATTTAACAACTTTTTAATATTTTTCATTAATCTGATTTATTGCTCTGACATCTGCAATAAGACTTACAAATTATATATACACAATAAGGTGCATCTCATACGGTTGCCGAAAGCATGGCGCTTATGTTCAAAGCTTCAGCAACAAGCGGTCAACGGCAGACTTAAGTAATCAAATCTTAATGACCGTTTCATTAAATTTGTTTTTTAAGACCTGATGAAACTCGTCCCGGGAATCGGGACTCATTTCATCAAAGAAACACATAAAATAATCAAATAAGAAATACCAGGAAAGCAATATTTACGTTTTTCTATAGAAGCAATTATGCAGCTTTATAAGACCTACGTTGAGCGGTTTGAACAAAGTGAAAAAGCGATTTACTTAGGTGTACCCCGACAATTGGTGTACGAGGCAGGCAGTGTGCGAAAATTGCACTGCCCGGCTCTGCCGTTTGCTTGTAAAAATTTGGGTAAGAATCAGAATCAAATTATTCATGAGTATGGTATAAAAGCATATTTTGTCAAAAGCAAGGCGATTTAAAATTTTGTGACGAGTTAACCACTTGTTAATGAAAATTCAAAAATTTAAAACAACAATGAGTTTGTCAACAAAGATGCTTTGGAGCGGGCATAACCATAATTCCAAACTCATTTTTAATCCGAAAAAATGATTTATTTATGGTTTTTACAAAAAAAACAACCAAGGAAAGAAAAACAAAGACGGTAATTTTCATTTTTTCCCAGACACCATCCGTCAACGTTCTTGCGAAACTTGACGAATTCCTATCGGCAAATAATCTGAAATGTCCCGGATACTTCGCAAGTCAATCATTACCATCACACTTAAACTACATTGGGGATATAAACGATTTTTCTAAGTTCATCAGTGAACACTCATCAGACGAGATAATCATGATTGGGTCACCCCGGCATGATGAGGTAAATCAGGATTTATTACTATCGCTCAAATTTTCACAGGCGGTTATTAAACTGGTTCCTCTGGAACCGGACCTGTTCGCCGGATTTATCAGGTTGAACCAACTCAATGATCTTCCACACATCCGGCTTTTCCCTCAAACCATCAACAGGATAGAAAAATTGATCATTTACCTGACTGACAAAGCGATTGCTTTAATAGGATTAACTATCTCCGCTATTCTTTTTCCTTTTATTGCAGCGGCCATAAAACTAACATCCAAAGGTTCTGTTATCTACAAACAAACAAGACTCGGTAAAAATGCCCGGGAGTTTGTACTTTACAAATTCAGAACCATGTACATTGAAGCGGAAAAAAACGGCCCCCAACTTTCTCATTTACAAGACAATAGAATCACCAAGGCCGGTAAGATATTGAGATATTGGCACATAGATGAACTTCCGCAATTCTGGAATATTCTGAAAGGTGATATGTCCATAGTAGGCCCCAGACCGGAAAGACCGTATTATGCTAATTACTTATCAGATAAAATACCATACTACAAAATTATCTATCAGACAAAACCCGGACTTACTTCCCTGGGAATGGTGAAATATGGCTATGCAAGTTCAATCGAAGAAATGACCGACCGTTTGTACTATGATATAGTGTACCTAAACCATCCATCATTTTTTATGAACCTGAAAATTATCGGACAAACAATAAAATATCTGTTCTCCAAAACATTTAAAAAATGCGGAATAAGGGAAAAAGAAGTGCTCGGTACAAAAGAAAAAATACTTCCCTTCCATGATGAAGACCCGGTTTCAAGATGGTTCAAACTCCAGAACCTCAACAAAAAAGACGTTATCTCCAACCGGCTTTAAGGATAATCCGGACAATCCTGTTGAGAAAAATGTTATGAACCCGCTCTAAAAGGCATATTTCTGTCAAAATCAAGGCGTTTTAAATTTTGTACCGGAGTTAACTTGTTGTTAATGAGGATAAAAAATTTAAAACAACAATGATTTTGGCAACTAAGATGCTTTTTAGACCGGGCTCATGTTATCCGAGTCTTTTCCTGAAAGTCTCTTACAGGAGCAGGCTCATTTTTTAATAAACTTATGATAATGACTTTTTTGATGAGCATCTACAATTTCGATGATATAAAAGCCTTCAGGAAGGAACGAAACATCGAAAGTAGTTTCCCCCCATATATTTTTTGAGAACACTGTCCTGCCTGAAAAATCATAAACATAAAATTTCTCTAATACCAGGTCGTTCGTGGTCTTAATATTCAACATTCCGGAAACAGGATTTGGAAAAACATGAATATCATTATCCTCAAAGATCAAATCCTGACCGGAAGATGTAACATTTCTAAACCCTTCAAGCCTGGAAGAAGTATAAAAAGCGAATTGTCCGGGGCCAAGAGTAATTTGCATATTTTCATTGGTAACGTTAATACTGTCGCCCTGAAAATGGTTGTACCACCAACCTGTATGACTAAAGAATGGAGTAACCTTGCTGCTCTCCAGACCAAAATTTCCAACCAGCCTGATATCAACATCCGAGCCGTTAAGCCGGATATGTTTGACAGGACCATCTACATCGATAACAAAGTCGGACGTAGAAAATACCTTATACTTCTTTTTCAGATTAATAATATTGGCATAAAAATTCCATAACGACTCACGGGTGTAATCCTGCAGATATTCCCACTTGGGCGGTTTTTGACTAAGGCGCCCGCCTTCTTCAATGCTTATATCGTAACCCATTTCGCCAAACTGCCATATCATTTTGGGGCCTGGAACGGACATCAGAAAAATAGCCGCCATCCCTGAGCGTAAAGCTGCATTTTCAAGCTCTTTCACATCATAAGTTCCCGAAGTATCACCATATTTCAGAGCCTTGTACATGACCCGTTCTTCATCGTGACTTTCCATGTAAGCCACTAAATGGGGTGATGACCACCCTCTTTGTTTATATGAGGCCCATGAAAAATCAGAATTATCATTATACCCCATTACGGCTTCGCTAAAGGAATAATTCATGTTACCCCACAATAAAATACCATAGTCGGCCAGCTCCTTCTCTTCGGAATTTACTGAAAGATGTTCAAAAATCACCACAGCCTCCGGATTTCGTTGCCATATTTCATCAGCCATACGCTCTAATATGTCAATACGGCTGGCATCATAATCGCTGGCCCATGAATCGGGCCCATACGGGGTATTGGTAAATCCTTTGGTAAAATCGAACCGGAAACCGTCAATTCGGAGTTCCGACATCCAATAAGCGTTGATACTGTCAACCAGTTCCTGAGTGTAGGGACTCTCGTGATTAAAATCGTATCCCCATTGGGCAGCAGTATTTTTCATGTTGTGCTCCCTGTTGTACCAGGGATTGTTTTCGGCCGGTTTTCCACCATCCAGGTACATTCGTGCAAAAGGCGACTGCCCGTAACTGTGATTCAGCACCATATCCATAATCACGGCTATACCCCTGGCATGACATTCATCAACAAATTCTTTAAAATCGTAGAGTGTTCCGTAAGCCTTATCCGTGGCAAAGTAAAACGATGGATTATAGCCCCAGCTGTCATTTCCTTCAAATTCATTGAAAGGCATAAGTTCTATGGCATTCACGCCCAAACGTTGCAAATAGTCAAGTGTATCGGTAACCGTCTTTATATCCTGATTTTCGGTAAAATCACGAATCAGTAATTCATAAATGACTAAATCCTCAGGTGAAGGCGGTGTAAAATCTGTGGTTTTCCACTGATATTCTTCCGGTGTTG
Source organism: Anaerophaga thermohalophila DSM 12881 (assembly GCF_000191885.1). GTDB lineage: Bacteria > Bacteroidota > Bacteroidia > Bacteroidales > Marinilabiliaceae > Anaerophaga > Anaerophaga thermohalophila. The sequence continues at coordinate 6,448 of NZ_AEWI01000149.1, forward strand.
TAGTAAACACGGAAACAATTCCCTCAGCACCATCGGCTTGTGGATAAGGTTTCAGATTGGGATATATTCGTTCCGGAATGTATTTGTCGTTCCAAGGATCGAGAACTTTATTTGTATATGGGTCGGCAACCTTCACTTCTCCGTCGATATAATACTGATAAGCATATTCCACATCCGGTTCCAGCCCCGAAATCGTCAGCCAAAACAACTCGCCGTCTTTTTTCATTTGTGCATCGGGACGGGGTTGCCAATCGTTGAAATCGCCCAAAACATAAACATACGATTTTTCAGGAGCCTGTAACACCAATGTTATTGTATTTTCATCAATAATATTGGCACCCTTCCGAAGCCCGTCGGGAACAGGTTCCTGAACAACAGGCTCTTTAATATAAAAGTCGACAGTATCGGCATCGGTAGCTCCGCCGTCTCCTGTAGCAACCAGCACAAACTGATGACTGCCATCAGCGGGTGCAGCCATTGAATAGCTTAATTCGGTTTCAGAAGAAGTTTCTACCAAAGCATCATCATAAAACAATTCAAGCGATACCGACTGTTGCCCCTGACCCGTCACTTCAATTACCTGACCCGGATCAAACAAAGCCCCGTCTTCAGGCTGGGTAATAACGGCAGTTAATTCAGAGTCATACACATCTACAAAAATATCGTTACCACCTTCGGCCTTTCCTTCAAGGAAGCTCCCGTTGACTTCTTCCCCACTCCGGAATACAAAAGCCATCCGGAGAATTTTTTCACCGTCAGGAACCCCGTAATACTCTCGAACATTTGGACTAATCGACAAAGTATAAGCATTGACATCTACTCTGTTCAGTTTGGTCTTCGCAAGATTTTCTCCCCAGGCTGAAACCACATACTTCCAGTCAGAGCTACTGGTACTTTCATCAGTAATAACGCCGGTATGAGCATAAACATCACCATCGTAATCTTTCAGTCCACCCGTCCCCTCTTCAGCATGAAATGTAACAATAACCTCATCGTTTTCGGTAGGAATAGCCGGTTCGGTGGTGACTACCTGGGCATTCCCCCATGTAGTGATGGTTAATATGACTATGAAAAAAAAGAGCTGTCTCATTAGATTGATAGATTGTTAGAACTTAATGATATTCTTGTATGACAAACTTTATCCTGCTCATAGAATAATGAATAAACATATAAGGGAGACCGTCGTGTAAAAACAGACGATCTCCCCAACCTAAACCCTTTTAATTTTTAGTCACAGTAGCAACTTTTGCCCACGGATCCAGAGTAATTGTATAATTACCTGGCTCTCCAATGGCAATGTTTGCACCTCCAGGTGTAAGCGCATTAATATCACCTCCAAGATCGTAGTTCCAGGCGTCATTAGCTCTGAACTTATATTCACCGGCAGTCATATCTAACGTTACTGTAAATACTTGATTTGTTTCATCCCAGGTCATGTTTGTGTCAGCACCCCAATCACCCGGGGTTGCATTACCAATAATTCCCCAGCGGTCTGCTCTGTAGGTATATTCATTTGGCGTACTCAAATCAAGAGTGATGGCATAGTCGGCTTCCATATCAACCGGAATATTAGCACCACCGGCTGTCAAATTACCATCTGCTGCATCACTTCCATAGTTGTAATCCCAGTTATTATTGGCACGGAATTTAAATTCGCCTTCTACAAAATGAACTGCACCCTTCAAAACTTTTTGAGCCTGATCATATTCAAGAGGGGTATCAGCAGCCCATCCACGGGGTGTAGCATCTCCAACAACTCCCCAGACCATTTTAACAAGTGAATAACTCATGTCGCTCAGGTTAGCCTGAATCCTGTAATATCCATCGGCCGGAACCGGAATATTATCTCCCGGGTTGGTCAATCCGCCTGAGCCATCGTCACCAAAAGTATGTGCATTGTCCCATGAATGATCGGTAGTAAGCTTAATACCTCCGGCAGTCAGGTAAACATATCCTTCTGCCAGACCATTACTTTCAGGCGTTGAGATAATATATTCAGCATTGTCACTATTGTCCCATCCATTATAATCTCCAACAACCCAGAACTTAGTAATATCAGCAAGCGTTCTAAACGAAATATTGTCACCATAAGCAGTCCCATAACTATTGGTAGCAAATGCGCGTACATAGTAGGTCGTATTTTTAGTCAATCCGTCAACGGTTTCAGAAAATACCCCAACTCCATCACCACTCGCAATGACATTATTATCTTCAAGTGTGGGATTCTCTTCGGTCCCCCATACAAAACCACGAGCAGTAACCGTTCCGCCACCGTCATAAGTTACTTCACCATTCAATACAGCAGAAGTTTTGGTAATATTATCAACAGGTGATGTTACCACAACCGGGGCATCAACCAATGTAGTAAAGGATACCTGTGGTCCATATCCTGTACCTGCACTATTGGTGGCATAAGCACGAAGATAATAAGTAGTGTTACCTTTCAGGTCACTTAATGTACTGACGAATTCTCCCATTCCCTCACCATCTTCGGTTTTGTTGTCTTCAATTGTGGGATTTTCTTCGGTACTATAACAGACACCCTTTGCTGTAACTTCGGCCCCTCCGGCAACAGTAACATTACCACCACTTTTGGCTGAATTACCAGTTATATCGGTCACATCCACAGTTGTAACTGTTGGAACAACCGGATCGGTTGTAAAACTAAGCTGTTCACCGTATACTATACCTTTCTCACTAATAGCATAAGCACGTGCATAATAAGTGGTGGCATAATCAAGGTTTCTCAAGGTTACTTTAAAGGCAGCATTTTCAGTTTCACCCTCATATACCACTTTATTATCATCAACTGTAGGCATTTCAGAGGTACTGTAACAAATTCCTCTTTCAGTAATACCATTCCCTTCCGCAACAACAAACCCTTCAACAACAGCAGTATCAGAACCGATATTCATAGATTGAGTCGTAGCCAATGTCGGGTCCAGCCGGACTTCCGACATTTCTTCAGTACAGGAAGAGAAAATCATTGTCATAAAGACAACAATAACCAAACTTCCATATATATTAAATCTTTTCATAGTATAAATTTTATTATTGACAGAATAGAAAGTGCATGCAAGGCTTCATACACATCCTTGAGAGTGGAAAGCCTTGCCATGCACGTTTCATATAATGTTCATCAGTTGTTCTTTATCATTTCAAATGTTCCGCTCGCGTCTCCTGTAAGAGTCAGAATTATTGTGTAATTACCTGCACTTACCGGAATATCAGGACCATCTTTAAAAAGATCATCTTCCGTACCGCCTAAATTCCAACCCCAATCATCATTCATACGGAACTTGATATATCCATCAGCAAGATCCGTTGTCAGAACCCAGGTTCCAGTTTCAGGATCATAATCCATCTTCAAATCAGGAGCGCCCCATCCATTTGGAGTGGCATCACCAACAACTCCAATCATAAATGGTTCTGCTTCATAAGTAAGATTATTAATATCAGCAGATAATTTATACCAGCCATTTTCATCTACAGCAATGCCGGCTCCATCAACGACTAAAGTTCCTCCACTTCCGCCATACTCTGTATCTGTATCAGGATTTAAAAGAGTAAATGGCATAGCAGCATCAAGTTTAACAAAACCTGAATAGTTTCCATCGCCCAGTGGAGATTCAATTTTCTGGTCAACTCCGGAATTAAGCAAGTCAAGACGTGGTAAACCATATATTGTTACATCAGCGGTCTTAGCCTCCGAAATATATTCAAACGGATTGGTTCCGGTTCCTGGCGCACCCGTTCCGGCATCCACTACAAGATTAGCGCGTAATCTGAACTCAACAGTTGATGTTTCGTCCGCCGGGAATTTCTTCACTAAAATAGTATTAAGATCACTTACAGTCATCTTAATTGATTCGGCCTTAATACCGGAATATACCTGTACCGGATCTTCAAAATTGGTACCTGCTGCGGCAGCTTCTAAGAAATACCTTGCAGAGGCCTGAAAACCAGGATCAACAGGTGTTCCGATGAATTCAAGCGTATCAGATCCATTATCTCTTTCAAGTGTCAACTCGGGCATCGTCTGTATTGACGGTGGAATTGGGTTATCAAGCATGTATACCTTATCAGCTTCATCCTCACATGAAAGAAGGCTTGCCATTAACCCAATAAAAGCCAGATATAAAAATATTTTGTTTTTCATTGTTATTCTTTTTTATTGGTTTAGTAACCCGGATTTTGCTTAATATTTGGATTGGCAGCAACTTCATCTCCTGGAATCGGGAAAAGATTCAAATGACTGTCAGTTGATGTCCCTTCAAAGGTTCCGCCTTTCCATTGCCAATGATATGTGCCATCGGTAAACTGTCCAAACCGAACCAAATCGGTACGTCTCTGAGCCTCATAATAAAACTCACGAGCCCGTTCATCCAATAAGAATTCTTCATCGAGATCGTCAATAGAAATATCTCCACTGCTATCGCCGTATGCCCTCTGTCTTACAATTTTAATATCATCAACAGCTTCAGGCAAATTACCCAGTCTGTAATTAGCCTCAGCACGCATCAGGTATGCGTCGGCCAGACGAAAAACAGGAAAGTCGGTACTGGCATAAGCAGGATGGTAATTTGTTGGGAATGACAAATAATCCCCATTAACATCGCGCTGCAGAGTACCATCCGGGTTTCGCGGATAATCAGAGTTCATAGCCGTAAACTTATAAACCCCGATGCCATAATCTCCACTTGCTGAAGGACTCGGGATATCGATAGATTTCTTGATTTTCAGGAATACACGTTGATCCGCAACAGCTTCAAATGTTGAAACATCAGAGGGAACAGGGTTATCTCCATAAGTTGCCAATGTATCAACAAGGATATCCATAAAGTCTTTTCTGGCACGGTTCCCGTTCCAGTTGGTATTCTCTGTTAAACCGTGGTAGTCTTCAGCAGGAAGATAATCAGCGTCGCTGCTCGATTCAATAATGAAAGTGGTTCCAACGTATCCCTGAGTGTTAATTCCATCCTGTTCCAATGCAAAAATCATTTCGGGATTGTCAGGATAATGATTATTTGCACTGAAGTTTTGATAATATTCATCCGCAAGCTCATAAGCATTACTATCGAATACTTTATTTGTATAAATAATACAGCTATCCCATTTTGCAGTCCCGGTATAAACCTCGGCATTCAGATAAAGTCGTGCCAGCAACATCCAGGCAGCTGCTTTATCAGCTTGTGGATAGGATGAACCGGGTTCACCCAAATCGTCTTCAATATCCTTCAGTTCGGTTACAATGTAATTAAACAAATCGGCTCGCTTGATCTGCTTAGGATAAAATTTACCAACTCCGTCTTTCTCAGTAGTGAATGGGGGATTGCCAAATAAATCCATCTGCCATGAATAAGCAAGTGCCCTGAGAAATCGAGCCTCAGCAACGTATCTGACTACCTCCGGGTCATCACTGCCCTGATTCATCTTAATAAAGTCATTAGCATAAGTAACACTCAAACCAAGGCGCTGATAAAGAGCTGTCAGAAAAGGATTACTCGGACTCCATGTCTGGGTATTCAAATCTGCAATTCCCACATCAGTCCAGGCACAAATTGCTTCATCAGTAGTAATCTCCTGAAGATTCCACAAAGCTCTAATTGTGGTAAAAAAGTTCTCATCAGAGGCAGCAATGTCTGCTCCTCCGTTTTCGCCTTGTCCTGCAATAATGAAACTGGCATAAATTTTCCCAAGAACCTGTTTCATATATTGAGGGTCATCTCCAATATTTCCGGAAAGAATGGTATCCGGATCTTTTGGCTTCACGTCAAGATCATCCACACAAGATGAAAACATCCACGTGAAAGTCAAAACTCCAACGATTATAAATATCTTGTTCATATCTGTGTCTTTTTGAGAATTCGAAAATTAGTAGGAAATATTAATCCCAAGAATAAACGCCTGAGGACGTGGATAAAAATTATTGTCAATTCCACCATTCACTTCAGGATCAATTCCATCGTAGTCGGTTATAGTCCATATATTTTGAGCTGTGAAATTCACATAAGCTGAGATGTCTTTGAAAACATTCTCAAAATTATAACCAACACTTACGTTGTCCAGCTTAAAAAATGATGCATCCTGAACGAAATAATCGCTTGTAAACTGGCGCTTAACAAACTGAAATTCATCCAATACTCTGGGAAAATTTTTCCAGTAACCAATCTGCTGCATTTGGTCGTAAGATGAGCCGGCAGCAACCTGGTTATACACATAGTTTCCAAAGCTGGCCCTGCCTGAGGCAGAAATGTCGAAGTTTTTGTAATTGAATCTTAAAGAAAGACCCAGTAAATAATCAGGTACCGGATTATTATAGATGTATTTATCATCATTATCGCCGTTCACTGTTCCACCTTGTCCTGAAAGATCAACATACATACCTTCAATCGGTTTTCCATTCTGATAATAGACTTGTTTATTAACAAAAAAGGAATAGGCGGTTTCTCCGACTCGTGTTACCTGTTTCTGACCGGTAAAGGCATCTCCGTACAAAATACCAATGTAATTAGGGTCTTCACTCATCAACAATTTTGTAATTGTATTTTCATTATACGTAAGGTTAAACCCGACATTCAAAGACATATCACGTGTTGAGAGTGGTACCAGGTCTAACGCAACCTCTACTCCTTCATTTTTTAAACTTCCAACATTGGTGAGAAGCTGATTTGAAAAGTTACTTCCTGTCGGAATGGTCACGGTATTCAACAAATCTTCGGTTTCACGTTTGTAAACATCAACAGAGCCGGCAACACGATTGTTGAAGAACCCGAAATCTAACCCGATATTTTGTGTGGTAGTTTCTTCCCATTTAATATCCGGATCGTAAGCATTTGGCCTTAATGTTGGCAAAAATACTCCTCCAATGGGATAATAAGATCCGGGTGATGCCATTATATATGTAGCCTGAGCGGGATAGTCACTACCAATATCTTGTTGGCCTGTTATCCCCCAACTCAGTCTGAGTTTTAATTCCGACAGCTCATCAAAATTCTCAAGAAATGATTCCTGATTAATTTTCCATGCAAGAGCTACTGAAGGGAAAAATCCCCACTGATTATCTCCTTCAAAACGGGATGAACCATCATCCCTGAAAGTAGCTGTTAACAGGTACTTGTCCATTAAGGTATAATTCAAACGTCCAAAAAATGAGACAAGGTAATTTTCAGAAGAATTTTCGCTACTGACAGGCTCTACATATCCTTCCTCTCCTTCAGGAATCAGACCTCTTGTGTAGCTGTCACTCTCTCTCTGGAAATGTTGCCAAGAATAACCTGCAGTAAGGTCCAGGTTATGAATTTCTCCAAAATCCTTTTTGTAATTCAAGTAAAAATCCAAAAGGTCATTGGTATTTTCTGCATTATACGTGTTTTCTCTACCGGTAAATGAACCATCAAGCTGACTGTTGGTTGTAATTGGTCGATTGTTGTGTCCTTCGCTGTCAGAACGGTCGGTAGCCACATTCAAATTCGCACGCAAATCAGGTAAAAACGGCATAGTATAGTCTGCCTGTAAATTTGCAATAACTCTTTTGACTGTCGACTTATTATCAACTTCCAAAGCTTGCTCAACTGGGTTAGGAGTACCTAAATTTGCACCATAGTTTTCCCACTGAAAATATCCGGCTGAAGCCGGGTTTCCATCTTTGATTGGTTGTGTAGGATCCATATTAACGGCAGAACCAATTGCCCCTTCATCTCCAAAGTTATGGTCAGTAATCATCCCCTTAACATTGAAATTCAATTTTAAATTGTCATTCAAAAGGGAGGGATTGAGATTAAGAGAACCGGTAAACCGTTCCATATCGGTATTTTTCAAAATACCTTCTTCATTAGTATACCCAACGGATACCCGATATGGAAGTACTTTGTAAGCCCCTGAGAAGCTTAAATTATGATCCTGTGTAAAGGCATTATGGAATATTTCTTCCTGCCAGTTCGTATTATAAGTTCCCAGTTTCATTAAATTGCTTACCCCGAATAATTCGGATTTTTCAGTCGCAATCTGACGCATTTCATCTCCTGAAAAAACATCGACATATTCAATAGGACTCTCTATAGATGTCCTGACATTATAGTCAATTCTTAACGGAGCTCCTTCCTTAGCCGACTTGGTCTCGATCAGAATGACACCATTCGATGCTCTCGAACCATAAATTGCTGTTGAAGAAGCATCTTTTAAAACAGTGAAAGATTCAATATCGTTAGGATTAACTACTGAAAGAAAATTATTACTACCTGAGACATTATTGTTATCCAAAGGCACTCCATCAACTATGATTAAAGGGTCATTAGAAGCATTCAAAGATGAACCACCGCGGATCCTTATTGTCGAACCGCTACCTGGAGCACCTCCCCCGGGAGTCACAATAGCCCCGGCGCTTTTCCCAACCATCAATTCCTGAGCAGTTGTTATAGAACCTCTGTTAAAATCCTTCGAACTAACAACATCGACAGACCCGGTGGCATCTCCTTTCCGTACAGTACCATACCCGATAACAACCACCTCATCAAGTCCCAGAATTTCGGGTTCCAGTGTTACATTTATCACCTCACGGTCTCCTACAGGTTGTTCTTGTGTTCGAAAACCTATAAAAGAGAACACCAGAACATCCTCGGGTGAAGCCTGAACAGAATAAGTTCCGTCAACACGACTAATAGCACCCTGCTGCGTACCTTTTATAACTACAGTTACTCCCGGCAACGGTTCACCAGTACCGGCTTCTGTTACCGTTCCTGTCACAGTTTTCTCCTGGGCCGATGCACTTATAAAAAAGCCAAGCCCTAAAAAAAGAAACAGGATTTTGTAGAAATTAAACTGTTTTTTCATAAAACTTTGATTTAAAAATATACTTGGTTAAACATTTCTTCAACGGCCTTTCACGTTTGAAAGAACCTCTCCTCTGTAAGGGATTTTTTCTGCTGTCAACAACTCCGCCGGTGTTTTTATTCCAAAATGTCGTTACATTTCTTCCCGGCTGTATCATCTTTCTTCACACACAAAATTAAACCAAAACCACGCTGGAGTATACATTTATTAACACCAATTTTTGACTTTTTACAATAAAATCATCGAAATCGATACCGCAAACGATTGCGGTTTCGTTTGCATAAAATTTACATGTTGTAAAACATTTTTTGATTTTTTCTGCAATCGTTTTCGGAACCCACTACATAATGAATTGGCTGCAAATCGGCTATTAATGAGATGCAGCCCCCTGTCAGTCTGAACGAAATGAAGAATCTGCAAAAGATGTGATGTTTTCAACTTGATGAATTTCTTCGTCGTGCCTCCTCAGAATGAAAAAACAACCTTTCGCGAATATTTCTAAAAAGAAATACACCACTTTTTTTTATATTTAAACACTATTTCAAAAAAATCATTCACAAAAAAGAAAAGAGTTGCCTATAACATCACGAAAGGCCGCCGGATTTTTACATATAAGATGTAAAACAAATCTCATAATGCTAAAATTCCGGATTATAAGCTGAACTCAATTTAAATCTTCTGTAAAAGTTTAACAGACTTTTGACAGAAAAGACAGTAAACCTAAACAAATATTAATCTGATGAAGTCGAACCACGTCACTCTCAAAGATATAGCCAGAATCCTTGAACTATCTCCATCCACAGTCTCAAGAGCATTAAAAGACCACCCAGATATAAACGAGGAGACGAAAAGACTCGTAAAAACATTTGCCGAGAAGGTAAACTATCGTCCCAATGCTTTGGCGCTGAGCCTGAGACGTCAAAAGACCAATACCATTGGACTGATCATTCCCGAAATCGTCCACCATTTTTTTTCATCAGTTATCAGCGGGATTGAAGACCTGGCTTATGGTGAGGGATATAATGTTATGATCTGTCAGTCGAATGAAAATTACCAACGTGAAGTAATAGACACACAAGCCCTTATCGACCACCGGGTCGATGGTATATTGGTATCGGTCAGCAAAACCACCAAAGATTTTTCACACCTGAAAACAGCTCATGAAAACGGGATTCCCATGGTATTTTTTGACCGCATTTGTGAAGACATTCTTACCGACCGGGTGATCACCGATGATTTTAAAGGCGCCCACATTGCAACATCTCATCTGATTGAACGCGGATGCAGAAACATACTGCACCTGGCAGCCCCACAACACCTGATAATAGGTAGTCAACGCAAAGAGGGATACATCAAAGCTTTACAAGACAACAACATACCGGTTGACGAAGACCTCATTGTAAAATGCGATACCAGGGAATATGTGGCCAGCTTACGTGAACATCTCCTTAAACTAATACAGGAAAAGAAGGTTACTGGAATATTCGCCGTCAACGACAGCACTGCCATAGCTGCAATGCAAACACTTCAAAATGCCGGCTATAAAATTCCCGACGGCATCAAAGTCATTGGTTTTGGTGACGGCCCCAACGCCGAGATTGCCTGTCCCCCACTAACCACCGTCGAACAAAAAGGCTATGAAACCGGCCGCGAAGCTATGCGTTTACTTCTCCAACGACTCGAAAACCCGGGAATAGAGATCAACTATTCCACTAAAGTATTGACGCCTACCTTAAAACAAAGACAATCGACCTGATAAATTAGTCAGTAGTGGTTAGTCAGTAGTGGTTAGTCAGTAGTGGTTAGTCAGTAGTGGTTAGTCAGATTTTTACAAATGACTGAAATTTAATTGTTTAAAAATCGAAGCAGTACATCATAACTATCTCAATAATAAAGCTTTGCGCCATTGCATCTTCTGAGTTCAGACCTTTGTTATCAGGCAACAGAGTAATGCTCGTTGAGATTTATAGTCTCACTTCCGAAATCGTTTGCAAAGAAAAAGAGTCATCATTTTTCTTTTTTTAAAAAAACACCGCAAATGATTGAAATATCAATGTATCAATACTTTAATTTTTTCAATCCATTTTTAAAATAGCACCTTTTTTATCAAACATTCACATTAATTTTTACATTTGTACTGTAAGGGATTTTATTCTGCTGCCTCACTATAATAACCTGCATTATTCATTAAACAAGAATGGCAAGATTTGCCTCTTTTTGTATTGTGACTGCTGTGATAATTCGGGGGACTATCCGGGAACAAGAACATGTATAAATTCTTGATTGGGAGGTATGTCCGCCAATATAAAACAATTTTTTACGAAATTATGAATTAATGCAGGCACTCCGATCAGGTCAATGCTGAAGTTTTGATTACCACTATTTCCGCAAGTCATCCTTCTTCTACAAAAAGCCATTAAAGGCATTCAGACGGTAGTTATCAGTGCCTGTCCATAAAGTGCCACTTGCTGTGTTACGCTTGCCGCCAAAATGCTCATTTACGTGAGTAAACTGGGCTTTTGGACGCTTCGCAAGCCTTGCAACCGGCACTTTCTGAACAGACACAATAAGTAAGAAATTTTTCCGATTTTATAGGCGGGCTCTAACTAATGAATCCAAATAATTGATTTACAAATCATTTTAAATACAACTAACTATTAATAATACAATCTATTATGAAAAAGTTAAACTTCCTAACGTTGTTTCTGGCAGCTATTTTTCTTTTACCGGCCTGTCAGAACGGTCAGCAAAAAGATCAACAATCATCCGAAAAACAGTACATCAGCAATGCCCCGGTTCCGGGGTGGAGTAAAGATGCCGTTATTTATGAGGTAAATATCCGTCAATATACCGAAGAAGGAACATTTAATGCATTTTCCGGTCATTTACCCCGCCTCAAGGAACTTGGGGTCGATATACTATGGCTGATGCCCGTTCATCCCATCGGAGAAAAGAACCGCAAAGGAACTCTGGGATCATATTATTCCATTAAGGATTACAAAGCCATCAACCCCGAGTTTGGTACTCTTGAAGATTTCAAATCACTGGTTGATAAAGTACATGAAATGGATATGCACCTGGTACTTGACTGGGTTGCTAACCATACTGCATGGGATCACCCATGGATTACCGAACATCCCGAATGGTATACCAAAAATGATGCGGGAGAAATTATTCCCCCGGAACCAGACTGGTCGGATGTTGCCGACCTCAATTATGACAATCAGCAACTCAGGGAAGCAATGATCGAGGCCATGAAATTCTGGGTTCGCGAAGCAAATATTGACGGTTATCGTTGCGATGTTGCCGGAAGTGTACCTGTCGATTTCTGGGAAACAGCCCGCGGAGAGCTCGAGCAAATCAAACCGGTCTGGATGCTCGCGGAAGATGAAGCCCGCAAGGAATTACTGGAATATGCCTTTAATGCCAACTATGGTTGGGAATTCCACCAAATCATGAATGCAGTGGCAAAGGGTGAGAAAAATGCGATCGATATAACGGAATATTTTCAAAAAACAGACACACTTTATCCTTATGGTGCCTACCCGATGCAATTTACATCCAATCACGACGAAAACAGCTGGAACGGAACGGCTTTTGATCGCCTGGGCGATGCAGTAAAAACAATGGCCGCACTCACGTTCACGGTAGAAGGGATACCGCTTATTTATTCAGGACAAGAAGCCGGTCTTAACAAAAGCCTGGAATTTTTTGAAAAAGACAGGATTGAATGGAAAGAATCGGAAATGACTCCTTTCTATCAAACACTGACTGCATTAAAAGCCAATAATCCTGCTCTGTGGAATGGAGCCGCCGGAGGGGAAATGAAGATACTCAAAACCAATGCCCCGGAAACACTTTTTGCATTTTCACGGAAAAAAGAAAACAATCGGGTTGTCGCTGTCTTTAATTTTTCTGACAGCTCAGAAAGCGTATTTATCGAAGAAGGCCCCAAGGGCAACTTTATAGAACTGTTTTCAGGAAAAGAAACGACTCTCCCGGTAAAAGGCGTTTTACTTCAACCCTGGGATTTCAGAATATATACACAACATTGATGTAGCGAAATAACCTGTAATAAATAGTGTCTGTTCAGAAAGTACCCTTTGCTGTGTTATGCTGGCCGCCAAAAGACTCATTTACGAAGAGTAAACGCCGTTTTTGGCGGCTTCGCAAGCCTTGCAACCGGCACTTTCTGAACAGACACATGAGTTGATACGACTTTTCCCGACTTTACAGGCGGGCTCTGATTATTATTCTGAGGTGTTGGAAAAATATTCCACGCTATGATCGCAAAGAAACGAGTCCAGATTCTCTTAAGGGGGTGCGGATTAACGCTCGGCTTTGCCGCTTTGCTCTGCAAAGAAATCCGCACCAGCAAAAGAGTTCCCTGTCTTTATTCAGATTCTTCTTTTGTATTTATGAAACGAGCATGACAAGGTTTGTCACAAAAGAACATGTATAAGTTCTTGCATGCGAGTTACATCAGACCAATAACTTAGACTTATTTTATACTGATGAACGGCAAGGAATGGCTGATAAACTATACTTTACTAAGGTTAAAATTTTCAATCTCAGAATACACCGGTCCTTCCGAGGTTAATTTACTCTCATAAAGCACAATCCGCGTTGTGGAAATGATACCCCATTCAGTATTCTTTTTCTTTTCCACTTCTTCCTTCAAAATTTCCGGCTGTTTTAAATATTTCACCCTGCCAATTGTCAAATGCGGACTGAAAGAACGATCGTCACCGGGAATATCGAGCACAGACACCCCTTGCTCTGTTTTTTGCTTCAGAGTAAGAAGCCAGTCATCAACATCAATTCCGGCCCAGACAACCCTGGGCTTTTGCATGGTTCCGAAAACGCCGGTCCCGCTCACGACTAATTTCCCCTGCTGAACATCCCGGAAAACACCTTTCAATGATTGACGCAGGATGTCTACCTCCTGCCGTTCGATATTCCCGATAAATTTAAGCGTCAAATGCCACAGATGCCTTTCATTCCATTTGATTTTTCCCGGAATTTTCATTTGTTTAAGTTCATCCATCCAACTTTCCAGAATAGTTAAACCTACCACGGGAATGGCAACGAAAGTCCTTATTTTGCTCATACTATATGTTTTTGCAAAAGGGTTAGAAATCTTTAAATTAGCAGTATAATAAGCGGAGCATAGTTGATTTACATATCTAAGGTGTTCGTTTCAAAAGTACTAAACGCCAAACACATTCCTACAACATCCCGTTATCAATAAGGATAATAATGTGTTCTATCATGCGGTCTTCACGCTCGGCATCGTATTCTTCCTTCAGATTTGAACCGAACAAACGTGCCACCGACTGCCAGAAAAATGCCGAAAAACCACCTCTGTATTCCTTTATCAGGTCGTAACTGGTTTCACCGGTTTCACGATCGATGAGCTTTATCAGCATGCGACCCTGCGAAAAACTCAACTTCCGCAACGGTTGTTCAAACTCATTAAAAAGTCTTTTTTCGGCTTCCTTCAGGTACTCCTTCCTGGCCTTATCACCCTCTATTTGTGCCAGTTCGGCATTGATTACCTCCAGTTTTCCTGCTGCAGTTCTGGCATAGGGCAATGTCACTTTAATGTTTTTTACCAACCGGTTGTAAACCCTTCGTTCACGCTTACTTCTGAATTCCCACTTCGGTACAACCTTCACTTCAGACAACATAATATGAGGAATGGTATCCATCCCCTCTACTTTCGATTCAAGCATATACACCTCCTGGCCGGCCATATTTGCCTTTTTAACATTTTGTGCAAACAGACCGGAAACGGAGAAAACAAACATCAATCCCACAAAGTTTATCTGCCGGAGTAATCTCATAAACTTCCAAAATGCCTTAAACTGCTATATTTCCATGCAAAAAGCTTACCTTAATTATTTTTCCGCTTCATTTCTTAACCATTCGATTTCTTTGGGCCATAATTCCGGCTGAGGGGTCTCCAGAATAATGGGCACATCATCAAAACGGTTATCCTTCATCATTCTGGAAAAAGTAACGTTTTTCATCTGACCTTCTCCCAAACTGGCATGACGATCCACTTTACTTCCGAGCTCTTTTTTTGCATCGTTCAAATGGATGCCTTTCAGCATTTCCATCCCAATAATTTTTTCAAAGTCATCCCAGGTTTTTTCATAACCTTCTTCTGTCAAAAAATCATATCCGGCAGCCCATCCATGACAGGTGTCGATGCAAACGCCTACTCGCGTACGGTCATCTGTCAACTCAATGATGCGAGCCAGATGTTCGAACCTGTAACCAACGTTGGATCCCTGCCCTGCAGTGTTTTCAATAACAGCCGTTACGCCGCTTGTTTTTGATAATGTTATATTAATTGATTCAGCGATCCTCTTCAGGCAATCGTCCTCAGAAATTTTGTTCAAATGGCTTCCAGGGTGAAAGTTAAGCAATTTCAACCCGAGTTGCTCACACCTTTGCATTTCATCCAGAAAAGCATCGCGCGATTTTTTGATGCCTGCCTCTTCGGGATGCCCCAGATTTATCAGGTAACTGTCGTGTGGCAAAATATGCGAAGGCGAAAATCCAAGCTCCTCACAATTCTTTTTGAATCTTTTAATACTATCCTCCGTTAAAGGTTTTGCCTTCCATTGCCTCTGGTTCCTGGTAAACAAAGCAAAAGCGTTGGCTCCTATTTCAGAAGCATTCACCGGGGCATTCTCTACTCCGCCGGCAGCGCTCACATGAGCTCCTATAAATTTTCCACTCATCTCTTTTTGTGTTTATTTGAAAAATACTTTAAACAAGTCGTTTTGTCCGTTAATGCAAGTTATCAAAAATTTTGACCATCTCTAATGATACTCATACTGTCATTTTGGCAACCGTACAAATCTGGCATTATTTCTGTTTTGTTGATTAATGTATATTTTTAGATACTTATATATATTGTTGAACGATGCAACGACCAGGGCAAAGAATGTCTCAACAGGAACGTTGCATAAACACATCTAACCTCTAATCATCAAAGAAACCAAAAACAGTGAACAGATTCTTCGTCGTTACCTCCTCAGAATGACATTAGACAGTCTGTCATTCTGAGCGAAGCGAAGAATCTTATATCAATCAAAGCATAATAAGTTGCATCATTCCAATTACTTAGATTAATTTTATACGGATGAAACGAGCATGGCAAAGTTTGTCACAAAAGGACATGTATAAA
>NZ_AEWI01000148.1 GCF_000191885.1 Anaerophaga thermohalophila DSM 12881
GAGTTAACTCCGGTGCAAAAATTTAAAACGCCTTGATTTTGACAAAAATATGCTTTTTATACCGCACTCATTCATTATACTTTTCAAACCGAATTAAATCATATTTGACCGGATATATCTCTAAAGTAATTATTTATTTATTTCAAAATCCAACTTTTCAAGCCCTTTCTGAACATCCTCATCCTGCATGAAAAGGTCCCACAGCAGGCCTGTCCTGTAGTTTTCAATCATTACCGGAATGGGGCCCTGATCAATGGCCAGGTAGCGCCTGGGATACCATTCATACTCTTCACTGAAAGCATCGTAAAACCCATAAGGCCCCCATATTTTATCGCCCAAATCTTCGTAAAAATGACGAATGACCGGCATTACCTTATCCGGAGCATAAGGCATGGAAGATAATGCAGCCGTTGGCGCGATGACGCCAAGATCGAAAGAAGGCCTGTGTCCGGCATAGTCAGTTTGATCGGAATTCCCGGGCGATGGTTTTTCATTGGTCTGCCCTCTGACATAGGCAGCGGCGCCGGGAACAGTGTAGCTGGAAGTCAGTCCCCAGCAATTCTCCCCGTACCCCTTGTAGTTGTTAGGATTATTCACGCAGTGTTGACGATTAATCAGCGTATGCGCCACGTTGTTGTCCCAGTAATTGGCGTACCGGTCGGAAAGGCCTCGGGGATCGAGCCCCAGCCATGAATAATGCGCCCAGAACAAAGGACCTCCCTTTTGAGGATCAACATGATGCTTAAGTGTTAATGTATGACCAAAGGTTGTATTCTCAACAACAATGTCGCCATTCATAGCCCAACCTTTGTGGTAAACATCCGGATCGACAGGATGAGTAGGCGATGAAGCCGCCAGTATGTACATAATCATGCACTCGTTATAGCCGGTAACAGCAAAATCCATTTTCCAGCCGTGGTTAGGCGACCAGTGCCAGTAAAGGATGTTTTCTCCCCCTTTAGTGTACCAGTCCCATTCTACTTCACGCCATAAACGGTCAATTTTTCCGACCAGATGTCTTTCGGCCTCATTACCATCTTTAAAATATTGTTTCACAGCCAGCAGTCCCTGCACCAGAAAAGCAGTTTCTACCAGGTCACCTCCATCATCATACTTAGAAAATGGCTTTACTTTTCCGGTTTCACCATCTAACCAGTGCGGCCAGGCACCATGAAAACGATCGGCCGTTTCCAGAAAACCAACGATTTTCTGAAATCTCTGATAGGCTTCTTCCCGGGAGATAAAGCCCCGTTCCACACCAACCAGAATGGCCATCAAACCAAATCCGCTGCCACCGATGGTAACAATATGCTTATCGTTCTGGGGATAATCGCCGTCCACATGAAATCTTTCACTTGCCATGCCCGAATTAGGCTCAGCACCATCCCAGAAATATTGAAATGTGCGATATTGCACAAGATTCAACAGTGAATCATCCGATATTGTATTGGCATCTGTTTTCGTAGTTTCGCCGGACTTTTTACTGCCGGTATTGCAAGCTGCCATGAAAAAAGCGACAAAAACAACGGTCAGTTTTAATATATTAATTCCTTTGTTCATCATTTTCATCAGTATATAATTTATTTATTAAGGTCGAATGGCACTCGCATGTAAGAATTTATACATATTCTTGTTGTGATATGCCTTATCAGTCCCGTTTTATCTTACATCTTACCATCTTAAATCTAAAATTCTATTTAAACAAACCTTGTCATGCTCGTTTCATCAGTATAAAATAAGTCTAAGTTGTTGGAATGATGCAATTTATTATGCTTTAATTGATTTTAGATTCTTCGCTCCGCTCAGAATGACAAACAGCAAAGGTTGAGATTAAGATTGAGGTTGAGATTGAAGTTAAGGTTGAGAGTTCACCACAGTTGACGCAGATGAACACAGATTATTTTTATTAACATCAATAAAAATCACATCTTAGTCTGTTTGCTTTTTTAGATTCTTCGCTCCGCTCAGAATGACAGACTGTTTAATGTCATTCTGAGGAGGTAACGACGAAGAATCTGTTGCCTGTTTTTGGTTTCTTAGATGATTAGAGGTTAAATGGTGCTTATATATTCTTATTGTGAAAAACCTTGTCATGCTCCTTTCATCTCACATTTAATAAATTGTTACGGCTGTTAGAATTGTTAAATTGTTAGGATTGTTAGGATTGTTGAAGTGTCAGTTGTTAGTATGTTATAAGTTTTATTACATTAGATAACAATCTAACAATCCTAACAATCTTAACAATTTAATGATCTATTATGACAATTTTTGTCATGCTCGATTCATGATTATAAACCCCAGTTTTGAGAGCCCAGCCCGGACCTCAGGGCAGGACATGAGTAAATTCCATATCAGACCGGTACGATAGTTTTCTATCATCACAATGACAGGTCCCTGGTCGATGGCCAGATATGAGTCGGCCGTCCACTCTTCCGTTACATTGAAAGCATCGTAAAAACCGTATTCGCCCCATAGTCGGTCGCCCAACTGATAATAAAAAAAGCGTATGGCGGCCATTGATTCTTCAGGGGTATAAGGAATAGAAGAAATAGCTGCAGTGGGCGTGATTACCCCCAGATCGTTGGTGGGTGAATGAGCTGAATATCCTTTATGATTGTCACTTGCAGTAAGTCCCCAGCATTCTCCACTATAACCGACATAATTATTCGGATTGGCAATGCAATGTGCCCGGTTGATAAGTGTGTGATTACGGTTTTGTTCCCAATAATCGGCATATTGATCGGAAAGATTCCGCGGATCAATTCCCATAAAAGTATAGTGTGCAAAAAATAAAGGCCCGCCATATTGTTGCCCTACGGGCAGAGGAATTCCATAGTATTCATTACCATTAACAATTCCCCCGTCAAGTGCCCATCCCTGATGATAGACATCGGCAGAAATGGAATGTGTAGAAGACGAAGCAGCCATGATATAGGTTATTAAAGCTTCATTATACCCTTTGATCTGCATGTTCATCTCCCAATTGTAATTAGGCGACCAGTGCCAGTAAAGTACATTTTGTCCTCCACGGGTATACCAGTCCCATTCAATGGCATTCCACAAGGCATTAATCTTATCGATCAGCACATTTTCATCGGGATCGGAGGCATTCAAATACTGACGGGCTGTCAGTAACCCGGCTGCCATATATGATGTTTCCACCAGATCGCCGCCGTCGTCTTTTGAACTAAAAGGCAAAGCCTCTCCCGTGGTTCCATTGAGCCAGTGAGACCATGCACCATGAAAACGATCGGCGGTTTCAAGAAAATCAACAATAGTATGTAACCGGTCAATTCCTTCTTCGCGGGTGATAAATCCGCGTTCAATACCAACAATGATGGCCATAATGCCAAATCCTGAACCGCCGGAAGTTACCGTTTCACCAGAAGTGTTGCGTTCGCGGGCCAATCCGCTTACAGGATGCCCGAAATCCCAGAAATACTTAAACGTTTGCTGTTGAATCCTGGTCAGGAGTTCATCGTCGGTAATCTCAGGAAATTTGGGTGTGGAATCCAGTTGTGTAAAAAAGGTCATATCCAGTCCGTCAAAAGGGCGACCGGTTCGTTGTTCAAGATTTGAAGAAATTCTGATCCGGTATCTTTTGTAATCCTCCAGCGTCTGATCGGCGGATAACGAGATGGTCTTATCATCCACCTGACTCAAAGTATACGCCACCTGAATACCATTGGTGCTTAACGATGAATAGTCGCCAAGATCATCGGTTCCCACCGGAATATTAAAATGGAAATCGATTTGCGGATTTCGGCTGACATCCATAATGCGCTGTGCCGGATTAACTTGCTCATCGTCTATCGATATGGATTCCAAAACCAAAGGGTTCGTAAGAGTAGAGAAAACATAAATCTGTTCATCGAAGGTTTCGTTGCCCTCTCCCTCCAGTGACCCGGAAATAGTAAGCGTGTAGGTACTGCTTTCAGCCAGTACGGGATGAGCTATTTTGAAAAGTTTATTCTGATCAAAAGGTAAAAAAGTCAATTCCACCAGTTGACCGGCAGAATTTTCAAGCGTAATATTTTCCTGAGCCGAAAGAAGTTTAACCGGTTTATTAAACCTGATCTGAACCGGTTCATCAACAGACACATCGATGTTATCACCGGCTGTCGATAATTCCTTGTCTCCCATATAAACATAGGAAACAGAAAGCTTTTCTGTCTCTACCTCAGAATCAGAATCATCTTTGCAGGACTGAAAAAAAAACAGGCCTGATATCAAAAGGATCAGAAAGTAACGCATATCACGTAAACTAATGACTAAACCGGTGTTATTACAAAAAAAGTAAATGATGGCCCACCGGAAGCAACCGGTGGGCCAATAAAGGTTTTATCGGTTGTGAAATCTACAAAGCATCATTCATCAAAGACTCCACCTCTTCTGCAGAGAGAGCCTTATCAAACAGATAGAGCTCATCCATATAACTCAAATCCGAGAGATGATCCCATCCTGAAAAGCGGGGGGCACCTGACATAATAGACATAATATCACAACCTGTCCAGTCGATGGGGCTGGAAGCTACTGCCGCAGCCTCTACTCCATTGATATAGACAACAGTCTGGCTTTCGGAGATAGTGAAAGCAAGGTGTACCCATTCGTTGAGCGTCGGATCAAGCGTACCTCCGTCATTCCACACTTCTCCATCACCGGTTCCAATATTCAGCTTAAACCGTTGCATTGTACCATCCGCTTCACGGAAGAACCGGAACCCGGAAGTACGAAGAATCTGAGCATCGGGATTATCCGGATCCCGGGGCCCGGCCACTAAAATTCCTGCGCGATCGGGGACAGCATTTAGCTTGTACCAAAATGCCGCACTGAATTCATTGGCAGTCAACCCGTCGGTGGGATAAGTCAGGTAAGAACCGGTAGCACCTGCATAAGCATTAATCCCTTTGACACTCTCTCCTGCAAAGCCTGGTGTTCCGACTTCAGCAGCCATGGTTTCACTTATTTTTTCCTCATAATTACCATCAAACGGCATATAGAATATTTCATTCTCATATTGCGGCTCATAAGGCGGCACTTGTCCTTCGTCTGCCATTACCTGCTGCAGTTCTTCCTGCGACAACGCTTTGTTGAATATCCTCAACTCGTCATACAAACTCATATCCGATCCGTGATCCCAGTAAGCAAAATTAGGAGCACCGGAAGCAATGGAAATACCTTCACACCCTGTCCAGTCGATAATACCACCTTCAGTAGAACTTACCGGTTCTCCGTTGAAATAGATGATGGTAGAAGCTTCGGAAACCGTAAATGCGATGTGTATCCACTGATCGGATGATGCATCAATCACATCTCCATTGTTCCAGACTTCAGCAGTTCCGGTGCCCACATTCAGTTTAAACCGTTGAGAAACCTCATCTCCTTCACGGAAAAAGCGCAACCCTTTGGTACGGTCTTCTCCTTCGGGACTGATAGAAATCACTCCGGCCTTGCCCGGCACAGGATTCACTTTGTACCAGAAAGCAGCCGTGAAAGCTCCGGTATTTAAAATATCTGTAGGATAAGAAACATAGGCATTTTCAGCTCCCTTATAAGCCTCCAATGATATGCCGTCTACAAAACCGGGATCTCCTACTTTGGTTCCCATTTTCTGAGATATCAGTTCCATCAGGTCTCCATTGAACGGCATATAGAAGATTTCACCATCAAACTTGGGCTCATAGGGAGGTACTTTCTCAAAAGTAACCGACGTCTCTGTGCTTTTGCCATCCAGATCGGTCGCAGTAATTTTAAGGATGTGTTCCCCATTTCCCAATCCTTCATAAGTCAGCTCATGGAGAAATCTGCGATAATCAATAAACTCACTGAAAGAGCCGATTTCAGCACCATCAAGTAGCACTTTTACCGTGCCGATTTCGATATCATCTGTCACTTCAAAATCAATGGTAATTGTGGTTTCCGGTTCAGTTACCTGAATGCGGGTGCCCTCTTTGGGATAATTGAGGGTTATCTGCGGAGCCGACTCATCCGGCCCGGGCTCAACTTTTGAAATGTCATCAATGTATTCTTGATCACATGCATTGAAGACCAAAAGTGCCAATGCGAAAATGAATAATTTATTATATGCTGTTTTCATATCCATAGTTTTTTATTGAATTCCTTCTTCCAATTGTGGTAGCTCGGCTACCTGGTCAGCCGGGAACGGGAAATAAGCTTTATCCATGGTAAAAGTCCGGCCTCCGTAACTGAGTTCAGAAGTATTTTCTGTACGCACCATGTCATAAAATCTTATGCCCCACTCGGTGCCCAATTCAGCAAATTTCTCATCAAGAACATCTTGTGTGGTTACATCAGACAGGGCAGATAAATTGGCTCTGATACGCACAAGGTTAACAGCTTCGGTAGCTGTCATTGAAATGTCGCTTGACGCACCCCTTGTCAATGCTTCGGCATACATCAGGAGCATTTCGGCGTAACGAATAACAATCAGATTCTTGTTGCTTCCCTGTGAGGTTCTGCCAGGTATCAATTCAGTGGAGGGTTGAATAAACTTAGCACTTCCAAAGTTCAGGCGGGCATTGTTGTTAAAAATGTCTCCTTCCCTGTTTGTGTTACTTATCCATGCCGGAATAGGTCCATACTCATTTTGAAGCTCAGTTATGCCATCCGGAGTAAAAGCAACACTTGTTTCCAGACGAACCGTTTCGCCCCGGTCGAGCATAAACTTGATGTACTTTAATGTTGGTTCATAAAACCCCCAGCCACCTTCAGCTCCTGTAACAACAGGGGTCCAGCCACCAATTCCAAAGGGTGCAAACAAATGCCCGAATCTGTCTCCCTCACCCTGATTAAAGTCAGAAAACTGGAATTCAAGAATATTTTCATCATCCAGCTTACCGGCTTTTTTGAAAAGATGATAATAGTCACCGGCAAGTTCATATTCACCGGAACGGATGATTTCGGAGGTAGCATCTGCCACTCCCTGATAATTTTCCATTTCCTGATAAGCCAGAGCCTGAAGAGCATAAGCCGTATATTGTGTCACTCCCCCTTTTATATCCGTTCGTTTATTGGGATGAACAGCCGGAAGATCAGGTATTGCAGCTGTCATTTCGTCTACAATGTATTGCATTACTTCGGCTTTATTGCTAACAGGTGTACTCTGGATATTATCCAACTTATCGATCACAATACATCCTCCGAATGATCTGGCAAGGTTAAGATACAAAAATGCCCTGATGACCCGACACTCTGCAAGGTACTGATCGGCTAAATCATCATTCCCGCTTGCAGCCCGGTATTTCTCAATTTCCTCCATGGCAGTGAATGTGGTAATAATGTCGTTGTAATGATTCTGCCATACAGCATTCAAATTCCAATGACTGGGGAAATATTTATATTCATCCTGTTCCTGCATGGGCACCTGATCACCTGCTGCATTCACATCATCGCCACGAATGCCCAACGTGACTGGTTCTTCCCATCCGCGGGTATACAATGCCTGATAAGCTCCCAAAAGTGGTAATATCATATCCTCGCCTCTGGAATAATTCACATCACTGGTAAAAGATTCATCTTCAAAAGGCTCGTCCAGTTTATCACTACAACTGGAAAAAAAGAACACGAGCCCGAAAACCAATACCGGTGTAATCAATCTGTATATTCTGTTTAATTTCATTTTTGCTGAGTTTAGAATTTAACATTTAAGCCAACAGTATAAACTGAAGGAACCGGATAAAACTGGCGGTCGATGCCGTTTGGAACTTCCGGATTAAACCCGTTGTAACTGAATACCGTTAAGGGTCTTTCTGCTGTTACAAATATCCTGGCATTTGGGAATCCTTTTCCAAACAATTGTGTTCCGTTCAGATTATACCCAAGCTGAACATTCTGAATTCTGAAGAATGAGCCGTCTTCAACCAGGTAGTCACTGAAATTCTGGTTCCAGCCTCGTCTTAAACCGGATGCCGACGGATATTCATTGGATGTACCTTCACCATTCCACAAACCGTTGGCCAGATCGGCATCAATATTGGTATCATTGGTCCAAATAATTTCACCTCTTTTTCGGTTCAGAATTTTATTACCGCTTTGGCCCATAATGTTCAGTGAGAAATCAAAATTTCTATAGGTAAGCCCTAATGAAGCACCATAAGTAAGATCGGGGAAGTATGAACCCAGGAATACTTTATCATCATCGTCGATTACATCATTTCCGTCCTGGTCAACAAATTTAAAATCTCCGGGAACCAGTCCATTCTCCACGGCAACCGGATCGGCATCGATCTCGGTCTGATTTTGATAGACCCCGGCTACCTCATACCCGTAAAAAGAGAGGAGTGGCTCGCCCACCTGCGAACGCTGGCGAAACTCAGCCGAACCACCATTCAGGTAAGGCTGTCCGTACAAATCGCGCACCTCATTCTTCAATGTTGAAACATTTAGACCGACAGAATACGTCAAGTCGTTGGTAATTTTATCATCCCAGTTTAATACTACTTCCAGGCCGGAATTCCGTATCTTCCCGACATTTCTTAAAACACTTCCCCCTTGTAATTTAAGGTTAACAGGAATTGCCGCCTTTTTAGTATCCCTGATAAAATAATCTGATTCCAACCTTAAACGATTGTTCAGGAAATTGGCTGTGATACCAACATTGGTTTCTTCCACAACTTCCCATTCAAGATAACCGAATGTATTGGTAGTAATGGTACCATTTACCTGAGTATCATCAATGGCTAAAAAGACAGGTTCGGTGGTATTTTGTCCGGCTGCCCGGGCAATTTTATCATTCCCTAACTGTCCCCAACCGGCTCTTAATTTCAGAAAATCTACGAAATTAACATTATTGAAAAAAGATTCTTCGGAGATAACCCAGCCTAAGCCAAAGGCAGGGAAAGTTCCCCATTTTTCCTGATATTTTGAAGTTCCTTCCCTTCTAATAGTAAAATACCCCAGATACCTGTTGTCATAGTTATAAGAAACACGACCAAAATAAGACAGACCATAAATTCTTTCTGCATCGTCATCTACCTGCTTTGAAGATTCAGAACGAGACTGTCCGATATACCAGGTATTTTGTGGTTCAGGAATGTTCTCAGCCTCTCCTTTAAGATATTCATACCTTTCATCCCTGTAAGATTGCCCAAGCATAACGGTAAGATTGTGATTACCAAAGCTGTCCGAATAGGTTAAAACATTATCCAGAAACTGGTCATAATTAGTTATCCGGTCGGTACTGATGGTAGATAAAAGTCTTTTGGCATCATCAGTTACAAAATAAGGCAAACCAACATTTCTGTTCTTAATTGCATTCAGAGAGACATTATAAGTGGTTTTGAAACGAAGTTTGTTCGGAATGAATGAAATTTCTCCGTAAATACCGCTATAAACCTTTTTGGAATCCTGGCGGTTGTTTCTGTAATCAAGTTGCAGAAAAGGATTTTGTGCGTCCCTGTACCCAAGCAATTGAGCGCTGGAATAGGGACTTGCATCCGGGATTCCACTCTCCGTAAGGGCTTCATAATTCTCCATATCGTATTTTGGCAGGATAGGCACGGCATGATATGCACTAAACCAGGCACCATCGTCAGCTGAATATTTTTCTGCACTACTCAAATTGAAATTGATACCGGCTTTCAACCAGCTATTTACTTCCTGATCAAACTTTCCTCTGATATTCATCCGTTCATAAGAGTCCCTGGCTGTTTCCAGCAAGCCCTCTTGTTCAAAATAGCTAACACCTAAGGAGTAAGCCGTTTTATCACTACCGCCGGAAACGGTAAGGGAATGGTTTTGCTGTCTGGCAGCATCCTTCATAACTTCAGCATACCAGTCGGTATTCACGGCAGGCACATTCGGGTTCACGCGGCTTCTGCCGTAACGTTGCATTGCATTTTGCACGTACTGAATATCAGCTGCATCTCCCGTTTGATTGACATAATCAACAAACTGCTCAGCATTTGCCATCTTCAGCACATTTTGTGGAACCTGAACGCCAACATACCCCTCATAAGTTATCCGGGCTTTTTCATTTAATGAACCATTTTTTGTGGTTATCAGAACAACACCATTGGCCGCCCTGACTCCATAAATCGCTGAAGCTGAAGCATCCTTCAGAATCGATAATGTTTCTATATCCGATGGATTCAGAAAGTCAATGTTATCGAAGTACATTCCGTCAACCACATAGAGGGGCTGTGAGTTACTACTACCGGGATAAGAACCGATCCCACGAATCCGTACCGTTGGTTCACTCCCCGGGGCACCGGCACTGACAATCTGAACGCCGGCTACTTTTCCCTGCAGAGATTGCATCGCCTGGCCGCTGGGCGTTTTTGTCAACTCTTCCGATTTTATAGTTGCAATAGAGGAAGTCAGGTCCTTGGCTCTAACCTCACCATAACCAACCACAACCACCTCTTCAAGATCAACCATTGAAGATTCCATGGTAACATCAATGACATTTCGCCCATTGACCGCGACAGTGACGGTCTTCATCCCGACAAAACTAAACACAAGGTTAGCATCTGACGGCACTGTCAGATTATAATTACCATCCATATCGGTAATTGTGCCCTGGGTCGTTCCTTCTACCACTACTGAAACACCCGGAATTCCCAGATTTTGCGAATCTGTCACTGTCCCACGGACAGTAATCTCTTCCTGACCGAAGAGAAAGACAGATGCCATTAAAAAATAAATTAATAACAGAGTTTTTCTCATGACTATAAAATTTTTGTTTTTGCTGAAGTAAAATTACGACCACAATAACCAGATTAAAGAAAAATTAACTACACCAATAACTCTCATTGTTAAAAAATGTATCTCTCTACTTCACTTTTAACTCATCTTTAATGTAATTTATTGGTATTATATATTAAATTTCAGTAATTTAATTTCTTGAATTTTTGATATTTTTTTTGAGAGAAAAAGCCGGTTTTCTTAACAAAAGTGAACCAAAACGGGAGAATTATCCTTTTAAATGGTATTTTGTTATTAAATTTGACCGGTGAATTGAACATTTTTTTGCATTTTAACATCAGAAAAACTAAAAGAATCTCAATTATCAAATATTTTTGTATCCCTAATCAACACCGGTATCTCTCCCTTTCCTATAAGGCAGTTTAGCACAAAATAGCATTTAGTGGCTGTCCATAAAGTGCCATTGACTGTGTTACGCTTCCCAGGACAAACAAAGCAGGCGATCAGGCCAATAGTTTAGACAAAATTTATACTGATGGAGCACCCGATTATGGAAATGATTTACTCAAAACAGCTCAGAATAAGATATATTTTAACAATTGCAATTTGTTCCTTTTTCTGTTTATGTGGCGCCGGTGCAAAAAATGGTGAAACAAGCACGAAGCTACAATCGCAGATAATCAATTTTAACAAACACGACTACAACGGGGCCAATAAAAACTGGTGTATTGGATTTGATTCTGAAGGGTATACCTATTTTGGAAACAGCATTGGATTAATCGAATTCGACGGCGTATCATGGCACATGAATCCTTCACCCAACGGCTTTCCAATAAGATCCGTGGCGGTAGATAAACACAACCGGATATTTACCGGCGGCTACAGGGAAATCGGATACTGGGAAAGAAACGACATCGGGAAACTTGAATATACCTCTTTAACTGACAAGGTAGAACAATTCTTTGCCAAAAATGAAGAATTCTGGCACATATTCATAATCGGAGAAAAGGTTTACTTTCAGTCATTCTCCGGTATATATATTTTTTCCGACAATCGGTTTGAATTCATCGAAATAAATGGTTTCATTACGGTGTCTGCAGTCGTCAACAACGAACTGGTCATTGCCGTTCAGTCCACAGGATTGTATAAAATTAAGAATAATAAATATGTATCTTTCCTTCAATCGGATTTTTTCAGAAATAAGAGTGTAAATTTCTTCTCCGGATATCATATAAAAGATCATTATCTGATTGGTACCGAAAGCCATGGGATGTTCCTGTACGATGCAGCCACTGACAAGGTCGCAGAATGGGCCCCCCAACAAACGGGTTTTTTCGTCCACAACAACATCAATAACGGGATACGGAAGTCAGACGGGACAATAATAATAGGGACTATCCTTAACGGGATAAAGATTCTTTCGCCCGATGGTAGTGAAAAACAACATCTGACCACCCGTTTCGGTTTACAAAGCAATACTGTTCATTCACTTGCCTGCGACAGTACTGATAATATATGGATAGCATCGGACAAAGGTCTGGATTTCATTTCTTTTTCCTCTACATCGTCTTATACCATGTTCGAACACGATTCACCGGGCGCCCTGTATTCAGTTGCTATTCATCATGGAATTTTTTATGCCGGCACCAATCAGGGCTTGTTTTGTAAAAAATGGAACCAACCCAACGACCAATTCAGGCTCGTGCAGGGCACCCAAAGACAGGTTTGGGATTGTGAAGTCATTGACGGAACTCTTTTTGTAGGTCACAATTCCGGAACCTTCATTGTTGATAACTGCCAGGCTACCAAAATATCTGAACTTTCGGGCGGATATTCCGTAACAAGAATTTCCAACCGCCCGGATCATTTGGTTCAAAGTACCTATACCGAACTGGTCGTGTACAAAAAAAATAATGGTCAATGGCAATTTTCCCATACCGTAAAAGGATTCAACGATTTAATAAGATTTGTTGAGTTTGATCACAGAAATAATCTTTGGGCCAGCCATCTCTATCATGGATTGTATAGAATACGCCTGAATGAGAATCTGGACTCAACACTTCTGGTTAAGCATTATGGAAAAAACTCGATTCTTTGGCGCCAGGGTAGCAGTATTCGGACTTTCAAGGTGGAAGGACGCATTGTTTTTACCAATAACGATTCGCTTTATACCTATGATGATCTGAACGATGCCATTGTTCCCTATGAATTTCTGAACAGGAATCTGGGCAATTACTCATCTTCATTTTTCATTGTCGGCGCCCCCGATAATCGCTATTGGTTTATCAACGACATCGGAATTGCGCAATTCAGGATAAAACAAAACAGCATTGAAAAAATTAAAGAATTTCCAATCACACTTTTTCAAAACGACCTTATACCCAGAGAAGAAAACATTGTTCCCATAGATGCCCAAAGAGCTACCTCTGTGCCTTGAAAACGGATATGCCCTTCTGGATGCTGAAGCTGAAGACAGTGGTGAAAGAATCACCCGGGAATCTCTCAAAATCAGAGAAATTGTATCCCACTCTCAGTCGGGAGACAGAAAGACACTTTCGCCCTATCAGGAAAAAATAAGTATCCCTTTTGCCCGCAACAACCTCTCGTTAAGATATTCCTTCCCCTTGTATTCAGGAGAAATTATCAGGTATCAATATAAAATTGAAGGACTGACCAATGGATGGTCGGAACCATCAGAAAAACCTGCTTTTGTAATCAACCGAATCCCTACAGGAGAATACACCATTAAGGTAAGAGCCACAAATAAGTGGCAAAAATCATCAAAAGTCCATACGTTGGTATTAGAAGTAAAACCACCATGGTATAAGTCCACTCCGGCTATAATCATTTATGCTTTATTGTTTTTGGGTATTTTCTTTCTGGGAAAGCACATTACTGTAAAACGCGTAAAGCTTAACGAAAAGCATAAACGGGAAGAAAAAGAAAGAGAACTCATCAGACTCAGAAATGAAAAGTTACAATCCGAGCTCTCTTTCAAAAGCCGCCAGCTGGCTAACACTACACTTGAGATGATTAAAAAGAACGAATTCCTGATGTCGCTCAAAGACAAGCTAAAACGTCAGAAAGAGCAGTTAGGTCCCCGCTTTCCCGACAAATATTATTCAGAACTGATTAAAAAGATCGATGGCAATATATCGGGTGATGATGACTGGAAAGTATTTGAGCATAACTTTAACCTTGCACACGAAACTTTTCTTCAGTCTATAAAAAGCGAATATCCGGAGTTAACACCCAGCGATTTGCGACTCTGCGCATTTTTGCGAATCAACCTGACATCTAAAGAGATAGCACCGCTTCTGGGCATTTCTGTCCGAGGTGTGGAAAACCACCGATATCGCCTCAGGAAGAAATTAGGATTGCCACCTGAGACAGATCTCACCGAGTTTATTCTGTCGTTTCAGAATGGCGAGAATTCAAACAATCTGAATTGAAGTATATCTTCCAAATCACGGATGGATACCACCTGATGTTCAATTGAAACCGCCTGATTTAGAACAGCAGCAATCAATGAAGCATCCTGTGATATAAAGTGATGCTATGGGTCCTCTTCTTCAACAGCACTTATTTTTCCGCTATAACGAATGGATGCTCTGTCATTACTAATAACACTCAACGAAGTATCTCCGTCATACCCGATTTCCATCATGATTTTGAAAACATCCCTGTCCTTCACTTCAAAAGAGTATTGGATTCGCATTTTTTCGGGGCTTTCTGAAATTTTGATTTCATTAGCTTTGCCTGAAAAATTAATTCCGCCCTTTCCACCATACGCTACGTTATACGCTCTGCCAAAATATGGAAGGTCTGCGGTTGCAACAGAATCGGTTACTTTTAAGTAGCCATAATTGGTTGTCAGGTCTATAGATGGCCCGCTTTGCGGAAAAGCCCGGGTTGCTTCAAATATAAATTGTCCGCTTTTCACCAGGGCGAGTATCTCTTCATATTGCTTCTGACGCTTCTCCTTTTCTTCCTGCTCACCAGCAAAGTCAGAAACATTCAAGCCAGGTAAAAAGGTCAACGATAAAATTATTATTAAAATTCGTCTCATAATTTAAACATTTTCGAACTTAACTCTCTTAAAATGAGTCTGCATATAAATAAGTGCAGCATAAAAAGCATATTTTTGTCAAAATCCAGGCGTTTGGCAACAAAGATGCTTTTTAGGCTGGGCTCATAACTTGTTTACCACCCTAATGATATAAACCACAACTCTCTCATAATAAAAACTTTGCATCATGGCGCCTCTGCGTTTAAGCCTTTTTAACTGACTATTTACCTTATGGACAGACACATGATTTGGCACTACTTTTCCCGACTTTACAGAAGGGCACTACTTAACTTCTCCCTCCTTCTGCTCTTCAATAAAAATATCCTCCTCATCCTGCCAGGGCACCAGGGGAGATTTGTAATAGTTAACATCCATCGCCTCGAAACGTTCTTTTTGTTTGCCGAGGCGAACTTTATAATCTTCCCAGAACCTGTTTTCGGTGGCGGTCCATCCAATTTCGGCGTAACCTGGAAGACGAGGGAACGTCATATATTCAATATCATCGAGCGTTTCAATGGTTTCTGTCCAGAGCGGAGCCTCAACACCAAGGATATCAATTTTTTCAATGCCGTCAACCAAAGCAACCGGGTCCCAGTTGTAAGCATCATCCACTTCTGTCAGCCCGGCCCAGCTAAGCCCCAATACAGTAGTAGAATCATACTTCATGTCCATGTATGCATGACTGGAAGGTGACATGATCACTCCGGCTCCTTTTTTCACACCCTCTAATGCATTTTTTTCCCTGGCCCAAAACTGTACCACATCTTCACTGTTTATATCGGCATGCGCAATTTCGTCCCAACCAATTACTTTCTTCCCGTACGTGTTGACAATTTCACGAACCCGGTTAATAAACCGGACGTAATCATCTTGTTCTGTTGAATGTGACTCATCTCCGCCAATATGGAACCAGGGGCCGGGTGTTAATTCCGAAATTTCACGAACAACATCATCCACAAACTCATAAACGATCTCTTTATCGGTGCACAGGGTACTGAATCCGACTTTTGTTCCGGTATACAATTCGCGCGCTTTCCCGTCACAATTCAGCTCAGGATATGAGGCAAGAGCAGCATTGGTGTGCCCCGGCATATCAATTTCCGGAATAATAGTGATATGGTGACCGGCAGCATACTCAACAATTGCTTTGTAGTCGTCCTTTGTATAATAACCGCCTTTGCCACCGCCAACTTCCGTGCTTCCTCCATGCCTGGTAAGGTTGGGCCACGACTCTATTTCTATACGCCAGCCCTGATCATCGGAAAGATGAAGATGCAGTGCATTAAATTTAAAAAGCGACAGATAATCAATGAACCGCTTCACTGTCTCAACACCGAAAAAGTGACGCGACACATCAAGCATTGCCCCCCGATACTGGTACTCAGGCCAGTCACGGATAGTCCCTGTTGGTAAAAACCATTTTTCACGAGTGCCATCATTGTGAAATTCAATATCGGCGGGTAGCAATTGACGCACTGTTTGAATACCATAAAAAACACCATCCGGATAAGGTGAAGCAATTTTAACCTGCTTTTCGGAAATCACGAGTTCATATCCCCCTTCTCCAAGTAACGAGTCTTTATCGACTCCTGCTGTCAGATAAATGCCATCCCGCGGGTTTCGCGATGTTGCTTTGGTTTCAACAACAAAACCTGTCGACGGGCGTAAAAGCCCGGCCAGATACTCTGCATTCTTTTTCAAGTCCTCGTTGCCGGCATCATAAAAAATAACAGCATCTTTATCAAGGACAAATGTACCATGCGTTGCTACCACAGAGGCCGGCTTGGGAATGATGTGGTTATTGGCAAGATTGGTTGGCGGGTATTGTTCTCCACACGACATAGTAAAAACAGCTAAAACACTCACAAACAAAAATTTGAGTGACGTTTCCATGATATTCATAATGAAAATTTAAGCGGTTTATAAAAATTTTACCGGAACTATTGTTTCTTTGCAATAAAAATAAAGGATTATGGTGGTTTTTCCCAATGCAAAAATAAATTTAGGGTTATTTGTCACTGAAAAACGTCCCGACGGCTTCCATAATATTGAAACAATCTTCTTTCCCGTACCGGGTTTCAATGACGTTCTTGAGGTTATTAACAACACCGAAGGCAGTGATGACCAATTCTCGGAGTCGGGTTTAGCAACCATGACAGACAAGAAAGACAATCTGGTTTTTAAAGCCTTGGATTTACTGAGGAAAGATCACCACATCCCTCCACTGAAAATTCATCTGCATAAAAACATTCCCTGCGGAGCCGGCCTGGGGGGAGGATCCAGCAATGCCGCCTTCATGCTGAATTTGCTCAATGAACAATACACCCTTGGTCTTTCTGAGAAAACACTGGAAAAAAAAGCTGCTGAATTAGGCGCCGATTGTGCCTTTTTTATACGCAACCAACCAACACTGGCACGGGGAACCGGAAATATTTTTTCACCGGTTGATATTTCACTCACAGGCTTTTGGATAATGATTGTAGTACCTCCGATCCATCTCTCCACCCCCGAAGCATACCAAAACATTATACCAAAACCTCCTGCTAAAAAGCCCGAAGAGATTATTAAAATGCCTGTTGAAAAATGGTCGGAATCACTGAACAACGATTTTGAAGCCAATGCTTTTTCATGGTATCCGGAACTTGCCGAAATAAAAGAAAATTTGTACAAAAACGGGGCTTTATATGCTGCCATGTCGGGGAGCGGTTCTGCTGTTTTCGGTATCTTCAATAATAAACCTGAGATTACCTGGCCGAAGGGGTACAGGGTGTGGTGTGGAAAATTTTTAAGCTAAGAGCTGTTGAAGTTTTTTCTAACATTGTTAGGGGGTAATACGAGTCGAAAAATATTTGAGCCCGATCTAAAAAGCATTTTTATTGCCAAACTCGTTGTTGTTTTAAATTTTTGCATCCTCATTAACAACAAGTTAACTCCGGTACAAAAATTTAAAACGCCTGGATTTTGACAAAAATATGCTTTTTATACTGCACTCATTAATGCATAAGTCATTTTGCGATACCCGTAATCTGTATCGGGATCTTCAGCAATGGTGTTAATATCCTTTACAACCTCGTCATTGAGAACATCTAATTGTTTAGAACCATCCATTTTCAAAGTTGTCTTCGATGGCCTTCGCCCTTGTTTACCAGCCTTTTCCCGATAATAAAGCTGATGTTTTGTTATGCCAA
>NZ_AEWI01000147.1 GCF_000191885.1 Anaerophaga thermohalophila DSM 12881
TTTTTTGGCAAAATATTTATAAAAATGGCTGCGCCATTTGTTGTTTGGATCACCGAATTTGCGCGAATTAACACGAATTTAGTCGCATCTTTGATGCGACAGTCATTCGTGTCATTTGTTGACGACAAAAAATAATTACGTAGCAATTAGCTAATCCGACAAATTATGACTTTAGCTTTTTAGTTATTTTTGGCACTGGCTTGTTCATGTTAGTGGTAAACTACTAACATTACTACGGTAGTATAAAATAAAAAAGCCTCCCGGATAATAAATCTGAGAGGCTTTTCTTATTTCTACCCGGATTTAACCGAGGTACGATTTCAACAATTTACTTCTGGAAGTGTGTCTCAACCGGCGAATGGCCTTTTCTTTAATCTGACGGACACGTTCACGTGTCAAACCAAATCTTTCGCCAATTTCTTCGAGGGTCATTTCCTGGCATCCGATGCCAAAGAAAAGTTTAATAATATCACTTTCTCTTTCGGTGAGTGTGGCCAGCGCACGTTCAATTTCGCGCGACAATGATTCATTAATCAGGGTTTTGTCGGCATTTGGCGAATCATTATTGACCAGAACATCCAGCAGGCTGTTATCTTCTCCTTCAACAAAGGGAGCATCAACAGAAATGTGGCGTCCTGAAACACGAAGCGTGTCTGCCACTTTATCGGCAGGAATTTCCAGTTGATCTGCCAATTCTTCAGGCGATGGTTTACGCTCGTGTTCCTGTTCAAACTTTGAGTATGCTTTGTTGATTTTGTTCAGTGATCCTACCTGGTTGAGCGGCAAACGAACAATTCTTGATTGCTCGGCCAGCGCCTGCAGGATGGACTGCCTAATCCACCACACAGCGTACGATATGAATTTAAACCCCCTTGTCTCATCAAACTTTTCGGCTGCCTTTATCAAGCCAAGATTACCTTCGTTGATGAGGTCGGGAAGACTCAATCCCTGATTTTGATATTGTTTTGCCACTGATACCACAAAGCGCAAATTGGCACGGGTCAACTTTTCAAGGGCTACCTGGTCTCCCTTTTTTATTCGTTGTGCCAATTCCACCTCTTCTTCAACGGAAATAAGATCTTCTCGTCCGATTTCCTGAAGATATTTGTCCAACGACGCGCTTTCGCGGTTTGTAATGGATTTTGTTATCTTTAATTGTCTCATATATACTCCAAAAATTACGGCGCAAAAGTACAACAATTATTGAACTAATGCAAGTTTTATGCGGTCTTCGTGAATGTTACAATCAATTAATTCTGCAGGTTAATGGCATAATATGCTACCTGTCCGTTGGGATATATTCCCGAAAGAAATAATCCTTCTTCTACCATTTCTACTACTTTTCTGAAATCTTCAACACTGTTAATGGGAACTCTGTTGGCTTTTGTAATAATATAGCCTTTCTGGATGCCGGCTTCACGGAATTTTCCGGAGGTAACACCGGAGACCTTTATGCCGTTGGAAATTTTGAGTCTCATTTTTTCTTCTTTGGAAACTTCTTCAAATGATGCTCCCAATATGTTGAAAGGTTTGTCTGCTTTTACAACGTCGGTCGACCCATAAATGTTTCGTAAAGTAACATTAAATTCTTTCTTTTTTCCATCTCGTATAGCCGTTACATTGACTTTATCTCCCGGTCTGTATCTGCTGATTTTTTCCTGAAGTTCTGACACTTTTGTTACATCTTCCCCGTTAACGCTTACAATGACATCTCCTTTCTTAATGCCGGCATCTTCTGCACCACTTTCTTCAAATACTTCAACTACATAGGCACCCTGGGTGGTGCCCAGTTCCATTTCTTTTGCCAGCTCGCTGTTTACATCTCTGATGCTCACTCCAAGAACGCCTCTTTGAACCTTACCATATTCCATAAGATCGGCCACAACTTTCTTCACGATGCTCACGGGAACTGCGAATGAATAGCCCGTGTAAGAACCTGTCTGTGAAGCGATGGCTGTATTTATTCCTACCAGATCGCCTGAAGTATTGACCAGTGCACCACCACTGTTTCCGGGATTAACAGCGGCATCGGTCTGGATGAACGATTCAATGCCCAGAGTGCCCTGTTCCCGTCGTAAAATGTTGATATTTCTCGATTTAGCACTGACAATCCCGGCTGTTACTGTCGATGTCAGATTGAAAGGATTACCAACGGCCAATACCCATTCACCAATCTTCAGTTCGTCCGAATTCCCGTATTCCAAATAGGGCAAATCTTCTGCATCTATCTTGATAAGGGCTATGTCCGTGGCAGGGTCAGTTCCTGTCAGTTTTGCTTCGAAAGTCCTGTTATCATTGAGCGTTACTTCAATATTAGTGGCACCTTCAATGACGTGGTTATTGGTAACGATATAGCCGTCTTTTGTGATTATTACTCCTGACCCTGCACCCATCACCGGCTGTTGCCTGGGTGTAGGAAGGCCGGGACCGAAAAAGAATTCATACAGTGGATTTCCTGAATAACCAGATGACTGGTTTGATATTGTTTTTACGTGTACCACTGAATGTACCGACCTTTCTGCTGCCACCGTAAGGTCAGGGCCCTGTTGTTGTGGCCCGGCCGGTAATGACATATATTGAGCAGCCGGGACTACTGGCTGTGCAAGTTCAACTATTTTTTGCTCTGGCTTAAAAAAATGTGAATAAGTTATTACACTGATCAGTGCACTTAATACAGCAACAGTAAAAACAGAAAATAATTTTTTTGTATTCATATTTATTGCTTTTCGTTCTACAATTCAGCTTGAAAAGCTATCAAATGATATGCCTGTCTTGCTGATGTAGCACAAGTTAACTTTTTTTAGGCGTAATTTACAGAATTGGGAAAATCTATAGTTCAGTCCCCTTCGCATCAAACGATAGGAAAAGAGACCCCGATTGAGCCGACCGTAACCCTTACCCTAAAGAAACCGGCAAGCTGAATAAATCGGGGTCGGTTCTAAATATACGCTTTATAGCTGCTATCCGCAAGTTTGTGATCGATATATGTTATCCGTTTGCCGTCTGTAATTCACAAATATTTCGTGTTTCCATCGTTAACCCCCAGCGACTACCGGGGATCATTCATTTTATGGATTCGGAAGCAAAATTTGTAATTTTGGATGTCAAAAAGTCTATGAATCTGGTTAACATTACAGCTGTTAATTTGTTTGGGATATTGAATCTTGAGCCCAGTCTAAAAAGCATCTTTGTTGCCAAACTCGTTGTTGTTTTAAATTTTTGCATCCTCATTAACAAT
>NZ_AEWI01000146.1 GCF_000191885.1 Anaerophaga thermohalophila DSM 12881
ATGTTAGAGTATGACTGTTAAAAATTGTCAATGGTTGTTCATGAAGTAATTTTGATTGTTGTGTTGTAATACAATTTTGTTTGAATAAAGTCTATGAGAATTTTTTACAATGGCAATGAATGTAACTAAAAAATTTATGTTATGAAACGTATTCTTTTGTTTTTAATGGCTATTTTGCTAATTCCTGGCATTAGTAGCGCCCAATATGAATTGGTTTGGGAAGAGAATTTTGATGGCACCGAACTGAATACCGATCGATGGACTGCGGAAACGAATGTTGGTATATGGAATACAGGTGCTAACCATGAATTACAACATTATCGTGCCGAAAATGTGGAAGTAGGTCCCGATGGGGAAGGTGGTAATGCGCTGATCCTTACCGCCAAGCGTGAAAACTATGGCGGATATCAGTTTACGTCCGGTAAAATCCAATCAGCCGGTAAAGTGGCTGCTCAATTCGGTAAAATTGAGGCCCGTATAAAACTGCCTGTTTTAGCAGATGGTCTGTGGCCTGCTTTTTGGATGCTCGGAACTCAGGGAGGAACCTGGCCTGCCAATGGGGAAATTGACATTCTGGAAGCCGGTCATTCAGAAGGAATCGCTGCCGGAACTCAGGAACGTACCTTTGGTGGTGCTTTGCACTGGGATGTTGGATATACTGCCAGCTATGGTCTTGCGCATACATTGCCTGTAGGTGAAAGTTTATATCAATACAATCGATTTACTATGGTATGGACTCCCTCTCGTATTGAAATGTATTTTAATGATGATACAGAACCCTATTATGCTATGAATATTGATGGCGAAGATGCAGAAGAGTTTCGTGACTGGCCTCATTATTTTATTCTAAATCTGGCTGTTGGTGGTTCTTTCCCCGGAATTACCGATCCAAATGCTATTACTGCTCCTATGCCCGCAAAAATGTATGTGGATTATGTTCGTGTTTACCAACAGGATTCTGATGGCGGTCAGATGGTTATTACGCCTCCGGCTGCTCCTGAGTCAGATGTTTACGGAATTTTTACGGAAAATCCCGCAATTACGGAAAGGTTTGTATTTGATGATATGGTGAATTCGTTGCAAATTTGGGAAAATACATTGAAGCCATTGCAGAATGCGCCTTCTTACGATGGAACTGAAGTAATGGCTTTTTATGCACCTCCTGCCAAGACATGGTATGGATTTGGGATTAACTCTGCCAGTAGTATTGATCTTTCTCATTTTCAAAATGGTTATCTGCACTTCTCCATGCGCACTACCTTTGATAAGAATTTTTGGGTTGGAGTTGGCGATACCAAAGGAAATGAAGGAAGAATTAGTTTTAATTACGGAAGTGATCCTTATGGGTTTGCCCGTGACGGACAGTGGCATACTATTACAATCCCGGTTTCTGAATTGACCGCTAATGGGCTTGATATGTCCTCCTTAGGAAATGTTTTCATGTTAGGTGGTGACGGCGCAACTACTAATATTTTGGTGGATGATATTTATTTTTCATTGTCCTCCAATCCTGAAGCCAATAATGGATTGAATGCCAATCGGAATGATGCTTTGGACCTTCCGGATTTTTCTGTTACATCTGAGTATTACGGGGTTTTTACCGAAAACCCCAATGTTCCCAATAAATTTGTGATTGATGATGTTAATGGATTTATATATGTTTGGGAAAATACTTTGTCTGCCATTCCCACCACTCCTTATGATGGTGAAGAGGTGCTGTCATATAGCTCTACAGGTGTTGGTTGGTGGGGATTTGGCGTAACGGATGGAATTGGTCATGATTTGACTCATTATGCCAACGGAATGTTCTCTTTTTCTGTGAAAACTACCTCACAAAAGGATTTTCATGTCGATGTTTTTGGCGCTAATAATTCTAAGGGAACAATCAATTTCACCGGTGGAACTGTGGATACTGCCGGTAGTGATCCGGAGGGTTTTGTTCGTGATGGAGAATGGCATCGGATTACCGTCCCGGTCAGTGATCTTACCGCCCAGGGTCTTGATCTTTCTGTGGTGAGCATTCCGTTTTCAGCCGGAGGCGGTGCTATTGCCAGTATTGCCTTTGATGATGTCATTTTTACGGAAGGAGCAACTCAGCCGGAAAATCCAAATCTGAGTTCTTCACAAGGTGAGAATTCATTTGTTATTAATTCGGATGATTATGGCATCTTTACTGAAAGAACTTCTATTAGCAATAATTTTGCCATAGATGATGTAAACGGCCATCTTTATATATGGGAAAACACGCTGGTTAATGGAACCAATCAGACTCCTTATGAAGGCAGTGAATTAATTGACTTAGCAGGTTCTGCTGGCGCTACTTGGGGTGGTTTTAGTATTAGTTCGGATGCTCCTCTGGATATTTCTCATTTTGAATCGGGATATCTCAATTTTGCTATTAAAATACTGCCTGAAGCATCAGAAACCTTTTCTATAAAAATGGAAGATAAAGAAAGTGGTGCAGGAGAGATTGTTTTTGCGCCGGGCGCTGATCCTTACGGGGTTA
Organism: Anaerophaga thermohalophila DSM 12881; assembly: GCF_000191885.1. Classification (GTDB taxonomy): domain Bacteria; phylum Bacteroidota; class Bacteroidia; order Bacteroidales; family Marinilabiliaceae; genus Anaerophaga; species Anaerophaga thermohalophila. The sequence continues at coordinate 2,507 of NZ_AEWI01000146.1, forward strand.
GTAGAGATGGTGAGTGGCATTTTGTTTCCGCTCCTGTTTCTGACCTTATGAATCAGACTAATCCGCTTAATCTTTCTGTGATAGGTAATCTTTTTGTAGCCGTTTCAGAAAGTCCCGTTACTGAGTTCATCATCGATGATGTTTTCTTATCTGTGAACTTGCCTGATGCTACTTTTTCCAATAATGTAGAGGCGGAAACTTTTGAGATATATCCTAATCCTGCATCTGATCAGTTTATTATTAATCTGGATAAGACAATTAAGAATGTTGTGGTTTATAGCCTTGCAGGAAAGATGGTTTACTCTTCTGAATCTTCTGTCTTGGATATTGTAACTGTTCCTTGTTCTGGATGGGAATCGGGAGTCTATTTGATTCGTGTACTTACTGAAGGTGGAAAAACTTATATTTCACGCGTTCTGGTCAACTAAAATTTACTGGAGTCCGGTCTAAAAAGCATCTTTTTGTCAAAATCCAGGCGTTTTAAATTTTTGTACTGGAGTTAACTTATTGTTAATGAGGATTTATTCGTATAAAATTTATTATTAAGGTCGGATGGAACTCGCATGCAAGAACTTATACATATTCTTATTGTGGCAAACTTTGCCATGCTCGTTTCGTAAATAAGTATTTTGGCGACGAGCGTAACGTAGCAAATGGTACTTTCTGGACAGATACTACTTAATGGACAGGTTCCCCTTAATAAGGGAGCCTGTGATTTTTTTACTTATTAAAATCTATTACATTATGAAAAAACAATTACTTATTTTGAGTGCATTGGCACTTATTTTGAATGCTAACTTAAAGGCACAAAATGTTGTTTTGAATGGTGATTTTTCCAATGGTGGAGAATCGTGGACTACATGGATCCCGGATTGGGAATCGTGGGTTACTTTTAATGTAACATACCAGGATGGCTGGGCAAATTTTACAGATTTAAATGTTGGTGCTGTTCAGTATTGGTATTTGCAGTTTAATCAGAATTTTACTGTAGAGCAGATTGCCAGTCTTGAGGAAGGCGCTGATTATACTTTAACTTTTACCGCAAAAGCAGAGGGTATTAAGCAACTGAAGGTCTTTTTTGGTGAAGACGGAGGGTCTTACACTGATCTTTTACCTGAAAATGTTGCAGGGGTAGGACATATTGAAAATCTGACCACTTCAGCGCAAACTTTTTCTATTCCTTTCGTGATGACAAGTACTTTTCCTGCGATGAAGTTAGGCTTTGAAGGAGGTTGGGAAAATATTGGTTTTTCTATCAGTAATGTGAGCCTGATCAAAGATGTTACCAATGATATTGTTAATATCGATGACTCTTCTGTCAGCAGTGTATTCCCTAATCCTGCTGATGAATTGGTTACTATTACACTGAATGGTAATGCTGCTGCTGTCTCAGTTGTTGATTTGTCAGGCAAAGTAGTTTTTGCCGTTTCGGATGTTGCCGGAATAGATGATTTGCCTGTGGAAGTTTCTGCTTGGAATAAGGGTGTTTATATGGTGATGGTGGAGTTGTTGGATGGAAGTAAAGAAGTGAAGAAATTGATGGTGAGATAATTTGTTCAAAATTAATTTGAAAGGCCCTTCATTTTTTATATTTGGAGGGCTTTTTTATGTCAAAATATTTTTTGCTTTTGTTATCATTGTGAAGTATCGTTGGTTTTTTGCTATTGTTCTTACCCATCAAACCGGACACCCATCTCTTTTCCAAGCCTGGTTAAGTCGTCAATAACAGGTTGCAGAAGCGGAATCCCATTGGTGAGGCGTTCCTGTTCCAGTTCACGTTCCGGGTCACCGGGAATCAGCACTTTTTGGTCGGGGGTGACCGGCTTTGCATGACGGAAAGTCTCAATCCATTTGTCCATGTGCGCTTTAAATTCGTTGGCAGGTCTGAAAGCATCTATGCGCATGGCACCGATAAAATGTCCGATGCCTTCGCCAACAGGGTTGGCCGGCGGGTCAAGAAAAGCCACAAAGGGTGGCACCCAGGGCCCGTAATTGGCACCTGACAATACGGCTGAGAAAATATCTACCATTCCGCCCAGGCAATAGCCTTTGTGACTGCCGTGTATCCGGTCGCTTCCAAGCGGAAGCATGGCACCCCCATTTTTCAGTATTTCTGCATCAATGGAAGAATTTCCATCTTTATCTTGTGCCCATCCTTCAGGAATGTTTTCTCCTTTGCGTTGAAGAACTTCAAGTTTTCCGTTGGCTACCGGCGTAGTAGCCATGTCGATAACAACAGGAGGTTGTTTCAGAGCCGGTATGGCCACGGCTATAGGGTTGGTCCCCAACAATCGGCTTTTTGAGAAGGTGGGGAAGACGAGCGGACTGGCATTTGTCATTGAAATGCCGATCATATCGTGTTCTAATGCCCGCATAGCATGATATCCGGCAATTCCGAAATGGTTGCTGTTGCGAATGGCTACCCAGCCCGTGCCGGCAGTTTTTGCCTTTTCAATGGCGACATCCATTGCCTTGGGGGCTACCATCAGTCCCGGGCCTAAATCCCCATCCATCACGGCTGTCGATGGTGTCTCGTGAATAATCTTTGGCTTGGGTGAAACTTTTAACCTTTTCTTTTCCCACAGTCGCACATAACCGCTAAGGCGTGCCACCCCGTGAGAATCGACACCTCTTAAGTCGGCAGCATTAAGAACAGCGGCTGCCGTTTCGGCCTGTTCAGAAGTGGCACCCATTTTCAGAAATATATCTTTTGTAAATTCTTTCAGATATTTTGAAGAATAAAGTCTCATTGGTGCAGCATAATTGATTAATGGCGCAAAAGTACAATTTTTTTACATTGAACAGAAGCAACCTTTTGGCTCTCTTTTCATCTTATACTATAGTTTGTCTGTTCGTCCAGACAACTGATTAATGATGAAAGCAGCCAACAGACAGAAGTTTACGAGGCAGAAGGCAGAAGACAGAAGGCAGAAGTTTATGAGGCAGAAGGCAGAAGACAGAAGGCAGAAGTTTATGAGGCAGAAGGCAGAAGTTAGAAACTTGAAACGGAGGCTCAAGAGATATTATGATACTGTTTAATATTACTATTATCTAACCTGGACAAGCCAGAGCAAGCCATAGCCAAAAATAACCAAAAAGCTAAAGTCATAATTTGTCGGATTAGCTAATTGCTACGCAATTATTTTTTGTCGTCAACGAAACGAGCATGACAAAGATTGTCACAAAAGAACATGTATAAAACTCAATCATGCGAGTTCCATCCGACCAATAACTTAGACTTATTTTATACGGATGAAACGAGCATGACAAAATTTGTCACAAAAGAACATGTGTATAGTTCAATCATGCGAGTTCCATCCGACCAATAACTTAGACTAATTTTATACTGATGAAACGACTGGAAGGTGTTCGACAACACCTTAAAAAATCAATTATGATGTTGTCAATGACACGAATGACACGAATGATTGTCGCATCAAAGATGCGACTAAATTCGCGTTAATTCGCGCAAATTCGGTGATCCAAACAACAAATGGCGCAGCCATTTTTTTAATATTTTGCCAAAAAATACAACAAAATCAGAGATAAAGTACTAACTTATATCCAAATATGTACAATCATGAAACGCATCATTTCTTTTTTGATTTTGACAGCTCTTTTAACGAATTGCAGCTGGTTCGACAACAACGAAGAACCAAAGAAAAAAGATTTTGACATTAAATCCCTTGAGGTGTTATCAGCTACCGACCGTTTTGGTTGGGATCTCTTTAAATCTGTGAATTCTGATGCCGACCACGGCGAAAATGTGGTGATTTCCTCATTGAGTGTAGCTCAGGCTTTGGGGATGACAACCAACGGAGCTGCCGGTGAAACACTCGATCAAATGTTGACTGTGATGGATTTTGGTGGTGCCACCACCATGAATGAAGCCTTTAAAAATATTAGGGAGGTATTGCTTTCGGCCGATTCGAAGGTGGAGATTGAAATGGCCAATTCTGTTTGGTATAAAGAGTCGTTACCAGCTAAAGAGAGTTTTAGTGAAACCGTGAAAGAGTATTACGATGCTGCATTCAGGGGCGTGGACTTTTCGGATAAGGAAGGTGCCAAAGAACTTATTAACAGCTGGGTCAACGAAAAAACAAGAGGGAAAATACCTGCAATTATTGATGAAATCAGTGATCAGCAATACATGTTTCTGGTCAATGCCGTTTATTTTCTGGGTAAATGGCAGTATCAGTTTAAAGAGTCGGCTACAAAGGATGAAAGCTTTAAACTTTCGGATGGCACCACTGTTCAGGTGCCCATGATGAATCAGGAACAGGATTTAGATTATTATGCCGATGACGAACTTCGTGCAGTTAAGCTCCCTTACGGAAACGGGTCATTTTATATGATCGTAGCACTTCCTTCAGGGGAGGCTTCCGTTAATGATTTGGTAAATAATATAACTTCCGAAAAGTGGGCATCAATACTTGAAAATATGAATGAACAGAGTATTGGTCTTTTTATGCCTCGTTTTGAGGTTGAATGCAAATATCTTCTGAATGATCCATTGATTACTATGGGAATGGAGCTTCCCTTTTCGGAGTTTGTCGCGGATTTTTCCAATATGATTGATGCGCCGGTTTTTATTAGCAAAGTCAATCACAAAACCTATATTAAAGTTGATGAAGAAGGTACTGAGGCTGCTGCAGCCACCAGTGTCGGGATGGAACTTAATATGGTAAATCCCGGGCCAATGGTATTTCGGGTCGACCGTCCTTTCTTTTTTGCTATTGCCGAAAAAGAAAGCGGTGCCATTCTTTTCTCCGGTAAAATTGAAAATCCATTGGAATAATCGGAGTAAATGATGGTTAATGACTGCTTCTGCCGGTTCAAAGTGCTTCGAAAAACGGTTGTCCGTTGTTCGAACACTGGTTGTACCTTCTTCAATTAGTCTGTTTTTCCCGGTAATTATAAACTGCACTTGCCTGAGCAGCTGGCATCAGAAGCATGTCGTTGACATTTACATGTGGCGGACGAGTGATCATAAACTCAATGGCATCGGCCACGTCACTGGCATGTAGCGGCGTTAAACCTTCATAAACTTTGTCTGCCTTTTCTTTATCCCCATGGTATCTTACCATTGAGAATTCGGTTTCCACCATTCCCGGTGAAATCGAAGATACCTTTATGTTATGCGGTAACAGATCAATCCGCATTCCTTTGGTCAGTGCATGAACCGCGTGTTTGGAAGCACAGTAAACATTTCCGTTGGCATATACTTCGGTACCGGCGATGGAACTCACGTTTATGATATGTCCCTGCCTTTTTTTTATCATTTCGGGGATAACCAACTGACTGATGGCCAGCAGTCCTTTTATATTTGTATCTATCATTTGTTCCCAGTCATTCCAGTCTCCATCCTGAACAGGCTCTGCACCGGCAGCAAGTCCGGCATTGTTGACCAGTACATCAATTTGCTTCCAGTCATCCGCCAGTGAATTCCAGGCTTCGTGCATGGCTTTCCTGTCTCTGATGTCAAATACCAACACTTTTACTTTCACATTGTTATTTTCCAGTTTGTTTTTCAGTTCTAACAGGCGGTTTTCACGCCTTCCGGTCACTATCAAATCGAAACCATTTCGTGCCAGCATGGCAGCTGTTGCTTTGCCTATCCCGGAGGAAGCTCCGGTAACAATTGCTTTTTTATTCATAATTATCGTATTTGTTTTATGCGGTTTTTTTGCTATTTTTCAAGTCAAAATTAATAAGGTTTTTACAATTATATAAGTATTCCGGATAAAATTGGTACCGGGATGTATTTTATGTTTTATTGAGTGTAATATTTTTATCATTGTGAATAACCAAATTGTATGCAACGAGCATTGAGCTTTGATTTTTCAAAGTCGTCAGGTAGTACCTGTATGAAAGATTAGCGAGTTCGTCCGATCTATCGGGAGAGGCAATTCGACCATGAAAAGAAAATTCTATACTTATGAACCATAAAGATATATCAACAATCGAAGATGTCGAGCTGTTGAATATGACATCAGAGGAGTATGAAAAAATTCAGACCATTTTAGGTCGGGTTCCGAACAAACTCGAACTTGAATTATTCTCCATTTTGTGGTCGGAACATGCCAGTTACAAGAATTCTCGCAAATGGCTCGAAATACTTCCCAGAAAGGCCGATCATGTTTTGGTGGAAGCCGGCAAGGAGAGCGCAGGAGTGGTTGATATTGGTGATGGTCAGGTGGCTGTTTTCAAGTTGGAATCACACAATCATCCATGTGCCGTTCAGCCTCGTTTAGGGGCATCCACCGGCATGAGGGTGGTCAACCGTGATATTTTTTCTATGGGAGCCCGGCCGGTTGCACTTCTCAACTCTTTGCGTTTTGGTAATTCTGATCGCGATACTGCCCGCTGGCTCTTCGATGAAGTGGTAAACGGCATTGCCGATTTTGAAAAGGGATTTGGAATCCCGGTCATTGGTGGAGAAGTGTTTTTTGGCGACACTTTTAATACCAGCCCTATTGTCAACACTATGTCGATAGGTGTTGCCCAAAAAGATGAATTGGTTTCTGCCGTTGCTAAAGGTGAAGGAAATTTAATTGCTGTTATTGGTGTGCCTACAGGCAAAGACGGAATATCTGGCGATGCCTTTGTAGTAGATATGATTTCTGATGGAGAGACTAAGAGCATCTCATTTGATCAGATGCGCGATATTCAATCGGAAAAACATCTGTATAAGACACTCAGTAGTCTGATGCGGGAACATTTGGTGATTGGTGTTCAAACCATCGGCGGACAGGGAATAATTGGTGCTCTTACAGAGATGGCTTCAAGGGGCAACAGTGGAATTGACTTTTTTGTTGAGGAAGTCCCATTACGGGAGAAAGATATGAATTTGAGGGAAATTCTTATTTCCGAAACCTGGGGCAGAATGTTGATATGTTTTCGACCCGGGGACATGGAAAAGATTAAATCCGTTGTTGAGGGCAACAATCTATCCATGGGAGTTGTTGGAAAAGTAAATAACAGTGGCGTATTGAGATGTCAAAAGAATGGTGATACTGAAGTCGAATTTCCGGTAAAATACCTTGGAATTGGTGAGTTGGCTCCTGTTTATGAACGTGAAGCTTCCGCCGAAAGAAAATTGCCCGAAAGTATAAAAATTGAGGACATACAGGAGCCTGATCATTATCCTGCCGTGGTTGAGAAAATGCTCAAATCACTGAATGTCACTTCCAAGAAATGGCTGACCAGTAAATTTTCCAAAACATTGCGCCGCGAAGCTGCCAGCACCAGGTTTCCTTCCGATGCGGGAATCATTGAACTCGGAACGAATAATAAAGCACTGCTTGCCACGGTAGACAGTAACCCTGCCTATTTTTCTTCCGATCCTTATAACGGAGCAAGGATATCAGTGGCCGAAGCTATGCGAAATATTGTTTGTGGTGGTGGAACCCCTTTGGCAGTCACCGACTGCCTTAATTTTGGGAATCCTTATGATCCGGCGGCTTATGCCGATTTTGTGGATGCAGTGAAAGGACTGGCCGATGCCTGCAAGTTCTTTGATTTGCCTGTTGTGAGCGGAAATGTTAGTTTTTATAACCAAAGATCTGTCGACGGACATATTATTCCTGTTGTTCCTACGCCGGTTGTTGGTGTTCTCGGCATTATAAAGGATGTGGAAAAGCATACCACACTATCTTTTAAGCACAAAGGAGATATGATATTTCTGGTGGGACGTTCGCGCAATGATATAAACGGTTCCGAATACCTTAGTGCAGTCCACGGTATTGAAAAATCGCTTCCTCCTTATTTCAATCCGGAAGAAGAGAAAAAACTGTTTTCTGTTCTTGGCGACATGGTTGATCGCCGGCTTGCCCGCTCGGTTCATGATGTCTCCAACGGTGGTCTCTTTTTTACTTTGCTTGAAAGTGCCGTTCCTTTGGAATTTGGGTTTGATATCACCACCGATGCAGAAGTCAGACGCGATGCTTTTTTATTTGGTGAAGCTCAGGGACGTGTCGTCGTATCGGTTTCTCCCGAAAAACAGGATGAATTTGTAGATTTCATGGTCGAAAAGGGAATGCCTTTTTCTATTTTGGGACACGTTACCAGGGGTGAAATACGGGTCGATGACGAATCATTCGGATATGTGGATGAATTAAAAACCAAATTCGAAAACAGATTGAAATGGTGGGCCGAAGGAAAAGTCTGATAAAATAGAAGCTTTGCGTCATTGCCTCTCAGCATATAGCTTTTTTTGACGGAATATATAACCCAAGTTCTTGCAAGCAAAAATCTTGGTTATAAATCTATTCCAATCTATTCCTTAACTTGGACAAGCCAGAGCCAAAAATAACTAAAAAGCTTAAGTCATAATTTGTCGGATTAGCTAATTGCTACGCAATTATTTTTTGTTGTCAACAAAACGAGCATGGCAAAGATTGTCACAATAGAACATGTATAAAACTCTTACATGCGAGTTCCATCAGACCAATAACTTAGACTAATTTTATACTGATGAAACGACTGGAAGGCGTTCGAGAACACCTTAAAAAATCAATTATGTTGTTGTCAATGACACGAATGACTGTCGCATCAAAGATGCGACTAAATTCGCGTTAATTCGCACAAATTAGGTGATTCAAACAACAAATGGCGCAGCCATTTTATAAATATTTTGCCAAAAAATACAACAATGAGTACAGTCTAAAAAGTCTTTTGACCCCTAAATCCCCTAAAGGGGACTTTTTCAAACTGCTGATTTTTAGCAGTTCCCCTTTAGGGGTCAGGGGTAAAAATGGTAAAAATCAGCAGTTTGAAGGCTTTTTATACTGCACTGAACAATATCAGAGATAAGGTACTAATAATTTAACGGACAGTTGAATGGTAAAACCCTATAAAAATCTTGAGGGAAGCAAAAAGGAACAGGTGCGTACAATGTTTAACAGAATTGCTCCCAGATATGATCTGTTGAATCATCTGCTTTCGTTTGGCATTGATAATATCTGGAGAAAAAATGTTGTAAAGCAACTGAGAGAATTAAAAGCCCCGCTTATTCTCGATGTGGCAACGGGAACAGGCGATCTGGCCATCCAGATAGCTAAAATTGATCCTATTGCGGTTTATGCACTCGATTTGTCGGAAGAAATGCTGGCCATTGCCAGGGAAAAGATCGAAAAGAGGCGTTTGCATACGACCATTCAGCTGAAACATGGTGACTCAGAGGAATTACCCTTCGGGAATAACTTTTTCGATGCCGCGACGGTTGCCTTCGGTGTCAGGAATTTTGAAAACTTGCAGAAAGGGCTGTCCGAAATACATCGTGTACTCAGACAAGACGGCCGGTTGGTTGTGCTTGAATTTTCGCGGCCGAAAAAGTTTCCCTTAAAGCAACTATATCATTTTTATATCACCCGCATATTACCATGGTGGGGAGGCATTATTTCTCACGACAAAGATGCTTATTCGTATCTTCCCGAGTCGGCCCTACAGTTTCCCGATGGAAAAGACTTTACAAAAGAACTTCAAAAAGCCGGTTTTGAATCTCAAAAAATTTTGCCGCAAACCTTCGGAGTTGCAACCATTTATGTAGCGATCAAAAAGTGACGGCAATAAATTGATGCTCTGTTTCGTTTGCATCAAAAAACATTTTTCCTTGCGAGTTATTTATGTGTTTCTGATATTGCTGATTATTTCCTCTCCTGCCGATGGACAGATGAGAGACAAGAAAGGTGTGCCCAATCTTCCCGCATTCGATTACAGGCCATTGCATTTTGGATTTCTTATCGGGATTAATACACTGGATTTTAAAGTTGTTCATAAAGCATATAATGACCGTCCCGATGGACTGGACAATCGTTATGCCGAAGTAGTGAATCTTAATCCCGGCATTAACATTGGGATTGTTTCAAGCCTCCGGATCAATAAATACTTTAATCTGAGATTTCTTCCCGGTATCAGTTTTGGGCAACGCGATCTGCTCTACATACAGGATGGTGAAGCAGAGGAAGCGCCGCTCGAGATCAAATCCACCTTTCTGGAGTTCCCTTTGCTTCTGAAATTCAGCGGGGAACGCATGACTAACGTAAAACCTTATTTGATAGGGGGAGTCAATCCACGAATCGATCTGGCTAAATCGGAGAACGACGGTCTCAATCTTAAATCAACTGATGTGTATCTGGAAATAGGAGCCGGATTGGATTTTTATCTGAATTATTTCAGGCTTTCAACCGAGGCCAAACTTTCTGTTGGTATGCTTAACGTTCTCGATCCCGCAGGAACCGGCGAACCTGAAGATGTTATGTATACCGATATTCTTGACCGGCTGTCTTCACGTTTATTTGTTTTCACTTTTTATTTTGAATAAATGTATCAACAAATTGCTTTACGTCTTACGCCCGAACAAGCGTCACAAGAAGAAAACATAAAAAAAATTGCGGCTCATAAATTGAAATTGACACCTGCCGAAATTGCGGGCATCAGGATTGCCAGAAGGTCGGTGGATGCCCGCCAGAAACAGGTGATGATACAGATGCAGGTAGATGTTTGGGCCAATGAACCCGTTCCTGAAATGCAGCCAAAAAGTTTTTACTGGCCAAATGTGGCATCGGCTCCGGAAGTGATTGTTGTTGGCGCAGGACCGGCCGGACTTTTTGCTTCGCTTAAGCTTATTGAATTGGGAATCAAACCTGTTATTGTAGAGAGAGGGAAAGAAGTTTCGGAACGAAAAAGAGATATTGCACTTCTAAACCGGAACGAACAACTCAATGAAGACTCCAATTATGCCTTTGGAGAAGGGGGGGCAGGTGCTTTTTCTGACGGGAAATTGTATACACGAAGCAAAAAGCGTGGTGATTTCAGGAATTTTCTCGAAATACTTCATTTTCATGGTGCTGCTGATGATATTCTGATCGATTCGCATCCCCATATTGGCACCGACAGATTGCCCGGAGTCATCCAAAATATTCGTAAAACTATTACTTCCTGTGGCGGGCAGTTTTTTTTCAAATCGCGTGTTACCGATTTTGTTTTAGATAGCGATACCATAAAAGGCGTTGTTATTAACGACGGCACAAAAATAACGGGAAGTGCGGTAATTCTGGCAACCGGTCATTCGGCAAGGGATATTTACAGACTATTGCATGCCAAAGGAATCAAAATGGAATCCAAAACCTGGGCCATGGGTGTTCGCGTAGAGCATCCGCAGGAATTAATAGACCAAATTCAGTATCATACTCCCGAAGGCAGGGGAAAGTATCTTCCTGCTGCATCTTACAGTTTTTCGCACGAGGTTGATGGACGCGGCGTTTATTCTTTCTGCATGTGCCCGGGGGGATTTATTGTACCTGCCATGACCGGTCCCGACGAAATGGTGGTTAACGGGATGTCTCCTTCCAAAAGAAATTCCCCTTACGCTAACAGCGGGATGGTGGTTGAGATACAACCCGGCGATTTGATCGAATACAAAAAATACGGTGTTTTAGCCGGGTTACAATTCCAGCAGGAGGTCGAAAAGCTTTGTTATATTAACGGTGGAGAGGGAATAGTGGCTCCCGCCCAGCGACTGATTGATTTTGTTGAAGGCCGTGTTTCTTTTGATCTGCCGAAATCTTCCTATGTCCCCGGAATTGTTTCGGCGCCTTTGCACTTTATCTTACCCGAACATATAGCATATCGTCTCAGAAAAGGGTTTGCTTATTTCGGTAAACGCGCAAAAGGTTTTTTGAGCAATGAGGCCATTGTTGTCGGAACAGAATCAAGAACATCTTCCCCTTTAAGAATTCCCCGGGAAAAAGAGTCGTTTCAACACGTTTCCATTCGAGGACTATACCCTTGTGGCGAAGGAGCAGGTTATGCAGGGGGAATTGCTTCTTCCGCTCTTGATGGAGAAAAGTGTGCAATGCATGTAGCCGGCTTTTTGAAACTTGCACGGCCTTGAAGAGCTTGCATGGTAACACTTATTCGGGCACAAAGAACGGACGGCGGAATTCAGAACAAATAATAGATGCAGCCATTCCTACATTTAACGACTCCATTGTGGGAATACCCGGCTGACGATTGAACTTTGGAATACTTAGCCGTTTGGTAACGGTCTTTTCTGTTTCAGGACGAATGCCTTTTCCCTCATTCCCAAGTATAATGAGGCCTTTCCTGGAAAGGGAGGCTGAATAAATATTCTCGCCATTCATGAAAGTTCCGAATACAGGGAGATTTAATTCACGGGCAGACCGGAGACAAAACGTGGGGAGGTCGGTATAGAAAACTTTTACCCTTGCAAATGCACCCATAGAGGCTTGTACAACTTTTGGATTGAAAACATCAGCTGTGTCCTTGCTGCAAACAACGTAAGGAATTCCAAACCAGTCGGCAAGCCTTAAAATCGTACCCAAATTTCCCGGGTCCTGAATACCGTCCAGGCAAAGTGTCAGGCTATCGGAATGCTCTCCAAAAGTGAATGTGAATTCCGGTTTTTTTAATACGGCAAGTATTTTCTGAGGAGTCTTTAGAAAGCTTAATTGTTTTAGTTCCCGGGAATCAACAATGTCGACAAGATATTCCCTGTTACCGGATTTCAGTACATTGCTGTCAGTGGTTAAAATTATCTCTTCATTTATTCCTGCATCGAGAAGGTCGTTAACCAGTTTTGTGCCTTCTGCAACAAAAAAACCTGTTTGGTCCCTGTACTTTTTTATTGAAAGGGACGATATTAATTTTTTTTTTGATTTTCCGACCATTTTGGCGTTGTCTTTGAAAGCAAAATTACAATTTATAATGTATGAAGCTGCTTCAAAAAGAGTTATTTTTGTCTGGGTTAAAGCGCGGAAAAATTTTTTGGATCAGCTCATGAGTGTTTGGGACGAGGCGGTGGTCAAAAAGAACCTTTCAGGAGTGGATGCATGAATAATTTTGGTTTCTTTGCATAATGTCAGCATTTTGAATTCCGGATTTTGCAGTGAAATTGTCGAAAAACAAAAACATAGGAATAATACGAAATGTCCTTTTGGTAATAACGGGAGGGGTATTGCTTTTTCTGGGCAGTTGTTCTTCAACTAAATTTGTCCCGGAAGATGAATACCTGTTGACAAATGTAAAAGTTAAAAATAAGGCCAGAGATATTAGCCGTGAAAAATTGAAGCCTTATGTCCGACAGCATGAAAACACAAAGCTTCTTGGTTTCTGGAAGTTTTATCTTGGATTATACAATTTGTCGGGACAGGATGATGATAAAGGCATTAACCGGTGGCTCAGAAGAATTGGAGAAGAGCCTGTAATTTTTGATCCTTATCTTGTATCCCAGTCGGCTCAGCAAATGAAATTATACCTTAACAATCAGGGGTATTTTCAGGCTTCTGTAAACGATACCGTTATATATCACGGAAAACAAAAAGCTAAAGTTATTTATTCCATCGATCCCGGAAATCGTTATTATATCAATGATGTTGATTACAGGATTGAAGATGACAGCATCCGTGACGAAGTACTTGCCGATACACTTGAAACCCTGCTTCGCAAAGGCCGTCCGTTTACGGTTGAATTGCATGAAAGGGAGCGGGAACGCATCAATAAGAATCTTCGAAACAGAGGGTACTATAAATTCTCCGAAGAATTTATCTATTTTTTATCCGATACTTCAGTCGGGGATTATCTTGTGAATGATTCGTTGATAGTAATGAGCCCTGATGAAGTTCTCGGCAAAAAACATCATCAGAAGTATCGTATCGACAACGTGTTGTTCCAGTTGGGAATTGGAACCAATGATCTGTTGGGTGAAGATACAGGAAGAGTTACCACTGGATTTGACACGCTAAGATTCGAAGATGTTTATATTGTTTATGAAGATGAGCTCTCTTTTAAACCTCAGTTACTCACCAGTTCCACCTATATCCGTCCCAACGATTATTTCAATGCGGAATTGGTGGATCGTACGTATCAGTTGCTTAGTAGTCTAAGGCTTTTCAGATATATCAATATTCGATTTCGGGAAACCGGGAGAACCAATAACAACAACGAACCGTTACTGGATTGTATCATTAGCCTCTCGCCCGGTAAATCGCAATCTTTTTCTGTCGATATCGAAGGAACCAATTCTTCCGGTAATATAGGCGCTGCCGGAAACTTTAATTATCAGCACAAAAATCTCTTTAAAGGAGGTGAGTTTTTTACTCTGAATACAAGACTGGCACGTCAGAACCAGTTTGTAAGGTCTTCGACAGAGGAATTCAATACAATAGAAATTGGAGGTGAAGCATCAATTGTTATTCCCCGTTTCTGGATTCCGTTACGGATACAGCAATTCCATCAGCGATATAATCCCAAGACAAACATTTCACTGGCATATAACTACCAGCGCCGGCCCGATTATACCCGCACTATTGCCAATGTCCGGCTGGGATACAACTGGAAATCGTCACGTTACATTACTCACGCCTTTTATCCATTAGAATTTAATCTGGTCAACATTCCTAATTTGAGCCGGGAGTTTGAAGAACGGATCAGTGAAACATTTTTGAGGTATACCTATGAAGATCACCTGATTGTGAATATGAATTACTCATTTTTGTTTAATCAGCAAACACTTGGGCAAAATGATGATTTTTGGTATTTAAGAGCGAATCTCGAGTCGGCCGGAAATGTTCTTTCTTTGTTGTCTCCTTTGTGGGAAAACACGAATAATAGTGATTACAGTCAATTGTTAGGAATTCGGTATGCGCAGTATGTGAAGTCGGATATCGATTTGCGGTTTCACAACAGGATTGACAGGTATACTTCTCTTGTGTGGCGATTTTTTGCAGGGGTAGGAGTGCCTTATGGTAATTTGAACGTTTTACCTTTCGAAAAAAGATATTTTTCGGGTGGCGCCAACAGCATCAGAGCATGGCCTGTAAGAGGTCTTGGCCCCGGAAGCTACAGCGAAGAAGAATTCCGGTTTTACAATCAGACGGGGGATATGAAACTGGAAATGAACCTGGAATATCGCTTTAAATTGTTCTGGTTGCTTGAAGGCGCATTGTTTGTTGATGCCGGCAATATCTGGAGCATTCGCGAAAGTTCCAGCCTGGAGGGTGGGCTTTTTGAAGCCGATAATTTTTATAAAGAAATAGCCGTCGGTACTGGCATTGGCGTTCGCTTCGATTTTAATTATTTCATTTTTCGCTTCGACATGGGACTTAAAACCCACGATCCCTCCTTGCCGGAAGGAGAAAGATGGATCCCGCTCAGCCGTCCCTGGCGCTGGGATGATGTAGGATTTAACTTTGCCATTGGCTATCCTTTCTGATGTCGGAAATTCGTTTACATTTGCTATATTTTCTATTTTATTTTTAAATTTGCACGAATTTGTAATCAATTTTGCATTATATGGTTACGTTTTGTTGAAAAATGTTTTCAAAAACGTCGTTAATTTAATATCTTATCAAATAATATTGTTATGAAACAAAGAATTTTGGATGTTGTAAAACCCGGTGTTGCAGTAGGGAAAGACCTTCAGGAAATTTTTCGCATTGCCCGCGAGAACCAGTTTGCTCTTCCTGCTGTCAACGTGGTAGGTTCGAATTCTGTAAATGCAGTAATGGAAGCAGCAAAAATAGCCAAGGCTCCGGTTATTATTCAGTTGTCTAACGGTGGTGCTTCTTTCTATGCCGGTAAAGGTGCCAGTGGTGAAGGCCAGGAATTGGCTGTTAAAGGTGCTGTAGCTGCCGCCAAACATGTGCATTTGCTGGCCGAATCTTATGGAATTCCTGTTATTCTGCATACCGATCACGCTGCTAAAAAATTATTGCCCTGGATTGATGGTTTGCTCGATGAAGGAGAAAAGTACTTCAAAGAAACCGGAAAACCGCTATTCAGCTCCCACATGCTCGACCTTTCCGAAGAAACTCTTCAGGATAATGTTGATATCAGCAAGAAATATCTGGAACGAATGAGCAAAATGGGCATGACGCTCGAAATAGAGTTGGGAATTACCGGCGGTGAAGAAGACGGTGTGGATAACACAGGTGTCGACAATGCCATGCTATACACTCAGCCCCAGGATGTGGCATTTGCTTATGAAGAGCTGAAGAAGATTTCTCCTAACTTTACCGTTGCTGCTTCGTTTGGTAATGTTCATGGTGTATACAAGCCCGGTAACGTGGTTCTTCGTCCCGAAATTTTGAAGAATTCGCAGCAATACATCTCTGAGAATTTCGGTACCGAAGAAAAACCTGTTAATTTCGTTTTCCATGGTGGTTCAGGTTCATCACTGGAAGATATTCAGAAAGCTGTAAGTTATGGTGTGATCAAAATGAATATTGATACCGATACACAATGGGCTTTCTGGAACGGAGTACGTGAATATGAAGCAAAATATCACGACTACCTCCAGGCGCAGATTGGTAACCCCGAAGGTGAAGACAAGCCGAACAAAAAATACTACGATCCGCGCAAATGGTTGCGGGCAGGTGAAGAGGCGATGGTGAGCAGGCTTCAGGAAGCGTTTAAAGCGCTTAATTGTGTTGACGTATTGTGATTTTCTGTAATATCAGGATTTTTATATTTGACCCCCATAACTGAATGGGGGTTTTTTTAAATGAGTGCAGTATAAAAAGCATATTTTTGTCAAAATCAAGGCGTTTTAAATTTTTGTACCGGAGTTAACTTGTTGTTAATTAGGATGAAAAAAATTAAAACAACAACGAGTTCGGCAACAAAGATGCTTTTTAGACCGGGCTCTTAAATGGTTTAACAGAAACGTCTGCTCCTAAAAAGAGACTTTAA
>NZ_AEWI01000145.1 GCF_000191885.1 Anaerophaga thermohalophila DSM 12881
ATGGGATACTAAATCCGGGCGATTGGTACACTTATCCCGGGAGCTTCAACCCGCAGTGGCTGCACCACACGCCAGTTATCCCGGTAGGATACTATTGGAAGAACAATAGGTTTTATCAGGGCCATTGCCCTGTAAAACAATTATATAGAGCGACTTCGTGTCGCAACAACGCCCTATTGTATGCGCCTGGGCGTGGCTTTCATACCAGCTGTGGATTTATCAGCTTGAGAGCATGAGAGAGGGTAATACGAAACCTTCAATATGCTGTAGATGCTACGGCTGGCGTATCATAGCTTTGTTATAGCGCGTTTTTCTTCCAGTTTTCAATTTTTAATCCGGGAATACGTTCAAAATGACTATCATTATTGGTAACTAAAGTCATTTCGTTTTCAATTGCTATTCCTGCAATCAATAAATCTATATCGTCAACAATATTTCCTGATTTTCGGAGATTAGCATATATTTCAGCGGATAGTTTTGCAGATTCTTCGGTGAGAGGTAATACGAGATTTTCTGTTACAAATTCTTCAAAGATATTTAATTGTTTAAATGCATTCTTTGCTTGTAAGCCACTAACTATTTCATAGTAGGTAATTATACTAATTTCTAAAGTATCAAAATCATCAAGATATTTCTCAAAATTTTTTATTACATCAATGTCACCTTTGAGATAATAAGAAAGAATATCCGTGTCAATTAGGGCTCTATTCATTTATTCTTCGTTTACTTCGCTGCCTTTTTTCAATTAAATTATCTGTTAAATCTTCAAATGTGCTATCATCAATATTTTTCCATGCACCAGCAAAAGAAAGGTTTTTTTCTTTTTTGTTTGTGGATGATTCTATTCGAGAGACAAAGTCATCAATTTCCTTTAATCTATTTGAAGGAATTCGCTGTATTTTACGCAGTATTCTGCTTCTTATTTGAGTATCTATCATCATATGTTTCCCCTTTCTCCAAAAATACCAAATATTTCAAAATAATCAATTCAATACGACCAATTTTCATCATAAATGCGCTAACCGGGTAGGTCAGGAGGAGTAAAATCCTCCCTTCCCCCTAAGAAGCGTACGTGATAGTTTATGCATTCATAATTGATGGACCAGGGAATGCATGATTTCCAATTCCCATCATAC
>NZ_AEWI01000144.1 GCF_000191885.1 Anaerophaga thermohalophila DSM 12881
ACAATCAGAATATGTATAAGTTCTTGCATGCGAGTTCCATCCGACTTTAATAAATAAATTTTATACGGATGAAACGAGCATGACAAAGATTGTCACAAAAGAACATGTATAAAATTCAATCATGCGAGTTCCATCAGACCAATAACTTAGACTAATTTTATACTGATGAAAACACTAAAACAACTTCTGCCGTTTTTTGTCTTTTTACTCGTTTTTGGGCTTAGTCATGCCCAAAGCGGGGAAAAAGATCCTCTACCCGCGAAAGTGGTTGAGGCCGTGAAACAGGGAGATATATCCAGGCTTTCTCCTTTTCTGAACGACAAAATTGAACTGGTTCTTCCCGGTGAGTCGGGTATTTTCAGCAAGGAACAGGCGCACTTTATTCTCAGGAACTTTTTTAAAGACAATAAAGTAACATCTTTTCAGATTTTGCATCATGGTACCCGCCAGAATGCTACCTTTGCCATTGGAGAATACAAATGTGCCAATGAACAGTTTCGCATGTATTTTCTGGTAAAAACAACAGAGGATGGCAAATCATTAATTCATCAAATAAGAATAGAAAAACAGGAATGAAGAACGAATACTTACAGGAATTTATAGCGAATGCCCTGAAAGAAGATATCGGGGATGGCGATCACTCATCTCAGGCATGTATCCCGGAAGAAGCAGAGGGGAAGGTGCAGCTATTGGTAAAGGAACCCGGCGTGCTTGCCGGAGTTGACGTGGCTTTTGCAGTGTTTCGTCATCTGCAGGCCGATATTGTGATTAGCCCGCTCTTGGGAGATGGTTCTTTAGTACAACCCGGCGATGTGGCTTTTACTGTTGAAGGAAAAGTAAGAACTTTGTTGAAAGCAGAACGTCTTGTGCTCAATATTATGCAGCGCATGAGCGGAATTGCTACTCATACCAGGGAGTATGTGCAATTGCTGGAGGGTACGCATACAAAAATACTCGATACCCGAAAGACCACACCGGGAATGCGTTTCCTTGAAAAACAAGCCGTAAAGATTGGCGGAGGTGAAAACCACAGGATGGGGTTGTTTGATATGATCATGCTCAAAGATAATCATATCGATTTTGCCGGCGGTATCGAAAATGCCATTAAAAATACGCATAAATATCTCGATAATATTGGAAAAGATTTGAAAATCGAGATCGAGGTTCGAAATCTGAATGAACTTCGTCAGGTGCTTGAAACAGGAGGTGTGGACCGCATTATGCTCGATAATTTCGATACCCCGACTACCAAAGAAGCTGTTAAGCTCATTGACGGTAAATATGAAACCGAATCATCGGGCGGAATTACCAAAGAGACCATTCGTAGTTATGCCGGGTGCGGCGTGGATTATATTTCTGTAGGGGCACTTACACATCAGATACGTAGCCTCGATATGAGTCTGAAAGCTATTTAGGTCTGCTGAATAACACTTAATTGATTAATAATAAATTATTTACATCGCATAATTCCATTTAAGGTGCAAGGTTTTTCATCAGTATAAAATAAGTCTAAGTTATTGGTCTGATGGAACTCGCATGATTGATTTTATACATCAACTTTTGTAACAATCTTTGTCATGCTTGTTTCATGCAAACCTTCAAAAATGTTTGTACCTGTAAATGTTAATTGTCAACATATCACTTTTAAGAAGAATGTCACAATAATGAACAATTTTAACTATTAAAAAGACGCGGTGGCCTGTCCGCTTTCCGGGCCGGCGGATGGCGGGAAGCCAAAATGGGCGACGTTCATGGCCTTGCGCAATGGCCGGAAATTTTGGCTTTCGCGGGCAGATAGGTTTAAGCGGACTAGACCTTTTTGGTTCTTTTTGGGGCAATGCCAAAAAGAACAATGGAAACGAGCATGACTAAGATTGTCTTAAACGAGCATGGCAAAGATTGTCACAATAAGAACATGTATAAACACCATCTAACCTTTAATCATCAAAGAAACCAGAAGCAGGGAACAGATTCTTCGTCGTTACCTCCTCAGAATGACAAACAGCCAAATGTCATTCTGAGAAGGAACCCAATTATCCAAGTTACTTCTTCAAATTCTCAAGACTCTCGGTCAGTACCTGAATTTTTGCTTCGGCATCGGCTTTTTTCTTTTTCTCCAACTCCACAACCTTTGCAGGAGCATTCGACACGAACTTTTCATTGCCGAGCTTTTTCATAACACCATTCAGGAATCCCTTCATGCGCTTCAGTTCCTCTTCGAGCTTACCGATTTCTTCGTCGACGTTGATCAATCCCTCCAAAGGAATGAAATATTCCGATGATTTAACCAGGAACGAAACAGCACCTTTAACTTTTTCGCCGACGCTTTCCACCGACCCGAGGTTGGCCATTTTCTTAAGAACAGGATCAAGACGTTCGAAGTAACCGTCCTTCCCTTTCATCACCATCGCTTTAAGCGCTTCGCGGGGCGACAGGTTTTTTTCCTGACGCAGGTTGCGAATGGCTGTTATGGCTTCTTTCACATGCTCAAATTGCCGGAGAAGTTCAGCATCATACGGTTTTGCCTCGGGTTGGAGACTAACCATTATACTTTCCCCTTCTTTCCTGGGTTCCAGGTGATGCCATATCTCTTCGGTAATAAAAGGCATAAAAGGGTGCAACAAACGCATCAGGTCATCAAAGAATTTCAGTGTTGCCTGATGGGTCTTTTCGTCAATCGGCTGTTGATAAGCAGGTTTGATCAGTTCGAGATACCATGAGGAAAATTCGTCCCGGAAAAGATGGTAAATTTCCATCAGGGCATCAGATATTCTGTATTTTTCAAAATAGCTGTCGATGGTTTCGATGGATTGATTCAGCTTGTTGCTAAACCACTCCACTGCAAGCGCTGAGCTCTCGGGTTGCTCCATGCCGGCAGCTACTTCCTGGCTTTTCACCAGACGAAAAGCATTCCATATTTTGTTGGCAAAGTTGCGTCCCTGTTCGGTAAGGCTTTCATCAAAGAGAATATCATTACCGGCCGGTGAGCAAAGAAGTATGCCCATTCTTACACCATCGGCACCGTATTTTTTGATCAGTTCAAGCGGCTCTGGTGAGTTCCCCAGCGATTTCGACATCTTGCGTCGCTGGCTGTCGCGAACAATTCCCGTGAAGTATACATTTTTAAACGGGTAGGTTCCGCGATATTCATACCCAGCCATGATCATTCGTGCTACCCAGAAAAAGATGATCTCCGGTGCAGTCACTAAATCGTTGGTAGGATAGTAGTAATCGATTTCTTTGTTGTCGGGATTAAAACCGTCGAATACAGTAATCGGCCACAACCATGACGACGCCCAGGTGTCGAGTACATCTTCATCTTGTTTCAGATCATTTATCGTGAGCGAGTTATTGCCGGTTTTTTCCCTGGCTAAGCGGACTGCTTCATCTTCGGTTTCAGCCACAACATAGCTGCCGTCTTCCAGATAGTAAACGGGAATGCGGTGTCCCCACCAAAGCTGCCGTGAGATACACCAGTCTTTCACATTTTCCATCCAGTGACGATACAAATTTTTGAATTTTGGCGGATGGAAACGAATTTCATCTTCTATCACGGCTTTTAGCGCGGGTTTGGCCAGCTCCGACATCTTCAGGAACCACTGGGTACTTAATTTTGGTTCTATTACGGCATCGGTGCGCTCGGAGTAACCCACTTTATTGGTGTAATCTTCAACTTTTACAAGATTCCCTGATTTTTCCAGATCGACGGCGATTTTCTCACGTACATCAAATCGGTCTTCGCCTATATACAACTGAGCAGCGTCACTAAGTGTCCCGTCGTCGTTAAGAATATCTATCGATTCCAGGTTGTGTCGCATTCCTATTTCGTAGTCGTTGATGTCGTGTGCCGGGGTAATTTTCAGGCAGCCGGTACCGAATTCCATGTCAACATATTCGTCTTCCAATACGGGAATTGGTCTGTTGATGAGGGGTACCAATACCTTTTTTCCTACAAGATGTTTGAATCGTTCATCGCCGGGATTGACACATACAGCCGTATCTCCCAGGATTGTTTCGGGACGGGTCGTTGCAACAGTTACATACTGATCAGGTTCTCCCTCAACCTGGTAACGGATATAATAGAGTTTGGACTGCACTTCGCGGTAGATCACCTCTTCGTCTGACAGAGCAGTTTTAGCAGCGGGGTCCCAGTTAACCATGCGGATGCCTCGATAGATGTGGCCTTTGCGGTAGAGATCAACGAAGACTTTGATAACACCCGCGCTGCGTATTTCATCCATGGTAAAACAAGTACGGTCCCAGTCGCATGATGCACCCAGTTTTTTCAACTGTTCCAGAATGATTCCTCCATGTTTTTCGGTCCACTCCCATGCATGTTTCAGGAATTCTTCCCGAGTCAGTGAATTTTTGGAGATGCCTTCTTCCTGAAGTTTGTTGACCACTTTGGCCTCGGTGGCAATGGATGCATGGTCGGTACCGGGTACCCAGCAGGCGTTCTTGCCCTGCATGCGCGCGCGCCGTACCAGTATATCCTGGATGGTGTTGTTGAGCATGTGCCCCATGTGCAAAACACCCGTTACGTTGGGTGGTGGTATCACTATGGTGTATGGCTCACGTTCATCGGGAACAGACCTGAAAAATTTCTGTTCCATCCAGTAACTGTACCATTTCTCTTCTGTTTCGGCCGGACTGTACTTGCTTGCAATTTCCATAATACGATTAACTTTCTTTTCAATAGAGAGTGCAAAAATATAAAAAACTCGCCGACCTGTTGTTATGCGCAGCAAATGTTGTTGGAATAAGTCGTGATGAGGATAAATATTATTTTGAGGTGTTGGTACAATATTCCACCAAGTCGTTTTACAAATCTATCCTGGGATACGGATCGAATCTGGAAACAGTCAGCAGAAGATGTTTTGGCCCCGAAAGAGACCAACTTTTACCCGACAGCATCAGATATCGATTAGTAAAGCAAAAGGGACTGTCTTTTCAGACAGCCCCTTTGTTTTTTTCTATCGCTAATGGCGATTCCGGTGTCCGCCTCTGCCGCCCGTTTCTTCACGCGGGTGGGCTTTTTTTACAACAATACGACTCCCGTCGACTTCTTTGTCGTCGAGATTTTCGATGGCCGCTGTGGCTTCATCGTCGTTTGCCATTTCCACAAAGCCGTAGCGCTTTGAATAACCGGTTTCACGATCCATAATTACTTTGGCGGAGATGACTTCACCAAATTCGCTAAACATTTGCTCAAGGTCCTCACTTTTGGTGCGGGAGCTGAGCTTTGCTACAAAAATGTTCATAATAAAAAGAAAATAATTAATAAATAATGGTAATCAGATACAATACAGCAAAGCTCACTTTTTACAGGGCATTACAGTATTGAGTGCAGTATAAGAAGCATATTTTTGTCAAAATCAAGGCGCTTTAAATTTTTGTGACGGAGTCAACTCCTTGTTAATAAGGGCTTAAAAAATTAAAACAACAATGAGTCTGGCAACAAAAATGCTTTTTAGACCGGGCTCAGTATTAAAAAACGACCAAAATGCAAGTTAATATATTTGATTATCAATTGCACGAAAAACGGATGTTTTTTTAAAACGACAGTAAAACGCTGATTTCCAGGCGTTGGTGATGACCGTCTTCGAAACCTGCAAAGACCCCAATGCTTCCCATCATAAATGAGTGCGGTATAAAAAGCATATTTTTGTAAAAATCAAGGCGTTTTAAATTTTTGTACCGGAGTTAACTCGTTGTTAATGAGGATGCAAAAATTTAAAACAACAACGAGTTTGGTAACAAAGATGCTTTTAGACCGAACTCATAAATATTTGATCAACTGACTAACCGATATGCTAATGTAATATTTAGCCCCAAAGAATATCATGATATTCAATTTCCCCCTAATCCTTATAAAACTATGCTAACTGTCATTATCTTTGTGCTCTTTCGGGTGTAATTTTGTATAAAAAATAAATCAATACCAATGCCAGACATCTCTCAACGCGGCAGCAATATGCCTGCTTCTCCTATCCGAAAGCTGGTTCCTTTTGCTGAAAAGGCTATTTCAAAAGGAACTCATGTGATTCAGTTGAATATTGGTCAACCCGATATTTTTACACCCGACGTGGGGTTGAATGCGCTGCGCAATATTACTCATAAGGTGCTTGAATACAGTCATTCGGCCGGGAATGAATCCTATCGCCGTAAGCTGGCTGCGTATTACCGGTCAATCGGGATAAGCGTTGACCATACCCAAATACTGATTACAACCGGAGGGTCGGAAGCGCTGACTTTTGCCTTTTTGAGTTGTCTTAATCCCGGTGATGAGGTGATTATCCCCGAACCGTTTTATGCCAATTACAACGGGTTTGCCACTATGGCGGGTATTAAGATTGTGCCTGTAACATCGACCATCGAAAACGGATTTGCACTTCCATCGGTCAGTGATTTCGAAAAACAGATAACATCCCGTACAAAGGGGGTTGTAATCTGCAACCCGAACAATCCCACCGGATACCTCTATACTGATGATGAGTTGATGGAGGTACGTGACCTGGTACTGAAGCACGATCTCTATTTCTTTTCTGATGAGGTTTACCGGGAGTTTTGTTACGACGATCACCGGCATCTTTCGGTGATGCACCTGGAAGGGCTGGATGAGCATGCCGTGATGTTCGACTCGGTATCCAAGCGTTTCAGTGAATGCGGTGTACGGATAGGATCGTTGGTAACAAAAAATAAAAAAGTGATTGAAACGGCTTTGAAATTTGGTCAGGCCCGTTTGAGTCCGCCCGCTTTGGGACAAATTGTTGGCGAAGCTTCGCTCGATACACCCGCGCAATATTTCGTGGATGTGTATAATGAGTACATTCAGCGCCGTGACTATTTGGTGTCAGAACTCAACAAAATTCCCGGTGTCGTATGTCCTTTGCCCAAAGGGGCCTTCTATACTATGGTTAAGTTGCCGGTCGACGATTCCGACAAGTTCTGTCAATGGATGCTTAGTGACTTTGAATATGAAGGAAGCACGCTAATGATGGCACCCGGAACCGGGTTCTACAGTACTCCGGGCAGAGGCAAAAACGAGGTGCGCATTGCTTATGTGCTGAACAGAGATGAACTGACAAAGGCAGTCAAAGTTTTGAGAAAAGCGCTCGAAGTTTACCCGGGAAGAAGGGAGTGACAGGAGTTTTGAGTTCGGGGTTCTGAGTTCTGAGTTCGGTTCGGGTATTCTGGTTCTCGAGTCAAAGTGCCATGTTCATCTCAGCTAACTTTTGCTTCTTCCTTCTGACAATCGAACGTCTGACAATCGAACTTTTGTCTGTCGTGTCGGTTACTTTTATCGTCCTGTTTGCAATTCATCCCCGATAATTGTCTTTTCAACCCTCCGATTTGATGATTTATTAATGTTTTTTTTCATTTTCATTGCCAATCGTTTAACTTTGTGCGCTCGTTTATAGAAATTGCAGCGACAATATTGAGTGCGGTATAAAAGGCCTTCAAACTGCTGATTTTTACCATTTTTACCCCTGACCCCTTAAGGGAAATTGCTAAAAATCAGCAGTTTGAAAAAGTCCCCTTTAGGGGATTTAGGGGTCAAAAAGCTTTTAAGACTGTACTCAATATTTTTTATTTACCGGATTTATAATGTCTTTCAGACACTGACAACAGGATTTTAACAGTAACAGCAACAGCGTGAAGATACTTAACAAAAAATACCGGAACATTTTGATTATTGTCGTTGTTGTTTTTGTTATTCTTTCTATTCTTCAAGTCCCAAAGCTGTCCATCAATCCCGGGTTCGACGATTATATCCCTGAGAATACAGGTAACCGTGCTTATCTGAACAGACTTGACAGCATATTCGGAGGCAACGAAAAGATACTTCTCATACTTAAAAACGATGAAGGCGTCCTCAACCCGCAAAGCTTTGAACGATTGAGGATACTGGCTGATAAGCTGAAAAAGCAAAAAGGAATCGAGCATACTTTCTCGTTGCATGATGTTATTGAAATCAGTCAGGAAGACGGTTTTACTAATATTGATCCGCTTGTTTCAGAGATTCCGGTTGGGCAAAAGGCACTTGATTCCTTAAAACAAAAGATCGTAGCCAACGAAATGGCGCGACGGCTGATAAGTGCGGATTTTTCAGCTACCGCTATTTTATTGACAAAAGCGGTTGATGCCGGTGACGATTCTGTTATTTCAGCGATAGAGCAGGTTATAGAAGAGACACCCGGTGAAGATGAGATTCACATTGGAGGCCTGGCTTATATACGCAATTCCGTTAAATCGTACATCAGGAAAGACCTGGTTACCTTATTGCCCGGTGCGCTTTTATTGATGATCGTGATGCTTTATCTCTTTTTCAGGGAATGGAAAGGAGTTGTGTTGCCTTTTATCGTGGTGGTGCTTTCCATTGTGTTTTCTTTTGGTCTGATGGCTCTTTTGGGATGGGAAATTTCCATCGTTACAGTGCTTTTACCTGTTATGCTGATTGCCATTGCCAATGATTATGGGATTCATCTCATCAATTTGTATCAGGAGAAGATGGCTCATGGCAAATTTACCCGGGTGAAAGATATTGCTTACAGTGTTCACCGGGAACTTCGCCAGCCGATAGTGATTACAGGACTGACAACCATCGGAGGGATGCTCGGGTTGTTGTCGCATCAGATGGCCCCGGCTGCACAGCTTGGCGTTTTGGCATCGTTTGGCATCGGCCTGGCATTGCTGTTGAGTTTGTATTTTATCCCGGCTCTTCTTACGTTTTATAAAAAGCCCAAAACAACTCATTTACTTCTGACAGAAAGGAACGGGTTTCTCTATAAAGTGCTTCGTTTATTCGCGTGGTGGGTGAATCATTATCCCAGGACTGTTGTGGCATCATTTATTTTTGTGGCGATCATCAGCATAGGGGGAATATTCCTGTTAAAAGTTGATACCAATATTGAAGGTTATTTTGGAAAAAATACGGAGATTCGCGAAAGCATCGACCTGACCAATGAGAAATTCGGGGGGTCACAATATGTATCGGTTCTTTTTAGTGGTAACGTACTTTCTCCGGAACTTCTGCAACGAATGGAAGGGTACACCCGTGAGATAGAAGAATTACCACAAGCCGGTAACATCTTGTCGCCTGTTACTTTTTTCAAAGAACTGAGCAAAGGTATTTTTTTGCCCGGTGAACCGGAATATGGTACTTTGCCCCGGAGTGAGGCCGAAGCGGCCCAATATCTGGAAATGGCATCCCTGGCCGGGTTTGACGATCAGGCCGCACAGTTGATTGACTACAACAATGAAAATGCACGAATCCTCGTGAGTCTGACAGACGGGAGCAACCAAACAGGAAAGGAAATGCTGAAGGCACTTGGTGAGATAACCAACGGCGATCCAATGCTGAATTGTATTGCAGGGCCGGGATTGTCGAAGATACAGATTGCCGACATGGTCATTAAAGGACAAATAAGCTCTTTAGTTTTAGCACTTTTTATTATTTTTGTCCTTTTGTCATTCATTTTCAGATCAACGTCCGCAGGAATAAAAGGAAGTCTGCCGCTTCTGGTGGCCACCCTTTTTCTGTTTGGACTTATGGGTTTTTTGGGTATTTCGCTGGATATAGTAACAGCACTTTTGTCATCCGTCATGATTGGTGTCGGGGTTGATTATACCATCCATTTTTTGTGGCGTTACAGGACTGAATATGCTGTTAGCAATGACATAAAAGAAGCTGTTTCGGTAACATTGGTTACCGCAGGAAGGGGGATTATATTTAATGCTGTTTCGGTGATTTTAGGCTTCGCAGTACTGATATTTTCGGGTTTTTCTCCCCTCCGTTTTTTCGGCGTTCTGGTGGTGGTTTCTATTTTTTCCTGTCTGATTAGTGCTTTATTGCTTGTTCCGGCCATAGTAACCCTGACAAAACCAAAATTTTTAGAGCCAAAACAAAATCGAAGACCATGAGAATCACCATATTGCTTTTTTGTTTGTCGGGATTAATCGCGACCGGGGTTGATGTACCGGAGGATAACGCAAGAGATGTCCTGGAAAATGCCGTGAAAAAACTGGCACTGAAGGATATTCAGCTGAATCTGGAGGTGAAGACGACCGACGGGAAAGGTAACAGCAAATCGCGGACAATGGAGGTTTCGTTTGCTATGTTTGATGATCTTAAAAAAGTACTGGTTGAAATTACAGCCCCGGAAAATATTCGCGGTACCAGAATTTTAGCAACCGACTATCCTGATAAAAAGGGAATTATAGAGGTTTATATGCCTTCTACAGGTAAAACCAGGAAATTCAGGTCCAATAACAGAAAACTGAAAATAATCGGAAGCGAGATTCCTATAAACCATTTTAGCGGTACAGCTTATGCCGGTTACGAAATATCAGTAGCAGAAACTGTGATAGTTGACGGCGACAAATGCTATAAAATAAAACTGAATTCACCGGATGAAACTGAAGTTTTGATTGTTTATATCAGCTATGAGGGTGAACAATTGTTTCGCATTGAATCTTATGATAGTCTTGGTGATCTCACCGGTGTAACTGAATTATCGGATTATTTCCGAATTGATATTCCCGGCGCAGGCGATTTTTATCCCCGGCTGGTGAGCGTAAAGAACCTGAAAAACGGGAAAGCATCAAATATGGAAATAATAAAAATTGTTCCCCTGAAAGAGATAAGGAAAACGGATTTTGAACTTTGAGAAAAAAATAACCGATGGAAAGACAGATATGATATCCAACACCATCTGTTACATTTTAATGATAGTCGCATGATAAAACTGATATATATTATTATCTTGATTTATTTTCTGGCCGGTGGTATCGGCTTCTATTTCATTAACAGGAATAAGGATCGTGTAGTAGCAAGGAAAAGCTATACCAAGTTCGGCGTCTATTTTATTATTATTAATATTCTGTTTTTCAGCATAATCATCAATCCGGTGATGTTTAAATACATCGCTTTTGTGATTATTGGCGGAGGACTCATTGAGCTGTTTTCCCTGCATCAAAAATCCGGCTATCGGCATAGAGGATTCTTTTTGCTTTCGTTGCTGGCATTTGTCGTGTTGGCGATCGGGCTTTATTTCTTTAGCAGGCAAAGCAAAGAACTCATCCTCTTCTCATTCCTGGTCGTTTCTATTTTTGACAGTTTTAGTCAGATAACAGGTCAATTGTGGGGAACTAAGAAAATATTTCCGGAAATCAGTCCGAATAAAACCCTGGGCGGATTGACCGGAGGAGCCCTCGTAGCACTTGGGAGTGCAATATTGTTGCGAAATTTGTATTGGGGATCGCTGGCAGAGTTGATTCTGGTGACAATCGGTATCATTGTATTTGCCTTTGCAGGCGATATGGCCGCATCGTATTACAAGCGAAGATACAACGCCAAAGATTTCAGTAACCTGATACCGGGACACGGAGGAATCCTGGACAGGTTTGACAGCCTGATTGCAGGCGGAGCATGGATAAGTCTTTGTGCATGGATGTTTAACTTATGATCGGGTTGATTTGTGTCTGACCATGTAGTACCATTTGTTGTTTCGTATGATTTGCAAGCGGTACTTTATGGATAGACATTCATTCGTACCCGGCGATTAAAGTCGGGAAAAGTTGTAACAAAATCATGTGTCTGTTCGGGAAGTGTCATTTACAAGGCTTGAGAAGTCCGAGAAAACGGAGTTTACTTATCGTAAATGAGTAATTTTCGGACAAGCATAAAGCGGTAAATGGCTCTTTATGGACAGACACGCAATCATTACAGGAATTGATATGGACAACATCGTTGTAATTGCTTTTGTTTATTTGGTCGGCATCGTTGTTTTGCTGACTTTTAATGAACTAAATTACCGGAGGTTGAAGTTAGAAGGGGAGATAACCCGTAAATTTGCTCATTTTACGGCAACCCTGGCAACTGTGCCTTTCCCATACATATTTCCGTCGCACTGGTACGTATTGGTTCTGGCTTTGCTGTTTTTTATTGTATTGGCTGTAACTCAACACAGCAAACAACTCAAGTCGATACATGACATCAAACGTAAATCGATGGGAAGTTATCTTCTGCCCTTATCTATTTACGTCACATTTCTGGTTTCATGTCTGCTTGAAAATAAATTTTATTTCATTTTGCCAATGCTGATCCTTGCAATATGCGACCCCATGGCCGCTATTCTCGGCATCAACATTAAGAAATATAACGGACGTATAAAAATAGGGAAACGTAAGATCGATAAAACATGGCTTGGTACCACTGCCTTTTTCGTTACCAGCATGATTATCACGATGATCGCACTATATTTTCACCGTGAAATATTCGATTTCAAAACGATATGGTTGTCATTGCTGGTGGCTTTTGCGGGAACGACAGGCGAATTGATAAGCTGGCGGGGATCGGACAATTTGTCCATTCCGCTGACTGTTATTGTTGTTTTAATGATTTTTTTGTAATAAAGGTAAGATTAACAGATATCAATATTGACAGACTGAAATGAAAAAGCCCGCGCAGCTTGAGCGCAATAGGAAAAATGTTTTTTGTCAGACATTAGTAATGAGTGCAGTAAAAAAAGCATATTTTTGTCAAAATGCTGGCGTTTTAAATTTTGTACCGGAGTTAACGTGTTGTTAATGAGGATTCAAAAATTTAAAACAACAACGAGTTTGGTAACAAAGATGCTTTTTAGACCCGGCTCAGTAATAAAGTATAAAATTAAAAAATATGAAGAGAATAATTGTTAACGGGGCCAACGGTTATGTGGCATCAAACTTTATAAACGAATTGCTGAAGAACAACTATGAAGTCATTGCACTGGTGCGAGGAAACGGTAAATTTTCTGCAACTGAACGGGTTGAACAGGCATTGGTGCAGATAGAACATAAACCTGTAAAACTTCCGGATAACCTGACGGTTTACAATTATTCCCTGATGGAAAAGAATTTCTCTTTATCCGATGAGCAATTGAAAAATATTTTTAATCAGGATGCTGATTATTTTCATTTCGCTGCCAGCCTGAAATACGATTATAAATCGAAAGAAGAAATATATTCTACCAATGTAGAAGGTCTTGAAAACTCAATTGACGTGTTTTCGGCGCATGCTACTGGCAATTCGCGCTTCTTCTTCATGGGAACAGCCTATTCCTGTGGTCATTTTAAAGGCCTCTTCGGGGAAAATTTTTACCCCGATGAAAACATCTCTGCTTTCCGCAATTATTACGAATGGTCGAAACGACTGGCAGAAAATGTTGTGCGAAAACATATCGAAAACAAAGGGTTGAAAGGTCATGTGATTCGGTTATCCCAGGTAGCCGGAAATAACCAGACCGGAGAGACCAAAACCGACTATGGAATTTTCGATTTTGCCAAAAGAGTGCACAGTCTGGCAAAACGATATCCCGGGGAGACGGTGAGAGCCAAAATTGTACCGGAAGGGATACAAAATCTTATACCTGTAAACGTGGTGGTGGATTATCTGATGCAAACAGTTGCTGTTCCAAAAGTTCCGGAAATTATGAATTTTGTGGCTGATACGCCTGTCAAAAACAGTTATGTTATTAATGGTTTGAATAAACTTTTGTC
This sequence comes from Anaerophaga thermohalophila DSM 12881, assembly GCF_000191885.1. Classification (GTDB taxonomy): domain Bacteria; phylum Bacteroidota; class Bacteroidia; order Bacteroidales; family Marinilabiliaceae; genus Anaerophaga; species Anaerophaga thermohalophila. The sequence goes on from NZ_AEWI01000144.1 coordinate 13,543, forward strand.
ATTAAAAATTGTTCCCGTTCCTGAGCTGGAACATTCGCAAATGAATTCTCTGGAGCGGCTTTTGGCTGTCGGGATGTCGTTTACCGGCAATTACTGCAATGTTCATATCCGGTTCGATACATCACGGCGCGATGAAGTAATTTCGCGGCGTGTCGACGATTGCATGGATGAAGAGACGGTTTACAGAATGCTTGAGTATTTTATTCATAATGTTTGTGAGAAAACCGGGAAGAAGAAAACCGTGTCGGTTGGCAATTAAAGGCCTGACTGTTTTTTAAAAGCCGGACGGAGCAATACGGGTTACCTGTTCCACGCAGAGAACGCAAAATTAAAGAAACGCTAAAATTGCTAAGAAACGATCATGGAAAGGTTTACCACAACAAGAATATGTATAAAGCCTTGCATTCAAGTTCCACCAGGCCAATAACTCAGACTAATATTTTATACGGATGAAACGAGCATGACAAAGATTGCCTTAATAGATTATTAGATTTTTAGATTTAAGATTTAAGATTTAAGATGAAACGTGCATGACGAGGTTTATCACTAAAGAACATGTATAAGTTCTTGCATGCGAGTTCCATCAGACCAATAACTTAGATTAATTTTATACTGATGAAACCACTGACAATAAAAGGAGAGAAAGTACTTAATGTACCCAATTTGCTTAGTTTGTACCGGTTGCTTGTCTTTCCGGTAATACTTTTTATGGCACTAACGGGTCGCGAAAATTGGTTTGTGATTCTATTATGCATAAGTCTGGTCAGCGATATACTTGACGGGAATATTGCCCGTTTTTTTAATCAGCAAACCCATTTTGGTGCCGCACTCGACAACCTGGCCGATATAGTAACTTATGCTATGGCACTACTCGGGTTGTTTATCTTTAAGTGGAACGAAATAGAGCCGCATGCCTGGATACTTTACCTCTTTTTGGGTGTGTTTATTCTCAGTTACATCATTTCTTTTTTACGTTTCGGAAAAATTCCCGGTCTTCACCTTTATTCTGCTGTTTCAGCAGGTTATCTTCAGGGAATTTTCTTTTTCATTTTGTTCGTCTTTGGCTTCTGGCCCTGGCTGTATTATCTGGCTGTAGGATGGGGTGCCATTGCCTATATCGAAAAGATTCTTGTATTACTGAAACTGGATGATATAAAAATAGGTGTAAAGGGGCTTTATTGGTTGTTAAAAGACGAGCGGAACAGATAGGATTTTCTATGGTGTACAGATTTTTGGTTGCAGTCGTTTTGTTTTCGATTGCCGGCGGTGTATTGTCCGCCCAGCAGGTGAGAGGGGTTGTTAAGGATGAGGAAACAAAAGAACCGATTCCGTTTGTAAATATATCGGTGAAGGGCACTTTGCAGGGAACACAAAGCGATATTGACGGAACCTTCTCATTGCAATCCTTGGAGCACGATACGCTGATGTTTTCTTCAATTGGCTATTTCCCAAAGGAAATTGTGGTTGATCCTGCTTCTTCTCAACCATTGACAGTATACATGAAACAGGAGGTAACGATGGTTGATGAAGTCACTGTTAAACCTGAAGTGGAAAGGGCGGTTGTTTTGTTTGAAAAGATTCAGGAGAACAAACAGAAAAATAAGGAGCTGATAAACAGTATTAAGCATTATAAAACGCTTTCGAGTACGAATGTTTACCTTGCCATTGATACAGCCTCCAATATTTCGCGGTTTATCGATGATTTCAAGGAAGTAACCGTGGAAACGGACAATCAGAAACTGCGGTTTTCTCCGGTTTACCTGGCTGAAAGCGCCGAGGCTATTTCCGGGGACAGCATACGCGTGCTCCATCATAAGAAAGAGGGTATATTCCCCAGGATTAATCAGGCCATCGAAACCTATGTTTTGCGTGAGGTGGTAGTAGATCTGGATTTTTATGAGGAACATATCAAAATTCTTAACCGGGAATTTCTTTCTCCGATAAGCAAAAATGCCTTGTCGCGCTACAATCTTTATCTCAATGACAGTGTTGAGGTCGACGGGATTAAGCATTTTCAGTTTTCTTTTGCCCCGAAAAACAGGTACGATCAACTCTTTTCCGGAAATTTTGAAATTGAAAATAATAGCTTTGCGCTTACAAATATTGAAGCCCATATACCTAAAGAAGCCAACCTGAACTTCGTGAAAGGTTTCCGGGGAAGCGTGTCTTACAAAAAATTGCCGGGAGATAAATGGTTTTTGAATGAGCAGGACGTGAGAATAAATTTATCCCTCTTACCTGATGAGGATTCCGTTTCAGTTTACAGTTCCGAAAGGGTAGATGATATCTCCGGAGGCAATTGGATTGTGAACAAACTGACACAGTATTCCGTGTCGGATCGTTTAAATACTGTAAAAGCTGAAAGCTGGAGCCAACTTCCTGAATTTGCCTCAAGTAACATTCAAAGGGACGATTATTACCGGGTGGAACAACTGCGGCAGCAAGATCTGATTAAAGGCGTTGATGCCGTTGGCGGTCTTGCTCTGACCGGCTATCTGAATGCGGGGAAAATAGATATCGGCCCGGTGTTCGATATATACAGTACCAATGCCATTGAAGGGCATCGCTTTACAATACCTCTGCGAACCAGCGAAGAATTGTCTAAACATTTTTCGATAGGTGGTTTTCTGGGAGCCGGAACACGTAGTCGCGAATTCAAATACGGAGGGAACTTTATTTATCAGCCGCTCGAAACCGATAAGTTTATTTTCCGCTTAAATTATTCCGATGATTATTCACTGATTACCCACGATAAATTTTATCGGTTCATAAAAAATAATCCCAATAATAAAGGGAATGGTAATTTAATTGCAGCTCTTACAACGCGGGAGAAAGATCCTTATCTGAAAGAAGAGAAGAGTTTCGATATCAGGTTTGAATACAATGTTAACGACGACTATCAACTGGAGTTTTCACCCTATTATCTTCACAGCAGGGAAACGCCCGATGTTCGCTTCTTTCGTGGTAATACCGAATATAATACCTATGAGAATTATGGAATGCTGATGAACCTGCGAATTGTGTCGGGACAACATTATGACAAGTTCTATTTCGATCGTATTTATTACCTCGATCCGATTCCTGTCATTAATTTGAGCTGCGATATCGGGCAAACGTTGTTGCCCGGTGAGAAAATGAGCGAATCGGGCCTGTACTGGCATTTTCACGGCTCCGTTAAAGGTCGGATAAACATGGGACAGATTTTTATGGAGTATATGCTTAACGGAGGCTATCTGTCAGGGAAAGCCCCATACGATTTACTGGATCAGCCGGTTGGCTCCATGTCGTTGGGATATGCAAAATACAGGTTTAATTTATTGCACCACGCCGCGTTTGCACATAATTTATACACTAACACCCACTTTCATTTCAATGGAGGGGGTATCATCCTAAACCGTGTTCCGTTGATCAAAAAACTGAAGTTGAGAGAGGTCTTGTCTTTTAAAGGGCATTACGGAACGCTTACCGATGCCTATAAAGGGGTTTTTGATCTTCCTGATCAATACTCGGTCGAAGATGCTGTGCCTTATGCCGAAGTTGGAATCGGGCTCACCAATATTCTTAAATTTTTACGTGTGGAATATGTTCGTCTGCTTGGGAATTATTACCTCGATGAACCCTTTACCGACAAGCATGGAATACGCATAAGGGCCGAAATGAGTTTTTAATTTCTGAGCCCCCTCCTGAAAGTCTCTTTTGTCAATCTCATTGTTGCAGTAAAATTTTCGATACTCATTAACAATCGGTAAATCCGATTGAAGGATTTTCTGTGCCTTGATCCTGACAAAAACGGCTGTTTTAGGAACAGGCTTATTTTTCTAAACAGAAGTTTTATATTTGCTGAGTGAAAAAGTTGAAAAATAAAAAAATATGGATAACGGGAGCTTCATCCGGTATTGGTGAGGCGCTTGCCCTTGCCCTTGCACGCGAAGGGGCAGACCTGATACTTTCGTCACGCAACCTGGAAAAGCTTGAGAAGGTTAAAGAGGCCTGTTTGAAATATACTTCCTTTTGCATGGTGCAACTGCTTGACCTGTCGGATACCGGCAGCTTGGACGTCGTTGTGGAGAATGTGATGAAGAAGGTTGGCGGTATTGATATTCTGATCAACAATGCAGGCAGGAGTCAACGTTCTCTTGCCAAAGAAACCTCGTTCGATGTTGACAGGAGTATAATGGAAATCAACTTTTTCGGGGTCATAAAACTTACCAAACTCGTTCTGCCTTACATGTTGGAAAAAGGAACCGGCCATATTGTCGTGGTAAGCAGCATTACCGGGAAATTCGGATTCCCTTTGCGAACGGCCTATTCGGCTTCGAAACACGCGGTCCAGGGCTATTTTGAATCGTTAAGGGCAGAACTGAAGGCCGATAATATTAAAGTAACCATTGTATCGCCCGGACGTGTGAAGACAAATATTTCGTTGAATGCCGTCACCGGTGACGGAACACCTTACCGTAAAATGGATGACGGTCAGGCCGGTGGCATGTTACCCGAAACGTGTGCTTCAAAAATCGTAAAAGCGATAAAGAAAGAACGAAAAGACATATTGGTGGGAAACAGCGAACTTATCATGGTTTACATCCGGCGTTTTTTTCCTGCCCTTTATCATCGCATTGTAACAAAAACGAGTGCGGTCTAAAATAAAAAATGAGTGCAGTATAAAAAGCATATTTTTGTCAAAATCAAGGCGTTTTAAATTTTTGCACCGGAGTTAACTTTTTGTTAATGAGGATGCAAAAATTTAAAACAACAACGAGTTTGGCAATAAAGATGCTTTTTAGACCGGCTCAGGAATTAAATTTCAAATAACATGCAGAAAAACATTTGTGGAATACAACAGATAGGAATAGGATTAAAGGATGCTAAAGAAGCCTGGAGATGGTATCGCAAAAATTTTGGAATGGACATTAAAGTTTTTGAAGATACGGCGACGGCTAAACTAATGCATCATTATACCAACGGGAAAGATTGTGAACGTTATGCTGCTTTAGCTATGAATATGGAAGGCGGCGGTGGGTTTGAAGTCTGGCAGCACACTCAGATAACGCCTAAACCGCCTGCTTTTGAGGTTCAACCTGGGGACACGGGGATATTTATTACGAAGATGAAATGTCGTGATGTAACGGCTGCTTACAAACAACATAAACTGATGGGGGTAAACCTGATTGGTGAACCGGTAAAAAATCCGGCAGGTCAGTTGCACTATTATCTGGCCGATCCCTATAGTAATATTTTCGAGGTGGTGGAAGACCACTATTATTTCATGAAACAGAAATCTTTTACGGGGGGAGTGGCCGGTGCCGTTATTGGTGTTTCGGACATTGACAGGGCCCGTGAAGTCTATTCCGATATTCTGCAATATGATGAGGTGATATTTGATAAAACCGGTGTATTCGATGATTTCGATCCGCTGCCGGGAGGGGAACAAAAATATCGCCGTGTTCTGCTCGGTCATAAAAAGCAACGTACCGGCCCTTTCAGCAAATTATTAGGACCCACCCAGATTGAATTGGTTCAGGCTTTGGAGCGGACACCGAAACGAATCTTTGAAAATCGCATCTGGGGCGAGCTGGGTTTTATTCACATTTGTTTCGATGTTAGCGGAATGGAAGCTTTACAAAAGGAGTGCGAGGCAAAAGGTTTTCCGTTTACTGTAAATAGTGCCGACAGCTTTGATATGGGAAGTGCTGCAGGTCATTTCTCTTATATTTCCGACCCGGACGGGACACCCATTGAGTTTGTGGAAACCCATAAACTTCCGGTTGTCGAAAAGTTGCGACTGTATATCAATCTTAAAAAGCGGGATCCGCAAAAATCTTTGCCCGACTGGATGGTAAAAACACTTACTTTCAGTAGGGTTAAAGATTGACATTACCATTTTAAGGTGCTGATGAAACGAGCATGATAAGGTTTTGTCACAACAGAACATGTATAAATCTCAATCATGCGAGTTCCATCAGACCAATAACTTAAATAAATTATATATTAGTAAAAAATTGTTATAAAATTGTTAGCACTGTTAGATTGTTAGGGCTCATAAATCATTTTATGCAGAGAAATGGGAGAAAATTTTAACTCAAAGCCACTTAGTATGCCTGATCAGAAAGTAAAATTTCATACCGATAGAAGCGATCTGATACATTTTATGGAAAACCTTCCGTACACTTTTCGTGAGGAAGGAACAACCATAAAAAACGCTCGCAATGAGATTAAGATCATAAACTACGGTGGCGTCGATATGTGTGTGAAAGCATTTAACAAAGTTACTGTTTTCAATCGTTTCATGTATTCGTGGTTCCGCTCTACAAAAGCTGAGAGGTCGTATAATCTGGCAAAGCTTCTTTTGGAAAAAGGAATTGATACGCCCTGTCCATTGGGATATGTTGAAGTTAAAGGGAGATGGGGTATCCTGAAAACCAGTTTCTATGTCTCCTTATACCAGAGATACGATTTCATGTTGTCAGATATTTTAAAGGGGGAACATCCTGAAGCCAAAGAAATATTGAGCGGATTTGCCCGCTTTATGGCTGTCAAAGTTCATCCTGCCGGCATCTGGCACGGCGACCTGAGTCCGGGAAACGTCCTTATTAATAAAAATTCGTTGAAGAATTACTCTTTTTCAATGATTGACTTAAACAGAATAAAAGTAAAAAAACGAATTACGCCCCGTAAGGGGATTCGGAATCTTCAGAAATTAACGAATCGCCCGGTCTATCTGTCCATTATGGGTGAAGAGTATGCGCTGGCATCGAAGAACGACCCCCTCATGTTTGCATACTCTCTGATAGGCAGTCATATTGCCACTTCATTGAGACGCAGGCGCGTGAAGCGATTCCTTCGTATTTTTAAACCAAAGAAGAAGGCAGTGGCATAGGTGAAATTATTTTTTCGTCATTTTAGCCCAGGTATCTTTAAGGGGAACAGTCCGGTTAAATACAAGGTGTCCGGGGGTGCTGTCCGGATCAACGCAAAAGTATCCCAGCCGCTGAAACTGAAAGAAATCCAATGCTTTAACATCCTTTAGCGACGGTTCAACCCGGCAATTGGTGAGTATATTCAAAGAGTCGGGGTTGAGAAACTCTTTGAAATCTTTGTCTTTATGGCCTGCCGGGTCTTCATCCATAAACAGGCGGTCATACAGGCGTACTTCTGCCGGAAGGCTGTGTGAAGCACTGACCCAGTGAAGGGTTCCCTTTACTTTTTTGCCAGTGGTATCATTGCCACTGCGCGTTTCCGGATCATAGGTACAATAGATTTCTTCCACCTCTCCGTTTTCGTTCTTTTTGTAGTCCTCGCATTTGATGATGTATCCGTTTTTCAGGCGGACTTCACGTCCCGGTCCTAAGCGGAAGAATTTTTTAGGCGGATTTTCCATGAAATCGTTGCGTTCGATGTATAATTCACGGGTAAACGGTATTTGGCGGGTTCCCTGACTTTCATCCTCGGGATTGTTGACAGCCTCCATCCACTCTACCTTGTCTTCAGGATAATTGATCAATACAAGTTTTACCGGATCAATGACTGCATTGACGCGGGGAGCCCGCTTGTTCAGGTCTTCACGGACACAGTGTTCAAGAAGAGCCACATCAATAATATTATCACGTTTTGCCACGCCTACTCTTTCGGCAAACATGCGGATAGAGGCGGGCGTGTAACCACGACGGCGAAGACCTGAAATGGTCGGCATCCGCGGATCGTCCCATCCATTCACGATACCTTTTTGCACCAGTTCCAGAAGGCGCCGTTTGCTCATTACGGTATAGTTAAGATTCAGACGTGCGAACTCAATCTGACGAGGGCGCCGTTCCGGTTCGGGTTCTCCTTCCAGTATCTGGTCGAGAAACCAGTTATACAACGGTCGGTGCACTTCAAATTCAAGTGTGCAGATTGAGTGCGTGATCCCTTCAATGAAGTCGCTCTGTCCGTGTGTGAAATCGTACATGGGATAAATGCACCACTTATTGCCCGTGCGATGGTGACTTTTATGAATGATGCGATACATAATCGGATCGCGCATGTGCATATTGGGCGAGGCCATGTCTATTTTGGCACGCAGAACACGCTCTCCTTCTTTGAATTCGCCGTTTCTCATGCGCATGAAAAGGTCCAGATTTTCTTCCACGCTACGGTTGCGGAATTCACTCTCCACGCCGGGTTCGGTAGGCGTCCCTTTTTGTGCAGCTATGGCTTCGGCACTCTGATCGTCTACATAAGCCTTGCCGTTTTTTATCAGCTTTACGGCCCACTCAAAAAGCTGATCGAAATAGTCGGAAGCATATTTCTCCTGACCTTCCCATTCAAATCCCAGCCAGCGAACATCCTGTTTAATGGACTCTACATATTCAACCTCTTCTTTGGTCGGATTGGTGTCATCAAAGCGGAGATTGCAGCCGCCATTGTATTTTTCTGCGATTCCGAAATTCAGGCAGATGGATTTGGCATGACCGATATGAAGATAGCCGTTGGGCTCCGGGGGGAAACGTGTTAGCACGGCACCGCCGTTTTTCCCTTCTTTCAGGTCTTTCTCTATCTCCTGATGGATAAAATTACCTTTTGGGGCTGGTGTAGATACTTCTTCAGTTTTGCTCATAAACGATCAGACTTTAAAACCTGTTACTTTATTTTTTTTTACTCCGCAAAAAAACAGAAACTTTATTCTTTCCTGACAGATTCACAAGGCGATTACAAAGGTTTAACGAACGACTGTTTCTTCGGCATCAGAAATATTTCGTGTCTGTCCATAAAGTGCCATTTACTGTGTTACGCTTGTCCGAAAATTACTCATTAACGAAAAGTAAACTCCGTTTTTTCGGACTTCGCAAGCCTTGTAAATAACACTTTCTGAACAGACACATGATTTGTTACAACTTTTCCCGTCTTTATAGACAGCCACTATTTAGTACCTCTCATTGTTCCTGTTTTCCTGATGCCGTCGCCAATTCAAATAAATACAAACATACAAAAATAACGCTTTTATATAGTTATTGAAACAAACGTACAAATCCTGAATGCAGTATAAAAAGCATATTTTTGTCAAAATCAAGGCGTTTTAAATTTTTGTACCGGAGTTAACTTGTTGTTAATGAGGATGCAAAAATTTAAAACAACAACGAGTTTGGCAACAAAGATGCTTTTTAGTCCGGGCTCAATCCTTTTTATCCGAAAATTTAGCCATACATCACATCACAATATCCTGCAGTTCCTTGCGGATTTTGGGTATTAATTAATTTATTTCTATTTTTACTCTTATTTTAATTGTATTCCCTAATCTTTAGAATCATGAAGAAACAACTTAACCTAATCTTAATTGCTTTTTTTGTCCCTTTTCTCCTGACGGCACAACCTTCGACCAACGACCTGATTATTTCTGAATATGTCGAGGGAAGTAGTTATAATAAATATCTTGAGATATACAACGGAACCGGGCAATCGGTGGACTTGTCGGACTATGAGGTTCATGTTTTTTCTAATGGAAACGTGGAACCTAATTATGGAATTTCCCTGGAAGGAACCCTGAATCATGGAGAGGTTTTTGTTATTGCAAACGGAAGTGCTGAATTATATAGTACTCCGGATATTTCAACGGGGTCTCTCAATTTTAATGGTGATGATGCCGTAGCCCTTTACAAAATATCCTTGGATGATTATATCGATGTTTTCGGTTGCATTGGTGTTGATCCTGGTTCAGCCTGGATCAGCGGTACGTTAACAACTTTGGATGTAACTTTGCGGCGGAAAACCAATGTTACTTCAGGTGCAAGTCGCAGTGACAATGAAACGGATTTTAATACCCTTGGTACTGAATGGATTGCTTCTGACATGGATGATGTGTCGGGACTGGGCGTGCATGGAACCGCAACGTTCAGCATTTTGGCCGGAACGGCGGACGAGGTAATATTATTTCCCAACCCGGCCCGTGATTTTATTTCTATCCGTTCGGACAAAAAAGTTGAGGAAGTTCGTATTTTCGATATGACCGGTCAGCCGGCACGCGTTTCCCGTCATTTTGATGGCCGGATCAATGTTTCCGCTTTGAGATCGGGAATATATATTGCCAAAATACGCTTGACCGGCAATGAATTCAGGATTTTGAAATTCACAAAGGAATAAAAAGAATCTGTTGAGAAGAGATAGAGGTCGGTGGCGGATTCGAACCGCCGTACGCGGTTTTGCAGACCGCTGCCTAGCCACTCGGCCAACCGACCATATTTACAATTTTCCGGAATCGCCGTTTTGGCTTTTGCCCGATGCTTCGTTGCTTATCCATCCTGCCAACCGGCCTTTTTACTCTCCAAAACAGCGGTTGCAAAAATAGAGATAAATTTCCATTCTGCCCAAAAATGTTCCGATTTAATTCCGGGGTAATTGTTGAGTGTTGGTAGAATTTTCCACGCAAAGGCCGCAAAATGTTAGCACGCAAAGGCACAAAAGATCATAATTCGCCCGGAATAACAGACTGTCTAATGTCATTCTGAGGAGGTAACGACGAAGAATCTGTTACCTGTTTTTGGGTTCTTTGATGATTAGAGGTTTTTATACATAAAACCTTTCCATGCTCGTTTCTTAGTGATTTTTGCGTTCCTTTAATTGTGCGCGTTTCCGGCGCGGAATAGAAACAGACAAAACGCTTAGCACCTCAAAATAATATTTAGCCAATGAGGTTGCATTAAACTACTATTCCGGGGAACTTTTTCAATGGTCGCGTAATTAGTTTGAATTATAACCAATTTGTAATCACAACCTTGCATTATTTCATTTCCGCGTTAAAGCTTTTTTCGAGTGTAACACTTACTTTTTTCATCTGTCCTCCCATGGGAGGATTCATTTTGGAAACTTTTACCCGTGTCCATTTTATTTGCGGAAAGTTTCGGTAAAGCGAATCAATAATGCGGGCAGTGACGTTTTCCAGCAGGTTTGACGTTTGTTGCATCTCCTGGCGTACAAGTTTGTATACCTTCATGTAATTGAGCGCATCATTTATTTTATCACTTTTCATGGGTAGGGTCATGTCTGTTTTTAAGGCAATATTAACAATGAAACGGTTTCCTACCACGTTTTCTTCTCTGAAGCAGCCGTGGTAAGCATAGAATTCCATTTCTTCCAGTTCAATAATGCCGTTGGGTATTTGTGCATCCATCTGTCTGTTATGCTTATGATCTTGAAGTTATTATTGAGTGACTGTAGTTCTCTTCAAAAGCGTGTCCGCCTTAAGTCCGGGCGGATCACCGGAAACAAAGAGTGGAGTGCTCCCGGCGGTGTCAACAGCATCGAACGGGGGTACAAGATTGTCGGCAAGCGAAAGCAATATCTGCATAGCAAAATAATTTGATGTGATTTGGAATACAAAGATAAAGATGTTTTGTACATTCTATTTTTCAATATCTTTGCGACGGAATGAAGAAATTATTACTAATAAATATATTTCTGATATTTTTTCAGATGCTGACGAATGGACAGATTCGTCAGATTGGGCGTCAGGGAGGAGGTAGTCCCGATGGTTTTGGACAAAACCCGTTTCAAACAGGACAGTCTTCACGCGGCAATGAAGACCCCAGGATGGGCGAGGACCCGGAAAGGGGCAGCCAGCAACCGACAATACCCAGGGAGGTGAAGAACTGGCGGTTGGTTGATGATTACGGCCGGTCCGATACGGTCGCCGTAGATACCACCTACACCGGTTTTCAAATATACAACCCCATTTATCAGCGTTCAATAGTGAATCTTACCACCGGAAATTTGGGCGCTCCGGCAAAATCCATGTTGGTGGAGGACATGCCGGTATACAATACTTTTCTTTTTTCCCGTCATCTCAACTATTGGCTGAGCAACCCGGAAGAATGGAAATATTACAATACCAGAACACCCTATACAAATATCTATTATCAGCATAGTGGTCCCAAACGGAGAAGTGAAGAAAATGTGGCGGTGCTCTTTACACAGAATATTAATGAAGATTGGAATTTCGGGTTCAACTATAAACTGATCTCTTCTGTTGGGAAGTATGAAGCTCAGAAGGCAGACAATCGCTTTTTCCGATTTTTCTCCTCCTATTCCGGAGAAAAATATTCTGTTCACGGTTCTTTCTTCTACGGTAAAACCGATCAGTTAGAGAACGGCGGACTTTTGGATGACGATCCTGTTTTTAATCCCGAAAAATACGATTACGGGCAACCCGAGAATATTCCCGTTATATTTATGGATGCCTCTTCGCGTATCGATAATTACAAAGTTTTTCTGAACCAAAAACTGGATATTGGAAAAATTTCCATAGCGGTCAACGATTCTGTTAGTCGAACCGAACCTTTGGCAACACTGGGACATACTTTCGAGTTGGATCGTTATCGACGCACCTATCATATAGATGATTTATCGGGAACAGGTACCGGCGAAGAAGAGGTTTCGGAATTTTATCCTGTTAACCTGATCGATGACACACGTACCAGAGATTCCGTGTATCACAATACCCTTAGAAATATTGTTCAGCTTCAGTTTAATGAAGAAGCCAATCCCTTTCTTCGTTTCGGGATGCGTGTTTTGCTGGTTAATGAAATCGAGAACCTTCAATGGCCCGCTCCTTCCGGGGTGAATGACGAAACCGATGAGGTTATTTATCATCACAATTCGGAAAGGCGAACAGCCACAGCTATAGGGGGACAGCTTTTTAAGAATCAGGGAGAGAATTTTTTCTATGATGCCGGGATGAAAGTCTGGTTTCAGGGACACAAATCGGGCGATAGTGAAATAACAGGTGGTTTCAACAGCTTGTTCCGGATACGGAAAGATACTGCAGGATTTTTTGCCAGGGGCGGGATTTATCTTTCATCCCCGGGATTTTATACAGAGCACTATTACTCCAACCATTTTGAATGGGACCAAAACTTTGATCCGGAGAAAACCGTCAAAATAAGAGGCGGCATTAATATCCCCACAAGACGCTTACAACTGTCAGGAGAAGTACGGCTGATTAATGATTACATATACTGGAACGAGGATGCCCTTCCCGAACAGACCAATGAAGTTTTAAATCTTGTTGAGATAAAGCTCAAAAAACATTTTGAATTTTGGAATCTGCACAGTCGCAATGAGGTAGCTTACCAGATTACCACTAATGACAGGGTTGCACCTCTGCCGGAAATAGCTCTCTTTAGTTCCAATTATTATGAGAATATCCTTTTTGGCGTTCTCCATTTTCAACTCGGATTCGACCTTCGTTATCATACAGCCTATTATGCGCCTGATTATATGCCTGCTACAGGGCAGTTTTTTATACAAAGAGAGCGAAAGGCAGGAAATTATCCCGTTATTGATCTTTTTGCCAATTTTCATCTTAAACGGGCCAATATATTTGTGAAATACGATCACATCAATCAGGGATGGCCCGATAACAATTATTTTCATACCATAGGTTATCCTATTAATCCGGGAGGTCTTCGCTATGGTGTTTCCTGGAATTTCTACGATTAGCATGAACAGCTCTGTGGAACCGATTTTTGCCTGCAAATCAATAAAATGATATCTTTGTGTTCTGGAATGATCCCGGTGTGCCTGTTTGTCATTCGGGCATAATTATTGAATGGGGTCTGAAAAAAGATTCTATGAATAAGACTTTTACGTTTCTTGTTTTGGTTCTGCTTCTTTTTTTATCCGGCTGCTTCACCCCAAAGGAGGATTCCGGAACAGACGATGGTGTAAAACTTTTCGAAAGAGACCTTGCCGAAATCGAAGAGGAAGGCATTGTAAGAGTCGTTACCAACTACAACTCTACCAATTACTTTGTCTATAAAGGAACGCCCATGGGGTATCAGCTTGAGCTGCTTCAGGAATTTGCCAATTATACCGGACTTAAACTGGATATATCAGTTAATAACGATTTGAGCACCAATTATCAGGACTTACGGGCGGGTAAAGTGGACCTTATAGCCAGCAATCTGGCGGCAACCTTAAACAGGCCTGATGGAATCGCTTTTACCGAGCCTAACTGTTACAGCCGGCAAGTGCTTGTTCAGCAACGGTATTCTTTGCAACAGCAACAACCGGATGCCGGGGAAAGCCTGGAATATAAACCGCTTATTCGAAATCAGCTGGAACTGGCAGGGAAAACAATTTATGTTCAGAAGGAGTCGGCCTATGCCATGCGTCTGAGAAATCTTTCTCAGGAGATAGGAGATAGTATTAATATTGTGGAAATAGCCGATTACGAGGTTGAGCAGCTGATTGTTCTTGTGGCACAAGGAGAAATAGAATATACCGTTTGTGATGAGAATCTGGCCAGGGTTAATCTTAATTACTATCCCAACCTGGATGTGGAAACAGCCATCAGCTTTCCTCAGAAATTATCATGGGCTGTTCGTAGTAATTCACCCGACCTTCTGAATGTAATTAATAACTGGTTAATCAATTTCAAGAAAACAACACGATACGCCGGTATCTATCAAAAATATTACCTCAACAAACGATCTGTTCATCTAGTTGATAAAGGATTTCATTCGATTAAAGGGGGGCAGGTTTCGGATTATGACGAGATCATTAAAGAAGAGAGTAAGAAGTTTGACTGGGACTGGCGGTTGATAGCATCAATTATCTATCAGGAGTCCAGATTTTTACCCAGGGCAGAGAGCTGGGCCGGAGCCAGAGGACTGATGCAGTTAATGCCGGAAACTGCCGGCAATTTTGGAGTTTCGGATATTGAAAATCCCCGCCAGAATATCCGTGGAGGAGTGGAATTCCTGAGGTGGCTTGATGAGCGTTTGAAAAACCATATTGCTGACCCCCGTGAACGGATTAAGTTTGTTCTGGCATCTTACAATGTGGGCATCGGCCATGTTTTTGATGCTATGAAGCTGGCCGAAAAGTATGGGAAAGATCCGCACAAATGGGAAAACAATGTAGATTACTATCTTTTACATAAGTCAGAGCCTAAATATTTTAACGATCCCGTAGTAAAACACGGTTATTGCAGGGGAGAAGAACCTTATCATTATGTTACCGAAATACTGGAGAGATATGAACACTATAAGAATGTTATGCAATAAGTATCATAACTTTTTTATTATTTCAATCATTTCGCTAAGTATCATGGCAGTAGCTCCCCATATCTTTTTGCCGCCGGCATCGTAATAGGGGGCGGTGATAATGAGATCGCCTGCCTGGTAGGAGAAATTCTTTATACACGAAGGCTTGAGAAGTTCTTTGAGGGGAACTTCAATGACTTCGGCCACTTCGAGAGGGTCGGGAATGAAGTTAGGCGTTGATTCGAGCCATCCGGCATAAGGATAAACATTAAAATTACTTTTGGGAATATAGAGGGGGGTGAGCTGGCCAAAGATGTTCACCTCTGTGGGTGAAATGCCGATTTCTTCATGCGTTTCGCGAAGGGCGGTATGCAGCAGACTCTTATCACCGTCTTCGGCTTTACCCCCGGGGAAACTGATTTGCCCGCTGTGAACACCTTCATAAACCGGTCTTTGAATAAACGGGATGTACCATTCATTTTTTAGCGGGTACAACAAAATAAGAACACCGCTTGCCCTGGGCTCAGTAAAAGAATCGTCCTTTAGTCCGCCCTGCCTGAAGGTGGGCGACATAATGTTCTGGGCATCAACTCCCGGAAGGGGAGCTTCAAATATTTTCTTTATTTCAGTGATATCAAACATAGCAGGAAGGTTACACCCCCAATGTATTTACGGCTTTTGTAAGTCGGTCTGTTACTTCGTCCCTGCCCAGAATTTCGATGATTGTGAAAAGGTCGGGACCAAAACTGCCTCCCACTATTGCAAGACGCAGGCAATTCATAACACCTCCAAAGTTTAACTGTTTCTGATTGATCAGTCCGGAAATTTTTTCTTTCAATGCTGCTGCCTCCCATTCACCATCATAACTATCAAATAGTTCGGTGAGTTCTTGTATGAAAGACGGGATATCTCCTTTCCATCGTTTTCTGACCACTTTTTCATCGTATGATTCCGGTGCAACAAAGAAGAACGATGATTGATCCCACAATTCATGGACAAAGCTCACTCTTTCCTTAACCAGTCCTACTATTCGGGCTAACTTATCAACGGGGGGTGGAATAATGCCTTTTTCAACCAGTACTGGCCCGAAAAGTGAGGCCAGTTCTTCATCTGTTTTCCTGAGAAGATGCTGATGGTTGAACCATCTGGCTTTTTCGGGGTCGAAGCGGGCACCCGCCCTGTTGACTTTGTCGAAGGAAAAGGCTTCGACTAATTGTTCCGGCATAAATATTTCCTGGTCGGTTCCGGGATTCCATCCCAAAAATGCCAACATGTTCAGGAATGCTTCGGGGAAATATCCGTCTTCGCGATATCCTGCCGAAACTTCGCCGGTTTCGGGGTCTGTCCACTTTAGCGGGAAGACCGGAAATCCGAGCTTGTCGCCGTCTCGTTTGCTCAGTTTGCCTTTTCCCTGAGGTTTCAGTATTAATGGCAAATGGGCAAATACCGGCTTATCCCAGTCAAATGCCCGATAAAGTAAAACATGTAATGGCATGGATGGCAGCCATTCTTCTCCGCGAATCACATGCGTAATTTTCATCAGGTGGTCGTCAACGACGTTGGCCAGATGATAGGTAGGCATACCGTCGGCTTTGAAAAGCACCTTGTCATCAAGTTCGGAAGTCCGGAAAGATACTTTTCCCCGGATCATATCTTCATCTTCAACCAGAACATCATCTTCGGGCATTTTAAACCTGATGACGTATGGAGCCTCTTTTCCCATCAGTTGTTTAACATCACTCTTTGGCAAAGCGAGAGCGTTTTGCATGGAAAGCCGGTTCTTGCTATTGTAAGAGAAGGTTTGTCCTTTTGCTTCTGCCGCTTTTCTTGCTGCATCCAACTCTTCTGATGTATCGAAAGCATAATAGGCATGTCCGGATTCAACCAGCTGGTCGGCAAATTTTCTGTATATATTTTTTCGTTCGCTTTGCCGGTAGGGGCCGAATTCACCTCCCTGAAGCGGGCCTTCATCAAATTCCAGTCCGCTCCATTTTAGCGCTTCAATAATATAATCTTCGGCACCTTTAACATAACGGGTCTGATCTGTATCCTCAATTCGAAGGATGAAAGTCCCTTTCTGTTTTCTGGCAAACAAATAGTTGAACAAAGCAGTTCTTACACCACCCATGTGCAACGGGCCGGTGGGGCTGGGGGCAAATCTGACACGGACTGTATTCTGATTATGCATGATTGACGAGTTTTTTCTGCTGCAAAGATAAGAAAAGCCTGCCGATTTTGTTCGACAGGCTCAGGTTACAAATTGGCAAAATCAAATTAACCGCATTTAGAGGAACCGCAATTCTGGCAAATCAGGCATCCTTCCTGATAAATCAGTTCGTCGGATCCGCAATTTTCGCAATGTCCTTTTTTAACTTTGGTGCCATTGGGAACATATTTTTTTAGGGCACGTTCAACGCCGTTTTTCCAGTTGTTAATGTTTTCGTTATCTAACTGCAGACCGGCGACCAGATGCAGGACATCTTCGATGGGCATCCCGTGCCTCAATACGCCTGAAATAAGCTTCGCGTAGTTCCAGTATTCTTTGTTGAACTTAAATGACAGTCCTTCGATGGTGGTCTTATAGCCGCGTTTGTTTACATACTGGAAGTCGTAGCGTGAAGTTCCGTCACTGTCACGGCTCTTAATAATAAATCCTTTCTGGACCGATTTTGGCAGAAGAATACCATCCTCATCGTCTGCAAGCCCGGTGAATATTTCATAAGGTTTGCCGTCAATAAGTCCCACAAAAGCAATCCATTTTTCTTTGTTATTCTGAAAACGAACCACATCGGCCTCAAGAATTTCCGGTCGTTTTTTGGGGAATTTGGATGATGTGTCGTCATCTTTCTTCTCCGAGTTGTTGAGCAATACGCCGGCCCGTGAACCATCGCGATAAACGGTCACGCCTTTACATCCGCTTTTCCATGCCTCCACATATAGCTGTCCGACAAGCTCTTCGGTTGCAGAGGAAGGCAGGTTGATGGTCACACTTATAGAATGGTCGACCCATTTTTGTACCTGTCCCTGCATGCGGACTTTGCTCATCCAGTCCACATCGTTGGAGGTGGCTTTATAGTAAGGCGATTTTTCTATCAGTTCATTGATTTCTTCCTGGGAATAGTTTTTTGTAGTGTCAAGATTGTTGGCCTGCATCCAGGTCACAAATTTATGATGAAAGACAGTATATTCTTCCCAGCTGTCGCCTACTTCATCAACAAAATCTACTCTGACCTGAGGATCGTTGGGGTTTACTTTCCGCCGGCGTTTGTAAACAGGAAGAAATACGGGTTCAATACCGCTCGAAGTCTGAGTCATCAAGCTGGTAGTACCCGTGGGAGCAATGGTCAGCAGCGCAATATTACGGCGACCATGTTTCTTCATCTCTTCGTACATGTCAGGATCGGCCTTTGCAAGTCGCTGAATGAAAGGGTTTTTCTTTTCTTTCTCACTGTTGAAAATCGGAAATGGTCCGCGTTCTTTGGCAAGATTTACGGATGCTCTGTATGTTGCCAGAGCAAGGGTTTTATGAACTTCAACCGCGAAATCGGTCGCAATATCGCTGCCATAGCGAAGATTTAAAGCCGCCAGCATGTCTCCTTCGCCGGTTATTCCGATGCCTGTTCTGCGTCCTTCTTCCGCTTTTTTCCTGATATTGAGCCAAAGATTTTTTTCAACGCGTTTGATTTCCTCGTCTTCCGGATCGGCTTCGATTTTATTAAGAATTCCGTCAATTTTTTCCAGTTCAAGGTCGATGATGTCATCCATTATGCGCTGAGCATAGCCTGCATGTTTTTTAAACAAATCAAAATTGAAATTTGCATGGTCGGTAAAGGGCTCATCAACATAAGAGTAAAGGTTGATGGCAATCAGGCGACAACTGTCATAGGGGCAAAGCGGAATCTCCCCGCAGGGATTGGTGCTCACGGTGCGATATCCCAAATCGGCATAACTGTCAGGTACCGATTCCCGGATAATGGTATCCCAGAAAAGTATTCCGGGTTCGGCCGATTGCCAGGCATTGTGAACAATCTTTTCCCACAGGTCGCGGGCATTAATGGTTTTTACCATTTTGGGATTGGAGCTGTCGACGGGGTATTGCTGCTGATAATCGATTCCCTCAACAACAGCTTTCATAAATTCATCATCAATTTTTACAGATACATTGGCACCGGTTACTTTCCCCTGTTCCAGCTTGGCATCAATAAATTTTTCAGAATCGGGGTGTTTAATGGAGACACTCAGCATTAAAGCCCCACGACGACCGTCCTGAGCGACCTCACGAGTGGAGTTGGAAAATCTCTCCATAAAAGGAACGATGCCGGTAGAAGTCAGTGCGGAATTTTTTACCGGCGAACCTTTCGGCCGAATGTGCGAAAGATCATGTCCTACACCTCCCCGACGCTTCATCAGTTGCACCTGTTCCTGGTCTACTTTCATAATACCGCCATAGGAGTCGGATGGACCTTCATCTCCAATTACAAAGCAGTTGGACAAGGATGCTACCTGATGAACATTTCCAATGCCGGCCATGGGACCTCCCTGAGGAACAATGTATTGGAATCGTTTGAAGAGCCCGTATAGTTCCTCTTCTGACATCGGGTTCGGATATTTTTTTTCTATCCTCGCTATTTCTCTTGCCAGTCGCCAGTGCATATCGTCGGGCGTCAACTCGTAAAGATTTCCTTTTGAATCTTTAAGCGCATACTTGTTTACCCATACTCTGGCCGCCAGCTCATCGCCCTGGAAATACTTAAACGCTGATTGAAAGGCTTCCTCGTGGGTGTAGGTTTTTTCACCATGCACCGTGGTTTGAAGGTCAACTTCTGCTTCTGCCATGATGATCTGCTTTTTTAATGATATGAATGAATGTATTTTAAATATTTATTAATGAGTGCAGTCTAAAAAGCCTTTTGACCCCTAAATCCCCTAAAGGGGACTTTTTTAAACTGCTGATTTTTAGCAGTTCCCCTTTAGGGGTCAGGAGTAAAAATGGTAAAAATCAGCAGTTTGAAGACTTATTATACTGCACTCATTAATTGTTACAAAAATGTGACTGCAATTTAGGAAAGGTTTTTATTTGTGGCAACATTTTTTTATGAACAGGCTAAAAAGTTTTCCATTTTGAAACATTAAATATTTCATTTACAATATAAAAACAACAACGAAATTTGTGAAAAGTTTTCCAAAAAGAAAATTTAATCAGAATTATATATTTTTTTGTCTCCAAAAATTGGAATTTTTGAACTCTCTGGTGCCAACCGGGTAATCCAATAAAAACAACCGATATTTAACGATAGCGAATATATAAATTAGAAGGATTTCCAAATTTTGGAAAATTGTGAATTTTCTGTTGATAAGTGCTGGAACTCCTTTGTCCGTGGTACGAAGAGAACAGGGGTGAATTTTATCAGCAGATTAAAGACGGGCAAATGGTACTTTATGAACAAACACTAATCAGGTTAAAATCCTGCAAAGTCAGGAACCTTCAGAAAGGGGGAAGACTTCTTTCATAATGACCTCTGTAGCGCCACACATGGATTTGACATAAGCGGCCGACGCATTACCTGTCTGTTTTAGGCACTCAGGATCATTGTGTAATTTTTCCATCATGGTGAAGAAGGTTTCATAATTTCTGATCGAAAATCCGCCGCCCCTGTTGATCAGGTCACGTGCTTCTTTGAATTTTTGATAACGCGGACCGAAGACAACAGGCATGCCGTAGGTGGCAGCTTCGAGCGTGTTGTGGATGCCTTTGCCAAAACCGCCGCCTATATATGCCACCTGTCCGTATCGGTAAATAGCAGACAAAAGGCCAATGGTATCCACGATGAGTACTTTGGCATCGTCATCAATTTTATCGTCTGTTGCAGTATATTTGATGTATGGAACTCTCAGCTTTTGTTCCACCTGCTCAATGTGGCTTTGGTGCACTTCGTGCGGGGCAATAATTAGTTTTACGTCACCCGGTGCACCGTTGATGTATCTTATAAGGATGTCTTCGTCGGGTGGCCAGGTACTGCCAGCCACGATAATAAACGGGGCGCCTTCTGAGAAGGAAGCCGCTATGGGAACATCGGTGGAAGCTTTTACTATGGCAGTGACACGATCGAAACGTGTGTCCCCGACAACCGAAAAATTATTGATTCCGGTTTCCTTGAGCAGGCGACCCGACTCATTGTCCTGTACGTAAAATTTCCTGACAGTTTTTAGTGTTTTACGGAACCACCTTCCATACCATTTGAAAAAAATCTGGTTCTTTCTGAAGATGGAAGAGATGCTGTATATGGGGATGTTTCTTTGCTGAAGCGCCTCAAAAAAACAGGGCCAGAATTCATATTTAATAAAAAGAGCCGATTCAGGATTTACCAATTCAACAAACCTGCGTGCGTTTTCCGGGGTATCGGCCGGGAGATAAACCACCTGATCGGCCATTTCATAATTTTTTCGTATCTCATAACCCGATGGAGAAAAGAAAGTAAGCAGCACCTTCTTCTCCGGATGCTTTTTTCTGATGGCTTCAATCACCGGCCGTCCCTGTTCAAATTCTCCCAGTGAGGCACAATGTACCCAGACGACCGGGCCCTGTTGTTTCATTTCCCCGAGTTGTTGCCATATTTTTTTACGGCCGTTTCTCAGAAGTCGGGCCTTTTCATTGAATGATGATGCAATGAAAAGAAGGAGAGAAAAAAATCGAATGCCGGTGATGTACAATGTTCGCATCTGCCTTGGAGTTATTGATGTAAGGATATCAATCCCGAACGGGTTAACTGAAACACCACAGATTTTCACGACTGAGAACAGAAATACTCTGCAAGCAGGTGAATATCTGTGGTGTCAGGTATTATATAAGAAAATAAATTCAGAATTATCCTCTGATAGCTTTTATGCCTGGCAATTCTTTGCCCTCAAGGTATTCCAGAAGTGCACCTCCGGCCGTTGAGATATAGGATACTTCATCGGCCAGACCGAATTTATTGATACAAGCGACCGAATCACCTCCGCCGATGAGCGAGAAGGCACCTTTTTTGGTAGCGGCTGCAATGGCATCAGCTACCGCCCGGGAACCTTTGGCAAAAGTATCCAGCTCGAAGACGCCAACCGGACCGTTCCAGAGGATGGTTTTGGAGTTTTCGATGACATCCTGATAGATTTTTATCGTTTCAGGTCCGGCATCGAGTCCCTGCCATCCGTCAGGGATTTGATCAACGGGAACGATCCTGGTATTTGCATTGTTTTCAAATGCGTCGGCGGCAACAACATCAACGGGGAGATAGAGATTGACACCTTTTTCTTTGGCCATTTTTTCGATTTTGCGGGCCAGTTCCAGATATTCATCTTCACAAATGGAGTCCCCGATTTGTCCGCCTCGTGCTTTAATAAATGTATAGGTCATTCCACCGCCGAGGATCAGATTGTTCACCTTGTCGAGCAGGTTTTCAATAATGGTGATCTTTGTGGATACTTTTGCCCCTCCCATGATAGCGGTAAACGGGCGATCGGGTGACTTGAGAACTTTATCGAGGCTTTGCAGTTCCTGCTCAATAAGAAAACCGAACATCTTTTTATCACTGTCAAAGAAGTCGGCGATTACAGCGGTTGAGGCGTGTGCCCGGTGAGCAGTACCGAATGCATCGTTAACATAGACATCAGCCAGTGATGCAAGTTCTTTTGAGAATGTTTGCTGCTTTTCTTTCATTTCTGCTTTGGCCGCTTTCTTTTCCTCTTCCGAAGCATCCTCAGCCAATTTGGGTTTGCCTTCTTCTTCAAGATGGAACCGGAGGTTTTCGAGCATAAGAACCTGGCCGGGTTGCAAAGCCGCAGCTTTTTCTTTGGCATCGGGGCCTACACAATCTTTGGCAAAAAGCACCTCAGTGTCTAAAAGTTCAGCAAGCCGTCCCTGCACATGCTTCATGGATAAATCGGGATTGGCTTTCCCATTTGGCCGCCCAAGGTGCGACATAACAATTACCGACCCGCCGTCGGAAATAATTTTTTTCAAAGTTGGTAATGCTGCCTTAATGCGGGTATCATCGGTAATTTCAAACTTTTCGTTCAAAGGCACATTGAAGTCAACACGGACAATGGCCTTTTTACCTGAGAAATTGTAAGATTCAATTTTTGACATAGTATATAAATTATATGGGTTTTACTTATTTCGCAGTGAAGCACAAAGATACAAAAATGAGAAAGAAATGAGAATGAAACGGGTATGAAAAAAGTTTATTATTAAACGAGCATTAGTCCGTTTAAAAAACCTAAATCTAAACCTAAGCCTAAGCCTAAGCCTAAGCCTAAGCCTAAGCCTAAGCCTAAACCTAAACCTAAACCTAAAAATCTAAAGTCTCTTTTTACTTCAAATCTGGCAAAACCAGCTCTTTTGGGGCAGACTCATGAATCAGTTTTCGGGAACATTCAGCCACTTTATGGTGGAATGGGAGGCAATTTTCAGATGAACAAGGTCAGCGTTTTGCAGTAATAACAGGCCTGGTGAACATCCCGGTTCCAGGCGTCCCAGTTCAGGCCTCCGGGCTGTCCGGGCAGCTTCATCTGTTGCTGCTGACAGGATTTCGCACAAAGAAATATTCTTATTGTGTAATAGTACCTTTTTGATTTTTTCAAATTGTGAAAGGCGGTTATCGTTGCCCAGGTCGGGAAATATTTGCGGCTGCAGGTATTTTAATCGTTCGGAAACTATAATCGGGTATTCCCTGGATTTTGAAAACGGGGTTGCTGTAGCTCCCGGAATGCCTAAAAGAATGGTCCCGTTACGAAAATGAAAATGAATATTTTTCAAAGTTTCCCGGGGTTGGGCCGACGGATATTCCCACCATATATCTACGAAGGCGGGCAGTAATATCCCCGAATAGAATCGTACACCGTGTTGTTCTTTAAAACGGTCTTTATGCCATTCGGTTTTCAGGATCACTCCGTCTCTTCTGATGGTTATCACCGGCCATTTGAGCAGTTCGCCTTCGGGTGAAAGCATATAATGTGCGGCAAATTTATCGCAGGTCATGTCTTTCGGGTGATGGTTTTATTGCTTTCATTTCAGGAGATTTGATTTTGTTTTTTTTCACCAAATGTTCCAGCCTGATGTTGCTGAATTCAACCGAAGGGACGAACGATGTGTCATGATCAAACAAAAAGCCCGATATTTCAACCAGTGGTGTTACAGAATCAATATTCAACTGAAGTGTTAGCGGGTTGTTCTTAAAAGTCTTCGTAATATCATGTGACACTGTATCGGCAGTAGAGTCGGCATATTGTGCAATTAATAATGTCTTTCCTTCGCGTGAAAGGTCCTCTCTGAGGAATTTGTAAACAGCCGATAACCGGATTTGTCCACCGGTTATTGAATCGACCTGCATTTTAAAAGGCAACCGGTGATTTACAGTGTCAGCAGGTGTTACAGTCATGATTCGTTCATCATCCCATAAATCGCGGATAACCGGGGTGGTGTCCTTTTTTTCCTCTTCTGCCTGGATTTGCCGGTTAAGGTCGGCTTCGCGTTCGCTCAGCAATACAATGACTTTGTCATATACTTTCTGAAAATGATAGGGATGAGCAGCGTACCAATCACGAATGGTATCAAATTCTTCGGTCGATAGATCATACTCAGAGAGCACCTTACGATAGTATCCCGGAATTTCGTCGTCCGCCATTTGATCGTTTACGCTACTTCTGCCATGTGTGATAATGCTCTCAACTACATACAACTCGGCCAGAATTTGGGCCATCTCATCCTCGTTGGGAAATTCCTTCGGAACTTTTTCCCGTGGGCTGCAGGATATAACAACAAATAAAAGAATAATATGAATAAGTTTATTTCGCATTTTGGTTTGTATTTTCAGAATGTTATTTTTTAATTGTTATTGGGACAATCATCTGACAATAATTTCAGCTATACGTGATGCGGCTTTTCCATCCCAAAGTTCGGGAATTCTTCCCTGCTTGGTCCTGCCGGCGATACAATCGTTAATGATTGATCCGGCCAGTCTCAGATCATTTCCTGCCAGGTAATTGGTACCGGTTTCCAGGGTTATCGGTCGCTCCGTGTTGTTGCGGAGTGTAATGCAGGGAACTCCCCGCCATGTAGTTTCTTCCTGAACGCCTCCACTGTCTGTTATCACAAATTGTGCGGATTTTAATAGTTTCTGAAAATCGATATAACGAAGAGGTGTTATCATTTTTAAATTAGGATGAATATTTTGAATGGCTGTATTTTCTGAGAATATCTGCTCTAACCGCTTACCGGTTCGTGGATGAACAGGAAATACAACAGGTATTTTATTGGCTGTTTCCTTGAGCCAGCTTATCAGTTCCTTTAATCTTGAAGTAGAATCCACATTGGATGGACGGTGCAAAGTAACAAGTCCGAACTTATGCTCCTGTACTCCAATGGTTTCCAGTATTCTTGAATGATGGATGCGGTTGTTGATGCTTATCAGGCTGTCTATCATTACATTGCCGGAGAAATGTATTTTCTCCCCGTCAATGCCTTCATGTTCGAGATTGGTTAATCCTGAAGGTTCTGAAACAAACAGAAGGTCGGAGACAGAGTCGGTTACAATCCTGTTGATCTCTTCCGGCATTGAACGGTCAAAGCTCCGCAGACCCGCCTCTACATGGGAAGTGCGTATGCCTCTTTTGACAGCCACTAACGCACAGGCCATGGTTGAATTGACATCACCAGTAACAATTACATCATGAGGCATTTCCTGTTCCAGCACTTTATCGAAATGTTCCATTATCTTCCCGGTTTGTACGGCGTGAGAACCTCCGTTGATGTTAAGATTGTAATGTGGGACCGGAAGTTCCAGGTCGTCAAAAAAGAAGCGGCTCATGGCTTCATCAAAATGTTGTCCTGTGTGTACAATCTTCACATCAACATTTTGATGCCTGGAGAGTTCATGCCAGAGTGGTGCAATTTTTACAAAATTGGGACGGGCACCGGCAACAAGAAAAATTTTTTGCATAAACAGAGTATTTTATTTCCCGTCGCAGCGGATCATAGTCCGGATGGTTTTCAGAAAAATGATAAAATCAAGTTTAAGAGACCAGTTGTCGATGTACTCAAGGTCCATTTTCATCCATTCGTCAAACGGAATATTGTTGCGTCCGGAAACCTGCCAGATGCAGGTGATGCCGGGTTTCATGGAAAGGCGCCTAAGCTGCCATCGCTCGTATTGGCGCACTTCGTCCGGGAGGGGGGGTCTTGGCCCGATGACCGACATATCGCCGATGAGAACATTAAAAAACTGTGGCAGTTCATCCAGACTTGTTTTTCTCAGAAATCGTCCTACCCTTGTAATACGTGGATCGTTGGTCATCTTGAAGACCGGTCCGTCCATTTCATTTTGGTGCATCAGTTTTTCTTTCAGTTCTTCTGCATTGGTTACCATTGTGCGGAACTTATAAACGATAAATTTTCTGCCACGTCGGCCTACTCTTTTCTGCTTGAAGAATACCGGGCCTTTGGAATCGATTTTAATGGCCAATGCCACTAAAACATAGACGGGAGATAATACGATAACAACAAATGCCGAAAACAGGAAGTCGAATGCATCTTTTACACGTAATTCGAGATAATTGAGCGGTGTATTGGATATGGTCAGCATCGGAGTTGTTCCGAAATAATGAAGCTGGGTTTTGTTGGTAAGCATATTGAAAAATGAAGAGTACATTCTGAAAACGACACCCACTTCGGATGTGAGCTGCAACAGCCTTTCGATATCTCTAATGGCGGGAGTTTCTTTGCAATAAATGATCTCATCGATGGTTTTATCTCTGAGCAACTGCTCAATATCGGTGTCTTCAGGAAGAAATGGGGCGATGGCTCCAAATTCCTGTTCCAGTTCTTCATTGCCTATAATGGCTGATACATGGTATCCCCATTCTTTCATTTTTACCATTTGCCGTAAAAAGGACCTGGCTGAGTTGTCACCAATAATAACCACGTTGAGTGTGTTAAACCCTTTGGAACGCGCCCTTTTCATAAAGGAATAGTTGAACACTTTAATGCCAAAAGTGAGTGTCAGATTGATCCCTCCAAACATCAGCAGCCGTGAAAAACCAATGGAATAAAGGTCTAAAATCCAGACAAAAAGCATTAAAACAGAGGTACCAACTACCGCGAGACTCAAACATCCAAACAATACCACCGAGTAGGGACGCGACCTGTACAGTTGATTTAGCCGGAAAGCCCGGGCAAAAGTGTACCAGAAGAAAATGAGGAGAAAATGAATGATTATGGAATCCTTATTGGTCAGAGGTTCAAGATACCCTTGTTCAATATACACCGCCAGGTTGTAACTGATTATCGCGATCAGTACGTCAACAATGGCCAGAAATCGGTTGACTACTTTGGCTTTTTCTCTTAACATGTTCTCCCTTTATGAAGCGAACCAAATTTATGTTTTTTTGTATTTTTTCACAACTTCCGGAGGATGATATAAAGCATCTTTAGAAATTGTAACTTAGTCCTGCTTTGAGTCCGGCTGAATGATAAATCTCACCGCCATCATAGGCAACGGCTAAATTTATATTCAGGTTGTCTGCATTTTTTGGTATCCAGCTGAATTGCAGCATGGTATACCATTGGTCTCTTCCGTCCTTAAACCAGTAATTTTCTGTTTCTTCCCATGTGTACCTTCCGGGATATTGCTCAAAATAAGTGCCGAAATTACGTATCCAGGTGATTTTTGTTTTCCAGGTCAGTTGAGTTCCGGCATTTCCTTTGACTCCAAGGTGAAGTCCCTTGTATCTGTCGTTTTTTATATTCACGATGCTATGGAATTCCATATCGGGACGGACGGCTTCCAATTGTTGCCTGGTTAAGTTGAACGGACTTCCCATAATATGGCCTTTGTAGCTCCATCCCGAAGGATACATCCCGTTGTTCATGTAACCGTCGCGACCGCCGAAGTCATTGCCATGATTAACCTCTCTTTTTAGTACATCCTTTATTTCTTCTTCTGTCCAGTTTTCTTTTTCTATGCCAAATAATTCAAGCATATCTTCAC
This sequence comes from Anaerophaga thermohalophila DSM 12881, assembly GCF_000191885.1. Taxonomy (GTDB): domain Bacteria; phylum Bacteroidota; class Bacteroidia; order Bacteroidales; family Marinilabiliaceae; genus Anaerophaga; species Anaerophaga thermohalophila. The sequence continues at coordinate 41,579 of NZ_AEWI01000144.1, forward strand.
TACTGAGATTACTATAATGAAGAAAGGTTCCGTCATTCATGTTTTGCGGAATTCCTGGATCAGGCATTCCGTTGCCGCTCTGATAAGTGGTTTGAACCCATTCGATAGTCAGGTTGCTTAGCCATGAAACCTTCTCCGGCTTCCAATCGACACCCAGTATATGGTCGGAATTTCCTTGCCAGAAAAGACTTCCCGAACCATCAGAAAAAGGGATCTGGTAATAAAAATGAAATGCTGAATTTGAGGTTTTCAGATATACACCAAAGTCATAAAGCCCCATATGTGCTCCTGCAGCGTTTGTAGCATCGCCTCCGCCGATTTTTTCACTTCCTTTTCCGAAAAAGGTAGCCCAGAAATCGACGGGAATATCGGTTCCGTTACTACGTTTTCCTCCCATCAGGGCTGAGTGATTCAATCCACCGTAGAGTTGCCACTTTCCGAGATTAATTCGCAGGTAAGCATATTTTTCATGGAGCAGAACATCACTGCCATACTGTTGATCCGGGAGCCAGCCATGGGAAATTCCGCCACGTACTTCAAAAAGAGTATTTGCGAAGGGAACAGGCGTGAATTCGGAAAGCTCAAAAGTAATACGGGGTACGGGCCGATAATTGTTGCCGTAAATATAACTTCCCGACCCCTGATTGGGGACGGTAAATATTGGATCGAAAACGTGTTTTCCGGCTGAGAGGCGCCAGTTGTGCCATTGTATCCCAATCATTCCTGTGTGCAGGTATGTGTCACTATAGCCGGTCGTGTGATTACCTTCTGCTTTTGCTGTCAATCGCCAGTTATTATTCAAATGCCAGTTTATTCCGGCATAAGCGGTTACCAAAGATTGACTACCTGCATCGTTACGCCAGCGTCCGCTGTTAAGTGCTACCATCCATAGCGGGGGCAATTCTCCGTTGTGTACTATCGTTTCGGCTGATGTTTTTCCTTCAATGTGCAGGGAATCTTGCTGCGCAGATATTTTGATCAGAAAAAAATGAGCGATCAGGAAAAAAACCAGAATTAATCTTTTCGTTTGTTGACCGGTCATGTAGTAAGGGGGTTAAATTTTTTGCAAAGATACTTTTAATTTATGAGATTCCCATAAAAAAAGGGCCACTTGTTTACGTTTGAACAAATGACCCTTTATTGTCCTATTTTTTAATTTTAAACCAATAATTATGTGTGGGAAAAGTATGCCAAAAGATGAAACAGGGATAGAATTTAAGAATTTTTAAATTTTCATAAATGTAATATGCTGGTATAAAGGACGATGGCTGATTCAATTCATGAATTTTTAAATCAGGCAAGTGTACGATTATGAACAGACAGTGTTCGAATTCGAAGTGAAAGAAACGAGCATGGCAACGTTTTGCCACAAAAGAACGTGTATAATTAACCTCTAATCATCTAAGAAACCAAAAACAGAGAAAGATTCTTCGTCGTGCCTCCTCAGAATGACACTGAGCACTCTGTCATTCTGAGCACAGCAAAGAATTCAACACCAATTAAAGCATAATAAGTTCCATCATACCAATAACTTAGACTAATTTTATACGGATGAAATGAGCATGGAGCTTTGATTTCTTCCTTAGTACCTTATCTTTAATTTTGTTGTATTTTTTGGCAAAATATTTATAAAAAAATGGCTGCGCCATTTGTACTTTGGATCACCGAATTTGAGCGAATTAACGCGAATTTAGTCGCATCTTTGATGCGACTAAATTCGTATCATTGACAACATCATAATTGATTTTTTAAGGTGTTCTCGAATTTCTTCCAGTCGTATCATTGCCGATAAAATAATTGCGTAGCCATTAGCTAAACCGACAAATTATGACTTTAGCTTTTTAGTTATTTTTGGCTCTGGCTTGTCTAGGTTAGGTTTACCGCTTTGTTTACAAAGAAATCTGCCGCAAAAGAGCTGGTATAAAAGTATTTTGTGTTCCATTTGACCTTATAAATTTTATACGGATGAAGATTCTTTTATTAAAAGTAGGAAAAACATCTGACGAATGGCTTCGCGAAGGTGTCGGGCGTTACTATCGGCGGATAAAGCACTACTTACCTTTCGAAACAAAAATAATTCCTGATATCAGGAATGCTGGTAAAATAACGCCGGAGATACTGAAACAAATGGAAGGAGAGCTCATTCTGAAGGCTGTTGAAAAACGGGATCGCCTGGTTTTGCTGGATGAGAAAGGGAAACTCTTTTCATCGCGGGAATTTGCCGGTTTTATTGAAAATCAGATGATTGGCGGGGTACATCGACTGGTGTTTGTAATAGGGGGTGCATGGGGATTTTCTGATGCTGTTTATGAACGTGCAGATTTGAAGATATCACTTTCGCCAATGACTTTTTCACATCAGTTGGTACGTTTGATCTTTGCAGAGCAGCTCTATCGTGCATTGTCGATATTGAACAACGAACCTTATCATCATGATTAATGTGTCTGCTTCTAAAAGTTCTTTTTACCAATCTCGTTGTTGCCGGAAATTTTAAGCACTTATTAACAGATAGTTAACTTCGATTCAGGAATTCCCTGTGCCTTGGTATTGACAAAAACAGCTTTTTGGGGATATGGCTTATTAATTGTTTTTTGCACGGTTATTGTTATTTTCATGCATTGCTAAGTCGATATGAATAGTTTGTAACAAAGTCGGAGACTTAGGATAGGTTCTTCATCGAAAGGATTTTTTGATCTGGTCAGGTTAAAGATCGTGTCAGAATGGTATTGGAAATTTCACGAAAATGAAATCTTATGTCCGGCAAACGTTGGTGGTGGATACTCATAATACTCTTTTTTGCAGGAACAGCAACCGGTTTGTTCCTCGAATTCTTCTTTGCCGGTGCTGAAAAGGAGGATGTTGATCTCCGGCAGATTGAGCAATTGGTGCAGGAGCGTCAATTGGCGCTTAATAATATGTTGAGAGACTTTTCAGGACAAACGCTGGAGGACACTGAACTTTTGTGGCGCAAAATGGATTCGGTTTCACAAACCGGGAATGATGTTCTGGTTTTCCGAAACAACCAACTGATTGCATGGTCGAATCAGGCGATACCTGTTCAGGAATTACACCCTGTTTTTTTGATGCAGCCTTTCATCAAACTTGAAAACGGATACTATCTGGTTCAGCAGATTCGCAGAGGTCCTTTTTTTGCTGGTTGGGCTTTTCAGAATAAAGCAGTCGTATCCTTATCAGAATAAATATTTGAAAGACAGGTTTATGCTACCGGCAGGATTGTCTCCTTCGGTGCAAATTGTCAGACAGAAAAGTCCGCTCTACGCTCCTGTTTACGGTCTTGAAGGCGAATATCTGTTTTCGCTGAGTAACCTAAAACGCCGAAGAGGGGATGATGTAACTGGTGGATATGTTCTTGCTGCCTATCTTCTTGCCGTTTTTGCTTTATGGGGTGCTTTTTTGATGTGGCTTCAGCGTTGGCGTGATTCGAAGTGGCAGAATCACCGGCTTTTCCTGCTGATGGGTATTTACCTTCTGGTTTATTATGGATTGTTTTGGCATTGCGGTATGTCGGCATTCAATCAGCTGGAATTGTTCTCCCCCATCCATTTCGCGGCCTCAAACTTTCTGCCGTCTCTGGGAGCACTTCTGCTCTTTGCGGTTAATGTGCTTCTTCTTTCGTTTTTGTTTTTCCGGTTTTTCCGATTTCCGTCTTTTTTAAGAAACAAAGAAAACAGGTTCTGGCTAAACATCACATTTTTACTTCTTTTTTTAGCAACTCAGGGCTGGATGCTTTACCTGATGAGGCATGTTTACGACTTGGTGGAACATTCACCAGGCCGGTCTGTATTTTTTAAAGTTATAGAAATCAATGAAATAGCAATTATTAAAATTGCCATTCTGGCATTTCTGTTTTTTTCATTCCTCCTCCTCGCTGAAAAGGTTGTGCGATTATTTTTATTTCGAATGCGACGGGTACAACTGTGTATTTTGATGCTGGTGTCCACACTTATCTTAGCTGTTGCATGGGGAGGCCTCGGATATGGACAAAGCGACTGGGGCATATTGTTTGCCGGATTGATTGGCATTATGCTGGTACTGGTAAAGCGCGATTACCGGTTGCATCATTCATATAATACTTTTTTGTGGCTGGTGGCTTTATTTGCATTATATGCCGGAACAGTATTAATAGATATTACCATAGCAAAGGAGCAATCGGATCGTGAATTATTGGTCGAAAATTTATCTTATCAATTATTGCGGGAGGAAGATCCAATTGCCGAAATGTATCTCCATGATATTGAAGAACAAATAATGCGGGATGCTCCATTGCGTCAGCTTTTGGCACAAAACAACATTAATCAGCCGGCGGTCCGTAATCATTTGCTTAAATATTATTTTTATGGTTACTGGGGACGTTACGATTTACAAATTGTGCCCTGCTGGCCGGGAGGGAATGTTGTGTTTGAAGAGACCGGTGATGTCACCAATTGTTATCACTACTTTTTCTCACTTCTTGGGCAGAATGGTCATCCTATTGAAGGAAGTAAGCATTTTTATTATTTAAACAACGATAACGGACGAGTTTCATTTTTAGGTGCGTTTCGCTTTTTCGAAGGTCATCCGCTCGAAACCACTCTTTTTATTGAGTTACAATCGAAACCTTATTTCGAAGGACTGGGATATCCGGAGTTGCTTGTCAGCCAGAAAGAACATGAGCGACTGAAGCTTTTTGAAGAGTATTCGTATGCGAAATATGTAGACGGAAGACTGGTTAGGCGGTCGGGCGATTACGATTACCGTGGCACCTTGAGCCAGATGGATTTTAGTAATGAGTCGAAAGTCTTTGTCAAAGAAGGGGGGTATTCACATCTTGTTTTCAGACCTGAGCCGGGTACAATCGTGATTTTAAGTCTTCAGGATCGTACTGTTTCAGATATTTTCATTGCTTTTTCTATATTCTTTATTTTCTTTTTTGTTTTCGGACTTTTACTCGTTGGACTGATACAGGCTCAGACTCTTTCTTTTTCTTTCAGGCTCTCGGTTCAAAAGCGGATACAACTCTCGTTTGTCGGATTAATGCTTTTTATTTTGCTTGTTGTTGCCGTTGGGACGGTAATCTATACGGTTAATCAGTTCAGAAACAAACACGAAGAGCTGTTGAATGATAAGGTGCAGTCTGTCTTACTCGAACTGGAATCGAAAATCGGTCTTGAAGGCCCATTGGATAAAAGCAGCAGAGATTATCTTACTTACCAGTTACAGACCATATCCAATGTGTTTTTCTGTGATATCAACCTTTTCGGGATAGACGGTATGTTGCTGGCATCATCCCGTCCTGAACTTTTCGAGCAGGGTTTTGTCGGCGCACAGATGAATCCTTCTGCATATTACCGGCTTGCTATTGAAGGAAAAAATCGTTTCCTGGAGCAGGAATCTATTGGAGACTTGAAATATACCTCTTATTATGTGCCGTTCTATAACCGGGATGAAATGTTGATGGGATATGTTAATGTTCCCTACTTTGTGGCCAATAGTGAGTTGCGTGAAGAGGTCTCATCGGTGGTCATGACGGTAATAAACTTTTATCTTCTGTTTTCTTTTATTGTTATTGGTATTGCAGTATTCCTTTCGCGTCAAATTACCAGGCCTTTGAAGGTTTTGCAAAATAAGCTGGCCGACGTGAAAATTGACAAACATAATGAGAAGATCGATTATGAAGGCGATGACGAGATTGGAAGTCTTGTTGGTGAATACAACAGAATGGTAGATGAGTTGGCAGAGAGTGCCGCTAAGCTCGCCAGAACAGAGCGTGAACTTGCCTGGCGCGAAATGGCCCGTCAAATAGCGCATGAAATCAAAAACCCGCTTACCCCGATGAAGTTGAATATTCAATACCTTCAGCGCGCATGGAAAGATAATGTGCCCGACTTTGGCGTCTTTCTGCAACGGGTATCGGATACTTTGATTGAGCAAATTGAAAAATTGTCATCTATTGCTACAGAATTCAGTCACTTTGCCAAAATGCCTGCTGCTAAAAGAGAAAATATTGATCTTCTTGAAAAAATAAGAAGTTCGGTGACTCTGTTCTCCGGCATCCATAATGTAGAGATTAATACCGATTTTGGTGGTTATGAAAGCATTATTATCAATGCCGACAGCGAGCAAATTTTGGGTGTGTTTAATAATTTAATCAATAATGCAATACAGGCTATGCCTAAAGATTATATCGGGAAAATTGATATTTCGGCTTCCGTTTCGGCAGGGAAAGTGCTGGTCAAAATACAGGATAACGGAAAAGGTATCCCGGAAGAGATTCGCGAGAAGATGTTTGTCCCGAATTTCACTACCAAAACAAGTGGCATGGGACTTGGCCTTGCCATTGTAAAGGGTGCCGTGGAAAGTGCAGGAGGTGAAATTTGGTTTGAAACAGAGACCGGAAAAGGTACAATATTTTTTATTCAGCTTCCGGTTGTCTCCCAGTCCTGATTCCTTATGACCCTCGTTTCGGCCCACCGGTCGGCAATTCTTACTTTATATTTTATCAAATGATAAAGATCAAAAAGATTCAGAATGGGAATTAGTAGTACAAGCCCCCGAATAACAGATTTCTCGGGCCATCCCGACATGGAGGCATAATGTGGTAATGTAATGGCGCGTAAGTGGAACAATTTTTTTCCAAAACTTTGTCCATCCAGGAATGAAAACGAGTCTTTGGCCAATAAATAAATAAGTCCAAATATCCACCCGATTTTTGGGAACAGCGATACCAATACTGCAATCATTATATCAACAAAACCGGCAAGCAATCTTTCTGAAACCGGCACTTTCTCCCAAAGTAATTTTTGATCTTCCACGTCTGTTGTTTTTTGCAAAGATAGAAAACCGTCGGGAAATAAGAATCAGCCGATATCTTCCATTCTGATAATGCCATTCAGGATAGCATAGACGGTGAGTCCCGATACAGTTTTTATATCCAGCTTACGGGTAATATTTTTACGATGAGAGATGACCGTATGCGTACTGATAAACAATTTTGCAGCTATTTCTTTATTGGTTAGGCCGAGAGCAACGTGTTTCAGTATTAATTTTTCGCGTGGTGTGAGTTCCTCTGTTTCCTCCTTCCCGGGAGGGACATCGCGGTATTTTTGAAGATGAAATGAGAGTTTTTCGGAAAGCTTACTTTTTGAGTCGAACACTGAAATCTGGTGGGAGGGGCTGTCTTCGGGAAGCGGAGTGTTTATAATATAAATAATTCTGGCGCTGTCGGGTAGTTTTGATACTAATTTTTCATGGCTGACAGGTAATGTGATGGCCGAATTAAGCAGAAGTATATCTGGACTGAACTCTTTCAGCGTCAACATGATGGTGTCGGGATGACCGGCTGCCTTAACTTCGGTAATGCCGTCGGTTTGCTCTAAAAGGCTGATAAGCCCTTTGCGAACCAGATAGGATGTTTCAGCGATTAATACTTTTGCCATTTTCAGATTATCCGTGCGGGAATTTTTTGTGAAATTGCTCTTCCAGTTTTACGACCTGGGGAATGAGAACATTTTCTTCCAGAATGGTATGGTCGCTCAGATCATTTCCAAGCCTGAATATTTCTATGAGGATGTTTGTAAAGCCACAGTTGTCCGAAGGAGGAGCGAGGTATTTCAGAAGAATGTTGCGCAAATCCACAAGTTTCTCTTCTATGTCGCTGTGTTCGTTCAGAAAGTCTTTAATGGTGTAACCGCGTGCCTTTTTCAGAAAATCCGGATCGGGATGCTCTTTGTCCAGATTCTCTTCCAGCTCAAGTATGTATGGAAATATTTTTTCTTCTTCCAATCCAATGTGCGTAGTAAATTCGGTGATGTATTCCCTGAAGAATTTCAGCATCAACTGCATGTTTTTTCCTCCTGATTGATCCATTGATTCCATGCGGACAATCTCATTCTCAATTCGGGGAATATGATATTGTATATAGCACGAATGTGTGCTGCGCAAATATTTTACCAGCCATTTCACGGGATGATTCATAAGGGTCTCACCCGGGAAAAAATCTCGTTCGTGGTACCAACGTGACAGACTGAGAAAAAAATCCAGATCAATGCCTTCTTCCCTGCATACGGTTTGTACACTTTTGTCTTTAAATCCAAAAGGTATCTTTAATCTCTGCAAAACAGCCAGAAGTTCGAAGTTCAACTGTACCAGGTCGGACATTTTCATCGAGGGACTTATATGCATCGCTGTGTTTATTTAGATTTATTACAGACAAAGATAGTAAAAATTGGCTGGCCCTTGTTACTAACGGATGGTCTTTCTTTATTACTGAGCCCGGTCTAAAAAGTATCTTTGTTGCCAAACTCGTTGTTGTTTTAAATTTTTTACATCCTCATTAACAACAAGTTAACTCCGGTATAAAAATTTAAAACGCCTTGATTTTGACAAAAATATGCTTTTTATACTGCACTCATTACTTCTTTCTGAAAAACACATTAATCGGAACTCCCGAGAAATTCCACTTCTGCCGCAATTTGTTTTCTACAAATCGCTTATATGGCTCTTTAACGTATTGCGGGAGGTTGCAGAAGAATGCGAAAGAAGGGACTGAGGCAGGCAATTGTGTAATATATTTTACCTTAATGTATTTTCCTTTATTGGCGGGTGGCGGATAGTTTTCAATCAACGGCAGCAGGTATTCGTTGAGTTTTGCTGTGCTGATGCGTCTCGATTTGTTCTCATAAACCTGAAGAGCTTTTTCCATAGCTTTGAAGATGCGCTTTTTCTCCGTTGCCGAAGTGAAAATAACCGGATAGTCGGTATATGGAGCCGTTTGTGTTTTCAGCATAGCCTCAAATTGCCTGGCAGTGTTGTTGTCTTTTTCGATAAGATCCCATTTATTGACCAGCACGACAACCCCTTTCCGGTTGCGTTCAATCAGACTGAATATTTTATGATCCTGGCCTTCGAAACCTCGTGTAGCATCAATCATCAACAGACACACATCCGAGTTTTCGATGGCCCTGATGGCTCTCATTACGGAATAAAACTCAAGGTCTTCATGAACCTTTGACTTTTTTCTGATGCCGGCTGTGTCAACCAGAAGGAAATGGTGTCCGTATTTATTGTATTGAGTGAAGATGCTATCTCGTGTTGTGCCCGAAACCGGCGTTACAATATTTCTCTCTTCTCCGATAAGGGTGTTTATCAGGGATGACTTCCCGGCATTCGGGCGACCTACGACGGTAAATTTTGGAAGTTCTGTGTCTTCTTCTCTGTTTTTTCCCGGAAGGAGAGTTACGAGATGGTCGAGCATATCACCCGTTCCGGAACCGTTAATGGCCGAGATGGGGTAAAGATTATTGAGCCCCATTGAGTAAAAATAGGAGGCTTCAGGGATTAATGAATGGTTGTCTACTTTGTTTACGGCAATAATAACGTTTTTTGCTTTTTTCCTCAGAATTTCGGCGACCGCTTCATCATAATCAGTGACGCCTGTCGAAACATCAACAACGAAAAGAATAACGTCAGCCTCTTCAATTGCAATAAGCACTTGTTGGCGTATGGCTTCTTCAAATTGATCTTCGGAATTGATGGCATAACCACCGGTATCTACCACCGAAAAACCTACGCCGTTCCACTCCGCTTTTCCGTAAATCCGGTCACGTGTGACGCCGCTGGTCTCATCAACAATTGCCTGACGAGATTCTGTCAGTCGGTTGAAAAGGGTCGATTTTCCTACGTTCGGACGTCCTACTATGGCTACTATGTTACCCATGTGCTTTTACTGGTTAGTTAGTTTGTGCCTGATGCTTGAAAAATGGGTGCAAAGATAGCAAAAATGATTGATTTACAGTTGCACCTCAGGGCTGGAATCAAAATGTGGTGTTGTTGACAAAACGATTGTTGATACCATTCCTGAAAGAACTTTTCAAAGGGGAATTCATTGTTCGTAGCCGAAATTTTTCAGAAAATTGTCTTTGTCACGCCAGTCTTTCGAAACTTTAACGTATAATTCGAGGAAGACTTTCTTTCCCAGAAAGGTTTCAATTTCGTGGCGTGCATCGATGCCCAGTTTTTTCAGGGCTTTTCCCTGGTGTCCAATGATTATGCCTTTTTGAGAGTCTCTGGCAACATGGATTATACAGCGGATGTCGTTCCTCGTTGCTCCTTCTTTGTATTCATCTACTTCAACTTCCACCGAATAGGGTATTTCCTTTTGATAATTAAGCAATATTTTTTCCCGAATAATTTCGGAAATAAAGAACCTTTCAGGCTTGTCTGTTAACGCATCTTTGTCGAAATAGGGTGGAGAAACCGGCAATAATTCCACGATTCGGTCATATAAATTACGAATGTTGAAGTCATGTAAGGCTGATATGGGAAAGATTTCGGCACCAGGAAGTTCATTCTTCCAGTAATCAACCAATTCTTCCAGTTTTTGCTGATCAATAAGGTCTATCTTATTGATGACCAGAAGCACCGGAACTTCTGTTTTTTTAACCAATTGGAGGAATTCGTCGTTTTTGTCAGGACTTTCAACAGTATCAGTGATATACAACAATATATCCGCATCGGAAAGGGCCGATTTGGAAAAGTGTAACATCGATGCCTGTAGTTTGTATTTCGGTTTCAGCACCCCAGGGGTGTCAGAAAAAATAATTTGATAATCATCCGTGTTAACAATTCCGAAAATCCGGTGTCTTGTGGTTTGAGCCTTAGAGGTTATTATTGATAGTCGTTCCCCTGTCAGGTGGTTGGATAATGTTGATTTTCCGACATTGGGATTTCCAATAATATTTACAAAACCGGCTTTGTGTGTCATAATTTTTTTGCGTGTAATTTTTTTGCGAAGGTACAACAACTGTACGAATTTTCATCCGTATATAATTTATTTATTAAGGTCGGATGGAACTCGCATGCAAGAACTTATACATGTTCTTTTGTGACAAACCTTGTCATGCTCGTTTCACCTGTGAAAATTGACATTTATTATTTTATTCTTCCGGCCCAAAAATTTTCAGTCATTGAATTT
>NZ_AEWI01000143.1 GCF_000191885.1 Anaerophaga thermohalophila DSM 12881
AAGAGACCGTTCGCTCGCGTACCCGCATCGTGGTACAGACCAATGAAGAAACCGGTGAAACCCGTGGTTTTTTGATGACAGTTGTCCCGGATGAAGACTATCTTGTTTCGGGCGGCAGCATCGACTCTGTTGATTATTACCACCGCGGCGAAATCTTTAGCGGATTGATTGTTTTTAATCATCTGGACGGAAGCTTTGCGAATGCGTGGAAGTACAAGGGTGGAAAATAATAAGTGGTTTTATACCGATGGTTCCGGGGAAATCAGAATCAGAAAAGGCTTTGAAAGGATTTGCCCAATTAGAG
>NZ_AEWI01000142.1 GCF_000191885.1 Anaerophaga thermohalophila DSM 12881
AGCCAAGATCACGGATAGCTTGTCCGGTCATTTTTTCACTCAACCCTTCACTGTAAACATTGGCCGTATCAATGAAATTAATACCGTTTTCAACAGCCATTTTTACCAGTTCATTGGCCTGCTCCTGAGGCAACGTGCCAATGGCTGTCCACATGCCACGTCCACCAAAGGTCATGGTTCCCAGGCAAAGTTCCGAAACTTTTAATCCGGTGTTTCCTAACAATTTGTACTTCATTTTTTTATTATTTTATGTTTAACATTTGTTTTAATTCGGATATGGATGTATATTCTATATAGCTAATCAAATAATCTTTGTCAAATACCCTTTGAAAAGATTGATAAAAAGACAACGCCGGCTTTCTACCTGATGAAAAGAGCATGACAAAGGTTGTTTTAATAGATTTTTAGATATAAGTATTTTAGTCAGTAGTTTTTAGTCAGTAGCCAGTAGTGTGAATTATAAACACAACATACGTCTTTGCGTTTTAGCTTTTTCCCCCAACCTCATGCAACCCTGCAGTTTGCCCGTATAAAGAAAGAATATTTACAGTTATAAAACGAGCATGACAAAGATTGCCACAATAAAATATGTATAAACACCATCTAACCTCTAATCATCTAAGAAACCAAAAACAGGGAACAGATTCTTCGTCGTTACC
>NZ_AEWI01000141.1 GCF_000191885.1 Anaerophaga thermohalophila DSM 12881
GTTAGAGGGGTGAAGGGAGGGGTCAATAAGCTTTAATGATTCGTTTTATTCTTCCCGTCGCACACCCCCTGGCCCCCTAAAGGGGGTACCACCAGCGCGCGATTCGTTTTAAATTGATACATTTGTATGATGTTAATCATCTGAAAATTGCGGGTTGGCTGGTTCTCCCTTTCAGGGGAGTCAGAGGTAAGCCATATAACTTCAATCAAGTTTGGTTTGTTCTATAAATTCTTTAAAGAGGCTCACCATTTTTGTTTCCTGATGATAAAACAGAAAAGGTTCAACATCTTTGGCTAAACCATTCATGTCATTATTATCGCATACTTCAATCAGCTTTTTTTTCAGTTGAACGGCGTTTGTTATCTTTAATTTTTGTTCCAGATAAGCATAATTGGGTTTTACAGACTTTAAAAGGAAAACAACATCGTAAAAATCGCGTCCTTTTTTCCGTGGCCGGTTTAAAATGGCATAAATTTTTTGGGAAAGTAAAATGTCTTTAGGGGTTGAATTGATTTGGGTGAATACATCAAATTTGTTAATAATAGGTTTTTGCGGCTCAAATAGAAAATTCTGAGGTTCTGTATCCAACTGAATAAGAATTTTTTCTTCTACATGTCCGGAAATTCCCTGTTGAAACAACAGGCCCGGAAATCTGATATAACAATGAAATGCACCCTTAATGACTTTTTTTATTGTAACCTGATATCCGAGACGCGAAAGTTCTTTTTTTATGATTGCTGAGATTTCTTCGAAATCGTTTTCTGTGAGGGCAAAATTGTCAAAATCTATATCCTCTGAAAATCTGTTATTATTATGGACAATTCTCAGGCATGTACCCCCCAGAAAGCATAATTTCCCCGCATAAGAACTATTAAATACAATTTCCAGAATTTTATACTGCAGATATTCTCGTAAGATAAATCTTTCGAAATGTTGAAGTTCCGGTGGATAAAATTTTTGTATTTCCTTCAAACTAATCATGTAAAAACTTCTTTAATAAGGAAATCCTTTTCTCAAAGTTTCCGCTACTAAAAAGCTTCGTATATTGACATAACTTTTTGATGTTAACGCTTTTCTGCAGAAGGTCTTTGTTAAATCTTAATTCATTTATATCATCCATTGAATGAATATCAGTATTAAAATAAAAATAATCGCAAAGGGTTTTTTCTAAATTTGCGATTTTGATGATTTTGTGGTGATTCATTACCAGTTCATATCCAAAGAAAAATTCCGGGTTTATATTCGAATAGCGAAATATCCCTTTGGGTGTTTTTATGGTTTTGGTTTTTAGTGTGGTTACCGATGTATAAATAAAAACCCCTTCGGGAATAATGCCATAATAGTTTAAAGCCGATTCAAGACTAATATATGAAGGGTTGTATATTTTGTTGGCTATGAAAAATATATTTAGTTCGCTGTTTTCATTATCCGGGAATGCATACCACTTGTTCCGGATTTTTTCGATGTATCCTTTCTTCTGCCAGTGATACAGGTTCATTCTGTTAAAACCGGGAAACTGTTTCTGAATGTCTTTTACAGAAAAGACGGTGAAATGATTCATGTATTTTTTAAATTCAAGGAAAGTCATTTTATTTCCGTTTTTATACAAAATTATATGATTTTGGAAATAAAATGCATTCCCCTGGGGAAATAGTTTGGGATTTTTTCATTTTTTGTGTTTTCTCCACGTCCGGACAGATTTCTTAAATTGACCCAAACGTATGGTTAAATTTATTGTGGCTTGCGGGTTAGCCTGGTTCTCC
>NZ_AEWI01000140.1 GCF_000191885.1 Anaerophaga thermohalophila DSM 12881
GGGTCAACACCATAAAACATACTAATCCTCGGGTCATAATACCTGGCACCGTAATAATAAAGCCCTGTTTCCTCGTCTAATTCTTTTCCGTTGAAAAGATAGGAAGTGTATACAGCATCGGTGCGTTCCTCAATAAAAGTCTCTCCAAACGGGAAGTACTCCATGTGTTGGTAAACTTCCCCGGATACATCGGTAATATACGAAGAACTACCCAAATGGTCGGGGTGATAGTAGAATTGTAAGTTCTCTACTTTATTACTTGTTTCGTCAAAGAACTTTTCCGTTTTATTTCTAAATGTGCGCTGATATTCAGATAGATAAACATCAAGCCGCCTGATACTGGCGACAAGTTATTTTCTATAATTTTTGTGTTTTTATATTGAATTAAACATTGCGACAAACGGTAATTTTGGTTTTATCTTTATATGCCTCGAAAAATACTAATTTCGGGGCATTTCCCAAAGCTTTTGCACCTAAAAATCAAGAAACTAAGTCACTTTTTTTATTTGTCAAAGAAGAATTAAGGACTAAATTTAACTTAACGAGTGGTCCTGTTTTTTGGGAGTATTATAAA
>NZ_AEWI01000139.1 GCF_000191885.1 Anaerophaga thermohalophila DSM 12881
TGGCAGGATGCCCGGTGTCATTCTGAGGAAGTAACGACGAAGAATCTGTTCAATGTTTTTGGTTTCTTTGATGATTAGAGGTTAATTATACATGTTCTTTTGTGACAAACCTTGTCATGCTCATTTCATCTTACATTTAATAAATTGTTACGGCTGTTAGAATTGTTAAAGTTGTTAGAATGTTATAAGTTTTATACATTAGCTAACAATCCTAACATTCTAACATTCCTAACATTCCTAACATTCCTAACAATTTTATAACAATCTTTGCCATGTTCGTTTCATAGCATCCTGTATTTTGTGGAAGACTCTTAAAAGTGTCTGAAACCCAAAAGTCTCTTTTTGCCAAACACATTGTTGCAGGAAATTTTTAAATCCTCATTAACAATTAGTTGACTCCGGTTCAACGACCCCTAGTGTGTGATACGCTACGATTCGAAAGCGAAAAATCTACATAAATTATTTTATACCCTAAACGCCTCGAATTTGGCAAAAATAGCTCTTTCAGGAGCAGACTCATAAATAAAAACTTTGCGTCCCTGCCACTCTGCGTTTATCCTTATCTTAACAAATTATCGTTAAAAAACTTCAATAATTATACCAAAATATGGGAAACATCCTTGCGCATACCGAGAAAAACAATCATTTTTGTTGCCGGTCGAAAATGCCAGAAACATTGTTTCATGCAAGCAACAACAAAAAACCTGCTTAAGCTTCATTTGGTTGTCTTTATCTATGGATTTACAGCCATACTGGGAAAGCTGATCACGCTGGATGCCATTCAGCTGGTGTGGTACCGGATGGTAATTGCTTTTCTGGCACTTGGTTTTCTGCTCCTCATAAGAGGGCGCAGGATGGCAGTAAGCCGTGCAACATTTTTTCGCCTGACAGGGATCGGCTTCATAGTGGCTTTTCATTGGATCACGTTTTTTCATGCCATCAAAATCAGCACCATTTCAGTAGCATTGGGTTGTCTTGCCTCCACCACTCTTTTTACCAGTCTGCTTGAACCGGCTTTGGTAAGACGTCCGCTTGTGTGGCTGGAAGTAATCACCGGCATATTAATAATAACAGGTCTTTACATGATCTTCCGATTCGAACCTGACCACATTGCCGGAATAATAACTGCCCTTACATCAGCATTTTTGGCCGCATTATTTACAGTTTTAAACAAACTCATGATCGTTCGGAACCGTCCCCTCGTCATCAGTTTTTATGAAATGGGAGGCGGTTTTATTGGCATCACTCTTTTTATGTTGCTTAACGGCATATTTTCTGCCGGCCTGCAGGTTCCCGTATGGAGCGACTGGCTTTTCCTGATACTGTTGGGGGTTATATGCACTGCTTATGCCTTTGCATCAAGTGTTAAAGTCATGGATGTCCTTTCGGCCTACACAGTGGTTTTGACCATCAATCTTGAACCCATTTACGGAATTCTGATGGCATTTCTGTTTTTCGGAGAATCGGAATTAATGTCGGGGGGATTTTATGCCGGAACAGTAATCATTTTAGCCGCCGTCTTCATGTTTCCGGTATTAAGCCGTAAACTTAAACTTTCGAAAGCGCCTGAAAAATCAGATTAAATCAAGCGCAATCGACTTTACAATTTCCCTGACAGTACTCCCGTTTAAAAAAAATCGGGAGCAATCGGGATTTGCATTTATCTGATAAAATTTCTGGCTCTTAATAAATGATCCATAGCTTCTTCGATTATTTTCCCTGGCGAGGCAACGTTAAGCCGCATAAAACCTTCTCCCTGAGCACCAAAGGTTGGCCCATAGTTCAAACCAAGGCGAGCCTTTTCGATTATGAAATTCTTCAGTTTTTCTGATGGCATACCCCATTCCGAAAAATCCAGCCACATCAGATAAGTTGCCTCCGGCCTGTGAACTTTGATTTCAGGCATATTTGCATTCAGAAAGTCCAGTACATAGTCGATATTTCCTTCAAGATAATCTAAAAGTGCCCGGAGCCACGGGCGTCCCTCATTATAGGCAGCCTTTAATGCTTCGGCGCCAAACATGTTTCCTGTAAACAGGTGAAAAGACTGAAGCTGACGCCTCATAACCCTCAGCAGTTTTGGGTTTGAAGCTACTATATACGAGGTGTTAAGTCCGGCAATATTGAAAGTTTTACTGGGCGCCATACAGGTAATCGTGTTATCAGCAAGCCCGGGACTTACCATCGCCACAGGTATGTGCCTGTTATCTTCGAACGCCAAATCGGCATGTATCTCATCTGATATTATAAGCACGTTGTTTTTCAAACAAATCTCTCCGACTTTCTCCAGTTCTTCTTTTGTCCACACTCTTCCCACAGGATTATGTGGATGACACAAGATCATCATTTTCACTTTCTTATCAGAAGTTACCTTATCCAGATGTTCAAAGTCCATCAAGTAACCATCAGGGGTGTTAAGAAGAGGGTTCTCTGCAATCATTCTTTTATGGTCTTTAATAACTTCAAAGAAAGGCGGATAAACCGGTGGTTGAATGACCACCTTATCGCCGGGCTCGGTAAAGGCCAAAACGGCCATAATTAATGTCGGAACCACCCCCGGCATATATTCCACCCAATCAGAAGAAACTTCCCATTTGTGCTGCTCTTTCAGCCATTTTACAATGGCTTGATAAAAGGTATCGTCGCGGGTGGTGTAGCCATACAAGGGATGTTCCGCCCTTTTACGAATCGCGTCTACTACTTCATCGGGTGCCGGAAAGTCCATATCGGCTACCCAGAGCGGTAAAACATCATTTGTCCCGAACAAGCGCTCACGAAAATCCAGTTTCAGAGCATTGGTCCCTTCACGGTTGATTATCTGGTTGAAGTCCATAATTATCAGTTTAGTTCGGTTACGAAGATAAAAAAACATCCGGAACAATTGTCCCCGGATGTTTAACCCTATAACCTTAAATCTGCAATTAAAAAGCAAATCAGAAGTTTATTGTTGCTCAATGATGCTTATTGTAATATCCTCAGATGCCTCATTTCCGGCGGCGTCCTTAACTGTTATGGAAAAGATATATTCTCCGGGTTTAGAATCGGCGTCAATGGAACCAAATGGGTCTTCATTGGTAAAAGTATGCTCCTTTCCTGAAAGAGAATATCCAACAGGCCCCCTGTCGAAAGGATTAGGATCATCAATACTTTTCAGCGAGCCGGAAGCACTTTTCTGAGTATATGAGAGGAACACATAGCAGGTATCCAACGCCTGATTATCTGTCAGAGTTCCGTTTATTAAAATACTCTGAACCTCACGAACATATTCATCTCCCTCTGCAGGTAATGTCAATTGAATCTGAGGCTTTTCTGTATCCCTGGTTTCCACGTTATTGTCATCATCATCATCATCACTACCACAGGCCACAAATAAAACAGAAAAAAAGGTTAGGAATAAAAAAACAAGGGAATTCTTTCGATTTAATTTCATAAAACAAAGATTAAAGTTTGACTTAAGTTATCAGAATGTTAAATAATCATTTTCAATCAGTTGTATCAAAAAATCGTTAGATTTTTAGATGTAAGATGTAAGATAATCTATATCATCGGGATATACTACCTTTGATCAACAAAAATATTTGAGCCCAGTCTAAAAAGCATCTTTGTTGCCAAACTCGTTGTTGTTTTAAATTTTTGCATCCTTATTAACAATAAGTTAACTTCGGCACAAAAATTTAAAACGCCTGGATTTTGACAAAAATATGCTTTTTATACTGCACTCATATTTAACCCTAAAAAATTGATTTTAAGAATATTATAAAAACTTAAAGAACGATTGTGTCTCAATAGATTAAGATACTTTTTATATCTGACTTACTGCTTTAAAAATACAAAAAAACATTGAAAAATCAGTTATGACAGATAATTATCATACGCTTCTTCGATTCCCTCCTTAAGCGGAATAGAGGCTTTAAACCCGAGTCTGTTAAGCCGGCTTACATCCAGTAATTTTCTGAAAGTGCCATCCGGTTTGGAATCATCCCAGGTAATTTCTCCTTCATAGCCGGTAACATTTTTCACTAAGTCGGCCAGCCCGGCAATCGAAAGGTCTTCACCTACCCCGATGTTAATATGCGTGTTTCTGACTTCCTTTAGTCCGCGTTCGTTCACAATATCCCGAAAGCTGACCTCATTCATCAGATAAACACAAGCCCTGGCCAGATCGTCGGAATGCAAAAACTCACGGCGCGGACGACCGGTTCCCCATAATTTGAGTTCTACTTCACCGTTGGTTTTTATGATGATACCAAAATCGGCCAGTTTTCGGATCAGCATCTCATCACTTTGCCCTGCATCTACTCCTTCTACGGGTCTTTTGCGAAAATCGTTTCGTATGCCCTCAATATCATTCTTTTTCAATAGCTGAGCCAGATGCATTTTGCGAATCAAGGCCGGCAAAACATGCGATCCAAGGAGATTATAGTTATCATTTGGTCCGTAGAGATTTGTAGGCATTACGGAAATAAAATCAGTTCCATATTGAAGGTTATAGGATTCACACATTTTCATTCCCGCGATTTTAGCAATGGCGTATGGTTCGTTGGTATATTCGAGCGGTCCGGTCAAAAGATGTTCTTCCTTCATGGGCTGAGGGCACTCCCCCGGATAAATACAGGAACTCCCCAAAAACATAAGTTTCTTCACGCCCGACACCCAGGAAAAATGAATAATATTGTTCTGTATCTGAATGTTTTGATAGATAAATTCGGCCCTGAAGGTATTATTTGCCAGAATGCCTCCCACGCGAGCAGCAGCAAGAAACACATATTCCGGTTTTTCACGGATGAAGAATTCTTCAACGGCCTCCTGATTCAGCAAATCGAGTTGTTCCCGTGTGCGCAGAATCAGATTATTAAATCCCTGTTTTTTCAGTTCGCGTGTTATGGCCGAGCCCACTAACCCTGCGTGTCCTGCTACATATATTTTACTGTTTTTCTCCATCACTCGTAATAATTTAATATACGGTAACCCCCGTCATTGAGAAATTTGTCACGTTTCATCAATTTCAGGTCTGACTGCATCATATCCTTCACCAAACCGTTTAAGTCAAATTGAGGCACCCATCCAAGATTCTTTTTAGCTTTTGAAGGGTCTCCAATCAATGAATCGACCTCCGTCGGCCGAAAATATCGGGAATCTACTTCCACAACACAACTTCCTTTTTCAATCTGATATTCAGGATTGTTACATTTTGTCACATAACCTTTTTCTTCAATGCCTTCACCCTTAAATTCAATTTCAATACCGGCTTCCGAAAACGCGCGGATAACAAAATCCCGAACCGAGGTTGTTACACCTGTCGCCACCACATAATCATCGGGTTTGTCCTGCTGCAACATCAGATACATCGCCTTCACATAATCTTTGGCATGTCCCCAGTCACGCTTTGCTGACAAATTACCGAGATAAACCTTTTTTTGGAGTCCCAGCGCGATACGTGCTACTGCACGGGTAATTTTCCTGGTTACAAATGTTTCACCCCGGATAGGCGACTCATGATTAAACAAAATACCGTTACAGGCAAACATATCGTAGGCTTCCCGATAGTTGACGGTGATCCAGTAGCCGTAAAGCTTGGCAACAGCATAAGGAGAACGCGGATAGAAAGGTGTCTTCTCGGTTTGCGGAACTTCCTGTACCAAACCGTAAAGTTCACTCGTTGAGGCCTGATAAAACCTGGTCTTTTTAGTCATCCCCAGGAGTCTGATCGCCTCAAGGATACGAAGCGTGCCTACCCCATCGGCATTTGCCGTGTACTCAGGCGTATCAAAGCTCACCTGAACATGTGACATTGCTGCAAGGTTGTATATTTCGTCGGGCTGAACCTCCTGAATGATCCGAATAAGATTGGTGGAATCGGTCAGCTCGCCGTAGTGCAGGAAAAAATTGCGATGTTCCACATGCGGATCCTGATAAAGATGATCGATGCGTTCGGTATTAAAAAGAGAACTGCGTCGTTTAATTCCATGAACAATATAGCCTTTCTTCAGCAGAAATTCTGAAAGATAGGCACCATCCTGTCCGGTTATACCGGTGATGAGAGCTACTTTTGCCATTGTATTATATCGATTAAATTTAGTCTGTAGTTTTTAGTCATTGGTCTGATGAAACTCGCATACAAGAATTTACACTTGTTCTGTTGTGGCAAACGTTGCCATGCTCGTTTCGTAAATGAGTGTTTTGGCGGCAAGCGTAACACAGCAAATAGGATTTATTAACAGACACTAATTAGGGCAAATTTACAATAAATGGGCATGAACTCAAGCCTATGAAAGCATTTTCTTCGTAAAACAAACTTACACGGATACAACCGATGCGGTTAAGATTTGTCATCAGACAAATTCTCCCAATACCACTGGATGGCTTCTTTAAGTCCGCGTGCCACATCATACTCAGGATTATATCCCAATAATTGTTGTGCTCTGTCAATGGAAGCCAACGAATGCGGGACATCCCCTTTTCGCTCAGGGCCGTAAACCACTTTAACATTGGCTATTTCTTCATCATATACCGAAAGAAGCTCTTTCAGGTAATCTACCAACTGGTTTAAAGAAGTTCGCTCACCATAAGCAACATTATAAACCTTATTGATGGCTTCGGGTGAATCAACGGTTGCCGCCAGTTCATTGGCCTGAACGACGTTTGCCACGTATGTAAAATCACGCGAAAAAGTCCCGTCCCCGTTAACCACCGGCGATTGTTTGCTGATCAGTGCGCTCACAAATTTTGGAATCACGGCCGCATAGGCTCCGTCGGGATCCTGTCGGGGACCGAAAACATTAAAATAGCGTAAGCCGACAAGTTCCATGTCATACAATTTTGCAAACACATCAGCATAAAGCTCATCCACGTATTTTGTTATAGCATAAGGAGAAAGGGGTTTGCCGATTTTATCCTCTATCTTGGGCATTACTTCGCTATCGCCATAAGTTGAGGAGCTGGCAGCATAAACCACACGTTTGACGCCGGCATCACGGGCAGCTACCAGTATGTTCAGAAAACCGCCAATATTTACATCGTTTGTGGTTACAGGGTCAATTATAGAGCGGGGTACCGATCCAAGTGCTGCCTGATGAAGTACAATGTCTGTATCTTTAACTGCACGCCGGCAGGTTTCCATGTTGCGTATGTCCCCTTCCATCAATTCAAAGGCCGGATTTTTGAGAAAAGAAGAGATATTTTCCCGTTTTCCGGTCGAAAAGTTATCCAGACATCGAACCTGATTATCCTGTTCAAGAAGCTTCTCAATCAAATTTGAACCAATAAAACCGGCACCCCCGGTAACCAGCACTTTTTTCCCTGTGATTATGCGCATAAAATGGGTTGTTAGATTGTTAGATTGTTAGGGTTGTTAGGGTTGTTAGGGTTGTTAGGTTGTTAGGTTGTTAGATTGTTAGATTGTTAGATTGTTGGGGGTGTTACTCAAGCTGTTTATTAACACACAGCCACTCACAATTGGTAAACCCGGTAAATAATAGATCATTCAGGCAAATTTGCAAAAAAAAGCGGCAGGTGCCGCTTTTTTTTTGATTAAGATGTAATAAACCCAGACGTATTTGTCCGTTTATTTTGCAAAACTAATTGCACGGGTCTCTCTGATGACTGTTATTTTTACCTGACCCGGGTAAGTCATTTCAGTTTGTATTTTTCTTGCAATCTCAGCTGAAAGCTCGTCTGCTTCATGATCACTCACTTTTTCACTTCCCACGATTACACGTAACTCACGACCTGCCTGGATAGCATAGGTTTTTAATACACCAGGATATGACAAAGCCAGTGTTTCCAGGTCTTTAAGCCGCTTGATATAAGCTTCCACAACCTCGCGACGGGCACCTGGGCGGGCTCCCGAGATGGCATCGCAGACCTGAACGATAGGTGAGATCATGCTTGTCATTTCCACCTCATCGTGGTGGGCACCAATAGCGTTACAGATATCCGGTTTCTCTTTATACTTTTCGGCCAGTTTCATTCCCAGAATAGCGTGTGGAAGATCAGGGTCTTCATCACTCACTTTTCCAATATCGTGAAGAAGTCCGGCACGTTTTGCTTTTTTAGCATTCAGCCCCAGCTCAGAAGCCATAATGGCGCACAAGTTGGCAGTCTCCCTACTGTGCTGTAAAAGGTTCTGACCGTAAGAGGAACGATACTTCATTTTACCTATCAATTTAATAAGCTCGGGATGAAGTCCGTGAACGCCCAGATCGATGGCGGTACGTTTCCCGTTCTCAATCATCTCCTCTTCCACCTGTTTACGCACTTTATTGACAACCTCCTCGATGCGTGCCGGGTGTATTCTTCCATCGGTCACCAACTGATGAAGAGCAAGGCGCGCCACTTCGCGACGCATAGGATCGAATCCTGAGAGTACAATGGCCTCAGGTGTGTCATCCACAATGATCTCAACGCCTGTTGCAGCCTCCAGGGCTCTGATATTTCGTCCTTCACGACCAATAATTCGCCCCTTGATCTCGTCAGAGTCGATATGGAAAATAGTCACCGAATTTTCGATGGCGGTTTCGGTGGCAGTACGCTGAATGGTCTGAAGAACAATTCGTTTGGCCTCCTTATTTGCATTAATACGTGCCTCATCCATTATATCGTTAATGTACGACATGGCCTCGGTTTTAGCCTCAGCCTTAAGTGATTCAACAAGCATATCTTTAGCTTCCTCGGCCGACATTCCCGAAATGGCTTCTAATTGCTCAACCTGACGCTTGTGCGTTCTTTCCAGGTCTTCACTTTTCTTTTCGACCAGTTCCAGCTGTTGATCAAGATTCTCCCGTATGACATCATTTTCTTTCTTTTTTCTCTGAAATTCTTCCATCTTTTGAGAGAACGCGGTTTCTTTTTGTTTAAGTTTGTTCTCTGCAGCAATAATTTTTGAATTACGGGCATTGATTTCTTTTTCATGTTCAGCTTTAAGCTGTAGGAACTTTTCTTTCGCCTGAAGTATCTTATCTTTCTTAATCACTTCAGCTTCGGCTTCTGCCTCCCGGATAATCTTACGTGACCGGGCACCCAATGCTTTGTCTATAAGCAACCAGGTGAGACCTCCACCGGCAACAAAGGCGACAACTGCTATTACTATTTCTGTTATTCCCATTAGTATCCTGTTTTAACTTATGAAACAAAAAAAAACCGCAACTTTGTCCTGAAAAACTTCATGCACCGGAATAAAATACCCGGTGCATTCAGGATAAAGTGCGGGTAATTAATATATTATGCAAAAAAACGTTTATTCTTCCGCTAAAATTGCATCCAATTTATCGTTTAAGTCTTTAACGGCATCAATTATTGGTGAATGATCGTGTTTATTCTCGAGCTCCAACATCTTAATAACATACTGTAGCGAAGCCATGGCCAGAAAATCCTGGACATCTTTGTCATGATACCGTTGTTTATACTGTAAAACCTTCTCATTAATAAGACGTGCAGCCTTCCTTATCTTTTCCTCATCATCCCTGTCGATACGCAGGGGATAATACCGGTCTGCTACATTCACTCTTATGGAAAGCTTGTCATCCATTTAATGTACTTAACGATTTAAAAGTGCAATGCACTTGTCAATTTCCCGCACAATTTGGTTAATCCTGCTTTTGGTTTGCTGAACATCCTCCGGAGCACTCCCAAGCACTTTGGCCATTTTGGTATGCCCGAGTTGCTCTTCCGCCTCTGCTTTTGAAGCAATCGCTTCTTTCAACTGGCCGGTTAGTTGCACGACTTCGTTACGTAACAATTCGTTTTCGCGCCGTGCATTCTGATACAATTCTGCCAGTCGGTCAATCCGATTTCCCAATTCAGCAACCAGTTCTGTATTTGGATCAACCATTGTTGTATATATTGAAAAAACTAATTATTCCCTCTAAAATCAAACTCTTAATCCCTTATATATCAACGAACTTCAGAAAATAATTCTAATGATGCTTCAGCTTCACTATTTAATATTCAATTCCGAAATCCGGATTATCATATAGGGATTTCAAGGGCAAAATTAACATTGTTTCAAAATTACCCAAAATCCCGAAGAAAAAAAATCTTTTTTGATAAAACACAGAGTAATTCTTCGATTAAGGCAAAACATTATAACATTATTTTGAGGTGCTGATAAAATTTTCCACGCAAAAACCGCAAAATATTAGTTCACAAAAAACACAAACTAACACAATGAGTCCGCTCTAAAAAAACATCTTTGTTGCCAAACTCATTGTTGATTTAAATTTTTACACCCTCATTAACAACAAGTTAACTCGGCACTAAAATTTAAAACGCCTGGATTTTGACAAAAATATGCTTTTTATACTGCACTCATACAATTTAAAGGCAGAAAAACGGCGGATTCCGGTCGTTGCTGTTGCTTTGTTCAGCAAAGAATCCACCGCTCTTAAGTTGTCCCTGCCTTCGACCCGGGCAACGGGGATAATTTTATGTGAAATCTAATACTTTAAGGTGAAGTTCACACCTCCTTTAATCCACCTGCCGGGACGCTCCAGCTCGCCCATGTCATAATATTCACGATCGAACAAGTTGGCAGCTTCCGCGAAGACCTGCCAACCTCCTTTTTGCCAGATAATTCTTAAGTCGGTAAGTAAAAATGGCTTGTATTCAACCTGCACGTTATCAGATGACCTCAAAAAATGGCCGGCACGATCCTGATACAAAAAATTCCATCTTGCCGACAGATCATGGAAAATCATGTGCCTGATTCCTATGTTTAGCTTATGAATCAGGTGGTTCAATACATACAGGGATTCATATCCTTCTTCAGGCTTTTTGTTCTGATCGAGCCATGAATAACCGACACTCACCATTTCAATAAAAGAAATACCAAACTCCTGAGGAAAGAGTGTGGTACTTATTTCTATGCCGCGTGCATCTATTTCATTCACATTGGATGTAGTATACTTAACATCGCCTGCTCTGCGTCCCCAGTCAATCAAGTTGGTACCTTTTCTGTAAAATCCGTTCAGGTGACCGGTAAAAGCTTTTCCAACATATTTAAATCCTGTTTCAATGGTTTCCGCTTCTTCAGGCTCAAGGTCGGGGTTTCCATCATTTGTTGGACCCTCATAAAACAAGTCGGTAAAAGAAGGCATCCTTAAAGAGCGGTTATAGCTGGCATACCATTTCAATCCGGATGATAACCAATAGCTTACATCAATGCCCGGGAACCAGTTTAAACGATAATCCAATCCCGAATTAAAATTGGCCATAATACCACCCGAGACAGAAAAATTACCGGTTTTAAAATTGTGCTCAAAGAAAAATGAAGTATTATTCCGGCTGTAGCTTTTTGTAAACTGCACGTTCTTCTCACCTGGAACGTCTATTGGCTGATCCATATCGTTTCCGATATTATTGCTCCATATATTTTCGGAACGAACCTCTCCACCCAGCGAAGTTTTTCCGAGTTGCCAGGGAATAGTAACATTTACATTTGCTCCAAACACATCGGTAAGGTGATAATTGTGTCCCGAATACCATTCGGGGGCATCATCAGCGTCACGAAACAGCTCGAAGCGATCGTGATGACGACGCCAATAAACGGAAGGCTTGAGAAGTATTTTTTCACCTGTTTCAAACCCGAGGGAAGAGAAAAATGTGCGGGTTTCTTCAAATTGTTCAGGATAATCGGAAGTATAGAAAGAATTGGCACCAAACGCCTTATTGGTATAACCTGTTTGAAAATTCAGGGCTTCATTATTTTTTCGATAGCGTAACTGATAAAACAGGTTGAGAATATCAAAATCGGTATTATCAATATAACCGTCGCTGGTTCCCTTACTTGCAGACAGATAAGATGTAATTGAACCTATGTTGTGATTCAGAGTTGCTCCGGCTCTGTATAACCCATTATCGCCGGTCATTGCATTGGCCGAGACTTTGTTTTGCCGCGATGTGCCGGTAACAATATTAATGGCACCGCTGAAAGCATTCGGTCCATGAACTCTTGATGCGGGTCCTTCAATAATTTCAATTCGATCGATACTGCTTATATCAACAGGAAGATTTAAGTTATGGTGCCCCGTCTGGGGATCGGTGATGTTTATTCCGTTGAGCAAAATCATCACCTGGTCAAAAGAGCCGCCCCTCAGACTCAAATCGGCCTGTACACCAAGCGGCCCTCTTTCCCGGACATCCACATTCATTACATATTTCAGAAGTCCCTGCACACTCTGAACAGGTAACGTTTCTATATCGCTCCGGGGAATCACGGTAATCAGGCGCCCTACCTCCGAATATAGCGAAGGCGCCCTGTGGGCGGTTACTTCAACTTCGGCGAGCCGTATTTTATTGGCTATCGAGTCGGTTTCTGTCTGTGCAAAAGTATTCAAATAGCCCAGACAGATAAAATAAGCGGCTGCAAGGGTTCCGATTTTCACTTCGCGGTGCAATGTATTAAATACCGCATAGCCCCGATGTTGCCAACGTTTAAATACCAGTTTCTCTGAAATGGAAAAATATTTTTTAATGTTCATGATGATAAAATTTTGAGATTAAAAATGCGCCAAAGGTAAAAAATCAGGAACTATTATTCTGCACTCAGAGGAAAGAAAGGCACAACAGCAAAAGCGAAGTATCCAGCAAAAAATCCCGGAGCCGGTGTCGTATTCAGTTTTGTTTCACTCACCGGTATCTATCCCAAACAGGCGGTTAACGGCGAGACACTGAGCCAATTTATCATACACATAGTGAAAATGTTCCCTGGAAAAATCGTTTCCCATTACCGTTAATAATCGCCGTGCCAGTGTTCCGGCATTCAAAATCTTCGAAAAGACTTCAAAGTATTCAGGTTCCATGACCCCCTGCAGCGACGGCAGTAAAAATCGCCACAGGTCTCCTGCTGTCATCAGGGATTGTTGACAACCCCAGAATTCGAGGTACAATGGATTTTCAATAACAGCCATATCCGATTCCCGGATGGTTTTAAGGAATATAGCCGCCAGCGTATTTTCGTGCCAGGTAACCTGTTCTGACAAAGGGGAAAAAAAACCTTCGACAGTCAGTTTTATCAGGCCAACTACCGCATCTACAACGGCCATATCGGCCAGCGGGGACTCCTGATTATCGATAACACGTATTTCAATGGCACCACGATCAAAACGTGAAATGGCACCTCGCGAATTCAAAAAATGTTTATCCAGAACTTTGTCGTGGTCGAATGGCGCAATATCGTGAATGATAGGATCAAAGATGCGCATATGATACTCCTGTTTCGAAAAAACGGCTTCGGGAATAATGACACCGGCAATGGAAGGTATTTTTTCCTGATTGTGTCTGTAGGTCTCCATTCTGCTATCGTGAAACCCGGTATAAACGGCGTCAAGAAAAGGAGTAGATGCTGCAATGGCAGGAATAATCGGCAGTACCATCCGGATTGCTGCATGCAGACGCTTGAATTCATCGTCGCCGTTAAACGGTAAATTGATGTGTGTACTTTGAAGATTGCTCCACCCATGTCCCCGGCAATCGAAAATACGGTCGTAAAGGGTATAGATTTCGTTGAATTCATGTTTCCAAAGACTTGTCTCTTTATGAGGATTCATCCATGGATGCGCACCACCGGGCAACAGCCGGGCATCAAATTTTGCCAGAATTTCATTGATTTGTAATACGTTATTATGAAACGCATGATGCAGGCCGGAGCGTGACTTGACAGGTCCATTGGTTTTTAATTCCACCACGTGGTTGACCAGCTCGTTGCTCCAGGCAATAGAACCATTTTCAAAATCAGCGGTAATTTCGCCTGTAACCTGCCGGAGCAATTCATCACAAACCGGCAGAACATTAAGGGACCCGCGATCGACAATCATATATTCCAGCTCAATGCCGGTGACCTCAAAAAGATGAAAATGGTCTGAACTCATTTGCCAATGTTTGTCTGTTCAAGTAAAAAAAGAATAATTTTCCTGTAAAGCTCATCTTTCAGCAAACGGTCTTCCACCCCGCCGTCGATATTAGGATTATCATTAATCTCAATAATGTAGGGTTTTCCGCCAATTTCTTTTATGTCAACGCCATAAAGTCCGTTTCCGATCAGCCTTGTTGCCTTTAAAGCCGTTTCAATAACGGCAGACGGGGCCTCTGACGGCTCAAGAATATCAAAATTGCCTTCCACGTCCGACTTCTTTTTGCTGTTCCAATTGTATATCTGCCAATGTCCTGCCGCCATATAATATCTGCAAACAAACAAGACCTGATTGTTGAGTACACCCACACGCCAATCGTACTCGGTTGGCACATATTCCTGGGCAATAATCAGATCGGAGACTTTAAGCATTTCCCGCACCTTACACCTGAACTCATCCTTGTCGTTAACTTTAACCACCCCCTGCGAAAAAGAAGAGTCGGGCAGCTTGAGAACACACGGAAATCCAAGCGAATCTGCATCTTTAGGATTATCAGATGACAATACCAGAGTTTGTGGCGTCGGGATGCGGGCTCCGCGCAACAGCTCGGCCAGATAAACCTTGTTGGCACATTTCAGAATGGAATCCGGGGAATCCAGTACGGCGAGGCCTTCACTCTGTGCTCTCCTTGCAATGCGATAGGTATGATGATTAACAGCTGTAGTTTCGCGTATAAACAGAGCATCAAATTCACCAATGCGGTCGTAATCATCTTTGGTAATAAACTCTACATAACAGCCAAGCTTTTCGGCAGCATCGGCAAATGCCCCCAATGCCTTTTTATTGGAAGGCGGGGAAACCTCATCAGGATTGGTAAGGATAGCCAGATCGTACAAGTATTTCCCCGGTCGGGCATTATCATAGCGCTTACGCCCAAAGTACTCGGCAGCAAAACTTTGCAGATAAGGCAAATGGTGCGCGGGCACTTCCTTTAAAGGAATAGTGCGGATAGAGTATATTTCCCATTTTTTGCCATTATGAACAAAACGTGCCCTGAGAAAAGGCGCCTGAAACAGTTTATGCAATTCTCTGGCTAATTTTGCATACTGGTTGGAAACATTCTGTCCAAAATAAATGCTTAAAGTAAACTCTTTGGAACGAATGCGCTTCAAACTCTTCTGCACAAGGTCATCCAGGTCGTCAGAGACGCTCTTAACCAAAGCGCGTTCCTTCATATCCAGGATGTTCTTCACGGATGGCACCACCTTGTGCCCCCGGGCTTCAGCCAGCAAAGAGACATAATAACCGCGGGTTTGGTAGGCATAGTCATTGGAAAGATTGAACACTCTTACATTCTTCAGCCTGGAATAACTTTCGTCAGTCAGGTAGTGACGGGGAGAAATTACTTCGACACCGGGAACGTCCAGCACGCTGTGTGAAGGTTTATTTATAACGATAATCTTTTTCACATTTCAAAAATTTATAGTTCAGAGGCCGATTGCCGGCAATTTGAGGTCAGCTTTGAAAAAACCGAAACACTATTCCTTCATCACAATCAGCATATTGGCATCATAAGTCACAATACCCAGCATAATAGAGTTAATTAACCGGTTAATACCCACTTCATAGTAATTGTCTCCGGAGATGGGGTTTTCCTTGTAAGGGTCTGCTATAAAAACCCGGTTCCCGCTCATTCCGCTCAGCACAACAAAATGTCCCATGGGTTCGCCCTTCAGATCATGATATACCGATCTGTCCTTGTGGTCGGTATATTCACGCATAGAATTGTACAAATAGGTTGCACTCAGACCTGTAAGAATAGGAATTCCGTTCAGAAGATAACGTTCAAATATGTCTTTATGCAAATCTTCAAAAACGATTTCTCCTCCCAATTCAAGGTATTTCTGATAAGCGCGTGTGGCCTGAACAAACTTTTTCCCCTGTTTATAGTGAAGTTGTTGTTCAAGATGATCAATAAGTTCTTTATTAGTAAAATGTTCCCAGGTAGGATCAAACATTTTCAGATTGTAAGAATAAATGCGTGCTTTCAAACCTTTTCTCAATGCATCCATCCCGAGCATAACTGCAAGCGTTCCCCCGTCGTGAAGATAATCTACCGATTGAATAACCTCATCCAGGGAAACGCCAATCCCCCAATAGCGATAAACTGCGTGCAGACTGGTCGGCCCGCATGTAGAATCATTCGGTTGTGTAAGTATAGTGACTGAATGCCTGTTTGTCATGAAATACAGATATGATAAATACGCGTGTAATATTATTACAATTTTGTATTGAATGTACTCATGAAGAGAAATTTTTTCAAGTCAATCGCGATAAATGAGATCGTTAAAATCATCATTGTTATCAAACTCAAGGCGTTTTAAATTTTTAAATCCTTATTAACAACGGGTTAACTCAGTATAAAAAATTTAAAACGCCTTGAGTTGGGCAACAATATGCTTTTTTATACCGGGCTGATAAAATCAAAAAACCCCCTCCGGAAAACCGGAGAGGGCTATTATTTTTTGTCTCACTCAAAAGAGAACAGGAAAATTACTTCTTAAAGAACTCTTTAACCATATCGTTGGTAACCACATCTTCCTGAAAAGTGTAAGAGCCGGTTTTAGGGGACTTAACCATTTTAATCACTTTGGTATGTCCTTTACCTGCACCTTTTTGTACCGATGCTACTGCTTTCTTAGCCATGGTTTAAATATTTTATTTGATTTCACGATGAACAGTATAACGCTTCAGAATGGGGTTATACTTCTTTAATTCAAGACGATCCGGGGTGTTTTTGCGGTTTTTCATAGTAATATACCGTGAAGTCCCGGGCATTCCGCTGTCTTTATGCTCAGTGCATTCCAGAATAACCTGTATGCGATTTCCTTTAGCCTTCTTTGCCATGATTTACCCTCCCTTTTTTAATATTTTGAAATATAACCTTTTTTTCTGGCCGATTCGAGGGCAGCTTTCACGCCCACTTTGTTGATCAGCCTGATCCCCGCGGCAGAAACCTTCAGGCTAACCCACCGGTCCTCTTCGGGTAAATAAAATTTCTTCTTAAAAAGGTTGGGATTGAACCTTCTCTTTGTCCTTCTCTTTGAGTGGGATACATTGTTCCCTACCTGAAAAGTTTTTCCTGTTATTTCACAAACTTTTGACATTGCTCAACCGTTTTTCGATACGTTTTTCAAACAGAGCGCAAAATACGGCATTTTTCTAAAAATAAACAAACTTTTTTGTCTATATTTTTCCTCTTCGAAGAGATTTTAGCCTTTTATGACCAAATAAAAAATGAGCCTGGTCTAAAAAGCATCTTTGTTGCCAAACTTGTTGTTGTTTTAAATTTTTGCATCCTCATTAACAACAAGTTAACTCCGGTACAAAAATTTAAAACGCCTTGATTTTGACAAAAATATGCTTTTTATACTGCACTCAAAAATTGAAAAACCGTTACAAAATTCCCTGCTTCATCAGCCGCATTAACTCAATAAGCGCTGTTTCGGATGTTTGGACAATATTTCGCTCCCGTTCCTTTCCAAAGCGAAATTCTTTACTTACCACCTTATTTCCCGGGCCGGCCCAGGCCATCCAAACTGTTCCAACCGGTTTTTCCTCACTTCCCCCACCTGGTCCGGCTATGCCCGATATAGCAATGGCATAATCCGATTCCGCAATTCTGACAGCACCGAGTGCCATCTGTTCAACAACCTGCCGGCTGACAGCCCCATAATTTTCAATATCTTCCGGTTTTACACCCAATATATTTATCTTCAGATCATTCGAGTAAGTTACCATGCTGCCTTTAAAATAGTCGGACGAACCTGGTACCATTGTTATCAAATGGGCCAGGTATCCACCGGAACAACTTTCAGCCAGAGCAATCGTTTTCCCGGTTGACCTGAAATAATTCGCAAAAATTTCCGAAGCCGGCTGATCTTCTTCCCCATAAATATTTTCTCCAACAATCGGGTAAAGGGCATCCACGGCTTTTTGAATACTTTTCCTGAGAGCGTCGGGATCATTTCCCCGTGTTGTAAGGCGGAGCCGTACCC
Source organism: Anaerophaga thermohalophila DSM 12881 (assembly GCF_000191885.1). GTDB lineage: Bacteria > Bacteroidota > Bacteroidia > Bacteroidales > Marinilabiliaceae > Anaerophaga > Anaerophaga thermohalophila. The sequence continues at coordinate 17,906 of NZ_AEWI01000139.1, forward strand.
GCCCCGGGGCAGGCAGGTAAGCAAGTTTAATCTCATCAGGCAACTGCTCCTCCCAGCCGGTAAGTTTTTCAGCTAAAACCGCTTCCGGTATATTATAAATCAACACCGTTTTATGGATGATCACTCCCGGCTCATACTTCTCCTTAAGCCTCGGTATAATCTCATCGGTCATGGCCAGTTTCATCTCTGCCGGCACTCCCGGCATGGAAACCACCACACTATTGTTGTATTCAAACCACATGACAGGGGCGGTTCCCAATTTATTACGGATCACCATACATTTTTCAGGCACCATAGCCTGGTCACGATTGAGCTGATTGATGTTTTTGACACGACCTTTCAGAAATTCCCTGATGTCGTTGTAAACTTCCTCGTTAAAAACCAGCCGGGTATTAAAGAAATCACACAATGTCTGCTTGGTTATATCGTCGCGTGTAGGCCCCAAACCACCCGTCATTAAAACAATTTTTGCTCTTCGGGCAGCACTTTCAAGGGCTTCCTGTATCTCTTCTTTTCGATCGCTTACCGAAGTAATGCGGTTAACTTCAAAACCGGCCTGGTTAAGTTCGCGAGCCATCCAGGCAGAATTGGTGTCCACAACCTGCCCGATCAGTAGCTCATCGCCAATTGTAATTATTTCAACCATTTATATTTTTAGGTAACAAAAATTTGAAAGACTTATGAGAGTACAAAAATAGAAGAAATAATTAGTGCCCGTCTGTAAAGTCGGGAAAGTTTTTTACTCATGATGTATCTGTTCAGAAAGTGCGGGTTGCAAAGCTTGCGAAGCCGCCAAAAACGGAGATTACCGCTGCCTTCTGTCAGTCAAACTTCTGTCTGTCAACTACTTTTATTCCCCCTCCATTTGCGGGAAAATATCTTTTCAGGATACTTTATATCTGTAAGAAACAATCCCTGCGGAGGTGCTGAAGTTCCGGCCAGGCAACGGTCTTGAGCTTCAATAATTTCACAAAAATCATTAACCGAAATTTTCCCCCTTCCCACATCGAGTAAAGTCCCGACGATGGCACGCACCATATTCCTCAGAAAACGATCGGCACTGATGACAAATACATAACGATTTCCTCTCTTTTCCCAGAACGCATCACTTATTTTACAGAAATTCGTTTTATTGTCCCCATGAAGCCGTGCAAAACTGGTAAAATCGGTATAATCTTTCAGCCTTTCCGCCGCCAGGTTCATCCGATCAAAATCGGGAACAAACCACGGACGGTGGGTCACCTCTTCCAAAAAAGGATCTTTATACAAGATCATATGGTATTCATACGACCGTCTTATGGCACTAAATCTGCTGTGCGCCTCGTCCGAAACCTGTGACATCGAATAAACGGCGATGGAAGACGGAAGCATGCTGTTCAACTTACGAAGTAAAACATTTTCTTCAAACGGAAGAGGATCTTCCATATCAAAATGGGCTACAAAATAAGAAGCATGAACCCCGGTATCGGTTCGTCCGGCACCGGTAAGTAAAACAGACGACTGTATAACGGTAGAAAGCGTCTGCTCAAGAGTTTGCTGAACAGTAATGGCATTGGGCTGTTTCTGCCAACCATGAAAATGTTTTCCGTTATAGGCCAATTCCAGAAAATATCGGGCCATATTAACTTTTTGATTTTTGATTTTTTGCAAAGTAACAGATTCTCTCTTAAAACAGGGCGAATTTCTACAATGATTAATGAGTCCGGCTACAAAGCATCTTTGTTGCCAAACTCGTTGTTGTTTTAATTTTTTGCATCCTCATTAACAGTAAGTTAACTCCGGTACAAAAATTTAAAACGCCTTGATTTTGACAAAAATATGCTTTTTATACTGCACTCATTAATATTTTTTTCATTGACAATTTTCCAGACTTTTTGTATCTTAAAAATCCGGAAATAAAACGCAAAGGGCCTTACAAAACCATAAAAAACAACGAATTATGGAAAAAACAAAGCCCGCCTTCTACGATAAAAAATCGGTGGAAGCTGTCGCTATCGTTCTTGAACAACTCTTGAGATCGCAGGAGAAGGGTGACATTGAAGCTTTTGCCGGTTGCTTCCTTCACAACGATTACGTCGTACACATCGGAACCGATACTGATGAATTTTTTACTACATGGCGAAGCTACTTCCATTGGATTGAAAATGTTTTAGATTCCCGGAAAGGACATGATATCAACGAAAAAGAAACCCGTATTCGAATTAGTGATGACGGAAATACGGCGTGGTATTCCCAACTGATTGATACCTGTTACGAAACCAAAGGAGAACTGACACGAATAGAAGGTTTCAGGCATACAGGGGTACTGATAAAATCGTCTGAAGGCTGGAGAATTGTTCAGAGTCATGTTTCAGCACCAATTAATCCACCGGAATCGATGAGTTACATGAATTTTTAACTAAAAACAGAAGTCCATGAAAAGACAGGTTGGCATTTGGATAAACACCGATAAAGCGGTGTTAGTGAGTTTATTGAATGGGAAAGAGGAAAAAATCCAAACCATTGAATCTGAAGTTGAACCGCGTGCCCACAACCCCAGAGAATCTAAACCGGGGGCAAAAACCGGCGCTGTGCTTATAGATTTAGACAAAAAGATGACCCAGCGCAAAAACCACCAGTTGCATGATTATTTCGAAAAAGTAATGCATTCAATCAACTCCGATACAGGAGAAATATTTATATTCGGACCGGCTAACACTAAAAAGCATTTCGAGAAGGAACTGAAAAAACATTCGCAATTCAGTTCCAAGAAGCTCGAAATTGAATCGGCCGACAAAATGACGCAGCCACAAATGATTGCAAAAATCAAAAAACATTTTACGAACAATGGCCATAAAAGCTGACCGTTTAATTTCAAAACAATTAAACATCAAAACAAACAGTATAAAAGGTGCCTGCTGCTTTCATGCAGGTATCTTTTATCTGTTTTTTCTGTGTTTTTTGTTTTCTGCGCATGCTATGCAACATACAGAAGCACAATCCTACAAAGAGGAAAGGGAGGCAATGGTACGTTCACAGATAAAAGCCAGGGGGATAAACTCAGAGGCTGTTCTTGAGGCCATGAGAAAAGTACCACGACACTTATTTGTTCCGTACAATATGCGCGAATATGCTTATACCGATCGCCCTTTGTCGATTGGTTTCGAACAGACCATCTCGCAGCCATACATCGTTGCCTATATGACCGAAGCACTCGGAGCAAAACCGGGCGATAAAGTACTTGAAATCGGGACCGGATCGGGCTATCAGGCGGCTGTTTTGGCTGAAATGGGGCTGGAAGTTTATTCTATTGAAATTATACCCAAACTGGCTGAAATGGCTCAGGAGAATCTTAAAAACAACGGATATGACAATGTAAACGTGAGATGTGGAAACGGCTATAAAGGCTGGCCCGAAGAGGCGCCTTTCGATGCTATAATTATCACCGCGGCTCCGGAAAGTATTCCGCAAACGCTGGTTGACCAACTCAAAATCAACGGTACAATGATTCTTCCGGTTGGCCCGGTTCACAGCATTCAAACCCTGAAAAAAGTGGTCAAAAAACCCAAAGGCATTAAGCAAACAACCCTTTTGCCTGTCCGTTTTGTTCCCATGATAAAATCGTATCACTAAAAATGGACTGGAATCGGTCTCAGTCCCCGAAGGGCAGTCTGCGTTACGGTTTCCTGCCACGCCAATAGGATACGAAATCCGGGCGATTGGTACACTTTACCCGGGAGCTTCAACCCACAGTGGCTGCACCACACGCCAACTATCCCGGTAGGATACTATCAATAGGTTTTATCAAGGCTATTGCCTTGGAAAACAGTTATATGAAGCGACTTTGTATCGCAATAACGTCCCGGCAATTGTACCTTGGCGTGGTTTTCAGACCAGATGTGATTTTATCAAGTTGAACGCATGGTTGAGGATAGTACGAAACCCTCAATATGCTGTGGATGCCATGGCTGGGGTATATAGCTCCGTTAGTGGCAGTTTTTATCTAAACAATCTTTCATCAAAGTTAAATTTCTCTGTTTTGATGATCTTAATTTTGTCAAAATCTGAGTGTCTTGGATTTATTAATATATTGAAATCTCCTTGGACAACAGCTGATGGAACTTCTATATATAAATCTTCATTTTTGCTTACAAAATCTTCCCCTAATTTTTGTGTGATATTTGAATATGGAAACTTTTTCCAATTAGCTGATAATGTGTCTGATTCAATTCGTTTTACATTTGAATAATCTGGGACTTCAATTGTTATTAAATAATAATCGACAGGCATTAGTCCAACCGGTGTGTGAACTGCGATTTCAGCCATACACAATGCTCTGGAGTCTGCTGTGTATAATAGTTTTGTTCCTTTAAAATTCCATCTGCCTCCAGTAATTTCTGCACCAGTTCCTGAAAGGTCATGACAGTATTTTTTGTTTGCAAGTCGAAATACTATCATGCTAAAACTCCATGTTCAATTTTAATTAACTCGTCTTTAACCATATTAATCCCAAATGAATTATCTAATAAATCAATTGGTTTTACACCCCCAAGAGGAATACTTTTAGAATTAATCCATGTTAAAAAATTAGAGGTACTACCAAAAACACTAACTCCTTTATTGAAAAGTAACATTATTAGCAGTAATTTTTCCGTATGAATAGAATCCAGTCGTTTTTTCTCTCTCTTATATCGTTGTATGGTCCTTTCTGACATGTTTAAAATCTTAGACCACGTTGAAATATTTAGCGGATATGAGACTGTAAATTCATTAAACGTTTTATAATCAATACCTTTTCTAGTGACATTTATTAGTTTAAAAATATCATTATTTTCGAGCGATTTAAATGTCAACTTTTCTGTGTTCATGATTCTATTTGTTTTTAATATAAATCAAATATACGACATTTTTCTATAATTTAAGGACAAATGGCGTTGAAATTAAATTGCCCAACCGGGTAGGTCAGGAGGAGTAAAATCCTCCCTTCCCCCGTAAGAGTTGTCCCGGTAGGATACTATTGGAAAAATAATAGGTTTTATCAGGGCTATTGCCTTGGAAAACAATTATATAGAGCGACTTCGTGATGCAAACCGGGTAGGTCAGGAGGAGTAAAATCCTCCCTTCCCCCCTAAGAACCGTACGTGATAGTTTATGCATTCATAATTGATGGACCAGGGAATGCATGATTTCCAATTCCCATCATAA
>NZ_AEWI01000138.1 GCF_000191885.1 Anaerophaga thermohalophila DSM 12881
GTTCTTTTATGACAAACCTTGCCATGCTCGTTTCATCTAAAATCTTAAATCTAATAATCTAATAATCTAATAATCTATTAAGGCAATCTTTGTCGTGCTCGTTTCATCAGTATAAAATTAGTCTAAGTTATTGGTCTGATGGAACTCGCATGATTGAGTTTTATACATGTTCTTTTGTTACAATCTTTGTCATGTTCGTTTCATTTCTAAAGGGGCCAAATGTATAAAAAAACCACATTGAAGAAAAATATCTTTAATATTTTTTGCCTGAAAAGTTTGATTTAGCTGATGAACAGGTAATTGAGGTTGCTCAATGAGAATTTTGATAATTTAGTTGTTGGTGAATGAAATTGCTTTCAATTTGTAATAAATTAGCTAATTGTTCTTAACGGAACTCGAAATAAAGATAAAACAGGTGATAATTTGTAAATCAATTTGGGCGAAGTAAAAATAATTATTATTAGAGAATTCAGGAAATTTGAGAAGAACATTTTTACGTTACAGGATTATATGGTATTTTAAAGTAGATTGGTTGAGCACAGTCTAAAAAGCATCTTTGTTGCCAAACTCGTTGTTGTTTTAAATTTTTGCATCCTCATTAACAACAAGTTAACTCCGGTACAAAAATTTAAAACGCCTTGATTTTGACAAAAATATGCTTTTTATACTGCACTCTTGGTTATAAAAAAGTCTTCAACAAATTTGAAAGTGCTTTTCCAAACAATGTTGAAGACGTTTTTAATTTTTTTAGGGACAGGAATTATGGATCAGTAAATTATGCCAGGTGAGTTTTACGATCTGGGATGGTACTGGATAATTGTATTTTTGAGGTACTCTTTATCCAGGTGAGTATAAATTTCTGTTGTAATGATCGATTCATGTCCAAGCATTTCCTGTACTGCTCTCAGGTTGGCACCTCCGTCGATCAAGTGCGTGGCAAATGAGTGGCGGAAAGTATGTGGACTAATGTTTTTCTCAAGTCCGAGTTTTCGGGTAATGTTTTTAATGATGGTAAAAATCATAACCCGCGATAATTTTTTACCCCGTCTGTTGAGAAAAAGAATATCTTCATGGTCGGGGTGAATCCTTAAGTTTCTCCGGTATTCGCTCAGATAAAGGTTGATCTCTTTTATCGCTTTGGTGCTGATCGGTACCAGTCTTTCCTTACTGCCTTTTCCTTCAATTTTCACAAAACCTGATTCGAAAAAAAGGTTTGATATTTTTAGATCGATCAGTTCTGAAACACGCAGGCCGCAACTGTATAATGTTTCCAGTATGGCTTTATTGCGTTGGCCTTCGGGCTTCTTGGTGTCGACAGCATTGATAATGGTATCAATTTCCTCAACCGATAAAATTTCCGGAAGTTTACGTCCCACTTTTGGTGTTTCAAGCAGAGCCGTGGGATCTTTATCTACTTTTTCTTCAATGAGAAGATACTTGTAAAACGATTTAATGCCGCTAATAATCCTGGCTTGTGTGCGTGGACTGATGCCTTTGTCATTCACCCATTCCATCATCTCTTTCAGGTGATCAAGCTTTACCTGTTCCGGGCTAACATCATACCCTTTTTCTTTCAAAAACTGAACTAATTTAAGAAGGTCTGTAATGTAGGCATGGATAGAATTATCTGAAAGACCCTTTTCAACTTTTAAATAGTTCTTAAACCCGTTAACTTCTTGTTCCCAATTCATGTCGCTGTTCATTTTATTAGTAATCCTTAAATTGCTTTGCAGAATGTGATTGTTTGCAGAACCGATGCCTTCTCTATATGTTAAAAAATTTAAATGAGTATAAGCCCGGAGCTGATTTTCTATAATTAGTGCCCGTCTATAAAGTCGGGAAAAGTTGTGTCAAATCATGTGTCTGTTCAGAAAGTGTCATTTACAAGGCTTGCAAAGTCCGAAAATACGAAATTTTCTATCGTAAATGAGTAATTTTCGGACAAGCCACTTTACAGACTGACACTAATAACAATTATTATTCCGTAAATTTAGCTGCATTCACTTTTGTTTCAGCAGATGTTAAATATCTTAACTTTCATTTATTATGAACACTTAAGGTTAAATCATGGATAGATAATCAAAGAAAATACCATTGGTTAAAGTTGCGAAATTTTTTTATGTAAATGCAAATATTTTCTTAAATATTTTGTCATATCAATAGATTTTGTAATATATTGTTACAACACTCAGTTATCAGATTTGTTTGCTCAGCAGCAATAAATTGTTTGACAGTTCTTTGTATAAAGTATTGCACGCAGTTTTTTTATTTATGATGATGTCGTATTTTTGCACTCTGTTAAATTTCTGTTTTAGATCGTACTCATGAAATGGCATGGCAAAGTTTGTTTTAATAGATTATTAGATTTTTAGATGTAAGATGGTAAGATAAAACGGGCTTGACAAGGCATACCACATCAAGAATATGTATAAATGCTTGCATGCGAGTTCCATCAGACCAATGACTTAAGTAAATTATATACGGATGAAACGAGCATGACAAAGATTGTCACAAAAGAACATGTATATAATCAATCATGCGAGTTCCATCAGACCAATGACTTAGACTAATTTTATACTGATGAAAATTCTGATTATCAATGGGCCGAATTTGAATTTATTGGGCATTCGTGAGCCGGATACTTACGGAAAGGAATCCTTCGACCAGTATCTTGATATTTTACAAAAGAAATTTTCTTCAATCCAAATTGATTACTTTCAATCCAATATTGAAGGGGAATTGATCAATAAAATTCATGAATATGGATTTGGCGATTTCGGTATTATTCTGAACGCAGGAGGCTACACTCATACTTCTGTTGCTTTGGCCGATGCTGTTTCTGCGGTTGAAGTACCTGTAATTGAAGTGCACATCTCTAATGTTTTTAAGCGTGAAAATTACAGGCACCACTCTTTTCTTTCACCGGTTTGCAGGGGTGTTATTTGCGGTTTTGGCCTTGACTCCTACCGGCTGGCCATTGAAGCGTTGCTGAATCTATAATCGAAGGAAGTATTTGCTTTAAAATGAAAATGAATGAAGAAGTTCACCAAAATTGTTGCAACAATTTCTGACAAAAGGTGTGAAGTTGAGTTTATCAGAAACCTCTTTGAGGCGGGGATGAATGTAGCAAGATTGAATACCGCTCACTTAGATTTTGATGGCATAACCAGGATTGTTAATAATATCAGGGCAGTGTCCGACGAAATCGCCATTCTTATTGATACAAAAGGGCCTGAAGTTCGTACAACAGTAACAGACAAGGACATTGAACTACAAGCAGGTTCCGAAATTCTTCTCGCAGGCGAACCAGATGGAAGAACCACCAGCAAAAAAATATGCGTATCTTATTCACAGATAGCCGACGATGTTTCTGGCGGTACCACTATTTTGATTGACGACGGAGAAATAGGACTGGAAGTCATTGAGAAAAAAAGTAACGGATTACTATGTAAAGTGCTTAACAATGGTGTGCTTGGCAGCCGGAATAGTGTGAATGTGCCGGGTGTGCGCATTAATTTGCCATCGGTAACCCCGAGAGATAAAAGTTTTATCCGGTTTGCCATTGAAAATGATATTGATTTCATTGCTCACTCTTTTGTTCGCAACAAGGAGGATGTTCTTGAAATTCAAAATATTCTTGATGATTACGACAGCCCGGTTAAAATAATTGCGAAAATAGAAAATCAGGAGGGGGTAGAGAAGATAGATGAAATTCTTGAGCATGTTTACGGTGTTATGGTGGCAAGGGGCGATCTCGGGATTGAGATTCCCCAGGAAAAAATACCCGGGCTGCAGCGTCAATTGATTCGTAAATGTGTAGAGGCTAAAAAGCCTGTTATTGTTGCTACTCAAATGCTGCATTCCATGATCAAAAATCCCCGCCCAACCAGAGCAGAGGTTACCGATGTTGCGAATGCGATTTATTACCGTACCGATGCAATCATGCTTAGTGGAGAAACTGCTTATGGGGAATATGCCGTGGAGTCGGTTAAGACTATGTCGCGGATAGCCGAAGAAGTGGAAGCTGCCAAAGATACCCGGAATGATATTCCTGTGGATGTGGTCGGGCATGATATTACCGCTTACCTTGCCGATACGGCTGTGAAAGCATCTAAAGAACTGGATATAAAAGCGGTACTGACAGATAGTCTGACAGGAAAAACAGCCCGTTATCTGGCCGCTTTTCGCGGACCTAATCCTGTGATTGCGCTTTGTTACAATAAACGTGTAGGGCGCGAACTGGCACTTTCGTACGGAGTCTTTCCGGAGCTTACAGAACCGGGCAGTTCAAAAAGTGAAATTTTGAGCAATACCCTGATGCGTTTGAAAAAATACCATATCATTCAGGATGATGACCTTGTTGCCTATCTCGGAGGCAGTTTCGGAATAGGCGGGGGAACCACCTATCTTGAGATTATGACCGTTGATGGATTGCTGAAAAAACACAACCGGATATCTGAATGACAGGCACGAAAAAAGTGGATTTTCTACATCAATAGTATTGCAGAATTAAAAAGAACCGTTATCTTTGCAACGCTTTAAAAACAAAGGGAAGCATACATTTCCGGTCTGGTAGTTCAGTTGGTTAGAATGCCGGCCTGTCACGCCGGAGGTCGCGGGTTCAAGTCCCGTCCAGACCGCCACCGGAAAAATAATTACTACCACATAATTAGGTCTGGTAGTTCAGTTGGTTAGAATGCCGGCCTGTCACGCCGGAGGTCGCGGGTTCAAGTCCCGTCCAGACCGCAAAAAAGGGTCATCAGAAATCAGTCTGATGGCCCTTTTTTATCTTTTTTTACTTTAAAAAAGGAGAAATTGACCTTGCCATAATGGCGATTTTGCCAGAAGAACGGGTTGTTTTCAAAATTCTTGTCCGGACCATGTTCGAGGACGAATAAGCCGTCTTTTGTTAAAATTTCGGAATTCATCACCATGCCTGGCAATTCTTCTGTTTGTGGTAAGTCAAAAGGGGGGTCGGCAAAAATGAAGGTGTATTTCTTATTATTTTTTTCGATGAATTTGAATACATCGGCTTTAATAACTTTCAGATTATTTTCAATATTGAACCCGGCTGCTGTTTTTTTAATAAAACTGAAATTTGCATAGTTTTTCTCAATCGCAGTAACAGAGGAACATCCTCGTGATGCAAATTCATAAGATATGGCTCCGGTTCCACTGAATAAATCCAGTACTTCTTCGCTTTCAAAATCAATCAGGTTGTTGAGAATATTAAAAAGGCTCTCCCTGGCCTGATCGGTAGTTGGCCGGGCTTTAAAAGATGACGGCGGTGAAAATCGCCGGCCTTTTAGCTGACCGCTTACGATACGCATGATGCCAGACTTAACAAATTATGAAACCGGTGACCGGGGACATCTTTAAAAAGATAACTGTATTGGAAACCTGAAGGCAAACCGGGCTGTTTGACATGTTTGATGTATTTCTCCAATGTTTTCCTGATGGCATCGAATTCGGGATGGGCCCCGATGAGCTGTACTTCGATATTGGAAGGAAGAAGCTGCAATTGTTCGAAAACAAACAGGGTGTAATAGATCAGATCATTCTCACCTCTTATCTGGAATGAGTTGCTGAGTTTAAGATTGTTTTTTTCAAGCACTACTATGTCAAAATAATTGTTTTGTAAGTTGATAATTAATTGTGTTTTACTTACACCTGGCCGGCTAATGGCAAGTTTTGTCTCGGTCATAGGGATGTATTGCTGAAAAAAAGAGGGTTCCGGGAATTGCCGTTTAAAAATATCACTCAGGTGAGAAGGAATCGCAAAAATATTCCAGGCGTCGGCAAGCTTCATCTGGGAAAATACAACATTATGATTTTCGGGAACCTCATGAGTGAAACGGAGCCATGCGGCAGCCTCATCAGGAGTGAAAAGTCCTGATGGAACCAATGTTGAAAAACGGGAAGGAATGAGAATAAAAACTTTTTTGTAGGGGAGATTTAAAAGCTCGTTTTGTTCGAATATCCTGTTTGTGAGTTCAGGCAGATCGCTTTCTTTGACCTTGGGATGAAAAGAAAAGTATCTGAACTGGATGTATTTATTTCGAACAGGGTCGAGAATAGAAAAAGAAAATCCATCCAGGCACACCTGGATGGATAAAAAATATGACTGTGTAATATTGGTGTCAAAGGTTTCGTCAACTAACGAAAGGTCGGGAACCATAATTCAAATATTTGAGGTTATTCCCAATTACCGGCGCTGTTGTTTGCTTCGGTGAGTGACCCCACTTTGAGGCCGGGATATTTTCCGTAAGCTTTGGCTTCTTCGTTTAAGTTGATAATAAGTTGTTCATCAAGACCTTTGAGGTAAGTATTGTTGTGTACCTTTGCTTCAAAAACAGGCACTTCAACACCCGATGCCGTTTTTATGGTTGTGGCCTCCATCTCAAACTCTTCTTTATTGGTGAAAGGAACATATCGGAGTGAATCGGGTACGAAATTTTTACCAAAAAGAGAATCCTTGACGGCAACGTAAATGGTATCGCGTTGGATGATTCCCATTTTTAGTGCCCTCAGTTCGGTCATTCCTTCTTCAATCATGCTGTCGGTCAACCTTCCTTCCATGTGAATGAGCGCGAGTGAATCGTTGTTGATAAAGTTGATCAACGTATCAAAGCTTCCGGTAAATTTCCCATACACTGATTTGTATGCTCTCTGCGCTTCTCTAATGCCCTGGAGGCGTTCAATAACTTTCTCCTGCCGCATTTGGTGGGTTTCGTTAAATCTTACCGGCTTCTGAATGCTTTCCCAACACAAATATCCCAAGGCAAGGATGGCAATGGTCAGAATAATCTGGATTGCTGTTTTCATTATTTTTCGGATTTTTGTTTTTGTTTCGATTGCACAAATTTAAAAAAAAATTCAAACCGCCATTTCTTTATACCAAATAATTCATAAATCTTTGTTTTCGCTTCTGTTTTTTTTTCCTTTGATGACTTATGAGTGCAGTATAAAAAAGCATATTTTTGTCAAAATCAAGGCGTTTTAAATTTTTGTACCGGAGTTAATTTGTTGTTAATGAGGATGCAAAAATTTAAAACAACAACGAGTTTGGCAACAAAGATGCTTTTTAGACCGGGCTCATTTATTGTATCGCAATATTTTTTAATTTGACAGCAATAATGTGCTGTGAATTAATTTTTTATGGATAATCACTGATATAATATTGAATATTAGCGCTATAGGATTCACCGAAACTGTCTGCACTGCCTGAAGCTGAGCTGGTAGTCAGCAAAGCAGATGTTTTTTTTATCTGAATCAAATGTAACTGACAATTTGCAGGAAGACAAATGCCGGTTGTAGAAGGAGAAATAAAAGTATGCTGGAAGATTTTCTGAAAGAAAGAATACTTACTGAATTTGGGATGGAGCCTACTCCGTCGCAAAAAGAATCAATCGGCCAAATTGCCCGGTTTTTAGCCGATCGGACGGGTGATACGGCTTTTGTTATGAGAGGCTATGCAGGAACGGGAAAAACAACTCTTGTCAGGTCTATTGTGAAGGTTTTGAATGAATTCGGTCAGCAGTCGGTTCTTCTTGCTCCTACAGGACGGGCAGCCAAGGTTTTGGGGAATAGTGTCGGTGCTCCGGCGTACACCATACACAAAAAAATCTATCGTCAGAAATCCTCAAAAGATGGATTTGCTGCTTTTGACCTGGATCGCAATTTACACAAAGATACATTGTTTGTCGTTGATGAGGCGTCAATGATTGCAAATGACGGGGGAGGGGGATTTTTTGGATCAGGCAGGTTGCTCGACGATCTGGTGCGCTATGTTTACGAAGGCCGGAACTGCAAGTTGATGCTTATTGGAGATGATGCTCAGTTGCCACCTGTTGGCATCACCCTGAGTCCTGCACTCGAAGAGAACAATATAGCTGCTCTCGGGTTAAACGTGTTTTCTGCAACTTTGACCGATGTGATACGTCAAAAAATCGGTAGCGGTATACTCTTTAATGCTACCCGGCTGCGGGAAATGCTGGCAAATCAGTCTGAAACTATGGATTATCCCCGCTTTCGGGTTGAGGGATTTCCGGATGTTTTTCGCATCACGGGGACCGAACTGATTGAAGAACTCGATTATTGTTACAGCAATTACGGGTTGGAAGACACATTGGTGATATGCCGGACTAATAAAAGGGCCAATTTGTATAATCAGGGCATAAGAAATACAGTGCTTTTCAGGGAAGAACAGTTGTCAGTGGGCGATTATCTTTTAATGATGAAGAATAATTATCACTGGTTAAAAGATAACGAAGAAATTGGCTTTATTGCCAACGGTGACATAGCTGAAGTTATCAGGATAAACAATTACCATAATCTTTACGGCCATCATTTTGCGGATGTCGTCCTTCGGCTGGTTGACTATAAAGAAATTGAAATTGATGTCCGGATTATCCTGGATTCCCTGATGAGTAAAGCAGCGGGGCTAACTCAGGAAGAGCAGGAGAAATTTTTTTTATGAAGTGATGAAGGATTATGAAGATGTATCTGACTCAAAAAAAGCAATACAGAAATACAAGAGAAAATGATTTTTACAATGCCCTCCAGGTGAAATTTGCCTATGCCATGACTTGTCATAAATCGCAGGGTGGCCAGTGGAAAGCGGTATTTGTGGATTTGGGATATTTTACAGAGGATTATCTTACCCGCGACTTGCTGCGGTGGCTCTATACAGCGGTAACAAGAGCTACCGAACGGGTTTATTTTGTTAACTTTCC
>NZ_AEWI01000137.1 GCF_000191885.1 Anaerophaga thermohalophila DSM 12881
TTTTTGTACCGAAGTTAACTTTTTGTTAATGAGGATGCAAAAATTTAAAACAACAACGAGTTTGGCAACAAAGATGCTTTTTAGACTGGGCTCAGGAATTATGGTTGATTTTTTTACTTTTGTATCAGACAGGGGACAGACTCCCTTGATAGGCCAATAAAACTTAAATTTATCATGATCAGCATAATCGACTATTTCGAAGAAAAAGCAGATAAATATGGCGACCACCCCCTCTTATGGGAAAAAAGGGATGGAAGATTTCGATCCATGACCTATAAAGAAACGCATGAAAGGGTTATAACGCTGACTTCAGGATTACTGGCTTTGGGAGTCGAAAAAGGCGACAGGATTGCACTACTCTCAGAAGGCCGCAATGACTGGTTAATATCTGAGTTAGCCATTCTGCGCTGTGGAGCAATTAATGTACCACTGTCTACAAAACTGGGAGCCGACCAGGATATGATCTTTCGTCTCGTGCATTCTGAGAGCAAAATGATACTTGTTTCCGGCTATCAATTGCATAAAATAAGGCAGATTATTGATGAGCTTCCAGGCGTAGAAAAGATCATTGTATTCGATGATGTCACCGAATTGTCCCCCAAAGAGGTCCTTCTCAGTGATGTTTATGCAGCCGGGAACGATTTTTTAAAAATAAACAGGGAAAAAACAGAAGCCCGGAGAAAAGAAGTTCACTACAACGACATCGCCAATATTTCGTACACATCCGGAACAACAGCCCGGCCCAAAGGTATTATGCTTAGTCACCGTAACTATACAGCCAACGTAGAGCAGGCTTTCAGTTATATAGATATCCCGGCTCACTACCGTACCCTTGTTGTTCTGCCCTGGGATCATGCCTTTGCGCATACCGCAGCACTGTATGCTTTTATGTACCGGGGAGCATCTATTGCGTCAGTAGAAGCCGGGAAGACACAAATAGAAACTCTGAAAAACTTTGCGAGCAATATTCTTGAAATACAACCTCACGTTTTGATGAGTGTACCGGCCATCGCTAAAAATTTCAGAAAAAACATCGAAAAAGGTGTAATGGCAAAAGGCAAAACGGCCAATACACTTTTCAAAATTGCCATGAAATATGCTATTTGGTATAACGGAACAGGCAATAACAGAGGAAAAGGATTGAAAAAACTGACATATCCTCTTTATCAATTATTTGACAATATTCTGTTCAAAACCATTCGGTCAGGGTTCGGCGGGAATTTGCAGTTTTTTATCGGCGGCGGTGCGCTTCTTGATATCGATCTCCAAAAATTTTTCTATGCCCTCGGTATTCCTATGTATCAGGGCTACGGACTAAGCGAGGCTGCACCAATTATATCGGCCAACACCCCCGACCACCATAAAATGGGATCCTCCGGCCGGGTGGTAAATAATCTTGAGATAAAAATATGCGATGAAGAGGGCAACGAATTACCCAATGGCAGATCAGGAGAAATTGTCGTTAAAGGTGAAAACGTGATGCCGGGTTACTGGAAAAACGAAGAAGCCACGAAAGAGACCATAAAAGATGGATGGCTTTATACGGGCGACCTGGGCTATCTTGACCATGAAGGCTACCTTTACGTTTTGGGCCGGTTTAAGAGCCTTTTAATAGGATCGGATGGGGAAAAATACAGTCCTGAAGGGATAGAAGAGGCGGTTATCGATCACTGCCCCTTAATTGATCAGTTTGTTTTGCATAACAACCAGAACCCTTATACTGTGGGATTAATTGTACCCAATCAGGAAAAAATTATTCAGTTTTTTAAATCACTGGACGAAAACCTTACAGAAGATCAAAAACTTGAGGAAACTTTAAAAGCTGTTGAAAGTCAGCTGGCACAGTTTAAAAAAGGCGGAAAGCTGGAAAATATGTTTCCGCAAAGATGGCTGCCGGCAGCAGTGATCATTCTTCCCGAACCATTCACTGAAGCTAATAAAATGTTGAACAGCACAATGAAAATAGTACGGCGAAAGGTGGAAGAATATTTCAGCGACGAAATAGACTACCTGTACACACCGCAAGGCCGCGAATTTATTTCGTACAGAAATAAAAGCAATTTGATGAAGTATATTAATATGCAGACATCTTAGCTGACCACAATAAGGTGTCCAAATTGCCGTTACATGTAAAAATTGTCACCGGTTAAATAACTTTTCCGGCAATTTGTAAAAAAAGCGTCTAAATTTGACACAATTAAAGCGAAATCAACGTATGCTATTTTTGTATTAATAAAGTTTTTCCCATTTTTACGGTCGCGATATAACGCCAAACTTTATCTATTTACATGAATAAAGGTCAGAAAACAATATTATTAATCTTTGCATTAATATTATCACTTCCTTTAACTGCTCAAAGAAGGAATGGTATTAATATTCTGGAGGGGTTAACCATTACTCCGCGGGGAGGTTATAATATGTTTTTTGGCGACCTTGTAGATGAATCACGCGGCAGTTATTCCCTTGGAGTACTTGCCGACCGTGAAATGAATGAATTTCTGTCTGTTCGCACCCAACTGATTGGTGGAAAAATGCAGGGGAAGCAGGTCTTTCCATCTTCCGGACTTATGTATGCCGAATTTGACAATATTTATGCAGAATTCAGTGTTGGTGGTGCCTACAGGCCATTAAATCATATTTTAGGTTATTTTAAAGAACGAACATTGCAACCTTATGCTTTTCTGAATACAGGTCTTATTTACTTCAGCGCTACCGAATATTGGGGACCTGCCAGTCAGGGCACACCCGGGGATGAATGGCGATCGGCATCAGGAATTGCTCCCATGGTATCGATGGGCGGAGGTACAACGATTTGGATCAATCCGGTCTTAAGTCTCAATGTTGAATTGGACGGAACGCTTCCTTTCACCGATCAACTCGATGTGCATGATGTCTGGTATAACACTTATGAAGACTGGGAAAACCGTGTAAATCCACACTCAACAAAACCCCGCGATTTCTATTATACATTCACCCTGGGTGTTACTTTCATCATTCAGGACAGCAAATTTTCCAACGATCCGAAATACAACCGCAAAAGTTATATCAAAACACGAAGTTATTATCAATCCAAATCAAAAAGAAGTCCGGCCCGGAGAAGAAAAAAGAAAGGATTTCTTTTCTTTTAATGAAACGAACTTGGCAAGATTTACATAAGGATATTTATAAAGCCTTGCATGTAATTTGCAGCTATGCCTAAAATGCCGCCGCGCAACTTTACTCACTTTTTCTTTTCCATCAATTTTTCAAGACGAAACATTTCATCTCTGTATTGTGCAGCCTGAATAAAGTCCAGTTCTTTTGCTGCTTTTTGCATGGCTTCTTTGGTTTGTGCGATGGCTTTTGCCAGTTTGTCTGTTGTCATATATGAAAGTACAGGGTCTGCGGCAACATCCACCCCTTGATCCTCCGGACCGGAGTAAGCATAAGATTCCGCCTTTTTAACCTTGCTCTCATTACCGGCAAAAGCACTACCGAGCTTTTTAACAATAGCTGCCGGCGTTATTCCGTGTTCCTCGTTGTATGCCAACTGTTTTTCTCTTCTGTAATTTGTCGCATCAATTGTTTCCTGCATGGATCTGGTTATGGTATCTGCATACATTATCACCAGACCGTTCAAATTCCTGGCAGCCCTGCCTGCTGTTTGTGTCAGTGACCTCGATGAACGTAAAAACCCCTCCTTATCGGCATCCAGAATGGCTACCAGTGAAACTTCCGGCAAATCCAACCCCTCTCTTAAAAGATTAACACCCACCAACACATCAATTTCACCATTTCGTAAACTTTCCATAATTTTTACCCGTTCAAGGGTATCCACATCAGAATGGATATATTCACTTTTTACATCAAGTCTTTGAAGATATTTAGTGAGTTCTTCGGCCATTCGCTTGGTTAACGTTGTAACAAGCACCCGCTCTTTTGCTTTAACCCGTAACTGTATCTCATGTAAAAGATCATCTATCTGGTTCAGACTTGGCCTTACTTCAATTTGCGGATCCAAAAGTCCGGTTGGTCTGATCACCTGCTCAACAATAACGCCTTCGCTTTTTTCAATCTCATAATCAGCGGGGGTAGCGCTGACAAAAATGGCCTGATTTGTCATATTCTCAAATTCCTCGAACTTCAGAGGTCTGTTATCCAGTGCAGCCGGCAGCCTGAAGCCGTACTCCACGAGATTTTGTTTCCGGCTGTAATCGCCACCATACATGGCCCTGATCTGGGGCAATGTAACGTGGCTTTCGTCAATAATCGTCAGAAAATCATCTGGGAAATAATCAAGAAGGCAAAACGGACGGGTTCCTTCAGCCCTGCCATCAAAGTAACGGCTGTAATTTTCAATACCGGAGCAGTGGCCAAGCTCTCTTATCATTTCCAGATCGTAATTGACACGCTCCTCCAGTCGTTTGGCCTCAAGGTGTTTCCCCATATCCTTAAAAAAGGCTACCTGCTTCACCAGATCATCCTGAATAGCCCTGATCGCCTGATTTATTCTTTCCTTTGTAGTGACAAAAATATTTGCCGGGTAAATCAATATTTGATCAACTGATGAAATTGTTACATTATTAACAGGGTCAAAAGTTTCTATCGATTCAATTTCATCGCCCCAGAAAATAACACGACAGGCATGATCGGCATACGCCAGAAAAATTTCAACAGTATCTCCTTTCACTCTGAAATTTCCCCGGTTAAACTCTACTTCATTTCTCGAATAAAGAGCCTCCACCAATTGACGTAAAAATTTATTACGCCCGATTTCCTGTCCGGTTTCCAGGGGTATAACATTGGCATGAAAATCTTCAGGATTACCAATTCCGTAAAGGCAGGATACCGAAGAAACGACAATAACATCCCTCCTGCCCGACAAAAGAGCAGAAGTGGCACTCAGCCTTAATTTTTCAATTTCATCGTTGATCGAAAGGTCCTTTTCGATATATGTATCGGTCACGGGAATATAAGCCTCAGGCTGGTAGTAATCATAATACGACACAAAATATTCCACCGCATTTTCCGGGAAAAAATTTTTAAACTCCCCATATAATTGAGCAGCCAGGGTCTTGTTATGACTCAGTACCAAAGTAGGTTTTTGGACTCTTTCGATGACGTTGGCTATGGTAAATGTTTTACCCGAACCGGTTACGCCCAATAAAGTTTGAAACGGCACCCCGTTATTGATTCCCTCTGTTAGCTGATTTATTGCTTCGGGCTGATCGCCGGTCGGACGAAAATCAGAAACAATCTTAAAATCCATAATTCAATCTCCCTTCAAATACAAACTTTGCCGGCCCCTTCAGCCAGATATTCTCAAACCGGTCGTTATCTTTGGGTACAAAACTTACATTCAGGCGTCCGCCCGGAACATTCATAACAAAATTGGTTCCGCTTTTATTTTGAATATGCGTTGCAATTGCTGAAGCCACGGCCCCGGTTCCGCACGACCATGTTTCATCCTCTACCCCCCGCTCAAAGGTACGCATATTCACTTCGCCATTCTTAACAGGGCCAACAAAGTTTACATTTGTCCCTCCCGGAGAAAAACGTTCATGATTTCTCCAAAAACGACCTTCTTTAACAACATCAACCGAAGACGGCTCGTCAACAAATATGACAAAATGAGGCGAGCCTGTATCCAGAAACAAACCACCATCACTTTCCTCAAATCCTTCAACATCAATCATCTTCAGACTTACCATGTCACCATCAACCAAAGCTTCGTGATGGCCGTCTGCCGCTGAAAAAGTGAAGTATCTTCCTTTCGGCGCAACGCCAATGTCAACTGCAAATGCAGCGATGCACCGTCCTCCGTTTCCACACATGGTCGATTCCTTGCCGTCACTATTAAAATAACGCATATTGAAAGCAGACTTGTCCGACCTTTCAAGTAGCATCAAACCGTCCGCCCCGACGCCAAAACGCCTGTGGCATATCATACTGATCAACTGAGTGTCCCCACTACTGAATTTACCGTCACGATTGTCTATCAGTACAAAATCATTTCCCGTGCCCTGGTATTTAAAAAAACGTATATCCATTATTGTAAGATTATTTGGATTACAAGATTGAGTGCAGTATAAAAAGCATATTTTTGTCAAAATATAGGCGTTTTAAATTTTTGTACCGGAGTTAACTT
>NZ_AEWI01000136.1 GCF_000191885.1 Anaerophaga thermohalophila DSM 12881
GGCCAGCGTAACATTCGTGATGGTTGGATTCTGAGCCGTGCTACTGAAACCGTTGGGGCCACTCCATGAATAGGTATATGGACCGATTCCTCCTGACACTGTAACCGATAAATTCAAGGTACCGCTTTCACAAACCGGGCCATCATTGGAAATAGCGTCTATTACCGGATTTTCGTTTACTGTAACAACTGTAGAAGCAGTTGTTGATCCACAACCATTGGCATCGGTAACAACCACCCCGTATGTTCCCGCATCAACAAGTGTGACATTAGAAAGCACAGGGTCTTCATCAGTACTGGTAAAACCATTGGGGCCTGTCCATGAATAGGTATATGGGCCTGAACCGCCGGAAACATCAATTGAAATATTTATATCATTTCCAACGCAGGCAGGACTGTCATTATCTATATTATTAACAACAGGATTGTCATAAACCGTTACTACAATGGTTCCAGAAGCCTCACAATTAGAAGGATTATTGGTATCAATAATTGTAAGATTATAGGAATAATCACCACTGTTATCAATAACCGAAGGATCGGAAACGGTAACCGAATGGCCAACTTGTCCACCTGAAGGTAATCCTGGCCCTTCCCAAATATACTGATATCCGGGAACAAGAGGGTTACCGTCTTCCAGGACAATCGATTCTCCTTCACAAACAGGACTGTTTGAAGAAGGATCAGGAACGGGATTATCGTATCCATATACTTTTGTCTGTCCACTCATGAACGTCGCACACCTTGGATCACTGTTTCGACGAGCCTCTATTGTATATATGACAGGTGATGCAGAAGGATCAGGCGCAGGAACGGTGAAATTTAAAGGCACTCCATCAGCGCCCGAAATAAAGTTTGATTGCGCTACACCATCTTTATATAAAAAATACTCATATCCTGATTCAGAATTATTCAGCGTAACTGTACCGCTTGTGCCACTACATAAGTGAAGTTCTGCAGGCATGATAGGATAAATTTCAGGAATTTTATACACATAAGTCCAATCATAATTTCCACCGGCCGTAATATTTCCATCATAAAACTGGAATTGAAAAAAGATGGCTTCCCCATAAAACTCGGAAGGTATCCTGTCCGGGAAAAACCTCACACCGTTTTCTGGTGCTGTTCCAATAGGGTCTACCCATCCGTCATGCACTTCCTCGTTGCCTGCGATATTTGTTTTAATTGTCCAAACAACATTTATGGTACTTGACGGAATATCTTCCGGGGCCAAATAAATGTCAGCATATCCTCCCTGTGAACAATAATTTATATCCAAAGATGTTATTACCTCGGGGCTGGCAGCGCCACGTTGAATCACGGGAAGCTCAATTTTCTCAACAAAACCTCCTACATCACGTCCCTGCCCGAAAGACTCAAGGCCCGAAAGAACGAACAACAACACAAATAAAAAAACGAAAGACTGTAAACCTCTCTTCATGGCATATAGTTTAGGGTTATCTGCTTTCCTTTTGCGGCAAAAACAACTTCACAATTAGCAAAAATATATTTATTAAACTATTCTCGAATACGTTCATAACAATAATTTATCAACAAAACGCACTTTTCTTTCCTTATAATATATCGACAGACTATAATTTATTGCTAAATAAATCTCCAAACTTTTTAAGTATTCTCTTTAAAAACGATAACAAAACTAATAAATAATTCTAAAAATCAGCCCTTTATAAAAATTCAATGACGAAGAGCCAACACTTTTTGACAGACACTAATTACTCTTATGTTTCCAATATAGAACACATCTAAATTCTCACTAAAATTTTGTACGCATCTTAACACGCCATTGTTTCAAAACATAGAACAATTAAGGTTTTCACAAAATCAGGTTCTTATGCCTTTATCAAACAAATCACATATTCGTCTTTAAATTATCTATGTTAACCAACATTTATAAACAGTTCGTCAAACAACAACTCCTACCTGCTTTTACGGTATAGTCTTTTATTCTGCTAAAATGAGATTGGCAAAAAGAAACATTCAGAAATGGTCTCATGCCCTAATTCGTTCCCGTCTATAAACTCTTACTATCATGGGTCTGTTCAGAAAGTGCCGGTTGCAAGGCTTGCGAAACCGCCAAAAGCGGAGTTTACTTTTCGTAAATGAGCATTTTGTCGGCAAGCGTAACACAGCAAATGGGGCTTTATGGACAGACACTAATTCAATAATTTTTCCAGCAAATGTGGCTTCTCCTCCAACGCGAGTCGCGCAATTTTCAGATAATCGCTCAACCAATCCTGTAAAACCACAAGCTGTTGCCGTTTCTTTTTTGTCATCTCTTTCGACAATTCTTTTGCATGTTCGAACCTGGTATTTAATTCTTCGAGCTTTTCAAGATCATCAAGAATATCCCTGATGTCGGCTTTCTTCACTCCAAATCCTGTAAGAGCTTTCATCCACTTATCTTCGGCAATCAGGTTCTTGCAAAACAAATATACCTGACGATACCAGTCGTCAAACTGTTTTGCTCTCGGACCTTCTAATCCCAAAGCTTTCTTTGCCATGTTGTCGTTATCGAAAACAACCCGGCCAAGCTTAATAAAACGCATGTATCTCTTTTGCAAACTTTTCTGAAGATCACTCTTTTCACGATTTAATTGAATTCTTCTTCTCCTTGCAGCTTCCTGTTCCTGGTCTGTTTGTCGCAAATTTTCCAGCAATTGCCTGCCCCTCTCCATCTCTTTTAACCCATAGCCAAAGGCAGACAGTGATGACACAAGCGTCTGATCCGAAAGACTTTGACCTAGTATTTTATCTACCTTATTTACAAAGTTCTCAAATTTCAACTTTGAATAATGCATATTCTTTTTAAAAAAAGTTTTTATCTGATTAATTTTTGCAATATCTAAATTAAATTTTAAATAGCAAACTATTTTTTTTATGAATCTGATAAAAATTTTTCATCAGAAA
>NZ_AEWI01000135.1 GCF_000191885.1 Anaerophaga thermohalophila DSM 12881
TATTAATGCAAAACCAAGGTAAAAGCTTATCCTTTGCCTCTTTATCTTCTGAGATTTCCGCTCTTGCGTCTTTCCGGTGCGTTACTCTCCAGAAAGGAGGTGTTCCAGCCACACCTTCCGGTACGGCTACCTTGTTACGACTTAGCCCCAGTCACCGGTTTTACCCTAGGCCGCTCCTCGCGGTTACAGACTTCAGGTACCCCCGGCTTCCATGGCTTGACGGGCGGTGTGTACAAGGCCCGGGAACGTATTCACCGCGCCATGGCTGATGCGCGATTACTAGCGATTCCAGCTTCATGAAGTCGGGTTGCAGACTTCAATCCGAACTGGGACCGGCTTTCGGGATTCGCTACGCGTCGCCGCGCCGCTGCCCGCTGTACCGGCCATTGTAACACGTGTGTAGCCCTGGACGTAAGGGCCGTGCTGATTTGACGTCATCCCCACCTTCCTCGCGGTTTACACCGGCAGTCTTGCCAGAGTCCCCACCGCTACGTGCTGGTAACTGACAACAGGGGTTGCGCTCGTTATGGGACTTAACCCGACACCTCACGGCACGAGCTGACGACAACCATGCAGCACCTTGAAGAGTGTCCGAAGAAAAACCTGTTTCCAGATCTGTCACTCCCCATTTAAGCCCAGGTAAGGTTCCTCGCGTATCATCGAATTAAACCACATGTTCCACCGCTTGTGCGGGCCCCCGTCAATTCCTTTGAGTTTCATCGTTGCCGACGTACTCCCCAGGTGGATTACTTAATGCTTTCGCTCAGTCGCTTAAGCTCATTCGCCCAAACAACCAGTAATCATCGTTTACGGCGTGGACTACCAGGGTATCTAATCCTGTTTGATACCCACGCTTTCGTGCTTCAGCGTCAGTATTAGTTTAGTAAGCTGCCTTCGCAATCGGTGTTCTGAGTAATATCTATGCATTTCACCGCTACACTACTCATTCCGCCTACCTCATCTATACTCAAGACTGACAGTATCAACGGCACAACTTCAGTTGAGCTGCAGTATTTCACCGCTGACTTACCAGTCCGCCTACGCACCCTTTAAACCCAATAATTCCGGATAACGCTCGCATCCTCCGTATTACCGCGGCTGCTGGCACGGAGTTAGCCGATGCTTATTCGTACGGTACCGGCAATGTCTTACACGTAAGACCTTTTCTTCCCGTACAAAAGCAGTTTACAACCCGTAGGGCCGTCTTCCTGCACGCGACATGGCTGGGTCAGACTTCCGTCCATTGACCAATATTCCTCACTGCTGCCTCCCGTAGGAGTCTGGTCCGTGTCTCAGTACCAGTGTGGGGGACCTTCCTCTCAGAACCCCTAAACATCGTCGCCTTGGTGGGCCTTTACCCCGCCAACCAGCTAATGTTACGCATGCCCACCTTCAACCGCCAAAGCTTTAACTATCCTGTCATGCAACAATATAGTCCTATGGAGCATTAATCCCCGTTTCCGGGGGCTATTCTCCTGTTGAAGAAAGGTTGCATACGCGTTACTCACCCGTGCGCCGGTCGTCAGCTCCCTTTCCGAAGAACGGGACTGTTACCCCTCGACTTGCATGTGTTAGGCCTGTCGCTAGCGTTCATCCTGAGCCAGGATCAAACTCTTCGTTGTAGGAAAGTTTTTCTAAAAATCTCTTTTAAGTAACTTACCCTATTTCACGCCTTCGCTTAATCCCTTATATAAAGTTGACCCGGAGTCCGCTTTTACCTTGCTTTTGGTTTTGCATCAATAGTGTCAAAGAACTTTCTTGCGTGGTACCTCTTCGTCAGGCTGTTTCTTCTCTTTATCCCTTTAATGGTTGCCTCTTTTCCGATTCCGCCAACTCCTCTTTCTGCAACCTCAACCTCGCCTGATTAACCACTCATCTTCTATTTTCTTATTCTGCCTCCCTTGGCAGAACCCTTTTTCTAAAGCGAATGCAAAGATAGCGTATTTTTCATTCCCCCGCAAAATTATTTCTTCCCTTTTGCGCCTTCCGCCCCTATTCCCTTGCTGTATCCTGCTTTCAGCCTTTTCTGAAGCGGCTGCAAAAATACATACTTTTTACCCGACTTTT
>NZ_AEWI01000134.1 GCF_000191885.1 Anaerophaga thermohalophila DSM 12881
GCTAATCGAGTATGAGCGACGCAAGCCTGCTAAAAACAAGAAGAAGGCAGTTCGTCAGCCGCTTCCCGACCATCTCAGGAGAGAAGTAGAAGTAATAGAGCCGGAAGGCAAACAGGACAACTGGGTGCGCATTGGCGTAGAAGTGACAGAGATTCTTGAATACAAGCCCGGAGAGACTTATGTTCGCCGGATAGAACGCCCCAGGTATGCCGTAAAGTCAATGGAAGCAACAAAGAATGGCGATAATAATCAGAACGAAGAAGAAACAGCAGCTATCCGTATTGCTTCCATGCCACTTTTGCCTTTGCCCCGTAGCAATGCCGGTCCTTCTTTGCTGGCCGAGCTTATGATGAACAAATATTTCTACCATCTTCCTTTTCATCGGCAAATTTCCATGTTAAAAATGGCGGGGATCAGATTACCTGCATCCACTGTTAATGGCTGGTTTCAGGGAGGTAGCGATTTACTTCGCGCGCTTTATTTTCGGTTAAAAGATATTGTTCTGTCATCCAATTACATACAGGTTGATGAAAGCACTGTGCCGGTTATCAATAACCAGCTGCATAAAGCCCAAAAGGCTTACCTGTGGATGGTTCGCTCTGTGATGGACAATCTGGTTTTCTTCCACTACGATAAAGGTTCCCGGGCCAGAAAAGTAGTCGTTGAATTGTTAAAGGATTACCAAGGCGCCGTTCAAACGGATGGATATGAGGCTTACTCAATTTATGAGCACAAGAAGGGTGTTTTACTTCTGGGCTGCTGGGCCCATGTGCGCAGAAAATTCTCGGAAAGTTTAAAAGAAGACCAGGCGGGGGCGGAATATGCATTGGCGCAAATTGCCAAACTCTATCAGGTTGAATCGATGGCCACCGATCAGGATATGGATTATGAGCAAAGGGCAGAACTTCGAAAGCGGTTGGCCTATCCAATCATGCGTGCATTTGAGAAATGGACTGAAGGCTATTATCCTAAAGCGTTGCCGGGCGGAAGGATGAGCCAGGCCCTGGCTTATACCTACCATCTTTTCTTGCGTCTGTCGCGCTATCATCTTGATGGCCGTTATCTGCCAGATAACAACCTGGCAGAAAATGCCATCAGGCCATTGGCCGTCGGAAGAAAGGGATATTTGTTTTGTGGCAACCATGACGCCGCAGAAAATGCTGCCATCATGTATTCAC
>NZ_AEWI01000133.1 GCF_000191885.1 Anaerophaga thermohalophila DSM 12881
AATAATAAGTTGCACCATTCCAATAACTTAGACTAATTTTATACTGATGAAACGAGCATGACAAAGATTGTCACAAAAGAACATGTATAAAACTCAATCATGCGAGTTCCATCAGACCAATAACTTAGACTAATTTTATACTGATGAAAACAACAATTTCCGGAATTACCATCGAATGCATCCGTGGAGATATTGCATCACAGTCTGATATGCAAGCGATTGTAAATGCTGCCAACGCGCAACTCAGAATTGGTGGCGGAGTGGCAGGAGCCATTCACCGGGCTGCCGGACCAGGTCTCGAAGAAGAGTGCCGCCCAATGGCTCCCATCAAGCCAGGTGAAGCCGTAATTTCAGGTGGGCATAATCTGCCAAATAAATTCGTTATTCATTGTCTTGGCCCTGTTTACGGCAAAGACAAACCTGAAGACAAATTATTGGCTGCGTGCTACCGTAATGCGCTTAAACTTGCCGATGAGAACAATATAGATTCCATTGCTTTCCCGGCAATATCAACCGGGGTATTCGGATACCCAATCAGAGAGGCTGCCAAAGTAACCCTTGATACAATTAAAGAAATGGCTCCAACCCTGAAAAATGTAAAAACCATACGGTTCGTACTTTTCAGTAAAGGGGATTACGAAATCTACAAAGAAATGATTGAAAATATAGGGCATGATGCATAGAGTCAAACTAAATTTTTAATCCGACCCAAGTTCCTATTTCTACCGTTTTTTATACCATGAATGCAGTATATGAGTGCAGTATAAAAAGCCTTCAAACTGCTGATTTTTACCATTTTTACCCCTGACCCCTAAAGGGGAACTGCTAAAAATCAGCAGTTTGAAAAAGTCCCCTTTATTGGATTTAGGGGTCAAAAGGCTTTTTAGACTGCACTCATTATATGATTTTGGTTTAGCCCGGGTAATATCAAAATTATCCATACCTGAGTGCGGTATAAAATGCCTATTTTTGTCAAAATCAAGGCGTTTTAAAATTTTGTACCGGAGTTAACTCATTATTAATTAGGATGCATAAATTTAAAACAACACTGAGTTTGGCAACAAAGATGCTTTTTAGACCAGGCTCATACTTTTAAGAAACAAAAAATTGTATCATCCTGTATAATGCATCGTCTATGTCACCAGACAACCGCAAACACAGAGGGCCAGGCCCCAGAGATCATTTGCTGTTTACAAAAGGCCAGATTGAAATAATGGCTGCAGCCGCAAAAGATTATTGCTGGCTTCTGGATAAAAATTATACGGCAAAAGCTGCTCTGAAACTGGTGGGTGATCATTTTAAGCTACAGGAACGACAGAGAACAGCTCTCGACCGGGCGTGTCAACCGTCAGAACTGGTTGAACGTGTGGCCGCTGGAGAACTGTCTTCTCCTGAAGCCCTGAAAAACCGCCCTGTGATAATTGACGGGTTCAACCTCTTGATTATCATGGAAGCACTATTGAGCGGCGCACCGGTTTTCAAAGGAAGAGACGGATTGATCAGGGATATTTCAGGACTTCACGGTTCTTACCGGAAAATTAGTGAAACACCTAAAGCCATAGCTTTGACTGCAGCATTTTTCAAGCAATACAATGCAAGTTCCGTTTTATGGGTGTTCGACAAGCCGGTAAGCAATTCCGGCAGGCTGGCCAAATTCGTGAAAGAAGTGGGTCTCGAAAATAACATAAAATGGCAGACTAAACTGGCAGATCAGACCGATAATAAAGTTGCTGAAGCTGATAAAATTGTAATATCCTCCGACTCCCAGATACTCGCCCGATGCAATCAATGGTTCAATCTGATCTCATTCTTCCTGGAAAACCATGTTATTGAATCCAACTGGCTCATTGACATCTGGAAGCATAATGATGCAGACCGGTAATATTTAGACCGGGCTCACCATTGAAACGGGTGAACTCCATGCTCTATGTTCTATGCCCTTTCCCCTCAGCTATTTACCGGCATCACTTTACCTTCAAAGCATCATACAATATTTCTGCGGGATGATATGCCTTTTCCCCTGTCCCGTCTTTGATTTGATGACGGCAACTGGTTCCGGGAGCTGCAATAATGGTTCCCCCGGATTTTTTTCGGATAGCCGGGAACAATACCAATTCACCAATCTTCATCGACACATCGTAATGTTCCTTTTCATATCCAAATGATCCTGCCATGCCACAACACCCCGAAGGGATAACTTCCACCTCGTAATTTTGGGGCAGACTTAGCATTCTTATCGTGGGGCCAAGAGAACCTAAGGCTTTTTGGTGACAGTGACCATGAAGTTTTATCTTTTTCGGAGACTCAATAAAATCATCAGAAGTAATGTTCCCTGCGTTAACCTCCCGTTCAATAAATTCTT
Source organism: Anaerophaga thermohalophila DSM 12881 (assembly GCF_000191885.1). Classification (GTDB taxonomy): domain Bacteria; phylum Bacteroidota; class Bacteroidia; order Bacteroidales; family Marinilabiliaceae; genus Anaerophaga; species Anaerophaga thermohalophila. The sequence continues at coordinate 2,363 of NZ_AEWI01000133.1, forward strand.
CGAACAACAAAGCATTTTTTGCAAGAGATCGGGCAGACTCTATAAGCTCTGAAGGAACAAGATCAATATAATCATCTCTGAAGCCAAGAATGGCCGAAGGCTCAATTCCCAGAAGGGGCACATCATCCGAAACAACATCTTTCAACAGTTCAACATTTTTTACGGCAATATCACGCGCTTTTTTCAGCAATCCCTTCGACAACCAGGCACGTCCGCTTTCAATATGCTTCGGAATAATCACCTCATACCCGAGTTTTTCGAGCAACAACACAGCTTTCTTCCCAATATCCGAATCATTAAAATTGGTGAATTCATCATTGAACAAACAAACAGTCCCCTTTGGTTTGGCAGAAACCCTGGTAGTTTTGAAATGGTTTCGAAACCATTTCCCCAGTGTTACAGGCTGCAGTTTGGGTAAAGAACGATTGGGTGCAAAACCAACAATTTTTTTAAGCAGTCGGGATGTGATCCTGTTGGTGATTGTGAAGTTGTAGAGTTGCGGCAATATAGAAGCCAGGTTGTTTAATCGTGAAATATTGGCAATAACTTTTGTCCTGAACGGGACGCCGTTGGCTTCATAATAATGCTGAAGAAATTCGGCCTTAAGTTTTGCCACATCTACACTCGACGGACATTCGGATTTACAAGCCTTACAAGACAGACACAAATCCATCACCTCGTATATCTCATAATGATTGAAACGGTTCTTCGCGTAAGGTTTACGCAGATATTCCCTCAACACATTAGCTCTTGCACGGGTTGTGTGCCTTTCGTCCCTGGTGGCCATATAGCTGGGGCACATTGTTCCGCCCGATAAATGCGTCTTCCGGCAATCTCCCGAACCATTACAAAATTCGGCAGCTCTGATATAACCTTTCTCGCGCGAAAAATCAAAGATGGTTTCAATTTCAGGGGTTTCTGTATCTGTCGTGTAACGCAGATGCGTATCCATTGGCGGAGCATCCACTATCTTGCCCGGATTAAAAATATGTCCGGGGTCCCAGGTATTTTTAATTTCCTGAAAAAGCGCATAATTCTCATCCCCGACCATGAAGCGGATAAACTCACCTCTTAAACGACCATCGCCATGCTCTCCACTCAACGACCCGTTATATTTTTTTACCAGATGTGCTGTCTCTTCGGCAATCTTCCTGAAAAGCATCTGTCCTTCGGCTGTTTTAAGATTGATAACCGGGCGCAGATGCAATTCTCCTGAGCCTGCATGTCCGTAAAACGCACATGTAAGATTTAACGGTTCCAGTAATTTCCTGAAATCGGCAACATAAGCAGGAAGGTCTTCGACAGCAACCGATGTATCTTCAATGACAGCTACCGGCTTTGCATCCCCCGGGGTTGTATAAAGCACTCCGAGTGCAGCCTTCCGTAACGACCACACTCTCTTTATGTCGGAGCCTGTAACCAGGGGATAATGGTATCCAAGTCCGGCGTGTTTCAGATCGATGATGAGGTTTTGGGCAGCCTTTTCAACCTCGGCACGGGAATGGCGCGTAAATTCAATAACCAATAATGCTTCAGGCTCACCCTTAAGAAAGAACCTGTTCCTGTTTTGTTCGGGATTGTTTTTTGTGCAATTTAGAATAAAATCATCCATCAGTTCGCTGGCAGACGGATGGTGCTTCAAGGCTGTCAAGTTAGCCTCCAAAGCCTCTTCAAGGGTGTGAAAATGTACACAGAGTAAACCCTTTTCTTTGGGGGGAAGAGGATGACAGCGCAACTTAATTTCAGTGATGAACATTAAAGTACCTTCTGAACCGGCAATAAGCCTTGCAAAATTAAAATCGGGCCCATCCTGCCGGAATGGAGCCAAACCGGCCAGTGCATCAAGCGCATACCCGGTATTACGTCTTTTTATTGAAGGCTTGGGAAATTCACGCTCTATATTTTCCCTGTTCCGTTCGTCGCTAATTATCTTGTCAATATTCCTGTAAATAGCTGCTTCAGAAGAATTTCCGGAAGAACTACATTTCTCACGATATTGGTCATTATTCAGTTCTCCAAAAACCACCTTCGAACCGTCACTTAAAAATCCGCTCACTTCCAGAATATTGTCACGGGTACTCCCGTATATCAGTGAGTTGGCTCCCGATGAATTATTCCCTACCATGCCACCAATCATAGCACGATTAGAAGTTGAAGTTTCGGGACCAAAAAAGAGACCGTATTCGGCCAGAAACAAATTAAGGTCGTCACGTACAACACCAGGCTGAACTCTTACCCACTTTTCATCAGGATTAACTTCAAGTATTTCCGTAAAAGTACGGGAAACATCTACTATAATTCCATTACCGACAACCTGACCGGCCAGAGATGTTCCGGCTGTGCGTGGAATTAACGACACATTATTCTCTCCTGCAAACCGGATTAAATTCCTGATATCATCTTCATCTTCAGGAAAGCCAACAGCCAAAGGCATTTCGCGATAAACAGAAGCATCGGTTGCATATAAGGTTCGAATAACCTCATCGGTAAAAACTTTTCCCTTCAATGAATTAATAAGTGTTTTTATGAAAGTTTCCATAGTATCAATAGTCCGTTTAATAAGCCTCAACACGGTTGAAATAATGCAAAGCATTTATTATGAAATAGTTGCATCTTATCTCATCGCGATTATATAAACAATCAATAACCGGACATTTGTAGAAAACCTGACAACGTATCATAGTATCAAGACTTGATTTTTCTTTGCAATAATCTACAAATCAACTGTAAATCGCAATAAAAAAGGGCAAACCCGCTACAGGCATGCCCTATAATTTAACAATTCACGACTCACACAATAAAACGAGCATGACAAAGATTGCCGTAATAGATTATCAGAGTTTTAGATATAAGTAATTTAGTCAGTAGTCAGTAGCCAGTAGTGTGAATTATAAACACAACATACGTCTTTGCGTTTTAGTTTTTTTTACCAACCCCTGCAACACTATAGTTTGCCCGTATAAAGAAAAAATATTTATAGTGATGAAACGAGCATGACAAGGTTTGTCACAAAAGAACATGTATATAATTCAATCATGCGAGTTCCATCCGACCAATAACTTAGACTTATTTTATACTGATGAAATTGTTAGGGTTGTTAGGATTGTTAAATTTTTAGTTAATGTAATA
>NZ_AEWI01000132.1 GCF_000191885.1 Anaerophaga thermohalophila DSM 12881
ATTTAGAAATCGCCTGATTGAAACTATAGGAGAAGCAAAAACCGATAGTTTTTACAATGCCTGGTTACAATATCATTTTACCAAGACTGATGTTGATTCTATGAGATCATGGGGATTTAATGCTGTTAGAGTTGCTATGCATTATAAATGGTTTACTCCTCCGATAGAGGAAGAACCTGTTGAAGGAGAAATAACATGGATACGGAAAGGGTTTGATATTTTGGATTCTTTATTAGGCTGGTGCGAAGATAATCAAATGTATCTTATCCTGGATTTACATGGTGCCCCTGGCGGACAGGGAAAAGATTCCAATATTTCTGATTATGATCCATCTAAACCATCCTTGTGGGAAAGTGAATTGAATAAGGCCAAAACGGTAGCTCTTTGGCGAAAACTGGCTGAGCGATATGCAAATGAAAGGTGGATTGGAGGATATGATTTGATAAACGAAACCAATTGGACATTCCCTGAAGGAAATAATTCTCAACTTCGTGATTTATATGAAAGAATTACTGATACAATCAGGGCTGTCGATTCTAATCATATTCTTTTTATAGAAGGTAATGCCTTTGCCAATGATTTTTCCGGACTAACTCCGCCATGGGATGACAATATGGTTTACAGTTTCCACAAATACTGGAACTATAACACACCGAATGCTCTGGATTGGGTTTTATCGATGCGTGATACTTACAATATTCCTGTCTGGCTTGGGGAGACAGGTGAAAACTCTAATACCTGGTTTACAAATCTTGTTGCTTTGTGTGAACAACACCATGTCGGATGGTCGTTCTGGCCTGTAAAAAAGCCCGGTATCAACAATCCACTCAGAGTCATCGTTAATGATAGTTATTCCCGGTTACTTGATTTTTGGAGAGGAGAAGGACCTGAGTTAACTGAAGATGAAGCTTTTCAGGCAGTACTTCAATTTGCCGAAAACCATAAAATTGAAAATTGTATCTTTCAAAAAGATGTTGTTGATGCAATGATCAGACAACCGCATACAACCGCTACTTTACCCTTTAAAGAACACAAAATTGGGGAAAGAATCTATTTTGCCGATTATGACTTAGGACGAGTGAAATATGCTTATTATGATAATGATACAGCCAACTATCATTTGAATCAGGATGGTGAATATACCAACTGGAATCAGGGATGGTCTTACCGGAACGACGGGGTCGATATAGAAGCTTGTTCTGATGAAACCGGTCATACAAATGGGTATAATGTTGGTTGGACTGAAGATGGTGAATGGATGCAATATACTGTTACTTCGGATTCTGCAGTTGCCGGGCAGTTTAATATCAGATATGCTTCCAATCAGTCAGGCGCGAAGGTGCATCTGGAAATAGATGGTATTCCTGTCACTAAAAATATTTCTTTTCCATCTACAGGAGGATGGCAAAATTGGGAAACGATTCATATTAACGATGTTATTATTCCACAAGGCACGATCAACTTTAAATTTGTCATTAATTCGGGAGGTGTAAATTTGAACTATTTTAGTTTTATGAATCCGCAGATGATTGATAATGCTGAATGTAAGGCCTTAATGGCATTTGTAGATTTTCCCGGAGATATTGTAACCCTTGTTGTTAATAAAGAAATTACTACAGCGTTAGACGAATACACTATTTCAGATTTTAATATTGAATCAGGTAATGGTAAAGTTTATACAATCAACAATATTGTTACCGATCCTTCAAATGGCAGAATCCTGAAATTGTCAATAGATAATTTTATTGGTTATGAGGAGGATGTATTGATTTCATATAATGGAACATCTGTTATGGCTGGCCAAGATATTCTGAAGCCATTTTCTCGGATGGTGTCTGTTAATTATCTTCCACAAATTTTTAATATTCCGGGAAAAATTGAAGCAGAGGATTTTTAATAAATAACGGATTTCAGCTGGAAAATTGTCAGGATACCGGTGGCGGGCAAAATACAGGGTATGCTAATCCGGGCGATTTTGTAGAGTTTGCCATCAATGTTGAAAAAGAAAATGATTTTAAGGTAGAGTACAGAGTTGCTACACCCCGGTCAGATGCAAAACTTGTGTTTCAAGTTGCAAAAGAGGATGGTTTTGTGAATTTAGATACAATAACTTTTGATGCTACAGGGGGATGGCAAAACTGGGAAACTCAATCAGGAAAGGTGACTTTGCCCGCGGGACGCTATAAAATCCGGCTTAAAACTTTGCACTCTGAATATAATTTGAATTGGTTTCGATTATCAGTTGTTTCTTCAGTTTTAGACATTGGGTATGAAACTGAAATTTCGATTTATCCAAATCCGGCAAAAAATTTCCTGAAACTTCATTTGCCTTTCACACAAGGTGAGGATGTCGTTTTACAAGCCTATAATAATAATGGTCAGTTGGTAAAAAAGTGGGATGAAAAATGCATTCATCAGCTATTGATTGATATTTCTGATCTGAAATCCGGGTTTTATTTGTTATTGGCTTTAGCTGACAATAAATATGGAATAGGGAAATTTTTCGTAAATTAAAAGTCAATTCAACTTTTAATTTTCAGAATAAAATACTAAAACCTAAATTCCCGATCAAAATCGGGTAGTGGAAGTGTTCCGGAAGGCTCTCCGCTTGCTGGCCCAATCCTGTGAAGGAATATATCTTTTTCGAACAAAACAATGAATGGTTTGACCGGTGGCAAATATACAATCTGAGCGGGAAAATTGTTTCCGGGGGAACATTAAATAATTTTCAGGAAAAAATCCGCCTTCCCGGATTAAGTAGCGGATTGTACTTTTTGAAACTTTCTAATAATCAAGGTAATGTGCATATCGGAAAATTTTTTGTGAAGTAAGCGTGATTTAAACCTTTGTGTCCTAAGGTTGTTATAAATATTGTATTAATTTTGTCCTTTCATCCGTATAGAATTTATTTATTAAGGTCGGATGGAACTCGCATGCAGGAACTTATACATACTCTTATCGTAGCAAACTTTGCCATACTCGTTTCATTTTGTGAAAAGTATAGTTTAGGTCCTCTTTTTTCATAGCCATAGAGATTAAATATGAGGACATAAAATCCCCTGCAATCAGAAATTGCAGGGGATTGTTTTTTAAAGTAGATGCCCACTTCTCTTTTTTATGCGTTGCTTTAGTGGATAAAGCGCTTTTTCTGAACGGGCTTCTTTGATAATCTGCTAAGGAGCAATTACAATTTGCTTCGTAATTGTTTTTTTATCCGTAAACAGTTTTAGAATATAATTGCCTGGTGAGATGCCTGCAACGTTAATTTTGGAAAAATCCCCGTTGTTCTTCACGGATTTCACTACAATCCCTTTCATATCGATCAGGTCAGCCCTTTCAATTTTCTCTGAGGTCTCAATATAGATAATCTCCTTAACTGGATTTGGATAAATCCTGAAATTATCATCATTAATGTTTGGCAGGGCGGTAGCTACAGACATTTGCACATCAACGGTCGTTCCTTCTCCATTGACGGTAAAACTTCCATTATAATCTTCGTAACTCTCATGTGTTACCTTTAAATTGTAGGTACCATCGGGGAGTTTGAAATAACCATTTCCATTTCCATCAGTTGTTCCTTCATCTCCGGTTCGTTTTGGAATTTCAATTTGTGCGTAGGCAATGCCATTAGCCGGTGTAGCATTGTCATGTACATAAATTGTAATGTCATAACCATTGACGAACTGAAGGTTGTCTACAAGCAGAACAGAACCTGCATGAGGATTTTCTTCTCCGGCAAAAATACACATGTTGACCGTGGCGGGGGTATAGTCATTATAATATAGTGGCATTACAAATTCCTGGTATCCCGATGTTTCAAAAAAATCGGCTGCTCCTCCGCCTACCCATCCCGACATGTTGTCTTTAAAAGTGGCATAAATGTGGGCATTATCGGTTCCAGATGGTGTATAATTAATAGCTCCTGTAAGGAAATCAGGTTCATCTGTATAATCAACTCTTGCATTATCCCAGAGGTCGTCTCCATAGCATAGGGCTCCAGTCATTACTTCTCCGTCCCTCTCGATATTGGTTAATTTCGCAGCCAAAGAACCATTGTAGAAATCGGTTGAAGATGAAACGTTCGCCACACCATCTTCCGATAATTCCATATTTGTAGAAGTCCAGTATTCCGGGTCGTTAATAGTGTAGTCCGACCAGTTTTCAAAACTGAAATTGGGAATTGAGGTGCTTACCTCCGATCCTCCGTTGAAAAGCCGGACATTGTCGACCTGTATCCAACTACCGACTGCAACATTGGCGGGATTTTCAAAGTCGCTGCTGACGAATCCTATCATGATCCCGGCAGGAGTGCCGGTGTATGATATTGGTAATGTCTGAGTGGCCAGAGTTGTTGTTTGAGTACCGGAAAAATCCAGCAATCCTCCTCCAATAGCGTTTCCGCCATCATCATAGACCTCAACCATGGCATATCCCGTATCTCCACTTTGAATATCATACTTTGCATCAAACTGTAGCTGGTCAACAGCCTCTGTCCAGGGAATACCTCCTGAAGGTCCTGACTCATCAACTTCGCCTAATATGGCAAAGCCCATGTAAGGTTCTGGATCCTCCGGGTCCTCAATGGTAGTCAATTTAAGAGAGTAGGTGCCATTGGTAGCTTCTTGCACACGGGTATTAACCAGGTCGGCTGCTTCATAGTCTTTTTCTACTTCCCAGCTATCGGGAACAAACGCAACGGGAACATCTTCCCAGTTTTCAAAGTCACCGTTGTTTATGGGAGTCTGGGCAAAACTTTGTGTTGTCAATATGCCGGCAATTACCAGCATTCCAATTTTTTTTTTGTTTGGTAAAAGTGTTTTCATAAGAAGTGAAGTTTTAGATTAATTTGAGAACAAGAAATTGTAGACACTAAGATATATGTCAGGCAATTAAGTTAATAATAAAAAAAGCAGAAATCAAATTTAGTTTTGGGAAAAGAGTAGAACAGGTTATGGAAATAGGAATTTGTCAGTACATTTCCGTACTGTTCATCGTATGGAAAGAGTAAAACGTGGTTTGTTCAGGTTCAATTTCCACTTGAATAGCGGCTCTGTCGGAATTTTTGCCTGTAAATTGCAAATCGACAGAATGTTTTCCCGCCGGCAGAGATATACGGGCATAATATACCGAATGTGGTAAAGATTGCCAGTTGCGTGTATCAGCTCTTTCGGTGAGTGTATTAACAATGCTGACAATGGTACCGAGATTTTCGTTTTCGTTGTTGGCTAATTTCTCCATTGCTTTTTTGGTAGCAACACGCAATAAGGCATTTCCCAGTTCACGCAGCATGCGATCGTGCAAACACTGAAAGGCTATTTTATTGATGTCCTCAGCTTTTTCAAAAGTAATGGTTGTGTCATTATATAAAACCATGCCTCTCGAAAACAAAGGCTTGCGTTCCACATATCTGGGAAACGCAACGCTGAAAAAAGAAAGGTCTTCAAAGGCAGCTCTTTCTTTTGAAGAAAGGTTAGAGGAATGATAAGAATAGTTAAGCCCGAGTTCCGGGTTTCCGAGTGTGACAAACCCGTTGTTAAAGCCGTAGTTGGTAATGGTAATGTTCCATTCCGACTTCACCGGTCCCATACCGTTAAGCCAGAAAAGAAGAAGTTCACCATGGTTCTTTCCGGGTAATTCCGGGGCTTTCATGTTGAATTGATTCTCGTATCGAATCACTTCGTCAGCGAAACCTGTAAGTTTTGCCGTGCGAAGGAGGTCTTTTTTTAGCTGTTCCGGAGCACTCATGCCGAATAATTCTGAATAATCATCTTCATACACTTCCAAAGCATTGCGGTAGGCAATAAATGCATTATTGTAATCTTTGGCGGCATCGTATATCATCCCCATCAGGTTATGGGCAAAAGCATCGCGCTGATATTTGTTTTTGTGGTCTTTGTATTTGTCGTTGATCTGTTGCAGACGTATGTTGATGCGACGGGCTTCCACCAGTGCTCCTTCCAGGTCATTCAAAGCGATAAAGCCAAGCGCTTTGTAAAAATGGACCATAATGACTTCAAAATCTTCGGGACGATAAGGTTTTACCATGGGATTGGAGACCAGCGACAAAGCCTCCCAGCCAAATTGTTTCGAATAATCTTCAATATAATAATCGGCCTGATTCAGGAAATCAATACTTTTTCGGTAATCTCCCATCATGTAGGCAACAACACCACGATTCATGTAATAGAGAACCCTGTTGTTGTTTTGCGACCAATTTGTGTCGTTGCTCATCATCCGGTCAGCTTTTTCGAACTGACCTCTTGCTATGCTCGACTGTACCTGATAGGTTTTTTGATAAAATGTAGCACAGGCGGCAATTGCTGCCGCCAGTGCTATTGTGAACAAAACCTTCAGATAACGATTCATAAAGGACGATTATAAATTATCAATCAACTACTATCCAACTAACCAATTAACCATTTGACCATCACCCGGGATGAGATTCTTCGCTTCGCTCAGAATGACAGGAAGGTCTCTTTGGTCATTCTGAGGAGGAACGACGAAGAATCTTTCCTGTTATCAATGAGCAAATCAGGTTAAGGTTGAGGTTCAGGTTGAGAATTCACCACTGATGACACAGATTTACTATGGAACTTTGTTCAATTACCAATTAATCAATCACTGGATGAGATTCTTCGCTTCACTCAGAATGACAGGAAGGTCTTTTTTGTCATTCTGAGAAGGAACGACGAAGAATCTTTACAATTATCTTAATTACCAATCAATCAATACCTGGAACAGCATTCGGCATCTAATTCTTTATATACTTTCTGATTTTCTTTTCCCCGATCCAGACAATTTCACTGGTTTCAATATCGGTAAGCTCCAGATTGACCTGATAGTAGTTGACCTTTTCTTTTTTATAGGTATCAACGATGGAGGAAATGTCGCCGTTCAGGATAAAGTCTGCACCCAGTTCTTTGCCCCAGGCTTTAACAGTTTCGGGCGAAGCAAATTCCTGCTGGGCTGCACGTTCGCGACGAAGTTCTTCACGTTTATCACCGGCCTGAACCAGGCGAACTTTCCCGGAGTTGATAAATGCTCTTTCCACATCTTTGATGAAAGTCTCTGCTTCAATGTGTTCATGTGATTTGTTGTAAACCAGTCCGACGATTACAACCGGTCTTTTCCCGTCATGCTTTTCCTGGAAATTCGGGAGCCATTGTGCATCTAAAATTTGTTCAACCATGGCTTCTGCTACCATTCGGGAATCAGTATCATTCCAGCGTCCGCTGAGGTCTATTATTTCTTCGGTACCGACACGTTCAACCTTCCTGGTTGCGCAACTTTGCAATATAGCCACAAAGGCAAGCAAAGAGAGAAAATAAATGGGTGTTTTCATATTTATTAAGTTTAAGTTCTGAAACATAAATGGATAAATGATATAGACATTTGCCTGTGGAAAGTCAGATATCTATAATATGGATGAATCTAAATATCTTCCATCTGGTATTTATTAATTTCCCAGGTATCGTTCTATTTGTTCAATAAGTTTTTCCGGCTCATAACCGGGCAATTCAAATGTCAAATCCAATGCATCGTCATTAATGCCGGCAAAACCAATTTTCAACCCGGCCTTAGAGAGTTTAAGAACGGCCGCCGCTGCAAAATCTTTGCAGGTTGAAAATACAAACAGCGCATCAGGTTTAGCCGATGTAAATTCAATAACTTCTTCGCTCTTTGGCAAAAAGAAATATGAAAAATCTTTCAACGTCGAAAAACAGACTGTTTTGTCACTGATGAAATTTTCTTCCGGGTTTATTGTATTGAAGTAACCCAATGCCCGCACTTCTGTACCTTGTGACTGCAACTTTTTAATAAAGGCCTTTACAGTTTTTCGGCACCGTTCTGAATGGGCATCAAAAAATATGCCGGCTTTTTTTAAATCGCCAATCTTCTTCATCCGGACATGGCGATGCTGCTTTTTTAGTTGACGTTGCAACAAAAAATTTCCGATTGTTTCTCTTTGTTTTCTGAATGGTATCACGAGTGCTAATTTTTTCTACGAATAAATTTGCTGCCAAAAACTACTTGGTATAAGCAATGCTTTGCCGTGTATTGTAATTGATTGTAGAGTCCAGTCTAAAAAGCATCTTTGTTGCCAAACTCGTTGTTGTTTTAAATTTTTGCGTCCTCATTAACAGCAAGTTAACTCCGGTACAAAATTTAAAACGCCTTGATTTTGACAAAAATATGCTTTTTTCTGCACTCATTTTTAAATCAGCATTATTATATTTTTTTGTCTGTTGAAAAACGGTTTAACAAGGCAATATGAATCATCTAATATCTTAATTCCAACAACCTAACCTGGACAAACCAGAGCCCAAAATAACTAAAAAGCTAAAGTCATAATTTGTCGGATTAGCTAATTGCTACACAATTATTTTTGTTGTCAACGAAACGAGCATGACAAAGATTGTCACAAAAGAACATGTATAAAACTCAATCATGCGAGTTCCATCAGGCCAATAACTTAGATAAATTTTATACGGATGAAACGTGCATGACAAGGTTTGTCACAACAGAACATGTATAAGTTCTTGCATGCGAGTTCCATCCGACCTTAATAATTAAATTTTATACGGATGAAACGACTGGAAGGAGTTCGAAAACACCTTAAAAAATCAATTATGATGTTGTCAATGACACGAATAACTGTTGCATCAAAGATGCGACTAAATTCGTGTTAATTCGCGCAAATTCGGTGATCCAAACAACAAATGGCGCAGCCGTTTTATAAATATTTTGCCAAAAAATACAACAAAATTAGAGATAAGGCCCAAACAGCCCAAACAGCCCAAACAATCTAACAACCCAAACAATCTAACAATCTAACAATCTAACAGCCTGACAATCGCTCTCAGGAATTAATCAGGCTTAAAAATTGGTCTTCGTTTAATATTGTAACCCCATGTTTTTTAGCTTTCTCAAGTTTAGCAGGGCCCATGTTTTCACCGGCTATCAGGTAATCTGTTTTGCCTGTGACCGATCCCGTATTTTTCCCGCCATGTCTTTCAATCATTTGTTTTAGTTCGTCGCGCGAAAATTTTGTAAAAGTACCACTGATGACAATGGATTTTCCTGCCAGTTTCCGCGATTCAAGATTGTTTTCTTCTTTTCCTTCCAGTTTAAGGCCATACTGTTTTAGTTCTTCAATCATTTTGCGATTGGCTTCCGACTTAAAGAAAGCGATAATGCTTTGAGCGATTTTTTCGCCTATCTCATCAACGGCTGTTAACTCTTCTTTGGTGGCAGTAGCCAGCTTATCTATCGAAGGAAAAGCAGCGGCCAGTTTTTTGGCCACCGTTTCGCCGACAAAACGGATGCCAAGAGCGTAAAGAACACGGGGCCAGGGAACTTCTATTGATTTTTTTATACTATTGATAATGTTACGTGCGGACTTTTCTCCCAGGCGTTCCAGGTTGACAAGTTGAGAAGTTTCCAGGCGATAAAGATCGGGAATGGTTTTTACCAGGCCATGGTTGAAAAGCAGATTGATGGTTTCGCTGCCCAGTCCGTCTATATTCATAGCGCCGCGCGAAATGAAATGTTCTAGTTTCCCTTTGATTTGCGGCGGACAACTGGCTGAGTTGGGACAATAATGCGCGGCTTCTCCTTCGAGACGCATCAGTGGAGCTCCGCATTCGGGACAATTTTTTATGAATTCGATCGGACGACTATTGGAAGGACGTTCTTCCAATACTACACCGGTAATTTTGGGAATAATCTCTCCGCCTTTTTCAACAGTAACAAGATCGTTGATGTGCAGGCCTAAACCTGATATGATGTCTGCATTGTGAAGAGATGCACGTTTTACAGTTGTCCCTGCCAGCCGGACGGGCTCAAGATTGGCCACCGGTGTCACCGCGCCTGTTCGTCCTACCTGAAAATCGACCGATAATAATCTGGTGCGGGCTTCTTCGGCTTTAAATTTATAGGCAATGGCCCATCGGGGTGATTTGGCGGTAAAGCCAAGCTGACGCTGTAATGAAATGCTGTCTACCTTGATAACGGCGCCGTCGATCTCGAATGGTAAATCTTTTCGGTCTGTTTCCCATCTGCGGACAAATTTTAATACATCGTCAATGGAGTGACAGATTTCCATGTAAGGCGAAATTTTGAGCCCCCATGATTTTGCCAACATCAGGTTTTCGTAATGACTGTCGGTTGGTAACTCTTCTGCCAGCAGGTAATAAAGAAAGCAGTCGAGAGGCCTTTTAGCCACGAGAGAACTGTTTTGTAGTTTTAGTGAGCCGGCAGCTGCATTGCGGGGATTGGCAAATGGCGGTTCTCCGGCCTTTTCTTTCTCCCGGTTGAGCCGTTTGAATCCTTCGATGGGCAGAAAAATTTCGCCCCGTATTTCAAATTCAGGAAGAAAATTGCCCTTTAATTTCAGGGGTACAGAGCGAATGGTTCTCACATTCCGTGTTACATCATCACCCACAGTACCGTCGCCGCGGGTAACAGCCCGCTGAAGTTGACCGTTTACATAGGTAAGACTAATGGAAGTTCCGTCATACTTTAACTCAGCTACATACCGGAAATTTTCACCTACTTGCCTGACTATTCTGTTGTGAAAATCTCTGAGTTCCTGTTCGGAATAGGTATTACTGAGCGAGAGCATCGGATACTTGTGCTGTACCTGCTCAAATTCCTGTGTCAGGTCGCTGCCTACACGCATGGTCGGACTGTCAGGATCGGCAAATTCGGGATATTCTGCCTCTAAATCGGCCAGTTCACGCATTTTATGGTCAAACTCCTGGTCCGATATTTCGGGTTGATTCTCAACATAATATTTGAAATTGTGATGGTTGAGTTCCTCTCTCAGTTCATCAATTCGTTGTCGGGCCGCTGTTTTGTCCATCTATGACTGGTTTTTGTTTAAATTACATTGGATTGCCGGTTAGCAAATTTAGCTTTTTTGATGAAACGAGCATGACAATGATTGTCACAACAGAACATGTATAAGTTCTTGCATGCGAGTTCCATCCGCCCTCAATAAATAAATTATGTACGGATGAAATGGTTCTTTTAATGCAGCGGACATGGCAAAAGAACCAGATAAAAGGCCTCGTTCACAGGCAAAGTCCGATGACAAACCTGACCGTGGAAATAGTTTTGGCAGGGATAAGGAAGATACGTCTGGTCGTAAATCCGTTAAAAAGAGTTGAGGAATTACGTGCCAAAGAAATGCAAAAATCTCGCGATGCTCGTGAAAGGCGTAAAAAGAATCATGCGTCTTTTCTCCTGCTTCTTCTGTTTCTTCCCAAAAAGTACTCCTTGATTCTGTTTTTCAGTTCAATAAGCATAGGTTGTGCCCATTCGGTAACCAGGGAGGGGACCAACCTGACGGGATGAAGATAATAGCCCAGCTCGAGAAGTCTTATTTCGAGCTGCTTCTCGTTGTAACGGGCACGATATGCCAGGTGCATCTTTTCCGAACACAAATCTCTGTAACTTTTTATATGGCGGTAATCGTTTCTTTTATTCTTCTTCATCATGGTCGAATTTTGGGAACATTAATTCAATGAAATGCTGAACAACGGGTCGCTCAATAATTCTCTTGCGCAATAGCCAGAAGACCAATGCTGCCAAAAGGAAAAGACCACCCATTAAGGCAAAACCAAGGGCATAGGACCCCATCCATTTCCCGAGCAGAAATGCTGCAGCCAATGAAAAAAACATGAATACAAAAAAGAGCAGATACAGCAAAACTGTCTTGGTCATCAAATTTGAAAAAAACCTTGACAGTTCTCCGGCAATATGCAATTTGGTGAGGTCTACGCGTACCTTCACGTATTCTTCCAGTTCTTTCCTGAGTTCTTCCAGTTCTATGGTAATATTTTGTTTCATCCGTATAAAATTAGTCTAAGTTATTGGAATGGTGCAATTTATTATT
>NZ_AEWI01000131.1 GCF_000191885.1 Anaerophaga thermohalophila DSM 12881
CTGAGCGAAGCGAAGAATCTCTCTCTGATTGATAATTGTCAAATCTGTGTCAATCTGTGTAATCTGTGGTGAACTCTCAACCTTAATCTCAACCTCAACCTCAACTTTAGCTGTTTGTCATTCTGAGCGGAGCGAAGAATCTACCATCAATTAAAGTATGATAAGTTCCATCAGACCAATAACTTATACTGATTTTATACGGATGAAAACTTAAAAACCACCACCACCAAAAGTCAGCAAAAACAAGCTTTCCAAACCAAAAAACAGACCATATTAATGCTCACAATTGTAATACAAAAGACATGAAACTTATATGATCATTAAATAAAATTCCGAATAGCTACAAATTTTTTCAAATGATCTTTGTCATGCAAAGAAGTTTTTTTATAACTTGCCATTCATTTAGACGTAACGTGGTCTTAATTTATCATTTATTCAAACCCAAAATTCATTTAAACTATGAAGAAAATTTTTTTATTATTAATGGTTGTAGGGCTTATGGCCTGTGCCGGTCAATCCGGGAAAGACAAACAATCAGAAGAAAAATCTGAGGCCATAGAAGCTACTCAGGAAGCAGTTGAAGAAAGTGCCGAAGCAGTTGAGGAAACTGCCGAAGAAGCTGTTGATGAAGCCGAAGCAGCTGCTGAAGAAGCAGAAAAAGCAGCCGAAGAAGTGAAAGAAGAGGTTGAAGAAGAAGTTGAAGAAATGCAGGAATAAGTTTTTAAGCTTTATTCTGTGAAAAAGGCTGTCTAAAAAGGCAGCCTTTTTTTAATCTGTTTCCTTCCGCAAAAAATTGAAGCAAAACTTTAATAAGTCATTTGTTTTGAATGAAGGATTGGCCTATTTTTGATGCTGTTTTATGTCAGACCTGGCCACACGAAATATTATGTATTTGCCGGGAGTCGGCCCCAAAAAGGCCGAAACCCTGAAAAAGGAACTTCAAATTACTTCCTTTGAGGACCTTTTGTACCATTTCCCTTATAAATATGTCGACCGGAGTCGCTTCTATTCAATCCGTGAAATAAACGGGGAAATGCCCTACGTCCAGGTAAGAGGAAAAATTACCTCCCTCAGAATGGTTGGCGATGGCAGAGGAAAAAGAATGGTCGGCACTTTTTCAGACGGAACCGGAACCCTTGAACTCGTTTGGTTTAAGGGTATCAAATATTTCAAAGAACAAATAAAACCCGGTCAGCCCTACATACTCTTCGGAAAGCCAACAGTTTTCAACAATACCATCAATGTAGTACAC
Source organism: Anaerophaga thermohalophila DSM 12881 (assembly GCF_000191885.1). Lineage (GTDB taxonomy): Bacteria > Bacteroidota > Bacteroidia > Bacteroidales > Marinilabiliaceae > Anaerophaga > Anaerophaga thermohalophila. The sequence continues at coordinate 1,253 of NZ_AEWI01000131.1, forward strand.
CCAGAGCTGGAAAAGGAACAACCCGGAAAAGTTCCTTTTTTCCAGGGACTTCAGCCTTTCTATAACACTACGGAGAAGATGAAGAACAATTATCTTACTTCCCGTACTATCTTTAAGCTGGTTCAAAATGTTTTTCACAATTATCAGTCTACAATTCCGGAAACACTGCCGGCTTCGGTAATCCAAAAGATGAAACTCATGAAACTGGACGAAGCCCTGAGATACATTCATCTTCCACCTGATGCCCAAACACTTCAGAAGGCTTCTTTTCGGTTGAAATTTGAGGAGCTTTTTTACATTCAGCTTAATATTCTCAGGCTGCGAAACCAGCGTACTTATAATATTAAAGGACATGTTTTTAAAAAGGTAGGCACCATCTTTAACCAGTTTTATAAACAGAACCTGCCGTTTGAACTCACCGAAGCCCAAAAAAGGGTTATCAAAGAGATGAGAAAAGATATGGGCAGCGGACATCAAATGAACCGCCTGTTACAAGGAGATGTGGGAAGTGGGAAAACACTGGTAGCATTGATGATCATGCTTATTGCCATAGATAACAACTTCCAGACTTGTCTTATGGCACCTACTGAAATCCTGGCCTCCCAGCATTTTGAAACCATAACGGAAATGCTTCGCGGGATAAATGTAAATATTGAATTGCTCACGGGTTCTACCCGAAAGTCTGACCGTAACAGGATACATGCATCGCTCCGGAACGGAACACTTGACATACTGATTGGTACACATGCGCTTATTGAGGATACCGTGCAATTTAAGAATCTGGGACTGGTTGTTATCGATGAACAACATCGCTTTGGGGTAGCTCAGCGTGCCAGGCTTTGGAAAAAAAACATATCTCCGCCACATGTTCTGGTCATGACGGCTACCCCGATTCCCCGCACTTTGGCCATGACCACTTATGGCGATCTGGATGTATCGGTCATCGATGAATTGCCGCCGGGCCGGAAACCGGTACAGACCATACATGTTTATCACAACAAACGACTTGGTGTCAATAAATTCATTCAGGAGCAAATCAATGCCGGAAGGCAGATATACATCGTGTATCCTTTAATTGAAGAATCGGAAAGCATGGATTTCAAGAACCTCACAGAAGGATATGAATATATCAAAGAAGTTTTCCCGAATCAGAAGGTCTCTATGGTACACGGCAAAATGAGACCGGCCGAAAAAGATGCCGCAATGCAGGAATTTGCTTCCGGAAGATCGAAAATACTGGTTTCAACAACCGTCATCGAGGTCGGTGTAAATGTGCCCAATGCATCCGTAATGGTCATAGAAAGTGCCGAACGATTCGGTCTGTCGCAGTTACACCAGCTGCGGGGCAGAGTTGGCAGAGGTGCCGAACAGAGTTATTGCATCCTGATGACCGGCTACAAACTCTCCAGGGAAACCAGAAAGCGAATGGAAATAATGACCCAAACCAACGATGGCTTCGAAATTGCAGAAGCCGATATGAAACTAAGGGGACCGGGCGACCTGGAAGGGACGCAACAATCGGGGCTGCCTTTTGAACTCAAAATTGCCAGCCTGACTAAAGATACACGTATTTTGCAAATGGCCAGAAATGTAGCACAAGACATCCTTGCTGACGATCCATTGTTAGAAAAATCTGAAAATGCTATTATGCAGCGACAGCTAAAAAAGCTCGCTCAGCAAAAAATGAACTGGGCAATGATTAGCTGATCAGATTTTATATACAGAAATTTTTCGTTAATATAAGTTCGTCTAAATTAGCCATTTCACACTTCTCTATCTGACAATCCAACAACTTGTTAAAAGTTATTTTAATTTGTTCTAAACAAAAAATACAAGCCTTCAACAGCCAATGTTCCCCAATTATATACATTTGTGCCCACAAAGGGGAAATAAAACCAACATGGCTGACAAATACCAGATAAAACACGAAGGCATTGTAGAAACAGCAGAAGGCGGCCATGCCCGGGTACGAATTCTGACTCAGTCAGCCTGTGCCTCATGCCATGCAAAAGGGGTGTGTACTGCCGCCGATCTTCAGGAAAAAATCATTGATGCTACCTGTGACAGACCTTACGCCACAGGCGACAAAGTAATACTTACAGGTAACAGCAAATCGGGCCTTCAGGCTGCATGGTGGGCATATATTCTTCCACTGTTTCTGATTTTGGGCACTTTAATCATCACGTTTTCTATCACCAGGAATGAAAATCTGACAGGCCTTTTGGCCCTTGGAATTTTAGTTCCTTATTATCTGATCATAAAGCTCCTCAATAAAAAGTTTTTTAAGACATTTTCTTTTACCATAAAACCATCTACGGAATAGTGTTATGAGTATTGTTTTGATAACCATAATAACGCTCGTGGGACTTGGTGCCCTTGCAGCCATCATTCTTTATCTGGCATCACAGAAATTTTATGTGTTTGAAGATCCCCGCATCAACCAGGTGGAAGAAGTTCTTCCGGCTGCCAACTGTGGGGGGTGCGGGTATCCGGGCTGCCGCGCTTTTGCAGAAGCTTTGGTAAAAGCCGATGATATTTCTGACTTGAATTGTCCCGTCGGAGGACCGGACGTCATGGCTAAAGTTGCTGAAATTTTAGGGAAAGAGGCCGGAAAGAGTAGCCCCCAGGTAGCGGTGGTCCGTTGTAACGGCACCTGCGAGCACAGGCCGCGAATCAATCAATACGAAGGAGCATCATCGTGTGTTGTTGCCACGGCCTTATACGGTGGCGAAACAGGTTGTTCTTACGGTTGTTACGGTCTTGGCGATTGTGTTGAATCCTGCGATTTTGATGCCATGTATATGGATGAAAAAACCGGTCTTCCCGTTATTATTGAAGACAAATGCGTGGCTTGCGGTGTCTGTGTTGATGCCTGTCCGAAGAACATAATTGAACTTCGAAAAAAGGGACCAAGAAACATGCGCATATATGTCAGTTGTGTTAACGAAGACAAAGGTTCAGTAGCAAGAAAATCATGCGAGGTGGCTTGTATCGGATGTACGAAATGTGTTAAAGTTTGTCCGTACGATGCCATCACCCTCGAAAACAACCTGGCATATATCCTTGACGACAAATGTAAGCTATGCAGAAAATGTGTGCCCGTATGCCCGACCAATTCCATTCTTGAAATAAATTTTCCTGCTCGCAAGAACAAACCTGTTGCGAAGAAAGCAGCGACAGAGAAAACTGAGGAAGAAAGTAAATAATTTATTGATCATCACTTAAAACTTATATACAACCGTGCTTAAAACATTCAAAACAGGAGGTGTTCATCCGGAAGAAAGAAAAATATCGGCCGGGAAAAACATTAAAATACCTCCCCTCCCAAAGAGAGTTGCGGTACCAACAACACAGCACATCGGTGCTCCGGCAAAACCGCTTGTTAAGAAGGGCGATATTGTTAAAACCGGTCAACTGATCGCCGCATCAGGTGGATTTGTCTCGGCCAATATCCATTCTCCCGTTTCAGGCAAAGTATTTAAAGCAGATGAAGTGGTGGATGCATCGGGCTACCGCAAACCCGCCATAATAATCGACACAGAAGGTGATGAATGGGACGAAAATATTGATCGTTCCGACAAACTCGTTAAAGAAATAGCCCTTTCGGGTGAAGAGATCATTAAAAAAACCGGAGAGATGGGAATCGTCGGAATGGGTGGAGCTACTTTTCCGACACATGTAAAGCTGTCTCCTCCTCCCGGGAAGAAATGCGAAATTTTGCTGATCAACGGTGTAGAATGTGAGCCGTACCTGACCAGCGACCATCGAATCATGCTGGAAAAAAGTGAAGAATTGATGGTAGGCATTCGCATTCTTATGAAGGCGCTCAAAGTTAACAAGGCTGTCATCGGTATAGAGAATAACAAACCCGATGCCATAGAGAAGCTGACCAATCTGGCAGCCAAAGAAGATGGCATTGAAGTGCAGCCTCTAAAGGTAAAATATCCGCAGGGTGGTGAAAAACAGCTTATCGATGCCGTCACAGGTCGTCAGGTTCCATCAGGAAAATTGCCTATTGAAGTAGGGGCAGTTGTTCATAATGTCGGAACTACTTTTGCCGTTTACGAAGCCATCCAGAAAAATAAACCACTCATTGAAAGAGTAGTAACGGTAACCGGCCCCGCTATATCTCAACCCTCCAACTTCCTTGTCAGAATAGGCACACCCGTCGGTCAGCTTATCGAGGCCGCCGGCGGTTTACCCGACAACACGGGCAAGGTAATCGGGGGCGGACCAATGATGGGGAAAGCGCTGGTAAATCTGGATGTTCCCGTTACCAAAGGAAGTTCCGGGATTTTAGTCTTGCCATACGAACAAGCACACAGGGCACCGGTAGAGAATTGCATACGTTGTAGTAAATGTATATCGGCATGTCCTATGGGGCTGGAGCCCTACCTGTTGATGATCGAAGCGGAGAAGAAACTCTGGGACAGGGCTGAAAGCGACAGCATAATGGACTGTATCGAATGCGGTTCGTGCAGTTTTACCTGTCCGGCACACAGGCCACTTCTCGATTACATCCGATTAGGAAAAGGGGAAGTAGGACAAATAATCAGAGCCCGTCTATAAAGTCGGGCAAAGTTGTAACAAATCATGTGTCTGTTCAGAAAGTGCCGGTTGCAAGGCTTGCGAAGCCGCCAAAGGCGCAGTTTACTTTTCGTAAATGAGTATTTTGGCGGCAAGCATAACACAGCAAATGGTACTTTATGGACAGACACGAATCAGAAACAGAAACTAAAACAAATTACCAGATACAATGAACCAAAAGTTAGTCATTTCTCCATCACCGCATGTACACGGAGGTGATTCTGTCCCGAAGAACATGTATGGAGTGATTATCGCGCTTCTTCCTGCACTGGTTGCCTCATTATGGTTTTTTGGAATCGGGGCACTCATTGTTACATTCACATCAATAGCAGCTTGTGTTTTCTTTGAGTGGCTCATTAAGAAATATTTACTTAAAGTAGCTCCCTCAGTATCAGATGGTTCAGCAGCCGTCACGGGACTATTGCTCGCTTTTAACCTACCTTCCAACATTCCCATAGGTCTGATAATTATAGGCGCTGCCGTGGCAATAGGAATTGGTAAGTTATCTTTCGGGGGACTGGGAAACAACCCGTTTAACCCGGCATTGGTGGGCAGAGTCTTTCTTCTAATCTCATTTCCCGTGCAAATGACCAGCTGGCCGGTACCAATAACCTCACGGTTACATTATATTGATGCAGAAACAGCCGCAACACCTCTGTCTGTGATCAAAGAGGGTGTGTCGTCCGGACAGACCATCCCGGAACTGATGTCCGAAATACCCTCTTATATCAGTATGTTTATAGGTAACATTGGCGGAAGTGCCGGAGAGATGGCAGGGATAGCGCTCATTCTGGGAGGCATCTATCTTTTGTGGAAGAAAATCATTACCTGGCACATACCGGTTAGTGTAATCGGGTCGGTGATCATTTTTACCGGCATTCTGCATCTTATCGATCCTTTAAAATACGCAGACCCATTGTTCCATGTGCTGGCAGGAGGTGTCTTACTTGGTGCCTTCTTTATGGCTACCGACTATGTAACCTCGCCCATGTCGCGACAGGGAATGCTTCTCTACGGTGTTGGAATAGGCTTGATAACGGTTCTTATCAGAACGTTTGGTTCGTACCCCGAAGGCGTTTCATTTGCTATCCTGATAATGAACGCTTTCACGCCGCTTATCGACAGATACATGAAACCCAAACGGTTTGGAGAAAAGGTAAAAACAGTAAGGGTGCAACCTTCAAAATAAATTGAAATGGGCAAAACAGATTCATCGCTTTCCAATATGGCTCTGACGCTGATTATTATCACTTTGGTAGCGGGAGCATCGTTGGGATATATCTATAAACTTACCGCAGGGCCTATTGCTGTGGCCAAAGAACAAAAACAACAGGACGCCATCCGGCTCGTGGTTCCGGACTTTGACAATGACCCGGCACAGGAAATGTATAAAATTCCAGGGCCTGATGGCGATTCACTGAAAGTTTTTCCGGCCAAAAAAGATGGCATCAATGTTGGCGTAGCCATCGAAAGTGTCAGCCACAAAGGTTTTGGCGGAGATGTTAGGATAATGGTTGGCATACTGCCAGACGGTACCATCAACAATTATGAGGTACTTGAACACAAAGAAACGCCCGGCCTTGGAACAAAAATGACAACATGGTTTAAACCTTCCGGAGAAGAAGAGGTGTCACAAGCTTCCGGAAACGCTTTTTTTGACTGGTTATTTGGGATTAAACGCGAAGAAACCGGCGGCACAACCAGCATTGTTGGCATAGACCCCAAAGAAACAGAGCTAAGAGTATCTGCCGACGGAGGTGAAATTGATGCGATAACAGCAGCCACCATCAGTTCCAGAGCTTTTCTTGATGCTGTTCAAAAGGCATGGAATGCATACAATAAAAATGTAGATTCGTACAGTTCTGCAACCACAAAAAATAATAGCTCTGAACGCGAAACAAAAGACCAATAAAACGAGAATGGCAAGAATTGCCATAGATAGATCATTAGATTGTTAGATTGTTAGATTGTTAGATTGTTAGATTGTTAGATTGTTGGATTGTTAGAATGTTATAAATTTTATTACATTATCTAATAATCCTAACAATATTAACAACTTTAACAACTCTAACAATTCTAACAGCCGTAACAACTTATTAAATGTAAGATGAAACGAGCATGGCAAAGATTGTTTTAATAGATTTTTAGATTTAAGATGGTAAGATGTAAGATCAAACGGGCCTGACAAGGCATACCACAACAAGAATATTTATAAAGTCTTGCATGCGAGTTCCATTCGACCAATAACTTAGATAAATTTTATACTAATGAATCAATGGGAAAATTTCACAAAAGGCTTCTTTAAAGATAACCCGGTCTTTGTTATGCTTCTGGGAATGTGCCCCACGCTGGGGGTTACTTCATCGGCAGTAAACGGACTGGGAATGGGACTGGCCACCACTTTTGTCTTGGTCATGTCGAACATAGTTGTCGCGCTTGTCAAGAATTTTATACCCGACAAAGTGCGAATCCCGTCTTTCATTGTCATCATTGCCTCGTTTGTTACAATAGTGGAAATGGTGATGCAAGCTTATCTTCCGGCCTTGTTCGAAGCGCTGGGCCTTTTTATCCCGCTTATTGTTGTAAACTGCCTCGTTTTAGGCCGCGCTGAAGCTTTTGCTTCAAAAAACACGCCGGGTTCATCAATTGTCGACGGGCTGGGCATGGGCCTTGGCTTTTCAATGGCATTGACCATGCTCGGGGCTGTAAGAGAACTTTTAGGCAGTGGTATGATATTTGGTTTTACCCTCTTTCCCGAGGATTACGGCATGCTTATTTTCGTGCTGGCACCGGGGGCATTTATTGCTTTGGGATATCTTATTGCATTTATCAACAGAGTGCGTAAAGCATAAGATAGCCTGGTTTTTAGTTTTTAGTTTTTAGTCAGTCTGTTAAGAATATATGTGATAAAAATATAAACCATGACATATCTTATCATCGTCATATCAGCAATATTTGTTAATAATATTGTTTTGAGCCAATTTTTGGGAATTTGCCCGTTTCTTGGCGTCTCAAAGAAAATATCCACCGGCATTGGAATGACAGGTGCCGTTACTTTCGTAATGGTTATAGCGACCATTGTTACCTATTTTATCCAGAAATTAATTCTTGAAAAGTTTGGTATAACCTTTCTTCAAACCATTTCCTTTATTTTAGTCATTGCATTCCTGGTACAACTGGTAGAGATTGTTCTAAAAAAGGTCAGTCCGCCCCTGTATCAGGCTCTGGGCGTTTTTCTTCCCCTGATAACCACCAACTGTGCCATTCTGGGAGTTGCCATTATGACCGTAAGCCGCGACTTCAACCTGATCGAAGCCGTTGTTTTTTCGGCCTCATCAGCTATCGGGTTCGGACTTGCACTTGTTACTTTTGCCGGCATCAGGGAGCAGCTCGAGCTTGTCAATCTGCCCAAAGGAATGCAGGGAGCACCTGTAGCACTGGTAGTCGCAGGAATCCTGGCTATGGCCTTTATGGGTTTTGCAGGAATGGTTTAATCCAATTCAAAAACAACAGTCTTTTAGTATTTTAGAAAAAATTTTACTTTTTCAGAAACCCTGAAATGCCTGCACCGTAAACAAATCGTGCAGGTATTTTTCAGGTATGAGCCCACCCCTGAAAATCTCTTTTTGCCGGTCTCATTGTTACAGGAAATTTTTTGTTCCACGCTGAGAGCGCAAAATTAAAGGAACGCTATGATCGCAAAGAAACGAGTCCCAATTACCCGGGACGAGTTTCCTTAGCCTGATTTTATACTAAAAAATTTTAATTGCAAAACCCTGAAAGATAATATTCAAAGAGTATTTAACGGTCTAAAGACTTTTGCAGCTTTTACGTGGAAAATTTTACCAGCACTACAAAGTACCATAATTCCTTAATCCCTTTCAACTATTGCTATGAAATCATTAAATTTGTATTACGAACAGAAACGATTTGAAGGGAAGATCAATGACAACACAAAATCAACTCAGGGCCTATAAATATTTTTCCGGAACTATTCTTTTAATTGCAGGCATGCTTGTATGGGGTCTGTTTACATATTCCTCAGAACCAGAAATAAAAGAAAGTCAGCTCACGCACAGGGAAATGTTCCAAAAGGAATACAATATTTTTTCGCTTCCTGTACCGCAAAATCCTGATTTTGCCGGCGAACCGGTTCCCATTGAACGATCGTATATCCGCGAAAGTTTAGACAGAGAACTGCTTGTCAATACCTATTGGCAATCGCAAACATTGCTTTTTATCAAACGGTCTGCCAAGTATTTCCCGATAATCGAACCTATTCTGAAAAAGGAAGGAGTCCCCGATGATTTTAAATACCTGGCACTTGCAGAAAGTGCATTGATCATGCGTGCATCATCGCCTGCAGGGGCAACGGGCCCATGGCAATTTATGCGTGGTGCTGCTATTGATTACGGGCTGGAAGTGAACAGAGAAGTCGATGAACGTTATCACCTTGAAAAGTCGACCGAAGCAGCCTGCCGGTTTCTGAAAAGCAGCTACGAAAAATTTGGCAGCTGGACGTTAGCAGCTGCCGCTTACAATGCAGGCAGATCACATGTACTAAGTGAACTTGACAGACAAAAAACCAATAATTATTACGATCTCCTGCTCAACGAAGAAACCGGCCGTTATGTTTTTCGCATCATTGCCATTAAAGAAATTATCCAGGAACCCGAAAAATACGGATTTCATGTAAAAGAGGAAGACCTCTACTATATGCCGGAGACTTACACTGTAGAAGTTGATTCATCAGTCAGTAATTTCGCCGATTTTGCCATTTATTACGGAATATCATACAAAGAATTGAAAGACCTTAATCCCTGGCTAAGAGATAATAAACTGACCAATTCACGTGGAAAACCCTATCATATTAAACTCCCTGTAGATACATCGTTTAGCAGCAATATCAAAACAAAATCCGATTCTCTGACAGCTGTTTCTGCCGCCGGTGATTCTTAGCTAATGTCTGTCCATAAAATGCCATTTGCTGTGTTATGCTTGCCGCCAAAATACTCATTTACGAAACGAGCATGGCAAAGATAGCCTTAATAGGTCATTAGGTCATTAGGTCATTAGGTCATTAGGTCATTAGGTCATTAGGTCATTAGGTCATTAGATTG
>NZ_AEWI01000130.1 GCF_000191885.1 Anaerophaga thermohalophila DSM 12881
GATGACAAGTTGGGTTAACAACCTGGCAGAAAATGCCATCAGGCCATTGGCCGTCGGAAGAAAGGGATATTTGTTTTGTGGCAACCATGACGCCGCAGAAAATGCTGCCATCATGTATTCACTTCTGGGATGCTGCAAAGCCAGCGATGTTAACCCCCGGCAGTGGCTGACCGATGTGTTTTCCAAAATTGCATTGTACAATAGCAACTATGATCTGGACCTGGCTGACCTTTTGCCTCACAATTGGAAAAAATCCAACCATTGCCGGAATTTCCCGGAAAGCTCCAACTAATTCCAAAAGATTCCAGTAGTACTTAGAAAGATTCAACTCCCAGGCCGGTATCCCCGGCTTGGGAAAAATTTTTTTACTTTTACAATACGTGGGAGACCAAAGGCTTACCCTTAACTTTGACACACTTTTTTTGAACAGCCTCGAAAATAGCAATTTCCACAAAACAAATGCCACTATTTAGTTTCTGCAAGAAAACTCATAACAAATTGTTATTCAATACTATAATATTGAAAACTTTTTTTGAAAACAAGCCCTGTATTTTTTGGTTAAATCAGTTATAATGCCTATTTTCAAGCTGTTAATACTATAAGATTCGAGTATTTTAATCTACTGTTTTAACCAGATTCAAAAATGAGAAAGAGATTCGAACAACAAATTGTCATCGGCAGGTTATTAATTCAAGATACTAAGATTCCAACCGCCAAGCGAAGTGGAGCTTTGCCGGGTTTATGTGCCGCGTTAAAAGAGATATTCGTGACCCCTGAATGGAATGAAAAAATATTTGAAGTCATTGAAAATAAAGTGCTTTCGAACAACAATAAAACCGGTAGGCCAGGTATGGATTTGTGGCAGATTTTTGTTTTGTCACAAGTTCGGCTTTGTCAAAACATCAGTTATGACGATGTACATCACATTGCCAATTATGACGGTCTGATTCGTCAGCTGATGGGTGTTGAAAGCACAGCAGGCTTCGGAAAGCAAGTATTTAGTTATCAGAATATTATAGACAATGTTTCCTTATTGGATGATGAAACGGTAAAACAGCTCAATGATATTATTGTAGACTTTGGGCATCAGGTGTTTAAAAAAAAAGAGGGGGGGCAGCATTACACTTAAAAACCGATAGTTTCGTGGTAGAGAGCAATGTCCATTTCCCAACTGACTATAACTTGCTCTGGGACAGTGCCCGAAAGTGCATAGACATGGTGACAAAACTCCAGGAAAAGCATGAACTACAGGGGTGGAGAAAGGTAAAAGACTGGCGACGAGATCTGAAAAATAAAATGAGAGCACTGGGTAGAGCCAGTGCAGCAGGAGGTAAGGACAAGCAATCAAGAGTCCATGACGCTGCCCGGGCCTATCTTATCAAAGCCAAAGCGCTATTGGCTAAACTTGAAAAAGATAAGCCCAATTTTCCACAAAACGATATTGCAGATGCTGTAATATTGATTGAACTTGAGGAGTTTATGAAATTATTGCAAAAGCATATTGACTTGCTGGAAAGACGGGTTATCAAAGGAGAAAAAATTTCACATGACGAGAAAATATTCTCAATCTTTGAGCAATACACTGAATGGGTAACCAAAGGTAAAATGCATCCAAGCGTTGAGTTAGGCAAAAAACAGCAATAACCACCGATCAATTTAATTTGATTGTTGATTATCAGGTGATGGAGCATATCTCCGACTCTGAAATTGTGCCGGAACTTGTTGAACGGATAGTTCCGGCACAAAAGGTTGCAAGTTGGAGTTTCGATAAAGGCTTCTGGCATAAAGACAATAAAGCGTTGTTGTCACAAGTGGTTGAAAACCTTGTCCTTCCTAAAAAAGGGAAATGCAATAAAGCCCAGGCCGAAGAGAAAAAAAGCCCCTGTTCAAAAAACTGCGCAATAAGCACAGCGCCGTGGAGTCAAATATTAATGAATTGGAAAACAGAGGTTTAAATCGGTGTCCCGATAGAAGCTATCACAATTTCAAACGATACATCGGAATGGCGGTCTGTGCATACAATCTAAAAAAGATAGGTGTTCACCTGATTGCCAGGGAGCAGGAAATGAAACAAGCTTCCATAGCAAATTCAGCTGCATAATATATTACTGATTTACAGTTTTTTACAAAACATACATGGGAGAAGTATGCCTTTTCTTGCAGGAAATAGCTAATTTTGAACAAAATATTCAAATTTTTATGTCCAAAAATGTAATAATTTTCACGAAATAATGATTTCTGAAAAGAAACGAGACCAATTTTTTGGATCTTTTCATCATGATTCCTGAAAATAGGTAGTTTTCTTGCCGGCACTATTTACAATAAAAAAACCTGCCGGACAACTGCTTCCTGCATGTAGTCCGAACAGGTCAAAAACAAATCTCGATATACTTTATATCCCTATATTATTTCTGAAAGTAATAGTTAAACGTTATATAAGAATCGTCACCTTCAAGTTGTCCGCAATCTTCAGGAACATCGACAAATGTATCAATAATCTCAAGAAAACCATACTGGACCACGTCATTCCATGTTTGTTTAACGATTATCACATCACCAGGCCCAAATTCATCCTCTGAGTCAATTCCGTCGGTGTAAAGTTTAAGATCACTGGTATTAGCACCAAATTCGGATACAACATCTGAATCGATTTCAGTCAGTGTTTTATTCTTAACGGCATCGATATATTCCTTCTGCTCAGGTATAGACTCATCTAAAACTGCAAATTGCGAAACTTTAACTGCATCAACATCAGGAAGCTTTTCACCTGTTTCATCACATCTATAGTTTTTAATGACACTACCTGCATTTCCTGCCTGTCTGAATTGTAAGTACCCACTTTTTGAGGCATAAGCAAGCACCGATATTTTCAATTGCAATTCTTCCATTGGAGTACAGGCACCATAAGTTACTCCCGTATTGAAATCCAAGAAGAACGGATCATCACCACCTCTGGGATGCAGAGTTATATTACTATAAAAGTCCACTTTAGGAACAATTACCTCGAAATCTTCATGGAGAATTTCTTCCTGTGTTTCACCAAAGTAGGTAGCTCTAACGGTTACTCCTGTAGTAGTTACAACAAACTGTTCCTCTGTCAGAATAACAACCAATTGATCACCAGCCTCATTAACTGTAAAAGCACCTTCCTGATCATTAAACCACATCTTATCAATCAATCCCAGATTTTCACCTTCAAAAACAATATTACTTCCCGTTATGCCTTGATCCGGAACCATAGTAAAATTAGGCAGAATACGATATAATGAAATAAGACCGGCAGACCCAACTTGTTTCATATATCCCCCATCATTGTAAGTAAAAAAAACATTGGCTGGCTCTTCTTCCTCGTCAAAAAACGGAACTTCAATCTGAATAAAACTTTCATTTACCTCAAGAATAGTAGCTTTAGAAGAAGCAACATAAACATCATAAACAACATCCAGATTTTCACCTTCAATCTTAAATTGACTATTGGGTAAAACCTTAGAATCTTCAAAATCCGAAATCACAGGCACACGGTGAACAACGTTAAATTCCTCTGTAGAAGTAGCTGAACCTATCTGATTTTCAACCGTAATTAATCCGGAAACAGTCCCTTTATCAATTTTCACCACCAGTTCATTACTATTAACACGATACTTGATGGTAACCAAGCTGTCGCCAACATATGCCGTCTTAACATTCCCTAAATTTTCACCATATATGGTAATTTCATCGCCTGCAGTACCTGTCAAAGGTTCAAAACTCTCAATTACAGGTACTTTTTCCTCAATTTTATTAAGTGTTAATTCCTCATCACATCCAAAGCTAAAGGCAAAAAACACCATTAAAAATATTAAATCAATATTTTTCATCATTGTAGATTTTTAGATTAGTAACCAGGATTTTGTGTTGCATTAGTCCCTACTGTCATAACACTATTCGGAATAGGCAATAAAAATTGCCATTCATCTAACTCCCTAGCATCTTCCGGCAAATAACTAAAATCACTAACAACATTAGCATAGTAGGGTTCTGTAATCATGGTACCATCCTGACTAATAGAAGTTATAATAATTTCATTATCATAATGATTTTTCATAACTGTAGCCAATCTGTTAGTCCTTACAAGATCATAAAACCGATGATTTTCAAATGCGAACTCAAGCCTTCTTTCATTTTCAATAATTAATTTCATATCCCATTTAGAATCAACACTACTTTCCTCGATCAAATTCAAACCGGCTCTTGTTCTTACTGAATTAACATAAGGTAGTGCCTCACTAATACCTGAAATCTCGTTTTCAGCTTCAGCCAGCATCAGCAGCACATCAGCATACCTAAGAACGATCCAGTCATTCTCTGCATCCAGGTCATTTTCAAAGTCTGACAAGTATTTTGAAACAAATGGAACTGGATTAAGATTACCACTGTCGTCGGTCCAGATATCAATTAATACAACATTTTTACGTTCCGTATCCCCTTCTAAATCATAAGCTTCAATTAGGTCGTTCGTTGGAGTATTATAGTTATAAGCTCTACCAGGAACAAAGGTTCCATCGCGGGGTGAAAAATAATTGGCAAAAGGAGAACCTTGACCATAACCTCCTGACAAATAACGAACAGCAAAAATGATTTCAGAATTCATTTCGTTATTTACATCAAAGATATCTGAATAATTATCAAGCAACTGGTGTCCACTATTATCTTTCACATCTATTAATATATCTTTTGCGTCCGAATAACGATGCAAGGTAAGATAAACTTTCCCCAGTAAAGTTTTGGCAGCCCATGAGGTTGCACGCCCTAGTTGAGAACTATCATAACCATCCGGCAGTAACCCTGAAGACTCAGAAGTTCCACCTGCCAATATCAAATCATTTTCAATAACATCATACACATCTTGAACTGAACTACGTGGCAGAGTATTACCTTCATCAATATCTAATCGTTCAGTCACTAAAAATACCGGACCATATAAGCGAACCAAATTAAAATAAACGTATGCTCTAATAAAACGAACTTCGCCTTCTAATTGATCTTTTAAATCCGAATTCTCAACAACATTAATATTTTCAAGCACAACATTACAATCATCTATAACCTTGTAAGCATCCTCCCAATATTCTGTATTTTCATCATGCGTGGTCTCCACGGTAAAATTGTCCAATTGTCTTAATCGTACATTCACCGCATCACCTGTATTTTTTATATACAAACGAGAATTATCAGAACGAATTTCAGTCAACCGCCATTCTTCATTTGTTAAATTTCTAAGGTCACTATAACAAGCCATAACAGCCATATTCAGCTCTTCATCATTGCTATAAAAGCTACCTTCTCCTAACTGGTCTATTGGTTCTTTGTTTAAAAAGTCTTCACATGAAGTGAACGCCATAACAGCCAGTACTGCTAAAGCCATATATATAATCTTTCTCATAATCAATTTAATTTTTGATATTAATTAAAAAGTAATATCTACGCCAAAACTGCATACTCTCTGAATTGGGAAAGCACCTCGTTGGTAACCATCTATCAAAGGACTATTATATTGGCTCGATGTTCTTCTTGCTTCAGGATTAATTCCCCTATAATCAGATGACCACCAATACAACAAGTTTTTACCACTCAGATAAACCCTTAAATCAGAAATACCAACTAAATCTCCCACCTTTTTAGGCAAAGTATACCCAATCGTAATATCTCGTAAAGCAATATAATCGCCATCTTCTACAGCATAATCTGTGAGCATTTGATTAATACCATTTCTTTCGTAAGGAGTTTTCCCATCACCGGGATTATTCTCATCAATCCATCGGTTAGAATTAAAATTCTTATTATATCTAACCGTTTCTGCATAGTATATATCCCCATTTACGACTTGAGATCCTACAACTCCCTGAAAAAGGAAAGAACAGTCAAAATTTTTGTAATTAATATTATTAGAAACCCCCCAAGTGAAATCGGGTAGAGGATCTCCAATAACAGTGTAATCATTGGCATCAATAACTCCATCCGAATTTATGTCAACAGATCTTAATCCTCCTGGAACATCACTAACGTTTGACGGATTATTATCAATCTCTTCCTGAGAAATCCAAACCCCTTGAGTTTTGTATCCATAAAATTGGATAAGCGGATCACCGACTCTTGAAATATACATTTCATTTCTCTCTCCACTGGATATTTGCATGTCTTCTCCGCCAAGATCCAGTACTTTATTACGATTCATGGCATAGTTTAAAGTTGTACTCCACCTGAAATCATTTTTCTTAATATTATATGTAGTCAAGGCTACTTCCAATCCTTTATTTCGTACTTTACCTTCATTACTCCAGGCATTAGTGAACCCAAGAATAGAATTGACCGACCGCTCATACAACAAACTTTTGGTAGTTGAATAATAATAATCAACATTTAAATTAATAGTACCTCTAAGAGCACTAAAATCTATCCCGTAATTGAATTCATTAGTTTGCTCCCATTGAAGATAAGAGTTGCCAATAACATCCGATGTATTTGAAATCCCCGGCACAACAGATCCATTAGTATTACCTAAAACATAAGAGTTAGGAGATAACATATTAGTATTTGCGTAGTTCGGTATATTGTCAGTTCCTGTAATACCATAACTGCCACGTAGTTTTAAATTATCAACCCATGGCACAGCATTTTCAAAAAAATCCTCTTCAGAAATACGCCATCCTAATGAAACTGACGGAAAATAACCCCATCGATTGTTTTCACCGAACTTGGAACTACCATCTCCCCTAAAACTAGCAGAGAAAAGATACTTACCCGCATAAGAATAAGAAAATCGCGAAAATAAAGAAACCAGTGCATCTTCTTCTTCCCAGGTACCGGTCACTTGATCTTCATCATCATACTGAAGAATAGTACCAGCAGCGTTAAGCGTGTGTATATAATCAGTAGGAAAGTTATTACCGAAGATGCTGGATATTTTTGTATTTCTTTCTTGAATAGAGAAGCCTATTAAAGCATCAAAAACATGACTTCCAGTTTCCAAGTTGTAAGTCAAAGTATTTTCAGAAAGCAAATCCCTGAAAAGAGAATTCTCATACAAAGCACTATTAGGTGAAGATGCTGTTTTTGAATTTACATTTTTATACGTATTCTCTTCAGTGTATTCAAGATTAAATCCATTAGACGTTTTGAACTCCAACCCTTTTGCAAGTTTCAATCTAAAATATATTGAACTTTGCACACCGTAATCATTTCGTGAATAGAACTCATTATTCATAACCCACAAGGGATTATTATTTGAAGTATTATACGGTGAAGCAGTGACAGTCCTCTCTTCACCAGTTATAGGATCGATACCAGTATAGGTTTTATTAGAATAATGATAACCATGAGAGTAACTACCAACTGGCTGTCCGGTAAGTTCAGAAGTAAACTCATTATGATATACAGGCAAATACCTTGGCGTACGTACAAAATCGGTGAAATTATTCGTGGGTTGAGATCGCTTGGTGTAAGAAGGATTAATGCTTACACCAAATTTGGCGATGGAAGATAAATCAGCCTCAATTTTAGAACGAATTTTTATCTTATCATATTTATTCTGAAGCATAATACCTTCATCTCCAAGATAAGAAGATGACACATAATATTTAATCCCATTTTTACCACCAGAAACATTAAATTGAGCGTTAAAAACACCAGCCAACCTTAAAGCTTCTTCCTGCCAATTGGTATCTTTAGTATTCTCATTCAATACAGACATGGCAAAATACATATTTGACAAAGTTGTTCCGGACAATTCAGCCTCATTTAGCTTCATCTCAATAAATTCGTCCCCTGTCATCATTGGGTGTATCTCATAATAATCTTTCACACCATAAGAAGCTCGTAAATTATAGATTGGTTTATTTTCACTGCCACTCTTGGTTGTGATTATAATAACCCCATTCGCTGCCCGGGAACCGTAAATAGCAGCAGAAGCAGCGTCTTTAAGTACTTCAATAGACTCTATATCGGCCGCATCAACCAAGCTAAGTCCATCCTCCATAGGAAAACCATCAACAATAACAAGAGGCTTTCCATCGGCACTAATGGAACCAATACCTCTAACAGAAATCTTGGGCTCTTCTCCTACCATTGAGGTAGTATTCTGGATTTGCACCCCGGCTACGCGTCCTTGCAACAATTGGTCAACTCTACCACCGGGAATATCCTCAAGACCGTCCGTTTCCATCTTGGAAATGGCTCCTGTCAAATGAGATTTTTTCATAGTACCATAACCAACAACAACCACCTCTTCCAATCCTATCAAATCTTGTTCTAATACAACATCAAATCTCGTCTGATCTCCAACAACTATCTCCTTCTTGCTGTAACCAATGAATGAAAACTCCAAAACAGGATTTTCACCTTGAAGGGTTAAAGAAAAATTACCCTCAATATCGGTAATCGTTCCATTCGAGGTGCCCTTCTCGATAACATTAACACCTATTAAAGGCAGACCGTCATTAGCATCGGTCACGGTACCAGTAACCGTCTGTGCTAACACTTGGGCGAAAAGACTCCCAAAACACAAGAATGTTAACAAAACCTTTTTCTTCATAACATTAAATTTTAAACATTTAGTTTTTACCACTTAACATAAGGACATTCTATTTATTTCACATAAACATGAATTATAAAATTAATTAATTGTTTTAGTGAACTTAAAGTGTTTTTAACGAGCTCATTAAAACAAAAGCTTTTCGTGAACATTGTAGACTTGGATTTCATTTTTTAACCATATTTCTCGATTTTAGATTAATGACAATATAGAGAGATACCAAACTTTAACAGTTTTCCAATAAAATTTGACTAATTTCCAGAGATATCATGAAAAAATTCACTGGGAGACTACCCATTTGGACTACCACAAATTGGTAAACCAAAATTATTAATTTTATTTATATTTTCAAAAAAATTCGCTTTTTTTTAACAAAACCACAGTTATCGAAAAGCTAAATACTATTTCTGAGGTATTAAAAAAGAGTTCGTAAAATATTAGGTATGGAAATACAAAAAATACTACAAGATTTAATAGCAGTATTTTCCCGGCAAAAATTACACAATACTTTGCTACTAAAAGAGTAGATGAGAAGAAGAATTATAGCCAGATTTGATTTAACCGAAAAATAACAATGTACCAAAATCGGAAATAGTGTGATGCATGATTTTGGAATTCTCAGGATTGCCTCGGGGGCAGTCCTGAGAATTCCAAACCAAATTTTTTCGCCTTATCAGCGTTTTTAGCAAAAACCTTTAAAAACGTTGATTATGAATGATAAAAATGTAAATCACTGGAACATGTATCATGAAATACACAAATTAAGCCAGATGGGCTTTAGCAACGCCAAAATAGCCCGCTATGTGGTAATGGATAGCCGTACTGTCAGGAAATATCTCAAAATGAGTGAAGATGAGTACGAGGACTTCCTGATAAAAAACCAATATCATCACAAAATTCTTAATCCTTATGAAGATTTTGTCAGGAGGAAACTATCTCAGTTCCCTGAAACATCATCTGCACAAATATTTGACTGGCTCAAGGAACGCTACCCGGACCTTCCTGAAGTAAGCGTACGGACAGCTTATAATTTCACCATGTTTGTGCGTCAAAAGCACAACATTCCTCTCGCGGTTAACCCCAGAGAATACCAAGCAGTAGAAGACCTTCCATAAGGATACCAGGCCCATGTCCATTTTAGTGTTTACAACATGCGAACTATCAGTGGAAAACTCAAAAAAGTCTGGTTCTTCACCATAATACTCTCGCGGAACATGAAAAAGCAACGGGTAAAGGGCAAACCATTTCCAACAACAATCATAGGCGCGACCGTTCAAAAAGCATTAACCCAACTTGTGAAAAATGCCACCCAAAAAACCAAAAAATGCGCAA
>NZ_AEWI01000129.1 GCF_000191885.1 Anaerophaga thermohalophila DSM 12881
TGCGTCAACTGTGGTGAACTCTCAACCTTAATCTCAACCTCAACCTTAGCTGTTTGTCATTCTGAGCGGAGCGAAGAATCCAAACTCTAATCATATAAGGGTGCAGTATAAAAAACATATTTTTGTCAAAATCAAGGCGTTTTCATTTTTTGTACCGGAGTTAACTTGTTGTTAATGAGGATACAAAAATTTAAAACAACAACGAGTTTGGCAATAAAGATGCTTTTTAAACCGGACTCATACAACACTAATTAAAATATAATAAGTTCCATAAGTCCAATAACTTAGACTAATTTTATTCTGATGCACTATTATACTTATAATTGGTCGGTAAAGATAACAATTTCAAAAAAAGCCGGGAACTTTCCAAACCATTCCCGGCCAATGACTAAAAAACCAATTACTACCCAATCATGAGTCTGGCATTAGGATACCGGTAGTTTTTAGATGTCACCCGGCGGCTAAGAATAATCCCCATCGTTAAAGACCCGATACGCCCGATAAACATGGATACAACCAGGATGAATTTGCCGGCAGCAGATAATTCACCGGTAATCCCCAGTGAAAGACCGACGGTGCCCATAGCCGAAATTTGCTCGAACAAGATTTCATGAAATGTAAAGCCGGGATTGGTAATCAGCAATAAGATGGTAAAAACAAACAAAAAAGTAAGTGATAATGTAATAATGGCATAGGTTTTATTGACCGATGCCCATCCGATATTGCGTTTATAAATTTCAACATGTTCCTTTCCGCGAAGATTGGTCCAGGCTGCTTTTAAAGCTATGGCAAAAGTCGTGGTTTTGATGCCGCCGCCTGTTGAACCCGGACTGGCCCCAATGAACATAAACAGCATAAAAACAAGTAACGTGGGAAGCGTCAGAGCAGCAGTATCAACCGTATTAAAACCGGCTGTCCGGGTAGTGGCCGACTGGAAAAAAGAAGCCACCAGCTTTCCCCCGAACGAATAATCCTTCAACACATTGTTGTACTCCAGAACAAAGAAAAGCACAGCGCCAGACAATAACATTATTCCTGTAACGGTTAAAACCAGACGGGTATTAACCATGAGCCGTTGCCAATGACTATGCTTTTTACGCCTGCGGCTTTCCTCCGAAAAAATATCCTGAAGAACGATAAAACCAAGTCCTCCGGCAACAATCAATATCATCACAACTATTTGTGCCAGGTATTGATGCCTGATGGAAGCCTCAAAAAGACCGTCGGTAAACAATGAAAAACCGGCATTGTTGAAAGCCGATACAGAATGAAAGACTGAGAAAAATATGCGATCAGCCGTTCCATTAAAAGAATACTCATCGCCCCACAAGAAAAACAACAAAACAGCCCCTGTCAACTCAAAAACAAAGCTGTAATAAATCACTTTCCGCAGAATAGTCTTCATGCTTCCGGTCTGATCGGTATCCAGGAAATCCCGCATCAAACTGATCGAATGAAGACTACCCGACCTCCGGTAGAAAGAACCGATAAAGGTGGCGATGGTTAACATATTCAACCCGCCCAACTGAAACAACAACATGATAATAAGTTGTCCTCTAAATGTAAAAAAAGTGGCTGTATCCTGAACGATCAGACCTGTTACGCAACAGGCGCTTGTCGATGTAAACAACGCATCTGTCCACGAAACAGATTCTACTGTCATTTCGGGCATCTTCAGCAAAACCGTACCAATCACAATTAAGATGAGAAAAGAAAGTGCAAGCATGCCGGCCGGACTGATATGATAATCCCCCATATTTATGGTAGCACGACCGGTTTCACGCAATACCACAATCCAAAAAAGTAACTGAACAAACAAGAAATAACCGTTCTCTGAGAAACCCAATATTTCAAGGAATGTCAGCCAATACGTTTCACTGAAAACCAAATACAGGATGGTTTCACTTAAAATGAAAAGCATCAGCAATGTCTCCCAGGCATTTTCTTTGATAAAGCGACGTGGATTAAAATCGAAAAATACCCTGAAAAAGAATTTCAACAGAAAGAAGTCAAGTATGCGCTGCAAAAAGAAAGTTAAAGACAGGGTAGTAGCAGCATCCGGTGAAAATCCGAAAAAATAAACAATTATTCCTAATCCGGCAAGACCGAAAATTACTGATAAAACATTAACAACTTTAAAAAAAATGCCTCGAATATCGAACAGCACAACATTTATGCGCTCCCGGATGTTTCTTATCCAGCCCATCTATTGGTTAATTTCTATGAAACGTTCCACATCTTTGCGTTTGCCAAACAAGACAAGCGAATCATTATCACGGATGATGCTCTCGCCTTTCGGAATACCGTAAATATGTTGTTCCTGCACTTTTTCACCGTCGCGAACAACTTCTGTACTCCGCTTCATGGTTATCAGGTTCAAATCGTATCGCCTTCGCAGGTCTATATCGATAAGTGATCGCCCAATCACATCAGGAGGGGGAGCAACCTCCATAATACAATACTCATCAGGCAAATCGAAATACGACACGATAGACGGATTCATTAACCTTTCTGCCACATTCATCCCTACTTCATCTTCGGGCGATAGTATTTCTTTCACTCCAATCTTCTCAAGAATAATTCGCTGATTTTCCCCCCTGGACCTGGCCATAATACGTTTAACGCCTATATCCATCAGAACAGTAGTACAAAGAAGCAACTGCTCAAAATCCTCGCCTATTGCCACAACAACAGCCTCAAAATCAAGAATACCCTGCGATATCAGGGTCTTCTTGTCCGTTGCATCCATTGCAACGGCCATATCAACATTCTCAGCAACTTCTTCAATAATGGTTTCATTCCGGTCGATGGCCATAACCTCAGCTCCTTTCGTGGACAGAGTTTTGGCAATGGCCATCCCGAACTGGCCCATTCCAATTACTGCAATCTTTTTTGCCATATTAATTAAATGTAAAAATATTACCGCAAAGTACAGAAAAAAGGGAATAGGAACAAACGGTTACGGGATCAGAAATTCATCACAAAAAGCTTTAAAAAAATTACAAATTCATTAACTTTAAGCCTTGAAAATAAAAAACAATCATTATCATGAGTTTTAAGAAAAAACCACCAAGCTGGAAGTTTGTCCTGGGTATTTCATCCGTATAAAATTTATTTATTAAGGTCGGATGGAACTCACATGCAAGAACTTATACATGTTCTGTTGTGGAAAACGTTGCCATGCTCGTTTCATCAGTATAAAATTTATCTAAGTTATTGAAATAATGCAAGTTATTATACTTTAATTGATATTAGATTCTTCGCTCCGCTCAGAATGACAGACTGTTTAATGTCATTCTGAGGAGGTAACGACGAAGAATCTGTTCCTTGTTTTTGGTTTCTTAGATGATTAGAAGTTAGATGGTGTTTATACATGTTCTTTAGTGACAATCTTTGTCATGCTCGTTTCATCTTACATTTAATAAATTGTTACGGCTGTTAGAATTGTCAAAGTTGTTAATATTGTTGATGTGTTAGTTGTTAGAATGTTATAAGTTTTATCACATTAGCTAACAATCCTAACAATCTAACAATCTAATAATCTAATGATCTAATGATCTATTGTGACAATCTTTGTCATGCTCGTTTCATTCGTATTGACCCATGTTATTGATATTCATTATTTTTGGTCAGGCCTGCTAATGGCATTGGGCATCATCCAGTTTACATCGGGGTTGCTCATGACGCATAAAGAACAAAACAAATCCAATGTAAAAACCAGAAGATTGTATAACCGCTAGTCAAATGTTTTCTTCATGGAAATAACTTTCGAAAAGGCAACACTAAATGACCTTGTAGCCATTAAAGAGATATACGATTATTACATCACCGAAACCACGGCAACTTTCCATACTCAACCGGTCAGTTTCGAAGAGCTGAGGGAAATGGTGCCGTTTTACAACAAGAAATATCCTTCATTTCTGATAAAAGCCGATGACAAAACTGCCGGCTTTTGCTTTCTTGCTCCCTTTAAAAAGCGACAGGCCTATAACCGTTCTGCTGAAGCTGCTGTTTATCTCAAGCCCGAATTCTGTGGACAGGGTATCGGATACAAAACTGTTAATTTTCTGGAAGAGACCGCGAAAAGAAAAGGCTTTAATGTTTTACTGGGAACCATAACCGGCACGCACGAAAGAAGCATCAGACTCTTTACCAAATGCGGTTTTGAAAAATGTGCCCATTTTAAGCAGGTCGGACAAAAATTTGATGAGCTTCTCGATGTTGTTGTTTACCAAAAAATACTGAAATGAATTTCTGAAGACTATTTTGGTATAAGATAATGCCTGAACGCGAAGACGCAATGACACAAAGGGATTATCATCGGGAAGATATACATTTACCCTCTCAAACAAAAAACTTTGCGTTTTTGCGTCCCCGTGTTTAGAAACGGAAATTAATTGATCAAATATTCCTGCAAAAGCCGGGATATAACTTTCGGGTCACCGATAAGCGTCAGCACGTCATGTTCCTGAAGCAATGTTTCGCCATTTGGCGCAAAGGTTTCAGAATCACGTTCAATCAAGGCTACCAATACACCGGCCGGGAATTTGACTTCTTTAAGTTTTTTACCAATTAAATCGGCCTGACTGGTATTTGGCAAGAGCCGCAAAGTGAAGTACCGCTCATTATGAAGGAGGTATTCTTTGATCTTACGATGGCTTTTATGGTCAAATATTTCCTCAACAAAATCCTCCCTTTCGATTATATCAATAAGTCTTGATAACATGCGTAATTGCTGTCGGGATTCCGATGATGGATTGACAAGAAAAAAGAATATCCGTATATAATCTTCCGACGATATGCCACCTTTGCCTACCGGTTTCCGAATGCCACGGCTCGAAAGAACAATATGCAGCGATGGATGGTCGATCCCTTCACTCTTGGCATAGAGGATAGAAACTTCCGGAATGATCAGGGCCGGTTCGATAGCCGAAGTTGTAAGAAACTCGTTTACCAGTGTTTCACGGCTGACATGCATTTCCGTTGCAAAAGTTTCGGCAACCTTAATCAAAAGAGTTTCAAAATCCATGTCTTTTTCAATACTGGTAATGCGTGCCCGTATAATAGTCTCATCAAACGGATCCCCTTCGCGCAGACCTTTTTCTTTGAGGATGGTCATAAATTCATTTTCAAGTTCGGCATATTGATATTTCCCCAAAAGAGCGAACCAGTGAAAAATAGCACCTTCCCTTTTCACCTTCTCACGGGCATAATAATAATACCACAAAACGGAAGCAATTGTAATAAGAAGCGTGAATAACACAGCCATCCATCCCATATAAACAATCAGCATCAACGAAATAAAAATGCCGGCTATCTGCATCCATGGATATAAAGGTGACTTAAACCCCGGATCGTATGACTCGATATTGCTTTTCCGGAATACAATGACAGAAAAGTTAATAAGCATAAAGATGAACAACTGAAATGCACTGGCAATTTTGGCTATTCCTTCTTCCGAAAGTGTTAATATTAATAACAATATAATGCCTGTTGTCAATAAAATTGATAAAAAAGGTGTTCCGGATTTTCCAACCGTTGAAAACTTTGCAGGGAAAAGCTTGTCCCGTCCCATTGCAAAAGGATATCGTGATGAAGACAAAAGCCCGGCATTGCCGGTAGAAGCAAAAGCAGCCATAGCAGCTCCAACCATCAGGTAGGTTCCGGTTTCGCCAGGTAACCACTTAAAAAGCTTTTCTGCCGCTGTCGCAGCCGGGGCCAACTCAGTGGCAAACTTATCAGGTTCTATCAGCGCAACCATAATAAATACCCCGAGAAAATAAATGATACTCGTTACGACAAGAGAAAGTAACATCCCCATAGGAATATTACGTTCGGGGTTTTTAATCTCTTCAGCAACACTGGCCACCTTTGTCAAACCAAGGTATGACACAAATACAAATCCCGCAGCCGAAATCACTCCATCAATACCATTGGTAAAAAACGGTTTAAAATGATCATTCACAGAAGGGCCTTCAACTCTTTCGGTGAAAAAAACCGTGTATAATCCCTCGAAAATAAACCCGCC
This sequence comes from Anaerophaga thermohalophila DSM 12881, assembly GCF_000191885.1. Taxonomy (GTDB): domain Bacteria; phylum Bacteroidota; class Bacteroidia; order Bacteroidales; family Marinilabiliaceae; genus Anaerophaga; species Anaerophaga thermohalophila. The sequence goes on from NZ_AEWI01000129.1 coordinate 6,029, forward strand.
TAACACCACAAGGAGAAAAATAATAAGAAAACTCTGCAACCCCGATGTTTTCTTTGCTCCTATAAGATTAATCCCCATAAAAACCATGGTCGCCGCCACTGCTACTGCCTTAACAGGAACATCCCAGAAAACGGCCGCATAAGCACCGATACCTATGATCGCAAAAGCTGTTTTAAAGACCAGAGAAAGGTAAGTTCCAAAACCACCAATGGTTCCTACTAACGGCCCAAGACTTCTGTCAAGAAAATAGTATGTCCCGCCGGCCCTCGGTAATGCTGTGGCTATTTCGGCTATACTGAACATGGCAGGAAGAATAAACAAACCGGAAACCAGGTAAGCCAGAAAGACCGAAGGACCTGTGTATTGTGAAGCAAGTCCGGGCAAAAGAAAAAAACCGGAACTAAACATAGCACCGGTACTGATGGCAAATACATCAAATAATCCGAGCTCTTTTTTTAACTTCGCTTTTTCCATTCACTAAAATTAGAGATTTTTTCTACTTACCGCTTAAGTTATTGGTCCAATACGACCTTCTCAAGTGGCTTTGTTAAGATAATACTTTTTTTTGAATTTGGATAAGGAAAAATTTCTGCACCAGTCTTCACGGCTAATACTATGTCAAGGTGCAAAGGGTTTTGTCTATTTTTTATTCCACTCTGAGAACGCAAAATTAAAATAACGCTAAAATCGCAAAGAAAAGATGAGTCCAGTCTAAAAAGCATCTTTGTTGCCAAACTCGTTGTTGTTTTAAATTCTTGAATCCTCATTAACAACAAGTTAACTCCGGTACAAAAATTTAAAACGCCTTGATTTTGACAAAAATATGCTTTTTAT
>NZ_AEWI01000128.1 GCF_000191885.1 Anaerophaga thermohalophila DSM 12881
CCGTATAAAATTAGTCTAAATTATTGGAATATTGCAACTTATCATGCTTTAATTGATATAAGATTCTTCGCTTCGCTCAGAATGACAGACTGCCTAATGTCATTCTGAGGAGGTAACGACGAAGAATCTGTTCCCTGTTTTTGGTTTCTTTGATGATTAGAGGTTAATTATACATGTTCTTTTGAGACAATCTTAGTCATGCTCGTTTCCATTGTTCTTTTTGGCATCGCCCCAAAAAGAACCAAAAAGGTCTGGTCCGCTTAAACCTATCTCCCCGCGAAAGCCAAAATTTCCGGCCATTGCGCAAGGCCATGAACGTCGCCCATTTTGGCTTCCCGCCATCCGCCGGCCCGGAAAGCGGACAGGCCACCGCGCCTTTTTTTATGACCGGCCACTAATTACCCTTTCGGGCTTCACCTACTTCTCTTCCCCTCTGATTTCAACTCTGCGTATTTTACCGCTTATGGTTTTGGGTAATTCTTCTACAAACTCAATAATGCGCGGATATTTATAGGGAGCTGTTGCCTGCTTCACGTGTTCCTGAATTTCCCTGATCAACGATTCTGAAGCGACATAACCCGGTGCCGGCACGATGGTAGCTTTCACCACCTGCCCGCGAATATCATCAGGTACCCCGGTAACAGCACATTCTACAACAGCGGGGTGCGTCATTAAAACGCTTTCGACTTCAAACGGCCCTATGCGGTAGCCGGAACTTTTAATGACATCGTCGACTCTTCCCACGAACCAGTAATATCCGTCTTCGTCACGCCAGGCAAGGTCTCCGGTGTAATAAATGCCATTCCGCAACACTTCACGGGTGCGTTCTTCATCGCGATAATACCCCTTAAAGAGCCCAACCGGTGGATGCTCGCCGATGCGAATGACGATCTGACCCTCTTCCCCATCTTCGCATGAAGTGCCATCGGGTTTCAGAAGGTCGATGTTGTATTGAGGCGTTGGAATCCCCATGGCACCGGGTTTGGGTTCCATCCACGGAAAGGTGGCCAACTGAACTGCCGTTTCGGTCTGCCCAAAACCTTCCATCAGTTTTATGCCGGTAAGCTCCCGGAACGTCTCAAATACTTTGGGATTGAGGGCTTCACCCGCCGTGGTGCAATATTCCAGTGCAGACAGGTCGTATTTCGAAAAGTCTTCACGAATCATAAAACGGTAAATAGTGGGCGGTGCACAGAAAGAAGTGACTTTATATTTTGCAATCACATCCAGCATATCGGCAGGATTAAATTTCTGATAATCATAAACAAAAACGCTGCACCCGGCCATCATTTGTCCGTACAGTTTTCCCCACACGGCTTTGGCCCATCCGGTGTCTGCCACCGTAAGATGTCGCCCGTCTTCTTTTACATTGTGCCAAAACGCGGCAGTAATGATGTGAGAAAAAGGATAGGTATAGTCGTGAGCCACCATCTTGGGATTTCCCGTGGTACCCGAGGTGAAATAAAGCAACATAAGATCATCATTCCGGGAAGGTATTTCGGGCTTTTCAAAAGAAGGAGACAATGCCACTCCTTTCTGAAAGTTATACCAGTTGTCAGGGTATTCCGGACCAATCGATATGCATTTTTGAACCGTCGGACAATCGGGCAAAGCTTTCTCTACATGGTTAATCACATTCTCTTCTCCAACACAAACCAAAGCTTTGATGTCTGCTGCATTACAACGATAAATGATGTCCTTTTCGGTAAGCAAATGGGTAGCCGGTATGGCAATAGCCCCTATTTTGTGTAGTGCCAGGATGGCAAACCAGAACTCGTAGCGTCGCTTCAGGATGAGCATGATCTTATCCCCGCGTTCAAATCCAAGGGATTGAAACCACGATGCTGTCTTATCCGATTCTTCCTTTAACTCACGATAGGTGAAATTACGATGTTCCCCTTCATCATTAACCCACACCAGCGCAACCTTTTCCGGTTCCAGCCGGGCGTATTCGTCCACTATATCGTAAGCAAAATTGAAGTTTTCCGGAATCTTTATCCTGAAGTTATTCCGGAAATCAGCCAGAGATTCAAACTCCGGCTGGTCTAAATATTTTTTATATAACTGCATGATCGGTTTTTAAAGAATGATTGCAAGAAATTGGCATGACTCATTGTTAGCGGCTTTCATGGCATGCGGAAGATTGGCATCAAAATAAATGCTGTCACCTTCGTTGAGAAGCATCTCCTTGTTGTTCAAACAAATTAACAGACTACCCTTCAGAATCAGATTAAATTCCTGTCCCGGATGGCTGTTGAATTCCAGCTCGCTTTTGCCTGGTTTGGGATCAACAGTCACAATAAAGGGATCGGCCTTGCGGTTGATAAAGTTGGTAGCCAGTGCTTCGTAATTGTATGCTTTCCTGCGTTGAACAGAAACGCCCTTTCCTTTTCGTGTCACTGTATAGTAATGCATTCGCGGTTCGGCTCCACTAAGAAAGGATGTAACATCAACGTTGAATTTTTTGGCTAAAAGATGCAAAATTCCAACGGGTATGTCCACCTTCCCCGATTCAATTTCGCCATAATCTTCAACGGTTAATCCGCAATGATCTGCCGCTTCTTCCGGCGAAATGTTCAGTATTTCACGCAAGTCTTTAATGCGGGCAGCAACCTGTTTTATTTGTTCTTCCATTTTAGAATTTTATAGAGTTATAGGTTCAATATCAGATGGTAAATTTAAGATTCTTAGATTTAAGATTCATAAATGAGTGCAGTCCAAAAAGCCTTTTGACCCCTAAATCCCCTAAAGGGGACTTTTTCAAACTGCTGATTTTTAGCAGTTCCCCTTTAGGGGCAGGGGTAAAAATGTTAAAAATCAGCAGTTTGAGGGCTTTTTATACTGCACTCTAAGATGATTCACAATAGATCGTTAGATTTTTAGCTTCCTGCCTGACGGAAGACAGGTAACATACGAGATGATTCGTATGTCATTGACACACTCTGTGGGACTATGGGCCTAATCCGTGATAATCTGTAAAACAACAAATTACATAGTTATACACAAAAGTAACGCCTGATATCACAACATGTCCCTGCCGGCACCGTCGTTACGAGAACTTTTTCGGGATCGTTTTAATAAACGGACCATCGTACGAACCATCTTATTGTCAACAAGTCTGTTCATTTTAAGTAAGAGTCCAATATCCGTACCAAAACATCAAAAATAAACATTCTGTAAGAGGAATAACAGGAAATTTAATTTTTTCTGCCAATTGAGATGGGACACCACAGAGAAAACAGATTATCACAGACAATTGAAATTAATCGTTAAATACCAGGTAATAAAGTAGTTGATTGATCGACACATTAGGTTCAGAGCAATGATTTTCGGCAGGGTAATAACCGATGGTGAATGATTGCTTAGTTACAAAAAGCTGAATCATCATTAATGGAACAGTAGCGACGCAACAAAATTCTTATCTTTGCTTAATCACAATAGATTGGCAGATACCTGCCTTCAGAAGCATGGAGCATGAAGTAAAGGTGGGAAGGTAGAGAGGATCGCAGAGGAGGAAAAAGTCCGTTTTTCTCTGTGAATTTCTGTGATGTGCTTCGTGCACTCTGTGTAACTAAATGAAACGAGCATGACAAGGTTTGCCTTAATAGATTTTTAGATTATTAGATTTTTAGATTTAAGTAATTTAGTCAGTAGTTTTTAGTCAGTAGCCATTAGTGTGAATTATAAACACAACATACGTCTTTGCGTTTAAGATTTTTATACTGCACTCATTGTTCTTTTTGGCATTGCCCCAAAAAGAACCAAAAAGGTCTAGTCCGCTTAAACCTATCTTCCCGCGGAAGCCAAAATTTCCGGCCATTGCGCAAGACCTTGAACGTCGCCCATTTTGGCTTCCCGCCATCCGCCGGCCCGGAAAGCGGACAGGCCACCGCGCCTTTTTAATAGTTAAAGTCGTTCATTATTGTGACATTCTTTTGAATAGTGATATGTTGACAATTAACATTTACAGGTGCAAACATTTTTAAAGATTTGCATGAAACGAGCATGACAAAGATTGTTACAAAAGTTAATGTATAAAATCAATCATGCGAGTTCCATTCGACCAATAACTTAGATAAATTTTATACGGATGAAACCGGAATATTTCATAGCAAAAAGGATACGAACAGGAGGCATCTCCGGGAAACGACTGGCAGGCCCGGTTGTTAAGGTGGCCATTGCCGGTATCATTCTGGGGATGGTGGTGATGATAATATCCATTGCTACGGGGATGGGGTTTCAGCGGGAGATAAGAGAAAAGATCATTGGTTTCGGTAGTCACATACAGGTCATCAGCTACGATTTTAACCTTAGTTATGAGACCAACCCGATAGATCAGGACACCGTATTGGAAGAAGAACTGGCCAATGTGCCGGGTGTATTGCACATACAGCGTTTTGCAACAAAACCGGGCATTATAAAAACCGAAGATCAGATGCAGGGAATTGTTTTGAGGGGTGTCGGACCAGAATTCGACTGGTCTTTTTTTCGAACAATTATTGAAGATGGAGACACACTGGCACTCGCCGACAACAAAACATCCAACGACATACTCATCTCGGATGACATTGCCCGTATGCTGCATTTAAAGGTTGGCGACAAAGCACCGATGTATTTCTTCGAGGAACAAATAAGAGCCAGGAATTTTACCGTAGGGGGAATCTTCGACAGCAACCTGCCCGAGTTGGACGAAACATTCGTAATATGTGACATCCGGCAGGTTCAGCGCCTCAACAACTGGGGTTATGACCGGATTTCCGGTTATGAACTTCTTACCGGCAGCTTTGAAGACATTATGGAAACAGGCAGTCTGGTAGCAGATGTGGTATCGGGACACATTTCACCCGAAGGCACAATGCTGCGAACCCGCACCATCAAGCAAACGCAGCCGCAGATATTCGGATGGCTCGACCTGTTGGATATGAACATTGCCGTTATTATTGGCCTCATCATACTGGTAGCCGGCTTTAATATGGTCACCGGGCTGTTAATTCTGATCCTTGAACGCACCAACATGATCGGTATCCTGAAAGCAATGGGCATGGCCGACTGGCCCTTGCGGAAAGTATTTCTGGTTTTGGCCGGGAATATTGCGCTTAAAGGATTGTTTTGGGGAAACCTCATCGGACTGGCCTTTTGCCGGCTGCAATCGCGGTTCGGGTTCATTAAGCTCAACCCCGACAATTATTTTCTCGAAACCGTGCCCATCCATCTCACCTGGGCATCTGTTCTCCTTCTAAATGCCGGTGCCATTTTTGCTATCTTTCTGATGATGACGGGGCCCTCTTACCTGGCAGCAAGGATTTCGCCGGTGAAGGCAATCAGATTTGAGTAAGGCTTACGGCCCGGAAAGGTCACTGTCATTCTGAACAAAGTGAAGAATCTATCACTGTTGCAACGCTTTAACCTGGCTCCCCGCGAAAGCCAAAATTTCCGGCCATTGCGCAAGGCCTTGAACGTCGCTCATTTTGGCTTCCCGCTATCCGCCGGCCCGGAAAGCGGACAGGCCATCGCGCCTTTGAACAGTGAATCTCTTTTAATCACAAAAGAATTTTTCAGTCAGCAAGTTGTTTACAAGTTCCCTTCTCAGGCGCAGACTTAATTTATGATTTGCTTAAAACCCTTGCACCTTAAATGGAACTATGAATTTATTATTAATCACCTAAGTGTTATTCAGCATATCCTGATTATTTTATCAGTTCACCATTCCACAGTTTTTGAAGAAATATTTTCCAGGGCAAAATACTTATCGTTCCTATCTTGCGGGGAAACGGATCATTAGAAACCAGAATAGATTGCTTTACATTATACTCCTCTTCGAAATACCGCAATCCTTTAATGTGTCTCTTTCCGGCATTATCCGTTGATTTGACCTCAATGGCAACTTCATGGTCTGAGGCCATAACGATCTCCCGCAATTGTGAAGGTTCTCTGTAAAGTCTTTCAAACACATCGGTTTGCAGCAAGTCGAACCACAGCGACTCCGGATACATATTTTTTAGCAAAGTACTCTTCCCTGTTTGCCGGGCTCCCCACAGAAAGAAACTTTCCTTTCCTGATTTTTCAAATATTTGCTTTCTAATATACATGATATTTGAAAATTTAACTTTTAATTGTCATGATATTTGAAAGAAATATATGAGAAATCCACAATTATTCCAAATATTTAAAGGCTGCTGAAAAAGTCAGCAGCCTGTTTCAAATTTATTTTACATTGTTCTTTTTGGCATTGCCCCAAAAAGAACCAAAAAGGTATAGTCCGCTTTAACCTGGCTCCCCGCAAAAGCCAAAATTTCCGGCCATTGCGCAAGGCCATGAACGTCGCCCATTTTGGCTTCCCCCCATCCGCCGGCCCGGAAAGCGGATAAGTTATGATGAAACCACTGATTATCAATTCACTGTCTCTCCCATAATAAAATGACATCTTCTGCAAAACGCCGGTGTTTCGGCAGTTTTCCACATCTTCCTGAATTCCTTAAATCCATCAGTGTTGAGTACATTTATTAACGGCTGATCCACAACACTGCCAAAGGATAACTCTTTTGGAAAAGGTTTGGCACAACAAGGCGGTACTTCGCCATTCCAGGCCACATAAAAATGTGTCCAGGGAAAAGGGCAGTTTTGAAAACTTCCCTTACGATCAATATTCCAGAAAAACACATCCAATTCGGGATGCTGTTTTGCCTTTTCCTGAGCCAGCCGATATGCTTCCCGGAACTCCAGGCTGTCATAGAATTCATAATATTCCATATCCACATTGGTCACCGAAGCCAGGTTAAATATCGTAAAGGTCAAATTAGCAAATCCTTTCTCTGCGGCCAATTCAATTAGTTCCGGCATCTGGTGATAATTTTCTTTCACCACTACCATATTAAAAGTCAGGTCGGTACCGGAATTCTTTGTCAGTGACTGAATTTGAGCGACATTATCAATAAAAGTATCATAATCAGCATTTTTACGGATACTGTTATATACATCACCAATGCCATCAATAGAAATCTGAATGGTGTCGAGGTTGGCTTTAAAAGTATCAATAATTTCGGGCGCCCCTGACAATACGGCATTCGTTGAAATATTGGTCAGTATGCCCCTGTTCCTGGACTTGATGTATTCAAGGGCTTCGGCCAGATGAGGATAAAGTAAAGGCTCTCCCATACCGGTCAATCCAATAGAATCGATATATGGATAAGCTTCATCCACCAGCCTCTTCAGTAATGAAATATCCATGTAACCTTTGTCCATCTCTATCCCGTAAGCATATTCTCGAGGACAGGTGATACAATGCAAATTACAATGATTGCTCACTTCGAGCATAATGGTGGAAGGATGCGCAACTTCCAATGAACCGGATACCTTATTGGAATAATGCGCTACCTTATTTCTGCAATACCTTACGAAGTTAATACCTCCCGGAAGGTGGGCAAGCCGGTAAATACCCTTTTTGATTTTGCGGCGTTTCATCAGTATAGTCTAAGTTATTGGTCGAATGGTATTCTACTCCCCATTCTTTGGACCACTTTTTTTTATTTTTAGTTGAGCGCAGTATAAAAAACGTCTGCAAAGTGTTTTTCAATCATTTCAATCTCTGAAACTGATAAATCTGAAAACTCTTGTTCTTTGGCCCTTTTAGACAGTTTCCCTTCATTTTGCTCCAGAAAACGGACTAAAAGCGCCACTGTTTTGTCGGGCATTTCAAATTCGTCATCCAAAAAATGCTTGAATCTGTCATATTGTTCCAGATATTTTACCTCCTGGGGAATGATATTAAAAATAGTATCTGCAACACAATCATAAAGAAACTCTGCCTGAGGGGTTGCATCGAAATAACGATAGAAATCAACTGTTTCATTTTGTACCTTCACGTTATTGTCGGCTGTTTTATCCCAGTCAATAAAATCAAGAAGCGGGTGAGAATATTGTTGAAGGGTCTTCCGATAATCATTAATGTGATTAAGCATAGAGGTGGAAACCGGGAAAATAAGCCCCTGTTTTGTAAAACCTTTTCTTGCCAGTACGTGGTGTATCAAAAAACGATGAATACGTCCGTTGCCATCCTGAAAAGGATGAATAAAAACAAATCCGAAGGAAACTATTGCAGCAGCTATTACGGCATCAATATCCTCCTCTTCCAATAAATGACTTGTAGCTATGAGACCTGACATAAGTTGATCAATATCCTGCCACCGGGCTGAAATATGATCCGGCAGCGGTTCGCCGGTTGACCGGTCATGGTCACCTACAAAACCTCCTTCCCGTCGGAAACCTGACTTTATGAACCTTGTATTTTCAATAACCATTTGTTGTTGTCGAAGTAATTCATCCTTACTAAGCGCATTAACTCCCGCCTGACCAATTGCCTTTCCCCAACGGGCAGCCCGCTTACTTTTAGGACTTTCTCCTTCGATGGAAAAAGAAGCTCTGGAATCTTTCAGTAATAAAAAAGCAGAGGCTCGCTGTAAAAGGTCTTTACGGACATCACTCAAACGGTTATCGTGCTGCTCCGATAATCCGGCACGACAATAATTTATCAGTTTATCGGTTTTAAAAACAAGCGGGCAAAAATCACGTGTTCCTGGCAAATTATTGATGATTCGATGACGCTTCGAACGGATTCCCCTGATGGTGAATTGCATTCTCTCGTCCAGCAGTCCCACATAATTCCCTGTTTTAAGATCAGGAACATCTAAAACTTCCATCATCAGCCATTCATACAAGAACCATATCTTCCGGCTGTATTGACCGGTTGGTTCTGCGGATATTATAGAAACTATCTCGGAAGAAGATATTTTTTGAAACAGCCTTTTGAAAAACAACAGGTTGATTCCTTCATATTTAAGAGCAAAAACCAGATGACTGTACAGATTATTATCAGGAAGATATCGGGAAGTAAATACCTGCCAGTTCTGATCCCGGTATTGGCGGTTTTTATAACTAATCAATGCAAGTCGACCGGGCATAGGCATTGAAAGTCCCAGCCCATCGATAACAGCCCCGTATCCTGCTAATCTGGCCTTTTCAGGAACGGTTCGGCCATGAAAAACAGTTACCTCTCGTGAAAAATCTATATCTTCCATGTATTTTCGTGAAAAACGACTATGGCAAATGTACGTGAAAATTAATTATTCTCCATGAAAAACAATTAAAAAAAAGGGTCATACATGAAAACCAATTAAAATTCATCCGTATAAAATTTATTTATTAAGGGCGGATGGAACTCGCATGTAAGAACTTATACATATTCTTTTGTGACAATCATTGTCATGCTCGTTTCCATTGTTCTTTTTGGCATTGCCCCAAAAAGAACCAAAAAGGTCTGGTCCGCTTAAACCTGGCTCCCCGCGAAAGCCAAAATTTCCGGCCATTGCGCAAGGCCTT
>NZ_AEWI01000127.1 GCF_000191885.1 Anaerophaga thermohalophila DSM 12881
GCTTACAATATGCTGTGGAGCCCCGGCTGGCGTATTACAGCTTTGTTGTAGCGCGTTTTATATCAGGTTATTAAGTCTTTCAATGAGTAATTGTTAAATCTTCTCGTTTTGGTTTTTCTGATTTTTTTGAGTTCGTTTTTCGCCTGAATTTCAATCCAAAGCATTGGGTCATTATTAAAAATTTTTCCCAAGATGATTGCTAATTCATAATTTATCGGTCTCTCTCCGTTTATTAATTTGCTCAAATTAGAAGGATTTATTTCAATGTAATGAGCAAATTTCTTTTGAGGGATTTCCAGTGTTTTCAAGTATTCCTTTAAAAAATCCCCCGGAAGCTTAAGTTCGGTTCCGTCAGATTCCAGATAATCTTGCATTTGAAATTTGATTGCCAACAATTCAATCTCCCTTTGTTGTGCTTCTGACCGACTTTTTACCTTATTCAACATTATGGCCTGGAAATCTTTAAATTCATCTGTTCCAGTATCCATTGGATTTGTTAACATTCCGTTTGTTGGCTCTGCGCTATTATTTCGTTTCATCGTTTTATTTTTTTTCAAGGTATTCATTCATCAATTTCAGTGCGTTCTCACTATCAATATACATTCTCTGTCCAAGTCCTACTGACGCACCATATTTTTTCGAATACCATTTTATTAGGCTTGTTTTCGCCATAAAGGTTAAAAATCCTTTGTAAGTACTTTTCAATTTGAAACTTTCTCTACATGCAAAAGCAATCAAACAGCCGGCGACATAATCATATTTCTTATTTTTTCGTCCGATGTTATGCGGTGCTATCTCTAAAACATTCATAATGAGCATTTCATTTTCTGTTTTTAGTTGTAAAGCACCTTCAACGCTTGGATTTAGGCCAATTGTTCGTAAGATGAACATTTTGGAATTTTTTTCTTTGCTTAATTCTCTCCAGTTGAAATTCCATCCATCTTTTTTTAATGGTATTTCATTTGGTTCAGGGACAACAATTTCTGCCTTTACTAATTGGTCGTTTTTTACGTCTAATATGTAAATCATTTATTCGTTTTTCTCTTAGTAAAGATAATAAAAGTTGTCAATAATGTATAATTTAGTTACATGAAATTGTCTTTTTTTTAATGC
>NZ_AEWI01000126.1 GCF_000191885.1 Anaerophaga thermohalophila DSM 12881
GGCTATATGCGCCTGGGCGTGGTTTCAGACCAGCTGTGGATTTATCAGCTTGAACGCATGGTTTTGGGAAATACAAAACCCTCAATATGCTGTGGATGCCACGGCTGGCGTATATAGCTTTGTTGCCTGCTGTACTTTATTCATCAATCCTTTTCAATATGTCGTTATTAAAATATAAGGTTTTAATAAAGCCAAAGTGCCATGTCTCTGAAGTGCCATGTTCACTTGTTGTTTTATTTATCAAAATAGGCTTACCCCATGCAACTTCACACATTTCTTTAGTCATGCCTATTTGAACTTTGCCTTGTGCAATTAATAAACCTAATTTTGGGCCAAATTTTTTAATACATGTTTCTTTTCTTTTCTCAGCTGCGAGCCTTTCATTTTCTTTTCGCTGTTGCTCTTCTTCTTTACGTTTTTCTTCTCTCTCTTGAGCTAACATTTTCTTCTCTGCTTCTTCTTTTAAAACATCTTCCTCTAAAACAAATCCTTCAATGTCATTAAGAGTTAAAACGTCTCCTTTTTCATTCTTCAATACATAAGTCAACTTGCCTGTAGAAGCTGATACTGTTACAGATTCACACAACCATTTACTGTTAGGAACCAATTCAATACCCCTTATTTTTTTGTATGATGATTTATTTATTAAACTATTTCCTTCATATATTTGCTTTTGCTTAACAAAAAAGGAAACTAATATAAAGCGATTCTTTTCCTGTTTACAATAAACAACTGTATCTCCAGTTATTTCTTCTTTAAGTACGTAAGCAATCGAAATACGCTCACGCCTTAGCTTGAGAGGTTTTGATTTTTCTTCTGGTTTGTTTTTTCTTCCTGAAATTGGAGTTGATGTAAAATTAACCGAACCAATATTTTGCATATTTGAAGATTCGCTATTAGAATACATAATATTCTCCAATTTTTCTCCAAAAATAACATCGATGATTTGATAATATTTATTACCTGTATTGTTGTTATTGTTAATATTAAACTCATATTCTCCAGAATATGGATTAACCTTTAAATAGTATAGAAAAGGCTTATATACATTTGTGAAAATAGAATTTAATTTTAATGTTGCATGGTAACCTTTCGAAATGTTTGATGGAGCATAATTGATATTAAGCATTTCATCGCTTAAAATATTCTCTGTATCAATTTTAACTGTTCTTGGACTTAATGTAAATAAAAATGGCCTTTCCGAATTATCTCCCATTTTTAATGTACCATATCCATCCATTGATTTTTCATATTTTAAATCATTGCTAGATTTTGGCAAATAAACACGTTGACCTATATATCTTTTATATTGAATCGGATTATTAAAATACTCCCATGTTTTTAAACTATCATAGGGTTCAGGTTTTTCAACAATCAAATCCTGTCCTTTTTTTGATTTAACATTTGATACAGTAATTTGTGAAAAAGTAGATATGCTATATAGCACAAATAAAAATAATAGGATGAATTTTCGAAATTTGTTCATAACATTTGGTTTATAGGATATTTGAACCATCTCAGGTGAAGAATTATTATTGACTATGATTCATTGATTATGTCACAATATAAAAATGCTATATTGTTGCCATTATATGAATCATATTTATTTGGTCTAACACACTTTCCATATATAAGTAAATCCTGTCCAGGCTGCACTCTTGTCAAGTCTACGTTTTCATTCATGATGTAAATAAAATCGGTAAATACATATTCATCTTCAAAATGAATGGCATATGTATCCTCATATTTTATGATTTTTTCTACTGTCCCATGGATAAACGCGTATTTTTCAAGTAATACATCGTCGAAAACTGCTTCATTTTCTTTAAACACATTAATGATTTTATTGTGAGAGGCTGTATTTTTTCTTTTATAGAGAGGATAATTAAAATAAACTATATCTCTTTTTGTTACAAAAGTTGTATCAAAAAAGAGTTCTAGTCTAAGTTGTTCCTTTTCCGAATCACCTATATTCATAGTAATAGCTTTACTAATACTTTTTTTACCTTTAGTATTGGTAAGTGTTATTGTATCAAGATAGGAATATGTTTCATAATCAAAGAAAACAATGTGAACTGAATCGGTTTTTATTGTTTGCGTTGTATCGCCCCAAAAGCTAATTTCAAAATACAATGGTTCTTCTGATGAATAATAATTTGGTTCAAGTTGATTTTTTACTGATTCTGGAATGGTCTTTTTCCGATTCTCTAAGCTGAATTTTACATGGTTGGGATTAAAAGATTCTTCCTTTTTATTTGTATTGCATGCCAAGGCAAAAAGAATTGGCACCAATAGTAAGTAATTAAAATTCTTCATATTATGACTAATTTAAAGTTAAAACCATCCTTGTTCTTTTGCCTTTTCGAGTAATGAAAACAACAATTTTTTATCTGGAATACGAGCTTGCCCCCTTGCAGGTTGTAATTTCCCATTAGGTCTTCTCCAAATGAATCTAAAACCACTTTGCTTTATGCCATTGTCGTATTGGTATATGCAATTTTGGAAGCAAAGGTTCCAATCCTCTTTTTTTTCTGTTGATACTTCATTAAGTATTTCAACTCTTGCTTTTGTCATAAATGAGTTTTGTTTATCGTTTGCTTTGTTCCTGTCACTCTTATTTTCGCACTTTGTATTGCAGGCAACGGCCAAGTATAAGCGTAGTGCGGGGTTTCGGAAACGTTTTCTGTCCACCCACCAAAAAGTTTATTAGGAGCACAAATGCTCATTTTTAGCCATTCAGCCCGCATTACGCTTATACAATGTTGGGGCATCGTGCTTTTCATTCTTTTTTCTTTTCTGTCCACAGTGTCAACCAGTTAAGTAGTCCATTTTTGTCAGTCCGTGTCATTGTCTTTCTTTTCAGTCGCGCGTGGGGCATCTTTGAAAATTTCTTTTCCAGGGCTGGGCAGGCACACTCTTTGGCTGGCTTTGGTTTGCGGGTGGCGTTGAGCGGCCAGCCAATGTGTGTGACTGCTGCGTTGGCATTCTCTAAGTTCCATTTAATTCCGTTCTCAAGTTTTCAACTGCCGTTATAGCATCTCTCAATTCAGTTTTCAACGGATTTACTTCCGGGTCGTAATGACTCAATTTATTGTAAATCAGAAATCGATACCCCTCTATGCTTGTTTTGGTCGCAGGCTGAACATCTACTTTAACCTTATTCCAAAAATCTTGTGACGAATAATCCTTTCGTTTTGCTTTAAAAGCAATGGGCTTTCTCTTTTGCTCGCAATAATTCATAATGATTTTCTCAAAAGCTGATCTTGCATAAACCGCACTGGCTTTGTAGTCAGAGTTGTTATAATGTTGACGTGCTTTCTGAACCATGTCAGTTCCATCTTCAACTTTCGGAATCTCAAAACCCCCTTTCACTTCTTGAGCATAGAACTCAATAGTTTTCCATTTGTCACTCAGAAAGCCTCTTACATATTCATACCAGGATTTGTCATAAGTCGTAATAAATACCTGATATTCCGGGAAGTGGTTCTCAAGTATTTTTAAGAGCGGCAGTCTGTTTGAAATGTCAAGGCCGATAAAGATGTCGTCAAGGAACAGAATTTTGTGTGGTCTTAGTTGCGGATGTCTCTTTATCATTCCCAAATAAATGGAAATAGCAATAGCCGATAATCGTGCTTCATTCAAAAACAAATGAGCTTTGGGTATTGCTTGACCACAGAATTTTAAATCTACACGAACATGATTTTGCTTGATCGTCTTATAGTCATCAGTTGTAGCTTGCATATATCGCAGATCAATTTCAAGACCGTGCTCAAACTCATCCAGAATAGGTGCTGCATGACCCAAAATATATTCTGGATTTGGGTTGCCCTCTTCTGGTTTTTCGAATAGTTGCTTGAAAGCATCATTAAATGCTTTTAGGGCATCATTCACATCCTTCCTTTTTTGATCAATACGATAAGAAGTGCCGGTTTCTTTTACAATGAGTGTTTCTACTTCATTCCAAAGTTCACCCAATTCTTTCCCACTGGTAAGTGTGTATTTGAAATGCTTTAGAACTCCTTTGACCAATAGGTTGAAAAGGTCTATTTCTCCATCTTTTTTGATATGGTGTATATCTAACAGATGCTTGTAGGTGAGAAAACTTTTGAGTTTGTTTGCGTCTCTGATCGAAGTATCTCCCGCAGCATTGGTGGTTTTGCCTGTGGAAGAGAGTTCATATTCGGCTACTCGTCTTTGCCCATCTTTATTGGGTTGGAATTTAACTTTGATGTAGTTCTTTCCTTTGTCTGATGCTTTCAAGAAGATGTTATCCACTTCAGTCATATCAATGGTTTCAATAGATGACTGAAAGAAATCTTTTAGGGCATAATAAAGTGAACTCTTACCACTTCCATTCTCGCCATTGATGAACACGTTCTTCCCACCTATTTTGATGGTGTGCTTTCCATAAAAAGCCTTGTAATTCTTTATTTCAATGGTCTTAATCTTCATTGTGATATCTTACATGTAGAATGCATATCGAATTTGTGGTTTTTCTGATGGTTCAAGGTATTTCATTATCTCACCTACTTTTCGGGCACACCCAATAGTGATAGGATATTTCCCATCAAATTGAGTGTTATTCCAATTCATTTTTGAAAGCGCTAATATTTCTTCACAAAGAACTTTTGGGGAAACATCACTTTCAACAATGCGGATTTCGAGCGGAGCAGGGATATATAAACCGGGATAGGTACGATAATATTCAACCGAACCTCTGGTATATAAAATATGTCGCTTATCCTCCAGTGAAATCATGGAACCTCTAAGTGGTGGGTAAAGTCCATCCCTGAAAAATCTTATTTCAGTATCCTGAACTGTAACAAAATCGTGAGAATTTATTCCAGACTGTTTTACGGCAGCAGTAAAGCCAGCCAATTCACTTTCACTAAAATTTGAAGTCTTATGTAAAACCAACCTCCCTGGAAGATTTTCCAATGCGAACTTGTATTCTTTAAGTGCTTCTGAAAGCAATTGAAACGCTTGCTCTTCTGTCAAATGAGGTTGCCGATCGGTCTTGTCAATATCTACAGGAGTACCTCTGAGAATAACGCCATTTCCGTGCTCGTTAAAAATTTGGGCAAGACTGGTTTGAACGGATTTTTTATCTCTACTTCTGTAAAAGCTAATCCCTACATGGCAAACAGTACCAAGGTTTGAATCTCGCTTCAATTTCCATGGCACAGTCTGCATTGCCTTGTAATATAAAGCAGTACAAAAGTTCCATGCTTTTGTTGCAGGATCTTGAGTTTTTGTCGAATCTTTTAAAGAGTATTCCCTGATAAGCTGGATTGGCTTACCAAGGTGCATAGATTTCGCTTTCAATGCCCGTCTGAAATTAATTTCTAATTCAGGCTTTTTAGAATCTTCGGCAGTTTCTTCAACTTCTTTAGGTGTCTCATCTTTGACGATAGATTTTTCAAATGCTTTTGGAACCACACAGACAATCACATCCACAAGCTTATTCTGTGCAATGAATTTGATGTGTTTATAGAATAGTTCAACGGCATCTGAAACTCTTTCATTCCAGTCCTTAACTTCCAATACTTCTTTAATATCCGAATTATTGATCTTTCGGGTAATCTCGGATGATGTAATAATTCTTGATCTGAACCCTGTGTTTTCATTGAAGCCACAGAAATGGGTAAAAAGTTGTGGCTGCTTTGAGTTTGCTTTTCCCGGAATTGGCCCTTTACACCTTTCTATCCAATTGTCAAGTTTTTCAATGTCTTCACTAATGCCTACTATTCCAATTAACAGTTCCCTCTTCCGAGCTTCAAACCGAGTATCGTAAACATCATAATTGTTGATGCCCTGTCTGGGGCAATAATGGTCATCAATGCCAAACTCCAAGAGCGGTTCCTCTATGTGATGGAAGTCAAACATTGAATAGGTCTATTTTTTCTGATTCTGAACTTTCCATTAACTTTTGGATTCCTGCACTTTCATTGCCGTACCAGGAGTTTTCGTCTATTTTAGGATATGATTCTACTTTTTCAACCTTCTTAAATTTGAGCAGATCATACCTGTAATTGTCTGAAAATAGATCAGTCTGTAAGTCGGTTGACATCTGATGCACCAAAAATTTAAAATGATTAAAGACCTGGCCGTTTCTTTCATTTCTCTTTAGATAGCTCAATTGCTGCCATCCGTAAAAAGATTCCCGGTAACCATCATAAGAAATGAACCATTCCGGTATTAGCGAGGCATACCAGCCGTTGTTTATCAAATGAAAGTCAGCTTTAAGTGCAAAGTGTTTTCCGTATGCAATTTTTTCAGGGTTTTTCTTTTGCTTTTTCAGTTCGAAAACCGTTCGGGTCGCATCTTTTTTACTGTGCCACTTTACAGTACGCTTTTCAAAATGATCTTTGTCCGGTGCAAAAGCGTACAATCCTTTCCCTTTGGGTTTTATGCCCATGTGGTGAAGCTTACGTTCGAGGCATTTCCGCAAGAGAAATTTAAATACACGCAGATAATCATCATTTACTTCATAAAATTCTTCACATGATAACGGGGTAATAGTACCCTCATCAATTACAGAATGAAGAGGATTATTCGGGTCATTTAAATCTTGAAAAGTTAAGAGCTTATTTTCATATAAAGCCCAATCACTAATAGGTTGAAGCCCCTGTTGAAACATTGCAGATGTCACAACCCTTGCCTGTGGTGCATTTTTTTTAAGCTTGAATTCAGTCTCCCAGGAAGATTCAATTATTGCTGTACGGTCAATGTTTAAATCCGCTTGATAAAGGGTTTCCGGGAACTCAATTTGAACCAGATTGCTATATAGCAGTTCTGTCGTATTTTGCTTTTCGTAGTACTGTTCTTCTACATATTGCTTGTAGCTCTTTCCAATTTCGTCTTCCAGTTGATATGCATTGGAAACTGTTTTCCAGAATCGTTGACCACCTGTTTTATTGGCAAACTGCTGTTGCTTTTCTTCTTTTTCGTATTCTGTATTGAAAACAAAAATGGGTTTACCTTCTTTAAAGGCAGTATCGTATTCCAGTTCTGTTATAGAAATACCATTTTCCAACTCCCATCCATACCTAGCTCCAAGAATCAGCACATAAAAGTCAGCCTTCTTCACTTCATCCACACATGCCTGAACCGAAGGTTTGTCCACTGCATTCATCGTGTATTCTGACATAACTGGAATTGCCGGAATTTTCTCAATAGCCCGCTTGGCCGCCTCTCTTTCGTTAGGCAAGTCCTTTACAGTGGAACTGACAAATATGTTGGGCTTGAGTGGCTTCATTAGAGTTTATAAGATTTTTGCCCCCTTAGATTGATTATGATACGAACATAGCAATTCACCATTTTCAATAATTGTCTTACCACCTTTAGAATGCGGAAGAACATGATCCGCCTGATACTTAGACCAACTCACTTTAGCTTCATTTTCCGGCTTTCCATCTCTCAGGCATTGCTGACAAAAACCTTTATCACGTCTGTAAATGATAATTCTTTCGAGTTCTGAAAATGCTCTATTTTCATCTCTTTCCTTGATTTTAATACTATTCTCTTTTAGGTATTCAAAGAAGATTTGGCGCATAATCCGGTCTCTGATCTCTAGGTCATTCTCCCCTTGCTGCCGGTGATTGCTAAAAGAGAGCATATCAGTATCCGTTGATTCATCGTATGTCTTCCATCGTTCATGGAAGTAATAAATGAACTCTCTAATGGTTACTTTCAACTGCTCATCAATCACATAGTGCTTGTGTAAATGCCTTATGAGTAGATATGTGGAAATGATGAAATACTCCACTGATAATTCTTTGATGCCATTGTGCTCATCCAGAATTGGATCATCCTTAAATATGTCATAGAAGGTGCGTAAGGTTTTCAGAACCTCTTTAGCCGCATGTTCATTTTCATAACTGTAATCGCCTATTCCATCTTCCTCTTTTGCATTATTGATGAAGGCTTCAATTTTCTTATCGCTTAGGTCAGCGTATCCGTCTCCTAATTCAATCATGACGAAACGTGCCATGAATTGCAGGTGTTTCATCCGGTTGTTGTCAACATTCAGCAAACTGAAAAAGGGTAGCTTGTCCGGATTATTATCAACAGGTTCATACTTGTTATAATCAAATGTCAGGTCATCTGAATACTTGACTATGAAGTTGCGAGTAAGACTGGAAAGTTGAGCATGGGCCACTTCCATGTAATTTAGCGTTTCACCTTGCTGTAACCGCCAGAATATTTCAGTAGCAATGATCTGATGCCGGACATCATCCGGCTTTTCAATGTTCTTGATTACGTCTGCCTGATACTTTAAAGACTTGTCAATGAATTTCCTGATGTCTGTGTCCAGATCTTTGTAATACTTGCCAGGTAATTCAGAAGCCACATCTTCCAAAGACTTTGGGAGGGGATAGTCGTTATCAAAAAATTCCTGTACGGTGGTGATCCGCTGCTGGCCATCAATGATTTCATTTACTGTTCTGTCATCGGATAAGCGAACCTCCCGAATAACCAGCTTAGGGATGTAATAACGTCTAAACAGGCTATCCATCAGAGATTGCTTCTTTGCTCTGTTCCAAACAACCTTTCGTTGATATGGTGGGCGAGTTACATAATCTTCTTTATAATCGTGAAAATCCTTTATTCCGATAATTTCACTGACTATTGTATATTCTGATTTCGGATTAAATGACATAATTCTATGTTTTAGTTCTTATCTCGCCAAATTGGCGAGTTTTTGGCGAGAAGCGATTATTTTATCCCATTCAATTTCATCCAAATCTTTTTATAGTCTTCTCCTGATAATTGAGAATTAGCAGGGCGAACTTTATTCCATGTTTCCACATTTTGTTGACCAATCCAATCAGCAACTGATGATGACGGTTGACTAAATATTTGCCCCTCAACCGAAGTACCGTATAACTCTCCGAGGCGATTAGCTACGCTTCTCGGTACATTATTTTTCCGCATCAACACTCCTTCGTCCGTATTTACTCCATAATGCAGATAGGCAGGAAGATTGGCCATGCGCTTTTTCTCAATATCAGAAAGGTTTTCCCAATCCGAACCACTGGTCGGCATTTGTTGCAATGCAGCTAAGCCCCATGTAGCTGCATTAGCTACTACGTTGTAGAGCGCTTTCGTTGTATTTTGAATTGATGATTTTTTATCATCACTTGGATAGATACGGTTGGCTATTGCAGCAATGTCTTTTCCATTTACCCAATCTATAATAAGCCGAGAAATACTCGTCCGGTCTAATACATTATCTCCAGGACTCAACTTCTCAATTGCTTCTCGAATTTCGTAGGTATTCATCATAATCCCCACAAGCTTTTTCATACTTTGGTTCTGTTCCGAAAACAATTGGTTTCTATTCCAATCATTTGGCGTCAAACCAGCATTGGCTAATTTCCCAATCATTTGTCTAACAGAAACAGTTGAAAACCCTGTTTGGTCTGATCGTTCAGCATCTGTCCGAGTTAAGCCTGCGGCATAACCGCGAATCTTATTTCGTAAAATGTTTCTCTTATCCTGAGGTAACTGACTATAACCGAACGTGTCCTGGAGCTTTTGCTCAATTTGAGCAAGAAATTCATCCTGCTCTCGTATTTGCTTCCGTAGATGTGAAATGTATTGTAATACCGCTGTCCATCGAGCATCGTGCCATAACCATCTACCAAAATCCTCATTTACATGATGAAGTGCTTTTTCAATAGCATTAACCAATTGTGACAATAATTTTTCGGATGCTTTTCCAACATAATCAATAACCTTAGGCAACTCGCTATCATTTTTAAGCGCAATACCGACCCAACCCATTTGATCTTGACCGGCACGCCCCACTCTTCCGGCTAAATTCCAGAAATCCCTTACAGGCATATCATAAGAATAACCTTTAGCCCGATAAATGTAAGAGCCCATTACTACGGCAGATACTGGAAAGTTTATTCCCTGGGCAATGGTTGTTGTTGCTACTAAAGCGCGTAATTTTCCTTTCTTAGACATTAGATCTTCGATCAAAATCCGAATCTCATCTGGAATAGCAGCACTGTGTACGGCAATTCTTCGATCTAAATATTTTACAAGAGGAAAATCATCACCTAATTCTGAAGCTACTAGCCTTTTTACCAAGTCAACATCAGCATCTCTCTCTATTTTTCCAGCTTCTTCTGAAAGCTTATCTGCAATGTCAAAGGTTTCATTAATTGTACTCGCCAAAACAATAATTGGTGAATTCAGATCAAGAATTTGTGAGGCAAGACTTGTGGCGAGTTTCTTTTTAGAGCCATTACTCCCATAGATTTTAGACTTAATTTCATCAGCGTTTTCAAAATGACAGAGTGGTATGGAATCTCCTATTTCGTAACTTCCTTTTTGGGTGTGCAAGGTTCTCAAACTAAAATCATATGTTTTTCCCTTTCCATTCACTTGAATGGCACCTACAACCCGTTCATTGGGTTGCCACCAGTCTAGTTCAAGATTAATAACCTGACCTCTGTCCGGAGCTAGCCAATTTGCCACATCTCCCGAATTTGAAATGTCCGGTGTCATCAAGAGGAAGTTAGCTTCCGGGCAATCATTTTTTATTGTTGATAGTAAAAACTCAAGATTCAATCCTCTGGATTGATCTTCGATGTTATGTGCCTCATCAACAACCGTTAAAACAAGGGGTCTATCCTCAGATGATCCGAGGCCTTGACGAACTAAAAGATTTAGTTTTTCATAAGTGGTTACCAGAACATCAAACTCGGTTTGATCACCTTGATCTTCAATCAAGTGTTGTTCAAAACCATCCAACTCAATAGCACCGCTTGCTTTTTCTACCTTAAGCCCAATCGATCCCAATTCATTTTTTAATTGATTAAACACTTGATTCACCAACGAACGTGTTGGGGCAACGTAAGCTACCCAGCCACGTCTTTTTTCTTTGAATTCATTGAGCGCCTGAAGAATTCGATATTCTGCAATCATGGTTTTTCCACTTGAAGTGGGAAGGGTAACCACGATGGCCTTATGAGCGGGGTTTAAAAGTTGTCCTGTTATTATTGATTCCCTTTGTGGATAGAGAAGTTCAAATATTCCTTTGTCCTCTTTCTCTGTAATAAACTTATTAAATTGCGTTACCCACTGGTTTATCCCACTCGTGGTATACCATATGGTATTGCGTAGCATTTTAATAGCAAATGCTTCATGAAACTGGAATAGCAGACTGAGGCTTATATTTCCCGACTTTTGCGCAAATTCACGGGAAAGTTCAAGATGGTAATGGATTTTATTTTGAGCATCAGTTGGTTTTCCACTAGTTAGGTAATGACCCAGTATTTCAATGCTTTTAGCGAAATGATATAGGGAAACTACTTCAGCTGCCCCATAAGGACGACTTTCTTCATTTACCTTATTGAGGAATTCTCCCTCGAAATCATTTTGCTCTTCCCTTAATGCATTAATT
Organism: Anaerophaga thermohalophila DSM 12881; assembly: GCF_000191885.1. GTDB lineage: Bacteria > Bacteroidota > Bacteroidia > Bacteroidales > Marinilabiliaceae > Anaerophaga > Anaerophaga thermohalophila. The sequence continues at coordinate 11,420 of NZ_AEWI01000126.1, forward strand.
TGTTGGACTGCTTTATCAACATCTTTCCAATTTTCTTTTAAAATCAAACCAAGAATTGCCTTGAAGCTGCGCGTGAGTAAACGCTGATTCCAGTCATCAGCCGGAGTCAATTCTTCGTTAATGTGCATTCGCGATTTCAGATACTGACGAACGAAGTGCCAATGTTCTCCCAAATATCCAAAAGCAATCAATTTGAATTGCTCGTAGATGTAGTATTCACTTTCCGTTAAGGCCGAAAGCTGGCTTGCAATGTCAAAATAGGTAGCACAAAGCGCTTTGAACTGTTGTGAATCTCTGCTATCCCATAGTTCAATGATCTTCAACTCACAAAGCTCCTTCGCTTTTTCAAGTTGCCGGATATCCTCTTCTGAAAGCTCAACTGATTCAAATCGACCGGACAGTTTTCCTTTTTGAATGAGCGCACCTATCCCGGTAAGCATATCAGGATATGCCCGTTCAAGATGATTATATTTTAGCTCAATGCTCATTCTGTTTGTTCATTAATAATGCCCAACCATTCCTCTTTTTGAATTGGTAAATACAATGCCACCAGATTTATTCCCCTGGGCTCTAAAACTTGCTCTCTTAATCTGGCATAACTTGGTTCAACATCCCTTTGATCAGGTTCTACATCACGAACTAATACGCCAATGAGTTGATAATCGCAATCACCAAAGTAATATGCTCTTTCACTGGCTTCAAAATCTCTCCTGAATGGATGATCTACTGGATAGTGCCTCATCTTATTTTTCAAATAGGATATCAAGATAAGGCGTGTACTTCGGTCATTGTATAAATTTCTGAGCTGGTTCTCAATACCGTGAGTGCTTGTCATGACCTGCGGTGGCCGGGTGGCAGTTTCTGAAGATGTTTTTACCTCTCCAAACAAGAACAGAACCTGACCATCGACTTCAATAAATCCTACCAGGTCAGCACCTGTTTTGTTGCCTTTTGGATTCCGGGTATCCCTGTTTTCGTTCCAATGGAAACGGCAGGTAAACTCTTGTTCTAAAACTATTTCAGCATAGGCTTCCCCCACCCGAAACTGTTGTAGCTCAACTTCTTTATTTTCCAATTCTTGAAGATCGGCCAGCAATTCATCATTGACAGCAAAGCCGGTTTCATCCTTTAATGCTCTCAACCTGTTTATGGAATCCTGCCACTCTTCGCGATCCACCAAATTGTCCTTTACCGACCCCTTCAAATGTTCAAGACATTCCTGTTCTTCAAGAAAGAAACCTTGATAGCTTCTTCTTAGCGTTTCGATATGTTCGTAAACTACATTCATTTCAACGCCTCCTTAATTACTCTCACCTCCTCCACACTATCCAACGTTTCCAGATTGTTGCGCACCGGGTGGTTGGGATCGTAGAGGCGCTCAAACTCGCTTTGGATGATGGCCAGCTTCTCCTCATCACTCATCTCATCGGTGATGGGCTTGAGGTCGCCTAAGTGGGGAAGGATTTGTTTGTTGGCGGATTGGAGTTCTTCTGGGAAGTATAATTCAAAAATGAGTGAATCCACCAATTGATACATAAAACTGTAAACTAGTTCATTATTATGCTTTGAGTTGATTAGATAGTCAGAAATTTTAGCTATAATGTTCGCAATATCTAAGGAGGGTTTGGGAACTGGCAGAGCTTCAACGTAGCGAGGCATGAATCTAAAATATCCATTTGCGAGAACTGTCCCCGTATTTTTAAGAAAGAACCAACATATTGATGAATTTAACAGACCAAGAAAATACTTATAAGGGTATTTGATCTCTGAATTTTTGATATACCCGTAAAGCGTTGTTGTGTCATAAAATTCTCCTTTTTCATCAAAAGCGTAGTTGCCACCTTTGGAAATATCTGGACAGATCAGCTTAGGCTTATTAAAAAGAGTGAGATTTTTAGGATAAATATATCTAAACCAAAAAGTATCATTATTTAATTTCCCGTTTTCCCTACCTCTCAAAACACCCTCATTGATCTTCAAATATTCATATCCTTTAGGAAACCGATCTTTGATTTCAGTCTCTTCCATTAATATAGCTTTACTATCTTTAATATGGTATGGAAAAATCACGTAGTTGTTTGTGCTTAACTTTTCAAATCGATGCACTTGATCTCCCTTTAATAAGGGTTTTACTAACCCCCTCTCTATTTCAACTTCCTCGTCTAATTCTTTCGAATGACCGATAACATAGCCATTCTCAATCCTTGATTTCATGATAAAATAAACTGAATCTTTACTAGTTTGAAGACCAGTAAAAAACTTTGAAAAGACATCTTTTACCTTTGTCTTATGCTTATTCAATTTCAGTAAAATACTTGAAACCTTTTTATCAGTTAAAGTCCACGTGTCGTCATTCAATTCACGAGTAGCATAGGAATTAAAATCCCCTTCCTTTAACTCATTGATATAATTTTCCAAGTCAGACTTATTGGGCAAGTCTTTGTTCAATTCTGTGTAAAGCAGTTGCTTTGAATTCTTTACGAAGAACTGTATTCCTGTATATGTGGAAGCATGGAATACTTGATGGGCACTGAAAGAGATGATTTTTTTTGCAGCTTTATTTTGCTTCATTACTTTTCTTAAACCGTTGCCAAAAGCAGAGTTAGTCCATTTCACCGGCATAATGAAATTGAGCAGTCCATTGGGGTGGGTTAGAGAAAGACCTTTTTCGGTAAAGCAAACGTAGAGGTCAAAAGAACCGGTCGCAGAGTCATACAGCTTAACAAGAAGGTCTGCAAATGCAGGGTTTTCTTTCCTTATTCCCTGAATTCTTAAATAAGGAGGGTTCCCAATCACCACGTCAAAACCGTTTTTCTGATGCCACACTTCTGAGAAAAAGAGCTTGAAGTCAAAATCAATCTTGTAGCCAGCAAAGCTTTCGGCAGAGTCGAGTAATTGCCTAATTTTTTGATTGATGTTCTGACGTAACGCTTTCTTTTTGGTTTCATCCGTTTCATGGAAAAACTGCTCTTTCAGTTTTTCCAGTTCTTCTTCCACTTTCAGGTCGCGCATAGCGTTTTCGGGCATACCAATCAGTGAGTTGCCGCAAACAATTTTATAATCCAGGTTAGGTAGCGCATCAATGGTGTCGTAATCTTCTTCATCCACAATCATGGATAGCCAAAGCCGCAAGCGGGCAATATCAATGGCGCTGGCGTCAATGTCCACCCCGTAAATGCTTTCTTGTATGGCGTGGCGTTTAAGTGAATAGGCGTCTGAACTGTGATTTTTCTGATTATTTGATGAACTTTGATTTAAATAGGTGCCAAGGACTTGTCTGGCGGTTACGATTTCATGGAGCAAGCCCACAGGAAAAGCCCCTGAGCCAATGGCCGGGTCACAGATTTTGATGTCGGCCAATGCTTTGTCCAGAGCTTCCGCATTTTTGCGAATGCTTTCCGGTAATTTGTACTTGTAGCTATCCGTTTCCTTTCCTTTTCCGGTAACCGTGGTTTCATGCTCCAGCACCAGGTGTCCGTGCCGGATAAATTGCTGAATGTCTTCTTTGGGAACACGGATATCGCCTTTGTTTTCTACTTCAATTTTCAGATTTCCCTTCTTGTCGCTACTACCACCAAACAAGCTGGCTTGATCAGAATCAATGGATTGGTAGCTCTCTATGTAATGGTTTACCGTATTGTCTAAGTAGTGAATCAGGCTCTCCTGGCACATGTAGTGCACAATTTCACGGGGCGTGTAAAAAGCGCCTTTGCTTTTGCGGTCGGTAACATCCAGTAAGTTTTCAAAAACCTTCCCCAGCATTTCCGGGTCAACGGCTACTTCTTTTTCCAGCGGTTCATCTTCCCGTATGGTAAAGTTGTAGCGGTCGAATACATCCAGAATGCCCGTGCCTTTGTCTCCGGCTTTGGTCTTTTCATCGGGGTTGCTGAAAAGGTGGTTATCAATGTTCAGGTCAAGCGTATCCCAATTCTCATAATCGGCTTCAAACAAGCCTCCGTTCAGAAAAGGGATCTTGCAGCCAAGATTCTTATTAAAATACTTGATGTTATCATCATTGTGTTCCTTGGCCAGTGCGTCATAAAAGAGAAAGCGCAGAAAGTCGTTGAAGTAGCTGCCTCCATTTTCATTGATCTCATCAAATTTCTTCCGTAAGAAGTTTTTAGGGCCTTCACCCATCATTTGATCTTTCGGAACACCCAACCAGCCTTTCTTTTGCAAGAAATAAAGGAAGACGATCTGTCCTAACAGCTTTTTGACAAAACGCACCGGGTCGAGGCCTTCTTTTTCCAGTGTTTCGGTCAGTGCCGCGTTTTCGGTAAGCTTGAGGTAGAGTTCCTTGTATTGTTCGTAAAATTCATCGGTTACTTTCTCTATGCTAAAGGCACCTTCCACGCTGCCATCCCCGTCTTTTTCTTTAATGATGAGCGGGTTGCTATGGTCGTTGACCAATAGTGGCAGTAACTGTTTTTGAGCAGTATGGGCGTTTTCGTTTTCACCCACCAGGAAGGAGAAGCGTTTGGCGGGGACAATTTCCTCTTTCGCTTTGATCTTTCCCTTATCGGTGCGTTCTGTTTCGATATCAATCTTTACCAGAGACAATCGCCACTCCATGCCGTCATCTTCTTTGGAGTAGAAAGCAACAAGTGCATTAAATTTCTCTCTGTTTTTTAGATGCCTAACGACAAAATTTCGCAATGCAGTTCTGGTCCGTTCGAGCTTATTAACGGATTTGGTTTGGACAACCAGAATATCCATTCGCTCCCCCTCAGGGTCTGTATAAACACCTAATCTTTTGAAGTGGGATATGTGATCGCGAAATGCCTCAGGAATCAATTGTCCACTATGGTTGAATTCCTTCAGTTCAAAATCGTTGAGCAGGTTTCTGACAAACAATTCAAATTGCTCCTGATCGAAACGGGAGTTGAGTACTTGTTTGATGTAGCGTTGTGCCTGCTGTTTCTCCATTGTCTGAACTGTGATTTATTTGATTTGTGGATTACCTTGATTCTTTTGCCTGAATTTTTTGTTCTGGACACGCTTAAACTCAAGGCTTCGGGCACCAAAGTTGATTAGAAGACCTATTTCCAGATCGTAGGCTTTCAGGTAATTGATCGCCTGAGCCAGGTGTACATCCTCCAGTAGAACGAGAGCTTTTAACTCAACTGATACGCATCCTTCAACCAAGAAGTCTACTCTTCTTGTACCAATTTGTTGATTCTTGTAATAAATTGGCATTTCGTATTCCCGATTAAAGGAAATTCCTTGCTCTGCTATTTCAATTTCCAATGCTCTCTGATAAATGACTTCCTGGAAACCATTGCCCAATGCAGAGTGAACCGTCATGGCACAGCCAATGATTTTTCCAGTCAATTCAGAGTATTTATGTTCTTCTTTAATCATAATCCATCAATTCATCACCAAAATCAAAGTTCAGACAATTAAATATCCACTTAAAATAACATCTCTGGCTATGGGTGATTTTCCATTCTGTATATCATCCACGGCTACTGAACGAATGTGCCTTTGAAGAATATGGAGCATCTGAAGCGGATCATCTTCTTTTTCCAATTCTTTTTTAATCTTTTGAGCGGTTTTCTTCGCCATCAATCCTTGCTGGATCATTTGTTTCACGCCCAAAATGAATTCCTCATCCGAATCCGTAAAGCCCTTGTATCTTCGAAAGGCTACATCCTTCATGCGTTTTTCAATGTACTTCACATTGGAAGCTCCGCCCTTAACCTTGTCTTCTTCACCTTGCGTAGTGTCCAGTTCAAACCGGGCTTTGTTCGTGTCCAACATTTGGAAATACTTCTCCGATGGAATGGAAGCGCGTTTGGTTTCCGGCTTACATTCCAGCAAATTCACCGCATCAAAAAAGGTGATCTCTTCCGATTCACCACCCTGATTGGAATAAAACTTCTTGAGTTTGCCAAGGCGGAAAAAGGTAACCAGTTTATCCTTTTCAACTGTGGTTGTTTTTCTCCCGGAGCGTGCCTTTTTGGGCAATTTTTTTATCTTCTCAAAAAGGTCAGGATCTTTATCCCTGAGGTTCCGCATCATTTCCAAATACTTCAACTCCGAATCCCCTTCTTCGTCCTCACCGGTGTATGTTTTCTTGTTATTCAAGCTGTCAAACAATTGCCGACTACCTACTTCTTCACCATCAGAAAGGTACTTGGCATCTTCACCCAAAATATCATGGAACATCTGTATTTTGTTGGTGATGTTCAGCTCTAATCCAAGATGTTCATCTGAATGGGTAGTGGGGAAGAAGTTGAAAATGTAAACATTGGAGTGCTTTGTGCCCAGGCGATTTACACGACCAGCCCTTTGCAAAACACGGGTGGGGTTCCAGGGCAAATCATAATTGATTAAAATATTGGAACGATGCAGGTTGATCCCTTCTGCCAAAATATCCGTGGCAATGAGTATGCGGAGATCTTTTGAAGGGGTTTTTGAGTTCGGGTCAAAATTGTCAAGGATGATATCCCTGGCAATAGTGTGCTTGGAAGTAAGCTGCTTGTCGGTATGCCTTCCTCCCTCACTGGAATAAAACATAACTTGTCCGGGGAATTCATCAATTAAGTGTTCATAGAGGTAATCGCCTGTTTCTTTTGATTCTGTAAAAACTACCAATTGCTTTTTCTTGAGTTTCTCATGTTTCTTTAGTTCTGCAATGAACTTAGAAAGTTTAGGGTCTTCATCCACATTTTTCCATAGCGCCCAGACTTGCTTCAAAACTTCTAGGTCATGCTGCAAATCAGTTAGGAAGTCCTTTCTGAAATCCTTTGATTCGTACTTCTGTGCCTTTTCCTCTTCAACGGCTTTTTCCAACTTATCAAAGTCATCATTATCCAACAGGTCATAAACATTGACTTTTTTGCTGATATAAACAGTGCCATCATTGTACATATTGATGAAGCGCTCATAAGATTTGATGAAGCGCTGCACACTTTGCTTGAAGGCATAAAACGAGCTTTCCAGGCGTTTTACCAAAATGCCCTTCATAAAGCCTCCAACGTTTCGTTGTTGCTGCTTTTCAAATTCAGTCAAGCCTTTATTGCCCGTGTAATAAAGCAATGGAATATATCGTGCGTAGCGGAATTCAGCCAATGACTGAATTGTACTTTTGAAGATACGTTCTAACTCTCCTTCATATTCATAGATGATTTTCTGGGGATCACCCATTTCAGGAAAAGCCAGACCTTGCTGTTGAATGTCTTTTTTGAAAAAGTTGACAACATCATTTCGGGTTCTTCGAACCATGACATGTTTCAAAACCTTCTCACGAATCTCTTTGGAAACTTCCCGGATCATTTCCTGGTATTCCGGATCATGCTTTTCGAACTTTTTCAGTTTTTTCCGAAGTCCATTAAAAAACTTCTCAAGGTTAATTATTCCGGGTATGTTGGAGTTTTTGGGAGCCTGAAACAGTTTGAGCTGAGCGAAGATGTCGTCAATGGTGTTGTTTAGGGGAGTGGCAGTAACCAAAATGACTTTCTTGCCCCGGCAGATGTCCAGCAAATCAGCATACGATTGTGTGGCTTCATTTCTAAACCGGTGTGCTTCATCTACTACAATATAATCCCAGCGGTCAATTCCTTTTCGGATAATGTGTTCCAGCTTTCCGAGGGATTCAACCTTTGCCGGAACTCTAAAATCCATTAAACTCTGCTCCCAGTATTCTTTCAGAACGGGAGGACAGATAACCAATATTTTACCTCTCAATTGCTGAAGCAGTTGAGCCGCAATGAATGTTTTGCCAAGTCCCACCACATCAGCAAGGAACACCCCATTATATTCCTCAAGCTTTTTCATGGCCTGCCTCACCGCTTGCTCCTGGTAATCAAGTTTTAGAAACCCCTCAGGTAGGAAAGATTCAAAATTTTCTTCCAGATTAATGTCCTCCTGCATGTACTCGTAAATGAGTTTCAAGTAGAGTTCATAGGGCTGGATTGAATCGTTGAGCCATGTTTTATTTTTTACTGCATCAACAAACTCCTCAGAAATATCCACCGCATCTTTCCAGAGATTCTCAAACTGATCCAGCGCATAATCGACATCTCTCCGGTCTTTAAGCTGCACATTGAATTCTCTGTTTGCAACTAAACCAGAAAGCGAAAAATTACTTGATCCTGTAATTACTGAACCGTATTCCTTATCATCTTCATGGTACCGGCTGATGTAGACTTTGGCGTGAATGTTCCTGGAAGGATAAGCTTTTATCTCAAGCTTTTTGCCATTCCCTCTTTGTTTAATGTCCAAGTCTTTGTCAGGACAGTCAGTTTGAAGGAACTCTATGAATTTCTTGATTCCGATCTCCAGTCGTTTGTCTACCTCTTTTGATTTTTCAATTTCTTTAATCAGGTTCTTCTGGTATTCCTTCTTGGCATTTGCATGGGAATCAAAATCCATTACCGTTTGGTTCTGATATTCATTGATGGTTTTATATGATTCCTCATCAACGCCAAGACCTACCAGAATTCTTGTTTTATCTACTTTCTCGATAGCTTCATACATCTGATAAAAGCCAGATGAACGGAAATAGCCAACTAACACATCAAAGTATTGGGTGTCTTTGAGTGTCCTCAGAAACCTGTCCAACAATGTAGAACCAGGTTCATTGGTAAAAAAAGTGGTATCCGTATGTAAATCTGTCCTGTTCAAATTTTCTTTAGTCTTTTCTTTACCTGGTCAAGCGCTTTTACCCCATATGTTTCGTTTTTAACAATAGGGAAAATGCTGTCAGAAAGCCATAATACAATCAGTTCCTGTTCACTTGAATCAAGCAGTTTGGCCAACTTTATAATGTGCTCTCTTTTGCAGCTTTTTTCTCCTCTTTCGATCTTGCTTATCATAGCAGTGTCGATTTCAAGATGTGCTGCAACTTCTCGAAGAAGCATCCCTTTTTTCTCCCTCAACTCTCTGAGTCTTTGACCTAACATAGCTTGTAATTAAAGCGCTTGTCTATAAAGGTCAAATCTATGAATTATTTTGTGATTTTCTTTATCGAGCGATGGCAAAATTGCACTCTTTTGCAAAGCTTGGGTTGCGGGTTGGCTTGAGCGGCTTTGCAAATGTGTGCAATGTGCGTAGGCAGAAATTTTCAAAAATGCGAAGCGGGGGCTTTTTCTTTTTTCTTCTCGGTCAGTCGTCCTTGTCCGGCTGCTCTGTCTTTCATGTCGAGTTAGTCCGATGATATAGTCGGTCTGTGATACGATATGTCTGTCTTTACTCGTCATTGTCAATGTGTCCGTTGTCTTTTTTTGCATGTGCCCCAACGCCTTTATAAACACACCGTAAGTGCATATATATTTCTTGTATCAATTTTAAAGGTACACAATACATGCCAATATAGCATGTATTGTGCACCTTTTTATGTTAGCCTGAATCCCAAAGTTCGTCAAGTGGGTTTATGATTTTACTTAGTTCCTGTGTTGATACGTGAGTGTATATCCCGGTTGTCTTAGTTGATGCATGTCCTGATAATGCCTGAATATATCTTAAGTCGGTTCCTTGTTCCAATATGTGTGTTGCAAAAGG
>NZ_AEWI01000125.1 GCF_000191885.1 Anaerophaga thermohalophila DSM 12881
CCTATTTCATCAGTATAAAATAAGTCTAAGTTATTGGTCTGATGGAACTCGCATGCAAGCATTTATACATATTCTTGTTGTGGTATACCTTGTCAGGCCCGTTTTATCTTACATCTTACCATCTTAAATCTATTAATCTATTAAAACACTCTTTGTCATGCTCGTTTCACCCGGCAACACCAGGCCTCCACCCGAAATATCTTTGCTGAGTTCCTCAGGCATACCATAGTAATAGATTCTTCCCATCCCTTCAATCAGCGTCTGCAATACCCCGGAAACCCTGCAAAAAATGAGTCCGGAGCCGTATAGGCGCAAATCGGCATCTGCCATAAATAAATCAACGGCATCTACCTTTCCTGAACCTTCAAGCACAACCTCCCCGTTATCCGCTTCTCCTCTCAATAAAGTATTTCCTGAACCTTTCTGGTAAATGGTAAGATTTTTAAATATACCTGTAATCTCTGTTAAAGTACTCCCTTCTGTCAATAGATGAAAATCAAGACAATTGAGACTGTCTGTAATAACTTTTGAAACACCATAAACACGGACGTCAAGCTGGTCTGTTTGCAATGAGTCAATCCTGACAACCCCTCCATTGAGGACCTCAATCTCAGAAAATCCGGAAGGAACTTTCAGCAAAACCTTAACAGGATGCCTGGGAACAATTGAAAAGTTCGATTTTTCACCTATCTCAAGAATACCGTTATTGATTTCTGTGGATACATATTGTAATATATTGGAATCGCCTTCAACTATCAACTCCCTGGCGGGGCCTTCACTAATAATCACCTCCATATCCGTATCCAGAAAAATACCGTTAAATACCCCGATACTGCGCCTCTCGGACTTCAGGTTCCCATCCCCCACAATTTCAACACTGAAGATATCATCACAGGAAATCAAACCCGAAAATAGAGTAACAGCTAATAAAAATAGGAATATGAAATATCTTTTCATCCGTATAAAATTTAATTATTAAGGTCGGATGGAACTCGCATGCAAGAACTTATACATATTTTATTGTGGCAAACTTTACCAAGCTTGTTTCGTAAATGAGTATTTTGGCGGCAAACGCAACACAGCAAATGGTACTTTATGGACAGACCCTATTTATTTACACAATCAATAGCACAAAACACAACTCTCTCATAAAAAACTTTGCGTCATCGCGTCTCTGCGTTTAAGCTTTTCATCCGTATAAAATTAGTCTAAGTTATTGGTCGGATGGAACTCGCA
>NZ_AEWI01000124.1 GCF_000191885.1 Anaerophaga thermohalophila DSM 12881
CCCCCTGGCCCCCTAAAGGAGGTACCACCAGCGCGCGATTTCGTTTAAATTGCCACAAACGTATGGTTTAATTATTGTGGATTGCGGGTTAGCCCGGTTCTCCCCCTTTAGGGGAGTTAGAGGGGTGAAGGGAGGGATAGAATTAGTTTTAATAGTTCGTATTATCCTTTCCCGTCGCACACCCCCTGACCCCCTAAAGGGGGTACCTCCGTCGCGCGATTCGTTTAAATTGCCATATTCGGATGGTTAAATTTATTGTGGATTGCGGGCTCGCCCGGTTCTCCCCTTTAGGGGAGTTAGAGGGGTGAAGAGAAGGGGGAAGAATCCTACTTTAACAAATCCCCACAAGCCTTATTTAATTTGG
>NZ_AEWI01000123.1 GCF_000191885.1 Anaerophaga thermohalophila DSM 12881
AATAAAACACGTCTAACCTGTTTAATAAAACACGTTAAACCTGTTTAATAAAACACATCAAACCTGTTTCATAAACCGTCAAACCCGATTGTAAAAACCGTCAAACCTGTTTTTACAAAACACGTCAAACCTGTTTAATAAAACACGTCAAACCTGTTTTATAAAACATGTCAAACCCGATTGTAAAAACCGTCTAACCTGTTTCACAAAACACGTCAAACCTGTTTAATAAAACACGTCAAACCCGATTGTAAAACATGTTAAACCTGTTTCACATAAACCGTCAAACCCGACAACGAAACACGTTAAACCTGGTTGTAGAA
>NZ_AEWI01000122.1 GCF_000191885.1 Anaerophaga thermohalophila DSM 12881
TCTCAATCATGCGAGTTCCATCAGACCAATAACTTAGACTAATTTTATACAGATGAAACATCAGCCAATATCATCATTGCAGGAATTCAGGGATAAACTAAGCAAGTATCCCGACTTATTCCTTTTCGTTTATAAAAAAGGGGCTCAACAAAGCGATTGCGCACTTGTAAATCTCGAATCGCTTGCCAATGAAACCATAAAAACCCCGGTATTCTCAGTAAACGTCGCGGAAGTACGTGATGTTCACCTGACGTACGGAATTACCACTGCACCTGTTATTATAGAATTCAAATCGGGTAAACCCGGGCGACGTCTTAAAGGTTGTCATCAACCGGAAGCATTGGAAAGTTTTTTCAAACCTTCGTCGGTAACCGCCGAAACAGAAGACGGCAAAAAACAAAAGCAGGTAATTATATACACAACACCGACATGTTCGTGGTGTCGCACGCTAAAAGACTATCTGAAGAACAACCACATCAATTTCAGGGAAATAGACGTCTCAAAAGATGAAAAAGCAGCAACCGAAATGGTTAAACGCAGCGGACAGCAAGGGGTTCCGCAAAGTCTGATTGACGGACAGATGGTGGTTGGCTTCGATCGCTACAGGATTAACACCCTTCTGGGAATTAAAGGATAACAAATTTTTATTGTCTAACAACCAAATTTTAAATGAAAGATGAAAGAGTTACAACCAATTAATCAAAATGTTCTGCTGGAACTGACAGAAGACAATGCCGAGCAAAAAACAGCATCAGGGATTATTATTCCCGACAGTGCCAAAAGTAAAGAAAGGACTGGCAAAGTAGCAGGTATTAGCAACATCGAAAATCCGGAAATTGCTGTTGGTGATACGGTGCTCTACAAAGAGTTCTCTGGATCAGAGCTCGAATTTGAAGGAAAAAATTATTTATTGATTCCTTATTCCGACATTCTGGGGAAAGTAGTTGAAACAGATAGTATCTGATTTGTTGACTTTCTAATTTTTTTTGACGTTTGACAATTCATTAGAGCGTGACTATAAAGTCGGGGAAAAGTTCTTACCAAATCATGTGTCTGTTCAGAAAGTGCCAGTTGCAAGGCTTGCGAAGCCGCCAAAAACGGATTTTACTCTTCGTAAATGAGTATTTTGGCGGCAATCGTAACACAGCAAATGGTACTTTATGGACAGACACTAATTATTCCATGAGTGCAGTCTAAAAAGTCTTTTGACCCCTAAATCCCCTAAAGGGGACTCTTTCAAACTGCTGATTTTTAGCAGTTCCCCTTTAGGGGTCAGGGGTAAAAATGTTAAAAACCAGCAGTTTGAAGGCTTTTTATACTGCACTCATCTATGTTCATTTCATCTTAAATCTTATATCTAAAAATCTGATAATCTATTAAGGCTATCTTTGCCATGCTCGTTTCATAAAGGGGCTGCCAAACAGAAGCAGCCTCTTTTTTTGGACGGTCATTCACATTCAGCAACAGATCGTTAGATTTATTAATCGAATATGTAAGACAGATGTTGTGTCGCCTCTCTTTGAAGAGTGAACAAAAATCACATTTTATCTCTGAAACAATTACTAAATTGCACCATGAAATGAATACCTGAAAGAACACCAAAAAACAACCTTTTATGAGTTCACCGATTGTACCACACATTACTTCGGAAATAGGAGAGATTGAAGCTGTTATTCTGCACACCCCCGGCCCCGAAGTGGAAAACATGACACCAGGAAATGCCGAAAGAGCTCTTTATAGCGACATTCTAAACCTCCCTGTGGCAAAAGAGGAATACTTCCAACTGAGTGCTGTATTGGAAAAGCTGACAAAAACCTTCCAGGTAAAAGATTTGCTGACCGAAATACTGGAAGACAAAGACATTAAAACTTCACTGGTAGAAAGAATCTGTACACACGAAGGCGTCCTCAACATAAAAGAAGACCTTCTTGCTCTTGACCATAAAGAACTGGCGTCTCAGCTCATTGAAGGAGTTGCCCTGAAGCGTGATTCACTGACTACATTTCTGTCCGATGAAAGATATGCACTCCGGCCGCTACATAATTTCTTTTTTACCCGCGACGCATCGGTTACGATTTTCAACGATGTGATGATCTCTAAAATGGCTAATAAGGTACGAGAGCGTGAGTCCATTATTATGGATGCCATTTTCACCTATTCGCCTCACTTCAAAACCAGCACCATTAACCCCATGAGTACGTGGCACGTGGGAGAAGAAACCCACATTGAAGGTGGAGACATACTCATTGCCAGAGAAGATATACTCATTATCGGAAACGGCGCCAGAACATCAACACAGGGGATCGACTTCTTAGCAGACCATCTGAAAAAGCACAATGGTAAGAAACATATTGTCGTACAGCAATTACCCAAAGCCCCGGAATCGTTCATCCATCTGGATATGGTCTTTACACTGCTCGACAAGGAAACCTGTCTGGTTTATGAACCGATGTTCGGACATGAAAACAACTACGCAACCATACTGATGACTATTGAAAACGGTAAGGTGCTTAATATTTCGAGGCAATCCGGATTGCTTCAATGTCTGGAACGGTTAGGCATGAAACTGAAGCCTGTTTCCTGTGGAGGTGACGATTTGTGGCAACAGGAACGAGAACAATGGCATAGCGGGGCCAATTTTTTTGCAATTGCCCCGGGGAAGCTAATGGGATATGCCCGTAATGTGCATACTCTTGAGGCTCTGCAAAAAGAAGGTTATTCTGTTATCAAAGCAACAGATGTAATCAAACGAAAAAATAAACCTCGCCAACTACGATAAATTTGTTGTCACCATTGAAGGATCAGAGCTCCCCCGCGGCGGTGGAGGGGCGCGGTGCATGACCATGCCCGTACGCAGAAAAAAAGTAAATTGGTAAGAGGGTATCTAATAATTCTTTGGAAAAAACTGAATTCAATCCCTGATGTCTCAAGTATCGTTTTTTAGTTAGTTATACAGCGGTACGCGAAGCACATCAAAACTTGTCCCCCTCCTTCGGGAGAGATTCACAGAGAAAAATGGATTTTCAGACAGCCTCTTGTTACACCACCTCTTTTACTATCGCGGCTGCCTCCTGAAGGGTTATGGCCGAGCGTACTTTCAGTCCCGAATCGTCAATGACCTGCTTGCCCTGTTCCGCATTTGTGCCCTGAAGCCTGACTATAACAGGTACATTTATATTCCCCAGTTTTTTGTAGGCTTCCACAACACCTGATGCCACCCTGTCGCAGCGGACTATTCCGCCAAAAATATTGATTAAAACAGCCTTCACCGAAGGATCATTAAGGATGATTTTTAGTCCGGCTTCAACTGTTTCGGCATTCGCCCCACCGCCAACATCCAGAAAGTTGGCAGGTTCACCTCCCGACAGTTTAATAATATCCATTGTAGCCATAGCAAGGCCGGCACCATTGACCATACATCCTACATTACCGTCAAGCTTGACAAAATTAAGATTGTACTTTCCGGCTTCGACTTCAGCAGCATCCTCCTCTTCCACATCCCGCATTTCGGCCAGATCCGGATGCCTGAAAAGTGCATTATCATCAAGGTTTACTTTAGCATCAACAGCCAGAATTTTTTCATCCGTCGTCTTGAGTACCGGATTTATTTCAAACAGGGAAGCATCGACCCCACGATATGCTCTGTAAAGAGATGTCACGAAACCGATCATCTCCTTAAAAGCATTGCCCGCAAGACCAAGATTGAAAGCGATCTTTCTGGCCTGAAAAGGAAGTAACCCAACCCCGGGATCGATCTCTTCTTTGAAAATAAGTTCAGGGGTTTTATCCGATACTTCTTCTATATCCATACCACCTTCCGGCGAGTACATAATGGTATCACGACCGGTTTTCCGGTTCAGCAACACGCTCATATAATACTCCTCTTTCTGTACCGGGCCAGGGTAATAGACATCCTGGGCCACAAGAATTTTCCGGACCTTTTTCCCTTCTTTCCCGGTTTGATGTGTCACCAGTTGCATTCCGATCATCTCCGACGAAAGTTTTTCCACATCTTCAATGCTCCTGGCCAGTTTTACACCTCCGCCTTTACCACGACCTCCTGCATGAATCTGGGCTTTCAAAACCCACCAACCGGTACCGGTCTGTTCCTGTAACTGCCGGGCAGCTTCAAGTGCTTCTTTGGGACTATGAGCTAATATCCCCTCCTGAATAGGCACTCCATGTTGTTTAAGAATAGCCTTGGCCTGATATTCATGAATATTCATCCGTATATAATTTATTTATTAAGGTCGAATGGAACTCGCATGTAAGACTTTATAAATATTCTTGTTGTGGTATGCCTTGTCAGTCCCGTTTTATCTTACATCTTACCATCTTAAATCTAAAATTCTATTTAAACAAACCTTGTCATGCTCGTCTCATTCGTATAAAACTTATCCAAGTCATTGGTCGAATCAACTAATTTACTAATCACAATATCTTTCACTAATTTTGCGCCAATTCGAAAATAAGTTTCACATGCGCAAACTAAAACTGGACGAATTGGGCCGTATATCGGTCAAAGAATTCAAAAAAGTAGCCAAAACCCCCATCATTGTAGTACTCGACAATATACGGAGTCTGCATAATGTGGGCAGCATATTCAGAACTTCGGATGCTTTTCGGATCCGGTCGGTTTTTCTATGTGGCATTACAGCAACCCCGCCACATAAAGAGATTCATAAAACTGCGCTTGGCGCAGAAGAATCTGTTGAATGGCATTATTTTAATAAAACAACCGATGCAGTAGAAATGTTGAAAAAGGAAGGATTTTTTCTGATAGGCATTGAACAAACGGATGAAAGCATAAGTTTGCCGGCATTCGAGCCTGATATGACAAAAAAATACGCCGTATTTTTTGGAAATGAAGTTAAAGGTGTCGATCAGAGAGTAATTGACGAATGCGATATGTGTTTGGAAATTCCGCAGTTCGGTACCAAACATTCATTTAATGTTTCCGTTTCGGCAGGTATTGTTTTATGGGAATTAGCCGGTAAAAGACTGTTTTCTGATTAACGAAAAAAGGGCAGTGCATCGGCACTACCCTTTTAAAAATATCCTAAGAAAATTGTTACTGAACAATTTCTTTGAATGAAGCATCTTCGAAGTAACGACCGAACTCCATATCGGTAGCTGCAATTTCTTTAAAACTACTGTCAAGCTTCACTGCTTTTTCAAGCTCATCGAAAAGCATATCGGTATCATTCTGACGTGCACCAATAATTGCTTTCAGATAGTGCTTAAGAGCAACTTCGCCTTTAATGGCATTCAATGTAGCCAGGGCAGCATCGTAATTACCATTAAGCAATTTAGCCAAAGCAGCATTGCAATTGGTTGCATTTCCGAAATAACGGACAGCCTCGTCGTAGTTACCATTGTATATGGCCAATACACCAAGGTTGTTATCAAGAGCAGCACCTGCTCCGGCAGCTGAATCGAAATATTCTTTAGCAGCTTCAAGGTCGTCTTCCTGGAGAGCAATAACACCAAGGTTGTTCAACACTTCAGGCTGATTGGCTTTCATTTCGTTGGCTTTCTCAAAGGCCACTTTGGCACCTCTGATATCACCCTGACGGTAGAGCACAACACCAATATTGTTTTGAGCTCTCCAGCTATTAGAATGTTCAGCCAGAGCAGACTTGTAAATACTAAGTTGTTCTTCCAAATCGTCTGTAAGTGTAGCAGCATAAAGCAGTTCTTCCAGACTCAATTCGGAAGGAGAATCCATTGCCAATTCAGAGATTTCATCATCGGACTTACCAATCACTTCAACGTTAACCTTCATAACGGAACGACGAAGTTCAGGAAGAATTTTATCGGCCAAAACCTTATAAGTTGCAGCCATGTTTTTAATCTCTCTCTCACGAACTTCGGGGTCGCTGTAAGTAGAAAGAACACGCAGGATCAAATCTTTTTCTTTAATATCACTTTTTTGAACAAGTTCTTTAAAACCTTCCCAATCTTCAGGCGTGTTTCTCAACTCATAGAAATCCTCTTCCAAAGCGGCTTTAACCCCTTCTTTTTTAAAGACACCGTCGAGATAACCCTTAGCCGAATTCTGACGCTCTTCTGCCAAACGGGTGTTAAGATCAAGCGGGCCGTCGGGTGAAGCATAAGCTGAGATATTAGCTCCTTCGAATTCTTTGTTCTCTGCTGCTTTGGCCGCTGCTATAAACTCCTCAAGGGTTTTGATGTCCTTCTTTGTCAGTTCGGAGCGACGAACGTTAGAACGCTGAATGACATAATGAATGTCAGCTTCGCCGGTCTCCGGGGTAATGCGTTGGAAGTTGTCTTTTCCCAGGCTGGTCATGGCACCCTTTTTACCCAAAAGCTGAGAAGTGGCGATAACACCTTCTGCAATCTTTACAGGTTCGAAATCGAGAGAAGTACCTCCGCGGGTCGCAGTAATGCGAACAACCAGGTCCGAAACACGCATGTTCTCATTGTAGTCAACAGTCCCTTGATAGGTAAATTGACCACCATTGGCATAAGAAATCACTTTAGCATTGCCATCAACGCTCTCGCCCTGAAGATGGTAGGGCGCATAAGCTGTTTCTCCGCCTTCATAAACCAAAACCGGAGTGGCTTCGATCTCGGTTTTTTTGTCGAAATATCCGCCCGGAATTTGCACTTTAATGGTAACAGGAACCTGACCACCGTGTGCTTCAAGCACTTCAGGAGTCACAGTATAATTCACATCAGGTGCGTTGTCTTTCATCTTATCCAGGCCAGAGCAACTCGCCAGCAACGCGGCAAGTGCTACAGTTGCAAAAAGATTAATCCTTGTTCTTTTCATAATGTTAACCGAATTATTTGTTCTTGAATAAATCCTATCTTCTATACAAATTTAGGAATGTTTTTAATAAATAAAACCCATTGCCTATGTTTTATTGCAAATATAGGCAATCGCTGAACTTTATCAAGTAAAAAAGCAGTTTAACTACATTTTTTAGCCGGATTAATTCATGAGTTCTCGTAATGAGTTGCTCAAATATTAAGAAATACATGTACCCGCAGATAAAACCGAAGAAAAGAATAATGCATTATTTTCGAGCCGGTTTCATTGAGGGCGCTTGTATTTCGCCGATAGTCGGGCATTGTAACAGAAAATTCATGAACAGATCAGATTGGTATCGACGTTCCAGACAATCAATTATCTGTTCCCAAAACAGCTATCAAAATAGATATTTTTTATCAGATTCCCAAAAAAATAATTCACTAATTCAGAATAAGTTATCCCAAAGTGGTCCATTGGCCTTTAGAATAGCGCATATTTCGCATTTTCAGTCGCCAATGTATTCATCCGTATAAAATTTATTTATTAAGGTCGGATAGAACTCGCATGCAAGAACTTATACATATTCTGATTGTGGCAAACTTTGCCATGCTCGTTTCATCCGTATAAAATTAGTCTAAGTTATTGGAATGATGCAATTTATTATGCTTTAATTGATATAAGATTCTTCGCTCCGCTCAGAATGACAGACTGTCTAATGTCATTCTGAGGAGGTAACGACGAAAAATCTGTTACCTGTTTTTGGTTTCTTAGATGATTAAAGGTTAATTATACATGTTCTTTTGTGACAATTTTTGTCATGCTCGTTTCATCAGGTAAAAAATAGTTCAATACTTTGGCTCAATACCCATATTATAGAACGTAAACGCATACATATCGGTTAGTTCTTCGATTACTTTAGAAACGGGCTTACCTGCTCCATGGCCGGCCTTTGTCTCTATACGTATGAGCACAGGATTATCTCCCTTATACTTTTCCTGCAGGGTAGCGATGTACTTAAACGAATGTGCAGGGACCACACGGTCGTCATGATCGGCGGTAAATACAAGTGTGGCAGGATAGTCAACACCCGACTTAATATTATGCAATGGAGAATAAGAATAGAGATATCTGAACATTTCCTCACTCTCGTCGCTCCTGCCATAGTCGCTTGCCCAAGCCCATCCTATGGTAAACCTGTGGTACCGTAACATATCCATGACACCGACAGCGGGAAGTGAGACGGCAAAAAGATCGGGTCGCTGATTAACAACGGCACCAAGCAGAAGTCCACCATTTGAACCGCCTCTGATGGCAATTTTGTCGGGATTGGTATAACCCATATCTATCAGTTTTTCCGCTGCCAGAATAAAATCATCAAAAACTCTTTGCTTGTTCATCCTTGTGCCGGCCTGGTGCCATTCTTCACCATATTCTCCTCCACCCCTGATATGCGCATTGACATAAACGCCTCCGTTTTCAAGCCAGGGAACCAGGCTGATCTGGAAACCAGGCTGATAAACAATGTTAAATCCACCATAACCATAAAGCATTAACGGATTATTCCCGTCCAACTCAATTCCTTTCTTGTGAACGATGTGCAAAGGTATCTGTGCACCATCATCAGCTTCCACAAACACCAGTTTGGTAACATAATTCTCGCCATGGAAATCGACATCAGGCTCGAAAATAACCTCCTTTTCGCGGGTTTCGAGATCCAGATTAATAATTTGTTCCGGGATGTTATAAGAGTCGTAGGCATAAAAGGCTTGATTGTCTTCACGGATGGTCTGAACTGAACCAGCTGACCCATGACCGGGCAATTCAACCTCATATTCCTTTTCCCCTGCCAGATTATACACAAAAAGACCGGATTCAGCATCGATCATATAATGGAGTATTGCATAGGATTTTGAAAGAGAAACGCCGTTCAGTACGTTCCCGGTTTCAGGTATCACCTCTTCCCAGTTATCTATATGAGGATTCTCAGGGTCAAAAGCCATGATGCGGTAACGTGGGGCTTCATAATCGGTCAGAATCCAGTATTTCCCGTTAACGGTTCCGATATAATACGAATTGTTTTCATAAGTAGTGTCGGCAACAAGCCAGTTATCATCGCCTGTTTTCTTTATCATCAAAGAGTTATTATTGGTACCACTACTACCAAACAAAATGATATGTTCATCATCATCGTCAACTTCGGCTCCGTAATTACGGAGCGGATTCTCATTGTCCTTAAATATCAGGTTGTCATCATTCTGATTGTCACTTATCTTATGATAAAACACCTGTTGAAATTCATTCACATTAGTCAATTCTTCGCCTTTTTCGGGTTCATCATAACGGCTGTAATAAAAACCTTCTTCACCGAGCCATGAAATTCCTGAGAATTTCACCCACTTCAAGTGATCATCGAGGTCTTCACCGGAAGCAACGTCTTTAACATATATCTCCCGCCAGTCGGAACCGCCTCTCGACAGGGCATAGGCCATATATTTCCCGTTCTCAGAAATACTGTAATCGGCCAGAGCAACTGTCCCGTCTTCCGATAATTTATTAGGATCAAGTAGTACTCTTTCTTCTCCGTCGCGTCCTTCCTTAACATAAACAACCGCTTGATTCTGAAGTCCGTCATTTTTCGAATAAAACCAGTATTTACCTTTTCGCGAAGGCGTTCCTTGTTTTTCGTAATTCCAGACCTCTTTTAACCTTTCCTCTATCTTGTCACGGAAAGGAATTTTTTCGAGGTAATTGCTGGTAACCTCTACCTGTGCTTCAACCCATTTCCGGGTTTCTTCGGACTGGTCGTCCTCAAGCCAGCGGTAAGGGTCTGCCACTTCGTGACCAAAATAAACATCAACGGTGTCAACCTTTTTGGTTTCGGGGTAATCGGGTTTTCCGAGTCCTTTTTTACAGGAAAAGAATGTTGCCATAGCAAACAATAGCAGGTAAAAAATCAGATGTTTCATCCGTATAAAATTTATTTATTAAGGTCGGATGGAACTCGCATGAAAGAACCTATACATAAACTGATTGTGACAAACCTTGTCATGCTCGTTTCATCAGTATAAAATTAGTCTAAGTTATTGGTCTGATGCAACTCATCCCGACTATCGGGACTCATCTTATCATACTTTAATTGTTACTATATAATTACAGGATAGAGTCTTCCCTCCGCTACCAATGACAGGCTGTCTAATGTCATTCTGAGGAGGCACGACGAAGAATCTGTTCCCAATATAAATGTACTTTCTTTTTGATATCATGAGCCAGGTCTAAAATGCATATTTTTGCCAAACTCAACTATCAATACAACCTGTTCTGCTTTTTGATCTTTCGTTCTTTATTTTTCCCTGCAATCCAGCCAATGAGCATCCCGATAAAAGCGCCCGTAAACAAAACACCGCCAATTACGACGCCGGCGACAACAACAACAGTTATGAGCGCACCAAGAATCCCCACCAAAATACCCATCAGAACAAAACGGGATAACCAAAGGCCTTTAGGGAAAACTCTATGTTCGGTTTTCAAATGCCGGACACTTTCTTCCAGTTCAGCCTGAAATTTAACCATCTCGGGGGCATCGGTTTTCATCCATTGTCCCAATTCAAAACTCATCTTATCAAGCTCTTCGAAATGCTGAGCACATAACGCGCACTCTGATTTGTTTGCTTCCAGATGATGCATTAACCGTGGAAACGCTTCCAGGCTATAAAACCTGATGCTTTCTCTGGGTGCTCCTTTTAGTCTGCTGCTAAGTATTTCGTACCACTGCTGAATGGTTCTGTAACGCCCCATAACTGCACTTTATTATATGAATGAAACGAGCATGGAAAAGATTGCCACAATAATAACATGAACAAATCTTACATGCAAGTTCCATTCGATCAATAATTTAAGTAAATTATATATTGATGAAATAGTTTTCATCTTTAACATTAAAAGATTAGCTTCCTGAAAACTCTTCAAGAAGCATATTTCCAATACAATGATGTAAGTTAAGCAAAACAGCTTAAAAAACAAAATCCCCACCGGTACAAGTAAATACCGTTGTGGGGATTAAATATAATAAAAAACATCCGTCATTCGGACATTCACTATTTTCTTTCAGGCTTTGGCAGCAAGACTCTTCTCGAAAGTTTAAGCTTTCCTGAACGTTCGTCAATATCAATCAGTTTTACATCAACCATTTGTCCTTCTTTGAGAACATCCTCTACTTTATCGATCCGTCTCCACTCTATTTCTGAGATGTGCAATAATCCGTCCTTACCTGGAAGAATCTCAACAAAAGCGCCAAAAGGAACAATTGATTTCACCTTACCGCTGTAAATTTTTCCGATTTCAGGCACTGCAACAATAGACTGGATACGAGCCAGGGCCTTATCGATTCCTTCTTTGTCACTAGACGAAATATCTACAATACCATAATTTTCATCCTCGTCGATAACAATACTGGTATCGGTTTCGGCCTGAATTTCCTGAATAATTTTACCGCCTGGGCCAATAACAGCACCGATCATTTCCTTAGGTATTTTTATTGAAACAATGCGCGGTGCATGAGGCTTGTAATCAGCCCTTGGCTCACTGATGGTTTCGGTTATCTTATCAAGAATATGTAAACGACCGCGGCGTGCCTGCTCCAGCGCTTTTTCAAGCACTTCATAAGAGAGCCCGTCTACCTTAATATCCATCTGGGTGGCAGTAATGCCATCACGTGTACCGGTGACTTTAAAGTCCATATCTCCCAGGTGGTCTTCATCACCCAAAATATCCGAAAGCACCACATACTTGTCACTGTCTTTGTCGGTAATAAGCCCCATAGCGATTCCGGAAACCGGTTTTTTAAACTGAATTCCGGCATCCATGAGGGCCATGGTTCCGGCACAAACCGTCGCCATTGAAGAGGAACCGTTTGATTCAAGAATATCGGAAACAACCCGAACCACATAGGGCAATTCTTCAGGCATCATCCGTTTCAAGGCACGATGGGCAAGATTTCCGTGGCCAATTTCCCGACGACCAACCCCCCTGTAGGGTTTGGGATCGTTAGTGGAGAAAGGCGGGAAATTATAATGCAACAAAAACCGGTCTACACCTTTCACTAACACATCATCCACGATCTTCTCATCAAGTTTTGATCCAAGGGTAACTGTAGTCAGCGACTGAGTTTCACCCCGTGTAAAAATGGCAGAACCATGCGGCCCCGGCAAACAGTCTACCTCGCACCATATTGGACGTATTTCATCCATGGCACGACCGTCGAGTCGAACATTTTCATCGAGCATTACACGGCGTACAGCTTCTTTCTGTACGTCATGAAAATAGCGTTTAATAAGTGCTTCAGGTATTTCGTCTTCTTCGGTATTATAATTGTTTTCAATAAACTCTTCGACAATTTTATCGAAAGCTTCTGTCCGCTCCTGCTTATTAGGATTAGCAGCACGTGCAATCTCCCTGGCTTTATCATAGGTATCATTCCACACTTTTTGCCGCAATTCTTCATCGTTCTCTTCATGAGAATATTCTCTCTTTTCGGTTGCACCAACCATTTCTGCCAGCTCAATTTGAGCATCACATTGAACTTTAATTGCTTCATGTGCAAATTTCATTGCTTCGAGCAGCTCGGCCTCGGAAACCTCATCCATTTCCCCTTCAACCATCATAATATTCTCTTTCGAAGCAGCCACGATAAGGTCCAGATCGGCCTCCTTCAGCTCCGATGCGGGAGGATTGATTTTGAGCTCCCCTTTGATGCGGGCTACTCTCACTTCGGAAATGGGACCTCCGAATGGAATATCAGATACGGCAAGAGCTGCAGATGCAGCAAGGCCGGCTAAAGCATCGGGAGTACTTTCACTGTCGGCAGAAATAAGACTGACACTAACAAAAGTATCGGCATGGTAGTCTTCCGGGAAAAGCGGACGCAATGCACGGTCAACCAACCGGGATACCAGTATTTCGTAATCTGAGGGACGGGCCTCTCTTTTCTGGAAACCACCGGGAAAACGGCCGGCGGCAGAAAATTTCTCTCTGTAATCGACGGAGAGTGGCATAAAATCGACATCGGGTTTTGCTTCCTTTGCAGAAACCACTGTTGCGAGCAAATAGGTATTGCCCATTCTAACAACTACCGACCCGTCGGCCTGTTTGGCCAACTTTCCAGTTTCAATGACAATCGACCTTCCATCTCCAAGGTCGATACTTTTTTCAATCGGCTTAATCATAAATTAAATCTCTATTTTTCTTACAATCTCTTAGTCAGCCCCAAAGATAGACAATATCTACGATTCAACACTTACAATAAAGGATTTTTTTATTATGAAGTGGTATAACCGGTCCTTTTGGAGGCCAAAAAACGAAAGGCAATCCTCCACGAGAATTGCCTTTCCAATTTTATCCCTTCTGACCTACTTACGGATATTAAGCTCTTTGATCAAGTTCCGGTATTTTTCAATATCCTTTGCTTTGAGGTAATCGAGTAAACGACGACGTCGACCTACCATTTTTTTAAGAGCATGTTCTGTACTGAAGTCCTTCTTATGTACCTTCATGTGTTCGGTCAGATGTGCGATACGGTTGGTAAATAATGCTATCTGGCTTTCTGGTGAGCCAGTATCAGAATTCGACTTCCCGTACTTCGCAAAGATCTCTTGTTTTTCTTCTTTTGTCAGATGCATACGACCTTTTTAAATATATGGTTTTACAAATCAGGCCGCAAATATAGATAATAATTTGACACAATGCAAATTGTTTCGATTAGTGATGTGTTATTTATCGACTATCAACTATCAACTACTGACTATCAACTAATATAACTAATACCCTCTCTCTTCAGCCATCTGTTCCATTTCTTCCTCAAAGATTTCCCGGAACTTTTGCTTGTCATAATCGAGCTGAAGTTTGGCATCGTTCGAAATACGACGGTCGAAACCCTTTAAAACATCGTCCTTTTTGACTTCAATAGCGACAAAGCCATGATATTTACCCTCATCGGTAATACTGGCTTTTTCGCAAATCACCACAATATTATTAATGGTTTCATCGGCCACTTCGCGCGTCATATTTTCAAAT
This sequence comes from Anaerophaga thermohalophila DSM 12881, assembly GCF_000191885.1. Lineage (GTDB taxonomy): Bacteria > Bacteroidota > Bacteroidia > Bacteroidales > Marinilabiliaceae > Anaerophaga > Anaerophaga thermohalophila. Next base: position 13,847 of record NZ_AEWI01000122.1, read on the forward strand.
TTTTGCTCAAATTCGGCAGCATCGCTAATTTCACGTTCATTGACATAACGATCAGTAACTGATTTGGTATTAGAATTAATCAGTGTTACCAGGCGTTGCTTGGCTAACAGCAATGCCTTTTCTTTTGCCAGACTCAAATCGGAGCTGGTAGACATAGCGCTTGCACGGAAAAAGTTCTTATCGGAACGCCCTTTGTCTTCGCAGGGAAGTTCTTCAATTATATCGCCAATTTCACTTTTGGCAGATACTTTTCCTTTGGATTTACAGCCGGAAATGCCGGAAATCAGGACAAAAGACAAAGTTGCAACAAGTAAATAATTAATTTTCATAGTTTTCAATTTTGAGAATATAAACATAAATATTTTTTAACAATTAAATACATATCAAAAAACGAACCAAAAAGTTCATCCGTATCCAAAATCCCAAAGAAATTGTATAAAACGACTCCCGATTATGCGGAACGAATTCCATTATAGGGTCTTACTTCTAATATTGGTAAAAATAGCTACGCCATTTCTTGTCTGGCGTCAACGAAACGACTGGAAAAAAGTTCGATAACTTCTCAAAAAATCAACTATGATGTTGACAATTGCACAAATTAGTGTCAATCCATAAAGTCAATCATATTACATCTAATCATCTAAACATCTAATATTCTAAACATCTAATATTCTATGCACTGTTCTTTTATACCTCAAAACTTTGCGCCATAACCTTCTGTCCGGCTCTGCATCTCAGGCATTTGTGCTGATCGCAGTAATTCTTTTTTAAATAAACCAACCCCTGTGTTTCAGCGGCAGACCTGATATTAATATTGGGCAAAGTCTTTCCCCACTTACGGACAATACTGTTCCTCTCGGGCGGTAATCTTTCGAGCAGATCAAACGACTTCTGACGCAAATGTGGTAACCCTCTTAGCTTTCCGTAAGCAAAAAGGACGGGAACAACAGTATTGATAATTATAAGCTCGACGGCTTGTTTTCCAATTTTTGTGGAATGACGTTTCCCTTTAACATCAGGTTTGTAATGACTGTTCCAGTATTCACAGGGTTCAACCTGAAATAATTCACTAATAACCGCAAAATCCTGACAATCAAGTATTTTATCAAATATGGCTGGGTGGTGCGACAAAATTGCTGCAAGCTGCACCAAGCGCAATGTCGGAAAATTTCCGGGGCGTAAGCGTAAAAATTTCCACAAATGTGCAGGTAATGGCTTCAAACTATATTTCTTTTGCATCAACGCATATTCTCGTTTGAGAAACTGCACATATTCATCTTCATACACGATACCGTCAAGAAATCCTGCCTGTCCAAGAAAAAGAGCTTCCAGTTTTTCGCGGGAATCGGCATTTCGTGCCACAATGGTCCAAGGAGTCTGGCGTGCCAGTTGCTCAAAAGGATCTCCGTTCAAACCAAAGCCGAAATTCCTGGTGAGCATTACATAGAACACGCTCTGCCAGTCATTACGTGATCCGTCAAGAAGTGTTTCAATTATATCAACTTTTCGTTCCAGCTTTTCAACCAGCATCCGTTCAATCCAGGATAATATTTCAAAATCCGGAATATAATGGATCATCTTCTCACAGGCAATCCATCCATGATGCCGGTTCAGATTATTATAACTCTGAATTATCGACTGAGGAATCTGAATTTTCCAGGCGGGAACGCTTCTGCCTTCTGCTGTATGCACGTCTGCATCGTTCTCCAGCACAACATGCAATACGACATTATCGTACAAATGATCCATGTGATGTTGATGACGATTCCAGTCGGAAGCTTTCAGGTGAATTTCAACATTACCAGCCCAGAGTACGTTGTCCAGCTTAATTTTAGCATTGAAAAAATCCGGTCCTGAATCGGTATTTGGTAAACCGGGGTGCACAATCTCAATCTTGTGTCCCTGATCGGTTACAAACAAACCTTGTTTATACAGCCTGTGCTGCCAGATAAAATGTAAAAAATCTTCACTCATAGGTATGGGTTTAATAATGTTGTTCAAAACAATTCCCTGCATCAAAAAATGACGCAACCCAACCTTTGAATGTGCAAAATACAAAGTTTTTTGATTTATTCCTACCCAAAATCCGCAAGGAAATGAGTTATTTCCTACCTGGCATAGCCGGAACCAAACAATAGAAGATTAAACAATCCCTTTTTCGGATAATAGTCCGGCCATTTCCTGCTGGATTTCCGTAGCGGCGATTCGGGCCTTTTGAGCAAAATCCTCACCATCGCCGGCAAAAATAATTCCACGTGATGAATTAACCAATAATCCGCATTGCGCATTCATCCCGTTACGGGCTACTTCGGCCAGACTGCCCCCCTGGGCACCGATACCGGGGACAAGCAGAAAGTGGTCGGGGGCAAAAGAGCGAATATCTTTCAGCATTTCGGCCCGGGTAGCGCCAACAACATACATCATATTTTCTTTGTCGCCCCACTTCTGCGAAGTTTTTATCACCCTTTCAAACAGGTGTTCATCCTTCTCCTTCATATATTGAAAATCGTCAGCCCCCTTATTGGAGGTAAGCGCAAGAAGAATGACCCATCGCCCTACATAAGTCAGAAAAGGCTTAACAGAGTCTTCGCCCATATAAGGAGCAACTGTTACAGCATCGAAATCCATTGTATCGAAAAAAGCCCTGGCATAATGGCCGGAAGTATTACCAATATCACCTCGTTTGGCATCGGCGATGAGAAAAATATCGGGATAATTATACCGGATGTAATTCACTGTCTTTTCCAGGGTATTCCACCCGCTTACCCCCATACTCTCATAAAATGCCAGGTTGGGCTTGTAAGCCACAGCTACCTCGTGCGTGGCATCAATAATCTCTTTATTGAAAGCAAAAACAGGATCGCTGGTATCGTACAGATAGCGAGGAATCTTATTTACATCACTGTCGAGTCCGACACACAGAAAGCTCTTCTTTTTTTTGATCTGTTCGAATAATTCCTGTCTGGTCATTACCGATGATTTTTTGGTTGATGGTTTCTATTTTCTGGTTTCTTAGTTGCTGATGGCTGGTTACTGGTTGTTTGTTTCGGGTTTATTTGTTTATAGTTGCCGGTTGCTGTGACCGAAGTTCCAAGAACCGGCGGGATAACGCTTCCCGGCAGCAGTCAACGAATTACATTTCACTGGCTTTGAGCCGTTCAGCATTTTCTTCAATCTGAAGTTTATCAATAATTCCGCCAATGTCGCCGTCCATTACAGCCGGCAGGTTATATATGGTATAGTTGATTCTGTGATCGGTAACACGTCCCTGCGGGTAATTATAGGTGCGTATTTTGGCCGATCTGTCACCGGTGGAAACCATGGTTTTTCTCTTTGAAGCAATTTCATCAAGGTATTTCTGATATTCAAGGTTATAGATACGGGTTCTGAGTTCGGCCATGGCTTTATCGAGATTTTTTAGCTGCGATTTCTGATCCTGGCAGGTTACTACAATTCCGGTAGGAATGTGCGTGAGGCGAATTGCTGAATAAGTAGTGTTGACAGACTGTCCGCCGGGGCCGGAAGAACAATAGGTATCTTTACGAATATCCTCCTGTTTCAAATCAATATCAAACTCTTCGGCTTCGGGCAGAACAGCCACAGAGGCCGCAGAAGTATGCACACGTCCCTGAGTTTCGGTTTGTGGCACACGCTGTACCCTGTGAACGCCGGATTCATACTTCAGTATTCCATACACACCATTACCGGATACCTTCATCACCACTTCCTTATATCCACCGGCAGTGCCTTCGGAATAATGGGTCACCTCGTACTTCCAGCCTTTCTTTTCGAAGAACTTGGTGTACATCCGGAACAAATCGCCGGCAAAAATACTGGCTTCATCACCACCGGTACCGGCTCTGATTTCCATCACGGCATTTTTTGAATCTTCAGGATCACCAGGCAGCAAAAGCATTTTAATTTTTTCTTCCATCTCCGGCTTTTTCTCTTCCAGTTCAGCAAGTTCTTCACGGGCGAGTGCTCTCATTTCTTCATCGTCTTCCTCCTTCAGCATTTTTCGTGAAGAATCGATATTGTCGACCAGGTTTTTATATTGTTTGCCCATTTCGACAATTTCTTCCAGTTCACGGTACTCTTTGTTGAGCTTCACATATCTCTTCTGATCGGCAATCACAGCAGGATCGGTTATCATTTGTCCCACCTCTTCGAAACGCAACCTGAGCGCTTCCAGTTTTTCAAGTAATGAATTATCTTGTGCCATAATTTTTTATCTGACTTAAGTTACCTTACTTATACGTAACTAATTAGAGGCTGCTGAAAAAGTCAGCAGTCTGTTTCAAATTTATTTTCCATTGTTGAGCTCAGTCTAAAAAGCATCTTTGTTGCCAAACTCGTTGTTGTTTTAAATTTTTGCATCTTCATTAACAACAAGTTAACTCCGATACAAAAATTTAAAACGCCTGGATTTTGACAAAAATATGCTTTTTATACTGCGCTCATAAATAAATTTTATACGGATGAAAACCTTGCTCCTTAAATGAAACTATGCAATGTAAGTAATTTATTATTAATAATTTAAGTATTATTCAACACCACTTGTTTACAAACATAAAAAAACCTGCAAACAGAAAAGACGCAGCAGACGCATACATTCAGTTCTGAAACAGGTATATACCTACCAATGCAGCTAATAATACCAGGTCCCTTTTTCTCCTTTAATTGTGAGTTTATTACCCCCGGCTGAAGGTTCACAATATCCCACTACTTTAGCATCAATATCAAAATCGCCGGCAATATCAATGATATTTTGGGCCTTGGAGTGGTTCACATAAAACTCGAATCGGTGCCCCATGTTGAAAACCTTATACATTTCCTGCCATGGGGTTTGTGATGTTTCCTGAATAATCCGGAATAAATCCGGAACCGGAAACAAATTATCTTTTACCACATGCATGTTCTCAACAAAATTCATCACCTTGGTTTGCCCACCTCCCGAACAATGTACCATTCCGTGAATGTGGGGTCGTAGTTTCTTCAACACCTGCTTCACCACGGGAGCATAAGTGCGGGTAGGCGACAGAACCATTTTCCCGGCGTCTATTCCAAGTTCTTCAATGGTATCGGTCAGTTTAAATTTGCCCTGATATACTAATTCTTCCGGAACAGAGGGATCAAAACTCTCGGGATATTTGTCAGCAAGATAATGGGCAAATATGTCGTGGCGTGCAGAAGTAAGACCGTTACTGCCCATTCCTGCATTGTAAAAATCCTCGTAAGCAGCCTGTCCTGTTGATGACAAACCCACAATGACATCGCCGGGTTGTATCAGATGATTGGAGATAACATCACTTCGTTTCATGCGGGCTGTTACGGTTGAATCTACGATGATGGTACGAACCAAATCGCCTGCATCGGCCGTTTCCCCTCCTGTGCTGTACACAGAAATGCCCAGTTGACGAAGACTTTCCAATAGTTCTTCGGTACCGTTTATAATTGCCGAAATAACCTCGCCGGGTATCTTGTTTTTGTTTCTTCCAATGGTAGAAGAAAGAAGAATATTATCGGTAGCTCCGACACACAGCAGATCGTCAAGATTCATCACCAAAGCATCCTGGGCAATTCCCTTCCAAACCGACAAGTCACCCGTTTCGCGCCAGTAAAGATATGCCAGCGAGGATTTTGTTCCTGCCCCATCGGCATGCATAATATTGCACCATTCGGGGTCTCCACTCAGATAATCGGGTACAATTTTACAAAAGGCTTTCGGGAAAATACCCTTGTCCACCTTCTCAATTGCTCTGTGCACATCCTCTTTCGATGCAGAAACGCCACGCTGATTATATCTTAAATCTTTTTGCACGAATGGTATGTTTTTGGAATAAGAATTCAGAGCACAAAAATACATAAAGTTTTTGGGGGAGAAAATTACTCAGCTGTCGACTCTGCTTTTTTCAGCGTAACAGTTTCTTCATATTCATCGCTTTCCTCCATTCCGATGGTTGATAAGGTGATCTTGTTATTGTAATATCCGTCTGCCATAATCATGACAATATACTCGGCTTCGGGATCCAAAACAAAAGTAAACCGGCCATCTTCAGAAGTATTCGTTCTACGGTTCACCCCGTTATTCCCGACTACATGAATACCGGCATTCTTAACAGGACGGCCCTTCTCATCAACAACTCGTCCTTTCAGCACAGCTTCTATCAAGGGCAACTCAAACTCAAAAATCTGGTCAACCCCACGATAACTTCCACGAGATGAAGACAAAAAACCTGCTTCGCGAGTGCCCCGAAAAGCAATTCCAAAATCGTGAGCCTCGGAATTAAGCGGTAATCCAAGATTTTTCACGCTCCATTCTTCAGATTCCTCATTCCATTCAGCTTCAAAAATATCGAGGCCTCCAAAGCCGACAAGTCCGTCGGATGAGAAATATAAACGCCCGTCTTCTCTTACATAAGGGAACATTTCATCGGCAGGAGTATTAATCTCAGCGCCCAGATTTACCGGCATCCCCCATTCATTTCCGGAATTTCGTGTTACCTTCCAGATATCTTTACCTCCAAACCCACCGGGCTGGTCAGAAACGAAATAAAGGGTTTGTCCGTCTGGTGAAATGGCGGGATGCGCATAAACAAGGCTATCCGGTCCCATCGGTAACTTTTCGGGTTGTCCCCAACGGCCACCCGACTTTTTCATAACCATAATTGAAGCACCTGAAGGCCCTTCATCGGAATAAGTACAGCGGGTAAAATACATTTCTTTCCCGTCGCCAGAAAAAGAGGGTGTTCCATCGTCAGTTGCAATCTCCTCATCACCGATAAAAGGAACGGGTTTTTCCCAGCCACCTCTTCCATCCTGAATGGCACTGTAAATCACAGAACTCCCCTGTCCTGTTATCCGGTTAATGTTCTTTTTTTTGTCGCCTCCCCGCATTGACGAAAAGTAAACCGTAGAATAATCATTTCCTGAGAAAGTCGGAGAATAATCACTTTCTGATGACCGGAGATGAAAATTAACATCCAGTACATGACGGGAAGGTTTAGGATTACTCATTGCCATTTTACAGGAAGTGATACCATTTAGTGCAGCTCTGTTTCCTACATCGTGTTTAAGATATTCTTCATAGGCGGAAACAGCTTCTTCATACTCTTTCCGCATTCGCAGACTTTGTCCCAGAAAAAAATAGGTCTCAGGCTTTGAAAAACCATAACGTAAGGCTCGCTGAAAATAGGCAGATGCTCTTTGTGCCTGTCCTATCCTGTAATAGGACATAGCCAGATAGTAAGAAGCCTGACTGCGGTAGTACCTGTTGTCAAAATCCATCTTCCGAAACCTTTCAACGGCACGACTATATTCACCTGTTTCGTATAGTTTAACGCCGGATGCAAGTTTAGCTTCGGCACTGCAACCAGCCGTCAGGATAAGAACAGCAATTACAAAAAAAAGCAGAGAAAAAATTTGTGTTAATCTGAAGGGCATATATTTGTTCCGGTTAATAACTGAAAAATGTGTCTCAATGCCATAATTTGTTACAACCTTTCCCGACTTTACAGACGGGCTCTAATTACAAAATCGGTTTTTTACATCATTAAGATGGCAGGCCGCATCAAAGTTACCATTAACATAGAGAGTAACGAAAAAAAGAAACAAATATTTTCCTTGATAATATGGGAGTGTACAAATTCTTATAAAAAGGGAAAGTGTCCACCGGAAAATCCGGGGACACTCCCGAGTCAAAACCTCTTCCCGTTCATTAACGGGCAAACAAAAGCTCTCTGTATTTAGGCAATGGCCAGATACCGTTATCAACCGATAATTCCAGCTTGTCGATATGGTAACGTATATCATCGAGATAGGGACGTACTTTCTGATCGTACATTTCAGCCTTTTTCTCCATATCATCTATTTTATTGGCAACTTTCCGTGCTTCCACCATATCATTGGTTTTGTTTTTGATATACTGAATATGGTTTGATATTTGCTTGATCAGATCAAGACGATCGGAAACCAGTTCCTGATAATCCGACTCTTTTCCAAATATATCCTTCAGCCCCTGAACATTCTCAATCAGCGTGTTCATGTACCGAACAGCAGTAGGCACAATATGGTTCAATGCCAAATCGCCCAGAACCCGGGCTTCAATCTGGATTTTTTTGGTATATTTTTCCAGTTCAACTTCGGTACGGGCTTCCAGTTCAACTTCGGTAAAGACACCATTTTCAGAAAAAAGCTTTTTAGCCTTATCTGACAAATAGGCTTTTAAGGCTTCGGGCACATTTGATACATTTACCAGGCCGCGTTTAGCAGCCTCTTTTACCCACTCTTCGCTGTATCCATCACCATCGAAGTGAATATTTTTAGAGTAGGTAATGTATTCCTTGATAACCTGAAAAATGGCCTCGTCCTTTTTCAACCCTTTATCGATCAGGGCATCCACTTCTGTTTTGAATACCTTGAGCTGGTTAGCCACAGCGGTATTGAGCGCGATCATTGCTGAGGCACAATTGGCAGACGATCCGACCGCTCTGAATTCAAAACGGTTTCCTGTAAACGCGAAAGGCGAGGTGCGGTTACGGTCGGTATTATCGAGTAAAATCTCGGGAATCTTGCCAATATCGAGTTTGAGTGCCGTTTTTTCGTCCGGTGTCATCTTTTTATCAGGAACTCTGGTTTCCAACTCGTCAAGCATAGCTGATATCTGGCTGCCGAGGAAAACCGAAATAATTGACGGTGGTGCCTCGTTAGCACCCAGCCGGTGTGAGTTTCCGGCCGACATAATGCTTCCGAGCAAAATATCCTGGTTATCATAAACTGCCTTAAGGACATTAACAAGGAAAGTCAGGAACTGTAAATTGGATTTCGGATTTCTGCCGGGTGACAACAGATTCACCCCTGTGTTGGTACTCAATGACCAGTTATTGTGTTTCCCTGATCCGTTAATTCCCTTAAACGGTTTCTCGTGGAAAAGCACATGGAACTTATGCTTGCGGGCAACCCGTTTCATCACATCCATAACCAGCTGATTATGGTCATTGGCCAGGTTGGTCTCCTCGAAAATCGGCGCTACCTCATACTGATTAGGCGCTACCTCATTATGGCGCGTTTTTACCGGAATGCCGAGACGATAGGCTTCAATCTCAAAATCTTCCATAAATGCAATCACTCTTTCGGGAATGGAGCTGAAATAGTGGTCGTCGAGCTGCTGATCCTTTGCTGAGGAGTGTCCCATAAGTGTTCTGCCGGTGAGCACCAGGTCGGGTCTCGACTGGAACAAAGCTTCATCAACCAAAAAATATTCCTGCTCCCAGCCAAGGTTACTGATAACCCTGGTCACATTCTTATCAAAGTACTGACAAACCTCTACTGCAGCTTTATCAACAGCCTGAAGCGCCTTAAGTAAAGGAAATTTATAGTCAAGGGCATGACCTGTGTACGAAACAAAAATCGTTGGTATACATAAAGTGCTTCCCACAATAAACGCCGGAGAGGAAACATCCCATGCAGTATATCCCCGCGCTTCAAAAGTATTTCGGATTCCACCGGAGGGAAAGCTCGAAGCATCAGGCTCCTGCTGCACCAGCAATGAACCGGAAAAGCTTTCAACCATGGACCCGAATTCACCAAAGGTTAAAAAGGCATCATGCTTTTCGGCAGTACCGTCGGTAAGCGGATGAAACCAGTGCGTATAATGTGTCGCACCATTTTCCATCGCCCATGCCTTCATGCCAAGTGCAATCTGATCGGCCATACGGCGATCGATACGTGTTCCTTTTTCCACGGCTTCAATAACGTGTTCAAAGGCATCTTTTGAAAGGTATTTTTTCATTTTGGGACGGTCGAAAACCAATTCACCAAAATAATCGGAAGTAGGAATTCTTGTTCCCTCCACTTTTTTGGTATCTCTGTTCAGGAGCTCTTCCAATGCAGTAAATCTTAATTTTGCCATAACGATATTTTTTCGAGTTAACTCTGGCAAATATATTAATTTTATACATTACTCCTATTTTTTAAGGGGTATTTTTTGAAAAATTGGGCATTTTTTTGATGAAACCATGTTTTTATGAGGGTATTTTAAATTATAAAGCATTTTTTTAGTGATGAATTGTGTATTATGAAGGTATATAGTGGCCGTCATATACTTTCATCAGTATAAAATAAGTCTAAGTCATTGGCCTGATGGAACTCGCATGCAAGAGTTTTATACATGTTCTTTTGTGACAATCATTGTCATGCTCATTTCATCCGTATATAATTTATTTATTAAGGTCGGATGGAACTCGCATGCAAGAACTTATACATATTCTGATTGTGGCAAACTTTGCCATGCTCGTTTCAACTATTCAGTATTAATCTAACTCTCCGCAGACGAGAGGCAAAAAAAAACCCTCGATCGAAATCGAGGGGAATGATTACGTTTACTTTTCTGAGAAACTCAACAACCTATTCTGAAAAATACTTGTAGAAATAAGGAATTGTCTCTATTCCTTTAAAAAATTGCTCCAGGGGATAATTTTCGTTAGGACTGTGTATGGCATCACTGCTTAAACCGAATCCCATCAAAACAGATTTCATCCCTAAAATCTGTTCAAAAGCTGAAATAATTGGAATAGACCCGCCGCTCCGAACCGGAACGGGACGTTTTCCATAAGTTTGCAGGTATGCTTTCTCGGCCGCACGGTAAGCAGGCATATCTATCGGACAAACATAAGCTTGCCCGCCATGAAGCACAGAAACTTCCACTTTCACAGAATCGGGTGCAATAGCTTTAAAATATTCCTTGAATTGTTCTGCAATTTTTTTGTGATCCTGATTTGGGACCAGGCGTGCCGACAGTTTTGCATGTGCCGTGGAAGGCAGCACAGTTTTTGCTCCTTCGCCTGTGTAGCCGCCCCATATCCCACACACATCGAAAGAAGGCCGAATTCCGGTTCTTTCCTGGGTAGTATATCCTTCTTCCCCTTGTAGTGCTTCCACGCCAATGGCTTTTTTATAGGCTGCCTCATCGAAAGGTGCTCTGTCCATCAACTCACGTTCCTCATCACTTACCTCCAGTACATCGTCATAAAACCCGGGAATAGTTATATGACCCTTATCGTCAATCAGACTGCCAATCATCTTCGAAAGTACGTTGGCCGGATTTGCGACAGCTCCGCCAAACATTCCGGAGTGCAGGTCACGGTTAGGCCCCGTTATATCAACCTGCCAGTACGCCAGGCCCCTTAAACCGGTTGTTATTGAAGGAACATCGGGTTCGAGCATGGTGGTGTCAGAAACCAAAATAACGTCTCCCTTCAGAAGGCCTTTATGGTTTTCACAAAATTCCGGTAAATGTGCAGAACCAATTTCCTCTTCTCCTTCTATAAGAAATTTAACATTGCAATGGAGCTGATTGGTATTGACCAAATATTCAAAAGCTTTAAGGTGCATAAAGGATTGTCCCTTGTCATCGTCAGCACCCCTTGCCCAGATTTTTCCATCTTTAATTACCGGCTCAAAAGGATCGGTATTCCAGAGTTCCAACGGGTCAACGGGCATTACATCGGTATGTCCGTAAACCAAAACAGTAGGCGCATTCTCATCAACCTGCTTCTCTGCAAAAACCACGGGATGCCCTTTTGTTTCCATGACTTCTGCTTTATCAACGCCAGCCTTTAAAAGAAGCTCCTTCCATTTTTCAGAGGCACGACGCATATCCTCTCTGTGGGCCGACTCACTACTAATCGAAGGTATCCGAATTAATTCAAAAAGTTCTTCCAGAAAACGCTCCTTGTTTTCTTCAATGTATTGTTTAATGTCTTGCATATCGTTAACTTTTATTTTGCGGAAAATGACACAATTATCAATTTAAAACCTGTCTGCTTTATTCATCAGTATATAATTTTATTAAGGTCGAATGGAACTCGCATGCAAGACTTTATAAATATTCTTGTTGTGGTATGCCTTGTCAGGCCCGTTTTATCTTACATCTTACCATTTTAAATCTAAAAATCTATTAAAACAATCTTTGCCATGCTCGTTTCATCTTACATTTAATAAATTGTTACGGCTGTTAGAATTGTTAAAGTTGTTAATATTGTTAATGTATTAGTTGTTAGCATGTTATAAGTTTTATTACATTAGCTAACAATTTAACAATCTTAACAATCCTAACAATTTCATCCGTATAAAATTAGTCTAAGTTGTTGGTCGAATGGAACTCGCATGATTGAATTATATATTTTCGTCATGAAATGCTCAAATATCAAATAATACAAGCAACTGCAGACAAATTTAAAGCAGGAAACAGTGAACTATTTTCAGATTAAATTTGATGAGGATGCTCATATTCTGCCGACATTTTAGCATTGTAATAGAAAATTCATAAATAAAGCAGGTAAAGTAAGGAAATTTTACCGGCAAACGCTATGAGAGATGTCAACTCATTAAACTGGAAGAACAAAGATTATAACAATTCGATCCAGCTTTTTTGAATACTGATAAAAATGAAACGATCTTTTATTTCAAAATAAACAATTCATATAAAAAGGCCTTTATGCAAAGAACACCTTGAGGCATTTTTGCATGTAATAACAGGTATCAGTTATATTTTTCAGGCCATATTATGGAAGACATTTGTCACATCATCGTCTTCTTCAAACCTGACAAGCAGTTTTTCGATATCTTCAGCCTGTTCGGCTGAAAGTTTTCGTGTGTTTTGCGGGATTCTTTCAAAATCGGCATTTTCGATTTCATAACCGTTTTCTTCCAGATATTTCTGGATAGGCCCGAACGCTTCAAAATCACCATATATTATAATAAGGTCATCCTCAACAAAGACCTCCTGTCCCCCTATATCTATAAGTTCCAGCTCAAGTTCTTCCAGATCAGGTTTTTCTTTCATTTTTACTTTGAAGACACACTTGTGCTCAAACATATAATCGACACTCCCTGACGTGCCAAGTGCGCCGCCGGCCTTGTTGAAATAGCTGCGAACGTTGGCCACTGTGCGCGTAGGATTATCTGTTGCTGTCTCAACCAAAACAGCAATGCCATGTGGCGCGTAGCCTTCATAAACTACAGTCTTATAATCGGACGGGTCTTTCCCTGTAGCTTTCTTTATTGCCCTTTCCACATTTTCCTTGGGCATATTGGCCGTCTTGGCATTCTGAATCAGCATCCTGAGACGAGGATTCCCGGCGGGATCAGGGCCACCGTTTCTAACGGCAATAGAAATTTCACGTCCAATTTTTGTAAAAGTTTTGGCCATATTTCCCCAACGTTTGAGTTTTCTGGCCTTACGGTATTCAAATGCGCGTCCCATGAATTATTGATTAATGCTATGAGCCCGGTCTAAAAAGCATCTTTGTTGCCAAACTCAGTGTTGTTTTAAATTTTTGAATCCTCATTAACAATGAGTTAACTCCGGTACAAAAATTTAAAACGCCTTGATTTTGACAAAAATATGCTTTTTATTCCGCACTCATGCTATATATTAAATTATTCCGTGTCCCCCACTGATTTTGATTTTTGTTTTTCAAGATGGATAGCCACCTCTTCCATCTCTTCATAAAACTTTTCACCATATTTCCGGATAATCGACTCTTTCAGAAAACGGAAAACGGGAAGTCCCATCTTTTTCCCCAACTCGCGGGCAGGATCACAAACCGGCCACGAATGATAATTCAACGCTTCATAACCTGAATATTTATCCACACGAATGGGATAAAGATGACATGATATTGGCTTTTTGAAGTTTATAAGTCCTTCCTCATAAGCCTTTTCAAAGGCACATCTGCAAATTCCGTTGCTGTCAAAATAAGTATAAACACATTCCCGCCCGTGAATAATGGGAGTTACCTTGTCACCGTCGGCATCGATCTCCCAGGTGCCGCTTCTTTCAATTATTTCAACCGCTTCGGGGGAAAGCAGATGTTTGATTTTCGGATAGATATCTTCAAGAATTGCTGTTTCTTCATCTTTCAGTGGTGCTCCCGATTCACCTTCTACACAGCAACTACCTAAACACTTTGATAAATCGCATACAAAATGCTTTTCAAAAATGTCGAGGCTGATAATCTTGTCATCAATTTGAACCATTTATTTTTTGGTATTCCTTTACCGTGTTTAATAAAACGAGGTAAAATGTTTGGAGTGCAAATTTAAGGAAATATTGATATTAAAAAAGGACAGTTTATGTATGGAACTGTCCTAAATTAGTGACCTGACATAAGGGGAGTAGAATATAGTAACGACGCAATTTGTTGCAAAACGTGAGAATATCACGGACGCAAAACACGCATTACACTTAATATCAAAGACATAGTGCCCGACATGTATATTTTGAACTTAACTTCTTAGCACCTGAACAAAAACATCAAGATTGATGTCGATTAACATCAGCAGATAGATAGACATCAGGTAAAAATGATCTGGGAGTTTTCACCGCCACTCCTTTCGTAAAATTCACCAACCGTAAGCACCCCTGAAACATCTTCCCATAGGTCTTCTTTTGTCAGTTTAAACATGTCCATAGCGAGTTTACAAGCGAACACTTCACCGCCGCCTGCGGTAAACATTTCCAGGAATTCGCCCACAGGCGGGATGTCAATCTTCTCCATTTGGTTGCGCATCATGGAAGATACACCCGCTTCCACACCGGGCAATATGCCCAGCAGAGTTGGAAAAGAGAGCCCGCCCGGCATGCGCATGGCAGGATTGCCTACGGTTGCTGTATGCAGTTTATTCATTCGTTTCTTGGTGATAGCATCAAGGCCGAAAAAAGTAAAAAAGAGTTTGGCCTCCATGCCTTCCATCAAAGCACCATTGGCCAATACCAGCGAAGCATACACATCTTCCAGGTTTCCTTTTGCACAAATGATGCTGACTTTTTTTAGTGCATTATCTTTTGAGTTCATAACTGAATATTTTTAAGATTAAACACATGATGTCGGTTTAGGAATACCGGCCAATTTCGATGCTTTTTTCAGCGGGCCGCCCGGGAAAAGTTTATAAAAGCCTTTAATATCCACAATCCCGGAATTTTTAATTTTTCGGATGGTGAGTTGCTCTCCGGCTTCATGCTTTTCCCTCAGGTATTTGATGACAGCCATGTGCTCATCGGTTAATTCAATGTTTTCTTCTTTGGCTAGTTCTCTGGCAACATCTTCGGACCAGTCGGCCATGTTTTTGAGGTATCCTTCTTCAGTTACTTCGATGTTTTTTCCTGCAATTGTTTTTTCCATAATCTGTTATCTTTTTTGATTCATATTATTCATAAATTGCAACAGGAAGCCTGTTGCTTTCTTCATTTCTTTTTTGTTCGAACCGAACAAGAGTTTTATTGGTGATGCCGGCTTTATATCCTGCTTACTGGTTTCTGCCAAAGCAGAGAGCATCTTGTCTGTTTGTTCCAGCATTTTCCTGTCGGTGATTTTTTTACCGATTGAAACCAGCAAATCACCATTTTCCCCGATCTTGCGTAGGCTTTCGGGGTCGGTTTTTTCCAATATTTTGGTGAAGCTTTGCAGCAGCGCTACTGAAATTTCAAACAATCCCCGTTCATTGAGTTTCTGAAGGTATTTTGAGAAATCAATGATAGCCTCGGTTGCAAGTGGGGAGGCATCCTGAAGCAAATCAGTAATGCTTTCCATGGCATCCATCAGTTGGGTAAAGGTGTCGATATTGCGAAGTAACTTGATTACCAGGCTTTTAACCTCATCAGGGTCAATTTCTACAAGCTGTTTATCTAGTTCATCAACAGCGGTGTCATACATGTCCTTACCTACAATCGACAAATCGCTCATCAGGTCATCGGTAGCCATGCTGCGTAATTTTTTTTCACTGATGTAACTCAGAACTTCGTCCATCTTGTTGTTCAGTTCGTTTATTTGTGTTTGCATTGAGTCATTCATAGCTACGTATTTTACTGTTGGGTATTTTCAGAGTTGATTACCTTTTTCCCTGCCATGGTCATTAGTGGCTCTACAGGTAGCTCTTTTCCTTTAAGTAGAATATGCCAATACATCCAGCGAAACATTACCTTGCCGTAGTGGTTGATCTTTGTGTTTTTCAGTAAGCCAAAGGGGCCAATCCCCGGCAACGGAAATGTACCCGGCAGCGGTTCTGTATCATAATTGAAATCAATCAGTGCACCTTTGCCATACCCGGTTTCAATGTAGCAGTTGGCATGCCCGTCAAATTTTGCTGTCATAGGCCTGCCTTCGATATCGTTTATGAGGTTCTCAAAAAGAATATCAGATGCAAAATGTGCTACCGAACCTGCTTTTGATGTAGGAAGATTGGCTGCGTCGCCGAGCACAAAAATATTATCCCACTTTTCAGATTTGAGCGTGTGTTTGTCAGTTGGGACAAAACCCATGTCATCGCCCATCTTGCTATTTTCAATGATTTTGCTTCCCTTATTCACCGGCACAATGGTGAGGATATCGAAATCCACTGTACGCTCATCGTAGGAAACCAATTGTTTCTTTTCATCGTCCACACGTTCGGTGTAAAAATCCGTCACCACATTAATGTTTTTCTCCTCCAGCAGTTCACCCAGCATTTTGGATGCTATTGGTCTGGTAAAGGCGCCTGACATCAATGTGACATAGGTGAGGTCCACCTTGTCACGAATGCCCTTTTCTGTAAAATAGGCTTCAGCAAGAAAAACAAATTCAAGTGGTGCTACGGGGCATTTATATGGCAATTCCGGGATAGCAACAACCAGTTTACCACCTTCCCAAGTACGTAACTTCTTGTTGAGTGCCATGGCACCCTCGATGCTGTAAAAATCAAAAATATCCTTGTAGTACAATTCCCCTTTCAGCCCGGGCGTTTCTTCCGGCCTGAGTTCTGTTCCGGTGGCCACGATCAGATAGTCGTAATTAAGCGTCTGACCATTTTTCATCAGCACCGAATTATCATCCGGATTAACCTTTTCGGCCTCATCATAAATCATTTCCACACCTGCCGGAATGAACTGACTTTTGGATTTGATCACATCATCCGGTTTGTATATTCCAAACGGAATGAATAAAAATCCGGGCTGATAATAATGAGTACGGTCCTTATCAAGGATTGTAATTTTCCATTCATCCGATGATAATGCTTTTCGCAACTTATTTGCCATGATGGTGCCGGCTGTTCCACCGCCTAGTATAAGTATTCTCTTCATAATCTTTAATATTTTTGTTATCTTGTTTGTTAATAAAAATACAGTAAACTATTCACGATAGTTGATGTTTATGCTATGACACATATCATAAAATAATAAATATCATATGGCTGAGCTGGTAAAAAACACAAACTGTCAATGTGAGAACTGCAAGTTGAGGGATGTCTTTTTCAATCATCTGTCTCAAGATGAAATAATAGATATCTGCAACATGCGAAAGGAATATCATTATGATGCCTCAGAAAACATTATTGGTAAGGGCGAAAAAATTGAGAAATTCATGTACCTCAAAGATGGTCTTGTTAAATTGTATCTGGACAATGAAATCGGAACAGATCAGATTGTAAGTTTTGCACGTCCGCTGGATTTCATAAGCATTTTAAGCGCATTTTCTACCGATGAATATCAGTACAGTGTATCTGCTCTTGTGCCGTCTAATGTATGTGTTATTGAAATGGATTTAATAAAAAGCTTTGCTACTACGAATCCGGCTTTTACCATTGACCTGATGAAGAAGCTCAGCTTGACAACGGATAAAATCCTGCATGAAAGCCTGGAGTTGAAACGCTTGAATCTCAAGGGAAAGCTGGCAATGGTATTGCACATGTTTTCGACAGATATATTTTCATCCAAGGTGTTTGAACTGCCTGTAACACGAAAGGAAATTGCTGAGTATGCAGGTATCAGCACAGAGAATGCTATCCGGGGACTCAGTGAATTTCGAAAAGACAAACTCATACGTATCAATGGGAAAGAGATTGAAATACTCGAACCCGAACGACTAAAACGCATTGCCAGATACGGTTAAATCGTAAGCCATAGGCCTCCCACGTATTGTAAAAGTAAAAAAAAATTTCCCAAGCCGGAA
Organism: Anaerophaga thermohalophila DSM 12881; assembly: GCF_000191885.1. GTDB lineage: Bacteria > Bacteroidota > Bacteroidia > Bacteroidales > Marinilabiliaceae > Anaerophaga > Anaerophaga thermohalophila. The sequence goes on from NZ_AEWI01000122.1 coordinate 31,834, forward strand.
ATACCGGCCTTGGAGTTGAATCTTTCTAAGTACTACTGGAATCTTTTGGAATTAGTTGGAGCTTTCCGGAAAATTCCGGCAATGGTTGGATTTTTTCCAATTGTGAGGTAAAAGGTCAGCCAGGTCCGGATCATAGTTGCTATTGTATAATGCAATTCCCGGAATAGTTTCTTGAATATTGATAAGGTCATCCTCATTTTTTGCCATCAAAGTAAGGCCGTTAGCACGGAGATTGCAATATGTGCGAGGCCGAAGGCTTACCTGCGTTAAACGCTCATAACCTGACAGCTTACCATGTTTGGTAGGGAGCGTATCAGTCTAAGCTTTCGCTCTTACGCCTTTACGA
>NZ_AEWI01000121.1 GCF_000191885.1 Anaerophaga thermohalophila DSM 12881
AAATTCAGGGATAATGATGCCATCATATCCGGAAAACTGAAAGAGGAATTTTTTCATGCTTTTCAGGATGCCTTTTATTCGGGAGGTATTTCGCAGTATGCAAATACAGGGAAAGTGAATATTGAGTTTGAGGCGAAATTGTATCAAGATATTGGAAAGGCAAACTGCTGCCTTGCTTTTGATCAATCAAAAGTTCCCTATAATTTAATATTAAATTACATGGAATGGGTGAACTTAATTAGAAGTAATCCTTCAAATCTTTCTTCGAAGGATTATAATTATTGGATTAATTTATTTAACCAATATTCTACTGCCTATAGCTCACCTTTAAGTTCAAATTTATCATATCCTGATGCGTTAATTTCTGTTCTTTCTAATTCCGGATGTTTTTTAAAAAAAATGATGCAATGAAAACAAAAATTCTTTTTATACTAGGTTTGTTGGTATTTTCGAATGCTTTGCTTGGACAGTTACAGGTAATTGAGGATTCATTGATAAAAGATTCCTATTATGATGAATTTTCCGGGGATACAATCATTTCATATTTGGATTTTACAGGTGACCTGCATGATCTACCCAGCCCAAAAGACCAAAATGGGAATAAACCAGAGGTTGCTGAGTACGGACTAAATTCCTATGAAAACCTGATTCAGCTTGTTAAGCATACTTTTTCTAAAGAAGAGATTCTTGACTTGATATACAGCAAGTGTATTATTCGCTTTATTGCGTTGTCTTCAGGAGAAATAGTAAGTGTTTCTTTTTATTTTCGAAACAAAGCCCCGGAAATATGTTTGGATAAATTTATTGGATTATCCCGTGTAATTAAAGCGGAATTTACCCATGAGACAGAGTTTTATAATCCCATTGTCACTGAAGGTTATGTAGTATCTTCTATCAATTTGGCAAGTGAATTAATGAGTAGAGAGTTAAACCCTCCAGATAACTAATAATGAGTAAAAATTCGGTAGCTTTATCGTCAGGGTTTTATTTCGAAGTGAAGCCCTGATCGACAAGTTAGTAAAAGACAATCTTCTTGATTCAGTTCAGAGTAAATTTTTGGAACAGGCTTTAAAAGAGTTGACAGGAGTTTGTTCTGATGAGTATATTTACAACGAGTTGGTTGCCAACAATCAAAAGTTTAATTTTGAGATGGATAGTTCACTTCCTTATTCTGCCGGATATTATCCCTCAACCAAAACCTTTAAATTCAGGGATAATGATGCCATCACATCCGTAAAACTGAAAGAAGAGTTTTTTCATGCTTATCAAGATTATTTCTACGACGGCGGTACTGCCCAATATGCTGATTCGGGGAGGGTGAATATTGAGTTTGAGGCCAAGTTGTATCAGGATATTAATACGGTTTTAGAAATAAGTTGCTGTACCGCTTTTTATGATTTAAATATTCCTAAAAAAGTTAGAGATGATTATTTTTCATGGGTTATGTCAATTGCAAAGAATGCAAATGAACTGACTTCTCAAACATATCTGTCATGGTTGAAACGTTTTAACCAATACCATTCAGAATATAGCTCACCCATTCATTCAGAATTAAGCGCTCCGGAAGCATTGTATTCAATTATTGATTCATCACCATGTTTTTAAGTTAGTAGTTATGAAACGGCCAATTCTTATATCCATAATTTTTCTTCTTTTCATAGGAAGTTCAGTATTTAGTCAGACAGAAATTGAAATTTTATCCGACACGTTAATTAGAGAATACCGTGGATTAACTATGAATTCAAATGATTCTATTATTGTGTATAGTGATTATTATCCGGAAACTATTTTTCCTTCACCAAAAGCCAAAGCTGGAAAATTTCTTGTAGAATTTAATGTGGAAAGTATAAATACCAAGGAAAAGCTAATCCAGATTCGTAATGAAATTTTCACTTCTGAAGAGCTAGCTCTTCTGGCGAAGTATCGTTTTACTGCTTCACTTGTGGTGTCTTCAAGTGGTAAAGTCAAAAGTGCTTCATTTCTGTTTGTAGGAGGAGATCCGGGAATCGAATTGAAAAAACTGATTGAATATTCAAATCAAATTAAAAGAAACATCACTTTGACTATAAGCTTTTCCGAGAAAGTTGTTGAAGAAGGTTACGTTGGGCAGTATATTGTACTATATCGATAGTTTAAATATTTTCCTCCTTCTGAAATATCAGATAGTGATATTTTAAATGAAGGAGGATATGGGCAATATAAAGGGGTAGAGAAAGTGAATATTGAGTTTGAGGCGAAATTGTATACAGATATTTCAAATGTTGGTTGCTGTATTGGTTTTAATATGGAGTCATCTGCCTCACAAAATATTAGGGATGATTATCAAAAGTGGATTATGCAACTTAGGGAAGATCCATTGAGCCTGACGAATAGCGATTACCAGAAATGGCTTAAATTGTTTGATACTTATACCCTTTCGTATAGTTCTCCTTTTGCATCAAATCTTTCCAGTCCTGATGCATTAAAATCAATATTGTCAAATTCAGGATGTTGTTATTAAAATCTATAGTTATGAAATTAAGAATCATATTTATAATCGCTTTTGTTTCTCTCATCGGGAGTATTGCTTACTGTCAGTTTCCTGTTTTGAATGATACTTTGCAAATAAGCACCCGTTTTTTTGACGATGGTACATTAGAAATAATTTATAGGGATATAAATGAAGATAAATTGCCGAAACCATTGAGAGAAAGCAAAGATGTTCCTGAACTTATAAATTTTCAGATTAATTCTGTTGAAAAACTTGTGCAGATTGCAAATGAAATTTTCACGAAGGAAGAAATAGAACAATTAATAGAAAGTAAGTTTATATTAGATTGTAAGATTCTGCCTTCTGGTAAAATTATTAGCGCATCTTGTGTTTTTTATGAGAAGAATCCACACATATGTTTAAAGAAACTTACTCTTTTTTCACAGGAAATTAAAGAGAGACTAAGTATAACCCCAATATTTTCTGAGGAAATAGACGAAGAGGGATATGTCCAATGGTCTATTTTTGCCTATTCGGTATTTCGCAATATTCTAAAACAGGAAAAGTAAATATCGAGTTTGAGGCGAAACTGTATAGGGATATTACTACAGTTTTAGAAATAAGTTGCTGTACTGCTTTTAATGACTATTCAAATGCTCCAGGGAATATAAAAGATCAGTATTTTAACCCAACTTGTCATCTTGCTATCATAAAATTCTGTATTCCAGTC
>NZ_AEWI01000120.1 GCF_000191885.1 Anaerophaga thermohalophila DSM 12881
TTGCCTTCCTCGTACTGCTCTTCCAATCGTACCATGGTGGAATTGAAATCTTATAGACAACGTTAAAAATGAGTCGGGTTGTCTCTTCCAATCGTACCATGGTGGAATTGAAATCTTGTTAGTCGTACTGGTTACATTGGTAGGTTGGCTTCCAATCGTACCATGGTGGAATTGAAATCAACCGACAAACAAATACAGTATAACTAACTGGTTCTTCCAATCGTACCATGGTGGAATTGAAATCAAATTATAATACTCAACATTTTTTTATTGTAAGCCTTCGGCCTCCTACGTATTGTAAAAGTAAAAAAATTTTCCC
>NZ_AEWI01000119.1 GCF_000191885.1 Anaerophaga thermohalophila DSM 12881
AAGCGAGGTGAGATATATCTTTAATTAGTGCCCTTTTATAAAGTCAGGAAATGTTGTAACAAATCATGTGTCTGTTCAGAAAGTGCCGGTTGCAAGGCTGTTGAAGCGGCGAAATACGGAGTTTACTTTTTTAAATAGTATTTTGGCAGTAATCGTGACACAGCAAATGGTACTTTATGGACATATCTTTAATAGTAAAGATGAACGATAGGTATTTTAATTCAGCCATTAATAAATACACTTTTATTCCTTCATTGGTTCCTCTTTTCTTTTTTCTCATTTATTGTTTCTTACCTGTAAAAGTCAGTTCAATTGATGGATATGGCATTGCTTATATGATTAGAGAGGGTGAAAAATTATTTCTTCCTCATCATTTACTCTATAACTTTATCGGGTTTCTGTGGGTTAAGTTTGTTCACTTTTTTAGTGATGCAGATACACTTTTGGTGCTAAAGGTGATGAATGGTTTGGCCGGAGCTGTCTCATTGTTTCTGTTGGAAAAGATATTGAACATACGGGGCGTAGATGTTGTAAAACAAATATTATGGATTTTTTTGGTTGGTTCTTCCTGGGCAGTCATGCGCTTTTCTACTGAAAATGAAGTATATATATTGCCTGTTTGTTTTTCATTATCAGGTAGCCTATGGCTTCTTAAATATTTGTCAAACCATAAAAAATTTTTTCTGTTTCTTGCTGGTCTTTTCGCTGCATTTGCTGCATTGATTCATCAGATTCATGTTTTTTGGTGGTTAGGGATTTTAATCGCTTTAATATTAAAGACAAAGTCGTTAAGGCTTTTATTAGTTTATTCCTTGCCTGCTATTATTGTTCCGGTTGTCTATTTGTTTGTTTTTGTATTTTATCAAAATAATCCTTTTTCTTTTGACGGATTGTTACAGTTTGTTTTTTATGATTACCATGCAGGTGTAGCAGAATTTTCTGTTAATTCAAAGAATTTTCTTTTAACTCCGGTTAGTTTTATCAGAACCTTTATTCAGGTTCATGGATATATGTTCAATATTTTAAAAGAGAGTTGGTTAGCCATCTGCATTTTTGCGTTCTGCATTTTTGCTTTCATTCAATCAACTTTTGCTTTTAGAAGATTAAAATTGTATTCTGTGGGATTGAAGTCAGTCTTTGTTTACGCGCATGTCATTGCTTTTATCCTCCACCTTGTGTTTGCATTTATTTCTCATGGGAATGCAGAATTTATGGTTATGTTTCCATTTTTGACTGCAATTATTTTGTCAGGAATTATAAAGAACGAAACGAGCATGACAAAAAGTTTGTCACACAAGAACATGTATAAAACTCAATCAGGCGAGTTCCATTCGAACAATAACTTAAGTAAATTATATACGGATGAACATAAAGCATTATTTTATTTAGTAGCAGGGCTGTTAATTTGGAATCTTTCATTTGGCTTAATTCCAATGTCTGTAAAAGATGTGAATGGAGACAAAATGGTTGCTGAATTCATTTTGGATAATTCGGATAGCAATAACAATGAGGATGTTTACATTCTGTTTCTTCGTCCGCGCATCGGAAATATGGTTGAATATTATAATGATTCACCCGTTTTCGAAAATCTTCTGTTTATTGAAACATTTGAGGACAATGAAGGAATAGAGTCGTTCATAAGAAAAACGTTAGCTTCCGGGAAATCTGTCTATACTGATTGCGTAGATCGGCCTTTTACAGTTTCAAGAGCTTCTATGCTAATAAATACTCATAAGGAAGTTTTTAGTAAATTTAATTTGGATAGAGTGGATTCTGTTTCATCTTTATCGGGAATTTATTATTTAACTCAGATTTTGCCACAGTCTGAATAATAAAAATAGCTAATACTGTACTTATACATCTCAATTTATATGTTTTTTGCGGAATTTTAGGCTTTTGAAACGAGCATGAGAAGGTTTGTCTTATTAGATTATTAGATTTTTAGATATAAGATTTAAGATGAAACGAGCATGGCAAAGATTACCACAAAAGAACATGTATAAGTTCTTGCATGCGAGTTCTATCAGACCAATAACTTTGACCAATTTTATACGGATGAGTTCCGGTCGGTTAAAAAATTTTCTCTATTTTAGGCGCTTCAATTTTTTAATTTTAAACCGTGAAATGAGCATGAGAAGGTTTGCCTTAATAGATTAATAGATTAATAGATTATTAGATTTAAGATGAAACGAGCATGGCAAAGATTGCCACAATCAGAATATGTATAAGTTCTTACATGCGAGTTCCATCAGACCAATAACTTAGACTTATTTTATACGGATGAAACGAGCATGGCAAAGTTTTCCACAAAAGAACATGTATAAAACTCTTACATGCGAGTTCCATCAGACCAATAACTTAGACTAATTTTATACTGATGAAAATGAAAAGAATTTTTACTGTTTTTCTGGTAGCCTTTATTGCCCTGACTGCTTATTCCCAAAATCTTCAGCTTCACTACGATATGGGAGAAGACAGGGGATACATGACAACAACCCTGGAAATGTTTAAGCCCGATAAATGGGGAAGTACATTTTTCTTTGTCGACTTTGATTATGATTCAGAAGCTGGAGAATCGGTATCTCTTGCCTATATGGAAATTTCCAGAGGACTTAAATTCTGGGATAATCCTTTTGAAATTCATGTAGAATATAACGGCGGATTTGGCCAATTTAAGGAAGAACCTTTTAATGGAGCATATCCGATCAATGATGCCTGGCTGGTTGGGGGTAATTATACATGGAATAGTCCCGACTTCAGTCGAATTTTAACCCTTCAGGCAATGTATAAATATATTCGCGATAAAGAAGATGCTTCTTTTCAATTAACCGGTGTCTGGACGGTTCATTTTGCCAATAAGAATTTTACTTTTATGGGGTTTGCCGATTTCTGGAAAGAGGAAAATGTGTTTGATGGTGAAACAACGGACTTTGTATTTCTGACCGAGCCTCAAATATGGTATAATGCCGGTGAGCACCTTTCTTTGGGAAGTGAAGTTGAGTTGGCATCTAATTTTGCCGGACATAAAGGATTTAAAGTTTGTCCTACCTTAGCAGTAAAATGGAATTTCTAAAACCAGGTTGATATGTTGGAAAAGTTTTTCAATCTTAAAGAGAACAACACCACCGTAAGAACGGAAATTATTGCCGGTATTACCACCTTCATGACGATGGCTTATATTCTGGCAGTGAATCCCGATATCTTATCGGCCACCGGCATGGATAAAAGTGCCGTTTTTTCTGCCACAACGCTTTCAGCAGTCATCGCTACTCTTGTTATGGCTTTGTGGGCACGCTTACCTTTTGCACTTGCTCCCGGGATGGGACTCAATGCTTTTTTTGCCTTCACTGTAGTGCTTGGAATGGGATACAGCTGGCAATTTGCCCTGACGGCAGTTTTTCTTGAGGGGATTATTTTTCTTTTGCTCACCGCATTCAATATTAGGGAAGTAATTGTCAATGCCATCCCGATGAATCTGAAACATGCCATTTCCGTTGGGATCGGACTTTTTATTGCTTTCATAGGCATGCAGAATACCGGTCTCATTGTCAATAGCGATGCTACCCTCGTGACTTTAGGCGATATGAGTGCTCATACGGTCTGGATCACCTTGTTTGGGCTGGTGCTGATTGGCGTGTTGTTGGCCCTGAAAGTAAGAGGCGCTTTGCTGATTGGTATTTTTGCTGCAACCATTGCCGGTATTCCGTTGGGTGTGACCCACCTGCCTGAAGGTTCATGGCTGACGCTCCCTCCATCGGTCGAACCCGTTGCTTTTAAATTTGAATTCTCAAGCATATTTACGATTGATATGCTGATTGTGTTATTCACTTTCCTCTTCGTGGATATGTTTGATACAGTGGGGACACTGATCGGCGTAGCATCAAAGGCGGATATGATCAGAGAGGACGGCTCGCTGCCAAGAGCCAAACAGGCCTTGTTTGCCGATGCAGTGGGTACAACGGTCGGTTCTTTGCTCGGAACATCAACCGTCACCACGTATGTCGAAAGTGCTTCAGGCGTTGCCGAAGGAGGACGCACCGGGTTGACCTCGCTGACGACTGCCGGAATGTTCCTGTTGGCCCTGTTTTTGTCTCCGCTGTTTCTGATGGTTCCGGCCGCAGCCACTGCCCCTGCGCTTATCATGGTAGGCTCTTTTATGATGTCGCCCATTCTGAAAATCAATTTTGATGATTATACCGAGTCAATCCCTGCATTTCTCACTATCATTATGATGCCGCTTGCTTATAGCATTGCTGAAGGAATTGTGTTCGGCATGTTGTCGTACGTTGCATTGAAATTGCTGTCAGGAAAAACGAAAGATGTTTCATGGGTAATGTATATCCTGGCGCTCCTTTTTGTTTTGAAGTTCTTTTTCTAAGATAATATATCGTTAATCAGATTAGCAAAAAGAGACATTTAGCAATAGCCTCATTGATTTAATTCTTAAACGCCGGTTCGGAAATTCTTGTTTTTTCGGCCGGCGTTTTTGTTTCTGTTTTTTCTATTTGCTTTTGTTTCAGTCAAGCGATATATTTGTAAACTTTTTAAAACGGAAGCAAAACGATATAATAAATGGACAGAAAATTTCCCGAATATAAGGGGTTAGACCTCGCAGAAATAAATAAAGAGGTACTGAAAGAATGGGAAGCGAATAAGACATTCGAGAAAAGTCTTGCCAACAGAGAAGAAAGTCCTTCTTTCGTCTTTTATGAAGGGCCACCCTCCGCCAATGGAATGCCCGGCATTCATCACGTCATGTCGCGCACCATCAAGGATATTATTTGTCGTTTTAAAACCCAGAAAGGCTTTTTTGTTCAGCGTAAAGCCGGCTGGGATACTCATGGGTTACCTGTTGAGCTTGGTGTGGAGAAGGCGCTTGGCATTACAAAAGAAGACATCGGAAAGTCTGTTTCGGTAGAAGAATACAATGAAGCCTGCCGTAAAGATGTGATGAAATATACCGATATGTGGGAAGACCTTACCCACAAAATGGGATACTGGATAGATATGGATCATCCCTATATCACTTATGATAACCGGTATATTGAAACTTTGTGGTGGATGCTTAAAGAACTCTACCAGAAGGACCTTCTTTACAAAGGATACACCATTCAGCCTTTTTCACCCGCAGCCGGGACAGGTCTCTCAACCCACGAACTGAACCAGCCGGGATGCTATCGCGACGTGAAAGACACCACCTGCACCGCTCAGTTTAAAGTCGTCAGAAACGTAGATTCTGCTTTTCTTTTTGAAAATGCCGATGCCGATGTTTTTTTCCTGGCATGGACCACCACGCCATGGACATTACCTTCTAACACGGCACTGGCAGTAAGCCCTTCAATCCGCTACGTAAAAGTAAGGACTTTTAATCCTTATACTGATAGTCCTTTGGTTGTTGTTCTGGCCAAAGACCTGCTCTCATCCTATTTTGATCCGAAGAGTGCCGGCCTTTCACTGGAAGATTACAAACCTGGTGATAAAAAAATACCATATAAAATTCTGGATGAGTTCGACGGAGAAAAACTTGTGGGACTTCGTTATGAACAGCTGATTCCATGGGTTAAGCCCGATGGTGATGCTTTCCGTGTTATTGCCGGCGACTTTGTTACAACCGACGACGGTACCGGAATAGTACATATTGCCCCGACATTTGGTGCCGATGACAACCGGGTTGCCAAAGAATCCGGCATTGCTCCCTTGCTGTTAACGGATAAAGACGGTAAGCAGCAGCCGATGGTTGACCGCACCGGGAAATTATACCTCATAGAGGATCTGGACCCGGGCTTTGTCAAAACCCATGTAGATTTGGCTGCTTATAGCGAATTTTCAGGGAGATATGTGAAAAATGCCTACGACGAAAAGCTCACTGAAGATGATCCTTCCCTTGATGTGGATCTGGCCGTGATGCTCAAAAAAGAGGACAAGGCTTTCAAGGTTGAAAAATATGTTCACAACTATCCGCATTGCTGGCGTACCGATAAACCCGTTCTTTACTATCCCCTCGACAGCTGGTTTATCCGTACAACTGCTGTTCGTGACCGGATGATTGAACTGAACAACACCATCAACTGGAAGCCGCCATCAACCGGAACGGGTCGTTTCGGAAAATGGCTCGAGAATCTGGTTGATTGGAACCTTAGTCGTTCCAGATACTGGGGTACACCTTTGCCCATCTGGCGGACAGAAGATGGCAAAGAGGAAAAATGTATTGGTTCCGTTGAAGAGCTTGTGAATGAAACAGACCGCTCGGTTAAGGCCGGATTTATGGATAAAAATCCGTTCGGCAGCTTCAGACCGGGGGATTTCAGTGATGAAAATTACAGCAGGATAGACCTTCACCGGCCCTACGTGGATGATATTATCCTGGTCTCGGAACAGGGAAAACCCATGTATCGTGAACCCGATCTGATCGATGTCTGGTTCGACTCGGGAGCGATGCCTTATGCTCAGGCACATTATCCGTTTAACCCCCCGACGGGGGGCCTGCAATTCCCCGCCGACTTTATCGCCGAAGGCGTAGACCAGACCCGCGGATGGTTCTTCACCCTCCACGCACTTGCAACCATGCTTTTCGACAGCGTTGCATTTAAGAATATCATATCGAACGGACTGGTACTCGATAAGAATGGCAATAAAATGTCGAAGCGGCTTGGTAATGCGGTAGACCCCTTTGAGACCATCGAACAGTTTGGTTCCGACCCGCTGCGCTGGTACATGATAACCAATGCACAGCCATGGGATAACCTGAAGTTTGATGTGGCTGGTATCGATGAAGTGAAGCGTAAGTTTTTTGGTACGCTCTATAACACCTATTCATTTTTTGCACTGTATGCAAACATCGACGGTTTTACCGGTGCCGAAGAGGAAGTGCCGGTATCAGAACGACCGGAAATTGATCGATGGATCATCTCTCTGCTGAATACTCTGAAAAAGGAGGTTAATGATGCACTGGATAGTTATGAGCCAACCAGGGCAGGACGTGCCATTCAGGAGTTTGTGACAGAAAACCTGAGTAACTGGTATGTACGGCTGAACAGAAAGCGTTTCTGGGGAGGAGCATTCGATCGTGATAAACTCGCTGCTTACCAGACTTTATATCAATCGCTTGAGACAGTTGCCATGCTCGCTGCCCCTATTGCGCCTTTCTATATGGACAGGCTATTTTGTGATCTGAATAAGATATCCGGTTGTCACAGCGCAGAATCGGTTCATCTGACCGACTTTCCCAAGGCTGACGAGAGTTATATCGACAGTTCACTGGAAGAGCGAATGGGGTATGCCCAGCAGATTTCCTCCATGGTTCTTGCGTTGCGCCGTAAAGTCAACATTAAGGTGCGTCAGCCCCTGCAAAAAATAATGTTGCCGGTTTATGACGATCATTTTGAGCAACAAATTGAAGCTGTAAAAGATTTGATAATGACAGAGGTCAATATCAAAGAAATTGAGTATCTTAGGGATGTCACCGGCGTATTGGTGAAAAAAATCAAACCCAACTTTAAAACTTTGGGACCGCGCTATGGTAAAATGATGAAGAGCATCAGTAAAGCCTTTGGTGAGATGACTCAGGAAGACATAGCCCGCTTTGAGTCTGACGGAAGGTTTGAGCTTAACGTGGACGGACAAAAAGTGGAATTGCAACGTGAGGATGCAGAAGTCATCAATGAAGATATTCCCGGCATGCTGGTTGCCAACGAAGGCAAAATTACTGTTGCTCTGGATATAAATGTGACACCCGCGCTAAAAGAGGAGGGTATTGCACGGGAGCTGATCAACCGGATTCAAAACCTGCGAAAAGACAGTGGATTTGAAGTTACCGATAAGATCAGGATTAATATTCAGAAAAATGGTGAAATAGATGCTGCTGTAAATAAGCATAAATCATATATTTCAGCGCAAACACTGGCGCGGGAGATTAATTTGGTCGATTCGTGTAACAGTAATCATGCTCACTCCGTAGAGATAGACGAAAATGTGAATACATTGCTGGAAATTAGCAAAATATAAGAACACGCTTTTTTATCACCTGTGAGTTTTGGCAACAAAGATGCTTTTTAGGCCGGGCTCATATATAAATTTTGTCACTATGGCAGAAAAAACCCGTTATTCAGATGAAGAGCTGCAGGAATTTAAAGAGATAATTCTTGAAAAGCTCGAAAAAGCAAAACGCGATTACGAATTGCTTAGAAATACCATTACCCTCGAGGATGGTAATGACACTCAGGATACATCTCCCACTTTTAAAGTTCTGGAAGAAGGGGCTGCTGTGCTTTCCAAAGAAGAAGCCGGGAAACTGGCCCAGCGTCAGCAAAAGTTCATTCAGCATTTGCAGGCTGCTTTGGTACGGATTGAAAATAAAACTTATGGGATTTGTCGCGAAACCGGCAAACTGATATCCAAAGAACGCCTGAGAGCGGTTCCGCATGCCACCCTGAGTATTGAAGCTAAAAAAGCACAGAAATAGAAAGTTTTGAGCTTAAAGTTGTTGCACCATAGGGGTCCGGATGGTATTTCTCAGAAGTACAAGGATTGTTGTGTCCATTTTGCTGATTTTCTGGCAGAGTATATCCGGCTCCTTGCTGGTCGGGAATCTTATAGTGTGCCTGGCGAAGTGCCCTTCATCTGTTTTCGCCTTCGGAGCCTGCAGAGGTTCGGAGAGTGCCATCTATTATCTAATTAGTGCGTACCTATAAAGTTGGGAAAAGTTATAGCAAAATCATGTGTCTGTTCAGAAAGTGCCAGTGTTGAGTGCAATATAAAAAGCATATTTTTGTCAAAATCAAGGCGTTTTAAATTTTTGTACCGGAGTTAACTTTGTTGTTAATGAGGATGCAAAAATTTAAAACAACAACGTGTTTGGCAACAAAGATGCTTTTTAGACCGGACTCAATGTTAATTGTCAACATATCACAATTAATCTAATCATCTAACAAACATGAGATGGGAAAATTAAAAACGCCGATACTGATAATTATAGCAATCCTGATTGTAGATCAGGCACTTAAAATTTGGATCAAAACCACGATGATGCTGGGTGATGAATTCCCTGTTTTTGGAGACTGGTTTTACATCCATTTTGTTGAGAATAACGGGATGGCCTTTGGGATGGAACTGGGGGGCAACTGGGGCAAGATTTTTTTGAGTGTTTTTCGGATTATAGCAGTTGTTGGTATCGGTTGGTACCTCTACAGACTTTCCTGTAAGGGGGCTCCAAAAGGACTGATAATAAGTGTAAGTATGGTATTGGCCGGAGCCCTCGGAAACATCATTGATAGTATGTTTTACGGGATGATATTTAATCACTCCTATTCTCAGGTCGCAGAACTATTTCCCGAAGGCGGGGGATACGCCCCTTTTCTTCACGGGCGTGTGGTCGATATGTTTTACTTTCCGATTTTTTCGGGTCATTACCCCGATTGGCTCCCGTTTATCGGAGGCCAGGAGTTTGTATTCTTCCGCCCGGTTTTTAACATTGCTGATTCTTCTATAACGTTAGGCATTATCTTCATTCTGATTTTTCAGAAACGTTTTTTTAAAGACGGGAATTCATCCGTATAAAGTTAGTCTAAGTTATTGTATCCATTAAATGTATCATACTTTAATTGGTGTTGGATAATTAGCGGTTAGATTCTTCGCTTCGCTCAGAATGACAGACTGTCAAATGTCATTCTGAGGAGGTAACGACGAAGAATCTGTCCCCTGCTTCTGGTTCCTTTGATAACTATAGGTTAAATGGTGTTTATACATCGCCTTTTGTGACAATCATTGTTATGCTCGTTTCATCCGTATAAAATAGGTCTAACCATACCTGGATAAACCGAAACTAACAAGTTATATGAAAAATCAAATCAGAATTAAACTGATTGTTATGCAATTATTTTTGGTTGTCAACGAAACGACCAAAGGGAATTTGATAACGCCTTAACCCAACTTGTCATCTTGCTATCATAAAATTCTGTATTCCAGTC
>NZ_AEWI01000118.1 GCF_000191885.1 Anaerophaga thermohalophila DSM 12881
CAAAAAATGAGGATGACCTTATCAACATTCAAGAAGCTATTCCAGGAATACCAGGAATCCGGTCTGAACATAAAGGACTTTTGTGCGAATCAATGTTTAGCTCCTTCAACGTTTTACTACTGGAGGAACAAATTAGAAGAGACCATGCAACATCGGCCTAAAAACTTCATCCCACTGGTATTTGATTCTGATCAACAGGCAAGAGATGACCAAACGGTTCAATCTTCCATGAAGAGCATCCACACTTCAGGTGACAATGCCCCCATTGAGTTCGCGTTTCCCAACGGCACAAAGATGTTGTTAAGAGACAACATCGACATGGGGTTACTAAAAGCGATTGTTCATTTATTCGATTGAGGCCGATGTTTCAT
>NZ_AEWI01000117.1 GCF_000191885.1 Anaerophaga thermohalophila DSM 12881
TTTTGGGATGCTGCAAAGCCAGCGATGTTAACCCCCGGCAGTGGCTGACCGATGTGTTTTCCAAAATTGCATTGTACAATAGCAACTATGATCTGGACCTGGCTGACCTTTTGCCTCATAATTGGAAAAAATCCAACCATTGCCGGAATTTTCCGGAAAGCTCCAACTAATTCCAAAAGATTCCAGTAGTACTTAGAAAGATTCAACTCCCAGTCCGGTATCCCGGTCATGGAAAAATTTTTTTTACTTTTACAATACGTGGGAAGCCGAAGGCTTAAAATATTTCTTCCTGCTTTATCCCTGTTTTCTTAAAAAATCAATATATTTAATCCCAGCCTATAAAGTCGGGAATGTTTCTTATTTTATAATGTGTCTGTTCAGAAAGTTCCGGTTGCAAGGCTTGCGAAGCCGCCAAAAGCGGCGTTTACTTTTCATCAGTATATAATTAATCTACGTTATTGGTCTGATGGAACTTATCATGCTTTAATTGATCTTAGATTCTTCGCTCCGCTCAGAATG
>NZ_AEWI01000116.1 GCF_000191885.1 Anaerophaga thermohalophila DSM 12881
CCATCAAAGTAAGACCGTTAGCGTGGAGATTGCAATATGTGCGAGGCCGAAGGCTTACGATGAATCAATAATTGAATACAATGCTTCCGGAGCGCTTAATTCTGAATGAATGGGTGAGCTATATTCTGGATGGTATTGGTTAAAACGTTCCAACCATGACAGATATGTTTGAGAAGTCAGTTCATTTGCATTCTCTGCAATTGGCAAAACCCATGAAAAATAATCATCTCTAACTTTTTTAGGAAAATTTAAATCATTAAAAGCAGTACAACAACTTATTTCTAAAACTGTAGTTACATCTTTATACAATTTCGCCTCAAACTCGATATTTACTATTCCTGTTTTAGATTATTGCGAAATACATCATAGGCAAAAATATAACATTGAACATATCCCTCTCTGTCTATTTTCTCTGAAAATATTGGAGTTATACTTAGTCTCTCTTTAATTTCCTGTGAAAAAAGAGTAAGTTTCTTTAAATATATCTGTGGGTTCTTCTCATAAAAAACAAAAGATGCACTAACAATTTTACCAGAAGGCAGAATCTTACAATCTAATATAAACCTACTTTCTATTAATTGTTCTATTTCTTTCTTGGTGAAAATTTCATTTGCAATCTCCACTAGTTTTTCAACAGAATTAATTTGAAAACTTATAAGTTCTGGATCATCTTTGCTTTCTCTCAACAATGGTTTCGGCAATTTATCTTCATTTATATCCCTATATTTTATTACTAATTCCCCATAATTACTAACCCGAGTGCTTTTTATTAAAGTATCCATCAAAACAGGAAACTGACAATAAGCAATACTCCCGATGAGAGAAACAAAAGCGATTATAAATATGATTCTTAATTTCATAACTTTAGATTGTAATTAAAACATCCTGAATTTGACAATATTGATTTTAATGCATCCGGACTGGAAAGATTTGATGCAAATGGCGAACTATATGAAGGCGTATAAGTATCAAACAATTTAAGCCATTTCTGATAATCGCTATTCGTCAGGCTCGCTGGATTTTCCCTGAGTTGACTAATCCAATCAAGATAATCATCCTTTATTTTCTGTGGGCAAGCCTCATTATTAAAACCAAAACAGCAACTAACATTTGAAATATCTGTATACAATTTCGCCTCAAACTCAATATTCACCCTCCCCGAATCAGCATA
>NZ_AEWI01000115.1 GCF_000191885.1 Anaerophaga thermohalophila DSM 12881
TGTTTTGGGTTCTGGGTTTTTTATCTATTCTCTAAAAACTATCCACTATCCACTATTCACTAAAAACTAACCACTAACCACTAAAAACTATCCCCTATTCCGTAGTCCCGGGCAGACTTGAACTGCCGACCCCTACATTATCAGTGTAGTGCTCTAACCAACTGAGCTACGGGACTCTATTTCACACCGCAGGCTTTCCATTGGTGGCTTTATTCCCTGTCTATGGCCTTGTCTGTCCCAGGTACTTGGGTGTTAGGGTATTAGGCGATTAGGCGATTAGGCGATTAGGCAATTAGGTTATTAGGCGATTAGGCTATTAGGTTATTAGGCGATTAGGCGATTAGGCGATTAGGCTATTAGAATTGTTGGATTGTTAGAGTTGTTAGGTTATTAGGCGATTAGGTTATTAGCCTATTAGACTTGTTAGGGTTGTTAGAGTTGTTAGGGTTGTTAGAGTTGTTAGGGTTGTTAGGTTCTTAAATTGTCCCACCAACTCATAATCTAATATCTAATAATCTAATATCTAATCATCTAACCATTATATTTTATTAATGCAAAACCA
>NZ_AEWI01000114.1 GCF_000191885.1 Anaerophaga thermohalophila DSM 12881
TCCCCTAAAGGGGAGAACCGGGCCAACCCGCAAGCCACAATAAATTTAACCATCCGAATATGGCAATTTAAAACGAATCGCGCGATGGAGGTACCCCCTTTAGGGGGTCAGGGGGTGTGCAAAGGGAAGGATAAAGAGTAAAAATGAAAAACCAATACTTTCCTCCTCCCTACACCCCACTAACTCCCCTAAAGGGGAGAACCGGGCCAACCCGCAATCCACAATAAATTTAACCATCCGAATGTATCAATTTAAAACGTATCGCGCGATGGTGGTACACCCTTTAGGAGGCCAAGGGGTGTGCGAAAGGGAAGCATAATACGAACCGTTAAAGCTAATTTCCCCTTCCCTTCACCCCCTCTAACTCCCCTAAAGGGGAGAACCGGGCCTACCCGCAAGCCACA
>NZ_AEWI01000113.1 GCF_000191885.1 Anaerophaga thermohalophila DSM 12881
AAAAAAATTGGCTGAAAGCCTTGATTTTGCTATCTTTAAGCTCATAATCAAACAGTGATAAATGAGCGATTATTCAACCGATAAAGATGTATTAATTCAGGAGCTTCTTCAGCAACGTGATGAGCTCTATCAGGAGAATTATCGGTTGCAAAAAATCGACAACGGAGCGCTGGATACTCTTGAGGCAAAAAATCAGGAATTAGAGGCTGTTGTGGCTGAAAAGGAGAAGCAAATTAAAAAGCTTACCGATCAGCTTGCCTGGTTTCGGCATAAGTTGTTCGGGGCCTCGAGCGAAAAACATATTGCAGAAGATCCCAACCAGAGAAAAATTGACTGGGAAGGATTAGAGGTGCTTCCTGAAGAGAAAGAGGCCATTGAAGAGGCTGAAAAGGAGCTAATCGAGTATGAGCGACGCAAGCCTGCTAAAAACAAGAAGAAGGCA
>NZ_AEWI01000112.1 GCF_000191885.1 Anaerophaga thermohalophila DSM 12881
CGATTTTAACTATTAAAAAGGCGCGGTGGCCTGTCCGCTTTCCGGGCCGGCGGATGACGGGAAGCCAAAATGGGCGACGTACATGGCCTTGCGCAATGGCCGAAAATTTTGGTTTTCGCGGGGAGACAGGTTTAAGCGGACCAGACCTTTTTGGTTCTTTTTTGGGCAATGCCAAAAAGAACGATGGAAAATAAATTTGAAACAGGCTGCTGACTTTTTCAGCAGCCTCTACTTACAAGGGCATTTGTAGTCAATGAGGGGAAGTTCATTCTACTCATCCGTTGAAGACTTCCGGGGCCACAGGGGCGGCACAGGTACAGTTTGGGCCGCGGGTCAATACACTCGAGCTTCAACTGAATTATGGCTATGGTTGTGATTATTCAGGTGAAAAAGGTTTTGTACAAGTGCTGACAGAAATCTAAATTATTAAAAAGAATAAGTAATCGGAAAATTCGGTTATTAAATTACCCGGCAATCAGGAAGTCACAT
>NZ_AEWI01000111.1 GCF_000191885.1 Anaerophaga thermohalophila DSM 12881
TTATCTCTTTTGTTTCACAGGAGGAAACATATTCCCCTTCCAATCGTACCATGGTGGAATTGAAATATTCTTGGTCTTGATGATAAGAAATTTAAGCAAGGACCTTCCAATCGTACCATGGTGGAATTGAAATATTATCGGAATTGCGATTGAGGCAGCCGCCCATTTAACTTCCAATCGTACCATGGTGGAATTGAAATTTGGAATTGCTGTCTGTGCTGTCATTGAAGCATACGCTTCCAATCGTACCATGGTGGAATTGAAATGGCTATTCTCATGGTAGAACTCTTAGATATATTCCTTCCAATCGTACCATGGTGGAATTGAAATCGTCCGAGTAGATATCACAGAAGTTGTATCGTTCCCTTCCAATCGTACCATGGTGGAATTGAAATTCGCTTTGCGTGGGTGGGTAGTTTACAATATTCTGCTTCCAATCGTACCATGGTGGAATTGAAATGTGTTAACAAAATGGGCGGATAAGATAAAACAGGCAGCCTTCCAATCGTACCATGGTGGAATTGAAATAAATAAATAGATAACTCTAATTTTCTTTTATTATCTTCCAATCGTACCATGGTGGAATTGAAATATGTTTGTTGTATAAGGGAATTTATTTTACCACCATCTTCCAATCGTACCATGGTGGAATTGAAAT
>NZ_AEWI01000110.1 GCF_000191885.1 Anaerophaga thermohalophila DSM 12881
AGCGGACCAGACCTTTTTGGTTCTTTTTGGGGCAATGCCAAAAAGAACATCTGAGGAGGTAACGACGAAGAATCTCACCAGGTTAAATCGTTGCAACAGTGATAGATTCTTCACTTTGTTCAGAATGACAGGGAGTTGTGTTTTATAAGTTTTTAGTTCGCATCCTTGCCAGTAGCAAGGGAGGCCGTTCAATAAAAAAAATCAAACAACCCCACAGCTTTATGGGTCAAAAAATCCATTTTGACGAGGGTGAAAATCAGTTGTTTTTTAATTGTTTAATTGGTACTTTTATTCGGAATCAGTTGTTGATTATTTAAACGGCAAATTAAGAATGATGGAATATAACAAAATAATAAAAAGAAATCCCCAAAAACGATTTGGTAAGCCCTGCGTGCGGGATACAAGAATCACAGTCTATGATGTTCTGGGTTGGTTGGCTGCCGGCATGTCTTATGATGAAATTATTGATGATTTTCCGGAATTAACTACTGAAGATATTAAAGCTTGTCTTGCTTATGCAGCAGATAGGGAGCATAAACTTCTTCATGCTTCATGAAATTACTTTCCACTGGTGCGGATTTCTTTTGTTCTGTATAGAAAACCTCGTTAGCCGAAGGATCTCATCAGGTTAAAACATTACAACAGTGATAGATTCTTCGCTCCGCTCAGAATGACAATTAGCT
>NZ_AEWI01000109.1 GCF_000191885.1 Anaerophaga thermohalophila DSM 12881
TAACCTCAACCTCGGTCTTAGTCTTTATTGATAATTGATCATTAAAAATCTGTGTCATCTGTGTCATCTGTGGTGAATCCTCAACCTCAACCTGAGTATGTGCTAATTGCCGGGTGCTGCGCGCCGGCGTTCCCCCTTTAGGGGGTCAGGGGGTGCGGGTAAAGGTGTTTTGAGTTTCGCGTTCTGAGTTTCGTGTTGCTGGTTAGTTGAATCATTTGTGTACAGCCTGACGTTGCATTCAGATGATTGCCAAACGATTGCCAAACTATCCTTTCAGTTTTTGCAAAAATCAGACTAATCCAATTTTGTAAGTTTCATATCCTTATTGTCAATTTCAATCATAAAAGATGAAAGATGTTGAAGACCTTTGAAGACCTTAACATTTTCAGAAAATATATTCAACAGTTTCTTATTAGATATATTACCTAAATTAATTTTTATGAGTTTTTGAGGCGATTTTCTCACGAAAAAACTATTTCTGAAATCTGCATCTTTAGTAACAACGATAAAATTTTCGGCATCAGCAAAACGACATATTTCAGTATCAGGTGTGCACCATTTATCGGGTAATTGGTTTACGTGCATTGCAGTAAAACCTGATTCTTGTAATAGTTTTACCAATTTAAGAGGTATGTGCACATCACAAAGAAACTTCATGCAATTCACTTAAGCAACATCCTGATTAACAGAAATTCCTGACATGTATAGTTTGGCAAAATTCAAAGAAGCAAGAATATCCTCTTTTTCGAGTTCCGGATGATCTTCTATAATCTCATCAATACTCATTTCAGAACCTAACATATCAATAATCACCTCCACGGGCCACCTCATATTTCTTATACAAGGCTTCCCGTGACATATTTCAGGATTTATTGTAATTCTGTCTAAAAAATTGTTTTTGCCCATAACTTTTAAAGATTTTTGTTGTTTGTTTATTAATATACAAACAAATTACAGGATATGCAACGGGTTTTGAGTTCAGGGTTCTGAGTTTTGAGTTTCGAGTTTCGAGTTTCGAGTTTGTGCTGGTTGCTTAACCTCAACCTCAACCTTAGCCTTATCCTCTATTGATAATTGATCATTAAAAATCTGTGTCATCTGTGTCATCTGTGGTGAATCCTTAGCCTTAGCATCAACCTCAACCTTAGTCTTAGCCTCAGTCTCAGCCTTTATTATTAGTTATTAGTCAATAGTAGCCTTCTATGGCGATGTCTTGCGGAAGGCCGACACGCATAAAATAGCGAGCGAAGGCCTGGGAGAGGTGTTCGCGGTATGGTGGCAGCAGGTGGAATAATTACCGGGCAATTGATTATAAAATCACCTTGTTGCAAATCATTATCTTGTTCTATTACTGAGTACCAGGGATAATCCATATTAAAATTGTTGATCTAATTCATCAGTGTCGATAAAAACTTTTGGCTGAAGTCTGGTAATGCTTCTGATTTTCACTTTTACCTTAAAGGTTTCTTTAAAAGGAACTCTTGCAACAATATCGTAATCGTCGTTGAAGTATCCAATTTCAGAATCATCTTCTTCGGTTTCGGATAGTGCAATGAGGTTATTCGTAAAAATAGTGGTACCAATCATTTCTTTTTTAATAAAGGGTGAATCTTGTAAAGCTTTGAGGTCCCACATTAAATATTTTAAGGGTGTGTGATAAAAAACCGAAGAAATCTGAAATTCTTGAACAGGCCATTGGTTTTGTATCAGGCTGGCCGTATTTTTTTCTTCCATAAAAAGTGTTTTCATCAGTATAAAATTAGTCTATGTTATTGGTCTGATGGAACTCGCATGATTGATTATATACATGTTTTTTTGTGACAATCTTTGTCATGCTCGTTTCATCAGTATAAAATTAGTCTATGTTATTGGAATGGCGCAACTTATTATTCTTTAATTGATTTTAGATTCTTCGCTCCGCTCAGAATGACAGACTGTCTAATGTCATTCTGAGGAGGTAACGACGAAGAATCTGTTACCTGTTTTTGGTTTCTTAGATGATTAAAGGTTAATTATACATGTTCTTTTGTGACAATCTTTGTCATGCTCGTTTCATCCGTATAAAATTAGTCTATGTTATTGGTCGAATGGAACTCGCATGTAAGATTTATACATATTCTTATTGTGGAAAACCTTGCCATGCTCGTTTCATCGTTTTTTATTTAAATGATTCGTACAACTCGCCTTGAGTTAACTGTTTAAAAAGATTACTCAAAAGTGAGTGTGCTTCTTTTAGCCAGTTGTTAATAATTTCGATATTAGGCTGATCCGGATTGCCATTTAGGCGGGTTTGCAATAAAATTCCTTCGGTGCCTTTATTTTTTCCCTTCTGAAAGTTAACGCGCAAGTCACCCAAATCCATGTTGTAAGCAAATCCCATATTGAAATCAGTAGGCAATTTTTCGGTTTCGAGAAACGACTGGCCGAAAGTAACATTGAATTTCCGGTTTATGAATTCATGCACGTTATTTTCATGAAAATCAAACGGGAAAAAATCGATATATAAAAGAGCAGGTGCCATGGTATTATTTGGTGAATAAATAGTAAAGAATGTTTGTATTAATTCTTTGGCATCCTCAAAAAAAGTTTCCCAGTAATATTTAGCGTCTATAGTGTTAAGCGTAATAATACCCGGTCCGACTTGCAAAAGGGGATAACCTCCTTTTTCGGACCTAAAACGGTGAACAGGTTGATTTAATGTCATTTCTATCGGCACCTCCACCGGAAGAATACTTTCGCGAAAGGGGTATTTCTGTTTTAACTCGTTATACAAGTCGCCGTAAAGGTATTGCACACCGGCTAATTCTTCTTTGCTGGTTATTTTCCATCTTAACTCAGTAACCACTTCTACGAGAGGTGCTTTTGGTAATTTACTCATTTTGTTCAACCGATTTATTAATCCGTATAAAATTTATTTTAAAAGGTCTGATAGAACTAGCATGTAAGGGTTTATACATATTCTTGATGTTGCAATCCTTGCCTTGGTCGTTTCATTTTTAAAAGGGTTCTGGGTTCTGAGTTCGGGGTTTTGAGTTCTGGGTTTTGAGTTCGGGGTTTTGAGTTCTGAGTTTCCTGTTTTTGAGTTTCGTGCTGGTTGCTCAACCTCAACCTTGACCTTAACCCGGATATGTGCTGATTGTTGGGCATTGCGCGCCGGCGTTCCCCCTTTAGGGGGTCAGGGGGTGCGGGTAAAAGGGTTTCGGGTTTCTTGTTTTCGGGTTTCTTGTTGCTGGTTGTTGAGTTGCTGGTTCCTCAACCTCAACCTTAGTCTTAACCTCAACCTTAGTCTTAGCCTTTATTGATAATTAATCATTAAAAATCTGTGTTATCTGTGTCATCTGTGTCATCTGTGGTGAATCCTCAACCTTAGCATCATTCCCTGCTCAAGGAAAATACTTATAGATATCTTTCCTATGAAGGAGCCGTTCGAAAATTAACTGGTTTTCTTCAATCCTGATTCCGGCTCTATAATCCCCAAACCGAATTCGGAAATAATTATCAAATCCGGTGAGCTTCTTCAGACCAGGAATCTCATCCAGCCTTTCAATATGTTGAATATCAACAAAAACGATTTTTTCGATCCGCATTCTTTGCCTTGGGGGAACTTTTGCAAGTTCTTTCAGAAAGGTCTTATTATACTTAAGACTGATTCCCACTTTTCAAGTGTTTATAATATTCCTTGGCTTCATTGACAGAAAGATTATCTGCGGTATTGTTTTCTTCAATCAATTTACCCAAAGCATAATCTTCAAGCACTTGTTCAATTTTTTCGAAGGTTTCAATATCTAACTGGACAGCAACAGTTTTTCTGTTTTCATCAGTCAGGTATGTTTTCTTAATCTCAAGCATTGTTATTGTTATTTAATGTTTTTCATCAGTATAAAACAAGTCTAAGTCATTGGCCTGATGGAACTCCCATAATTGAGTTTTATACCTGTTCTTTTGAGACAAACTTTGCCATGCTCGTTTCATCTTAAATCTTAAATCTAAAAATCTATTACGGCAAACCTTGTCATGCTCGTCTCAATTGTTCTTTTTGGCATTGCCCCAAAAAGAACCAAAAAGGTCTGGTCCGCTTAAACCTGGCTGCCCGCGAAAGCCAAAATTTCCGGCTATTGCGCAAGGCCATGAACGTCGCCCATTTTGGCTTCCCGCCATCCGCCGGCCCGGAAAGCGGACAGGCCACCGCGCCTTGTTAATAGTTAAAATCGTTCATTGTTGTGACATTCTTTTGAATAGCGATCTATTGACACTCAACATTTACAGGTGCAAACATTTTTAATGATTTGCATTAAAAATCTTGCACCTTAAATGAAACTATGCAATGTAAATAATTTATTATTAATAATTTAAATGTTATTCAGCAAATCCTAACCTCAACCTCAACCTTAGCCTTATCCTCTATTGATAATTGATCATTAAAAATCTGTGTCATCTGTGTCATCTGTGGTGAATCCTCAACCTCAACCTCAGTCTCAACCTGGATATGTGCCGGGCATTGCGCGCCGGCGTTCCCCCTTTAGGGGGTCGAGGGGGTGTGGGTAAAGGAGTTTTCGGGTTTCTTGTTTTCGGGTTTCTTGTTACTGGTTCCTCAACCTCAACCTCAACCTTAGTCTTATCCTTAACCTCAACCTTAGTCTTATCCTCTATTGATAATTGATCATTAAAAATCTGTGTCATCTGTGTCATCTGTGGTGAATCCTCAACCTCAACCTTAACCTCAACCTCAACCTCAGCCTCAGTCTTAGCCTCAGCCTCAGTCTTAGCCTTAATCAATTCCGGGCGAATTTCTACTGACTTTTCTAATCTTTTCCTTCATCAATTTCCATATATCAGATAAATCTCTGCTGTGATTATTCAGTAAATTCAAGCCATCAATAACTTCCTGTGTGACAAAAGGATATTCATGTGTGACAATATTTCTGGTTTCACGCAATTGAATCCATTTATCTTTGCTTTCCAGGAATTGAAGTTCTTCCAATTTTTCAAGAATATCTATAAACGGTATACCTCGTGTGTCCTCTTCAAGATAGTTCAGAAGAGAAGGAAACAACTTTTTCCCCATACTATCCTGCAACTTTGAAAACCGGAAGATCAACTGATCGAAATAACTCATTTTTTCAGGTTCCATTTGCAGAAACCTTTCTCTGGTCAAAGGGAAGTAGTGCTGTAGCTTACCACGAGCAAAATTCATCCGTTCGCAATGAATTTGGCAAAGTTGCACTGCCTGATCAAGTTTATCCTGTTTTTCTTCTTTGGTTTCCATGAACTATAGAACCACCTTATTTTTTATAATCGAGTTATAAAACTGCTTTTTATTTCTTGTAATGCCACTGTCGAATACCACATCAATTTTCTGGTCACCTATCTCTTGTTTTAACTCCGCAAGAAACCGGACTTTATTTTCAATTGTATATTTATTTTTATCAAGGCATTCAATCAGAAGATCGATATCGCCCCCTTTTTTCATGTCGTCAACTCTGGATCCGAAAAGAAACACTGTCGTCTGTTGACCAAAAATTTTATTGGCAATTATTTTGATCGCTTTTATTTCGTGAGATGTTAAGCGCATTTTTTTTTGTTGGTGGGTTCGGGTTTTGAGTTCTTATGCTGGTTGCTCAACCTTAACCTTAGAGGCTGCTAAAAAAGTCAGCAGCCTGTTTCAAATTTATTTTCATCAGTATAAAATTTAATTATTAAGGTCGGATGGAACTCGCATGCAAGGATTTATACATGTTCTTTTGTGACAAACCTTGTCATGCTCGTTTCAATTGTTCTTTTTGGCATTGCCCCAAAAAGAACCAAAAAGGTCTAGTCCGCTTAAACCTATCTGCCCGCGAAAGCCAAAATTTCCGGCCATTGCGCAAGACCGTGAACATCGCCCATTTTGGCTTCCCGCCATCCGCCGGCCCGGAAAGCGGACAGGCCACCGCGCCTTTTTAATAGTTAAAACCGTTCATTATTGTGACATTCTTTTGAATTGTGATATGTTGACATTCAACATTTACAAGTGCAAACATTTTTAAAGATTTGCATGAAAAACCTTGCAGCTTAAATGGAACTATAAAATGTAAACAATTTATTATTAATAATATAAGTGTTATTCAGCAAATCCTAACCTTAACCTTAGCCTTAGCCTCTATTGATAATTGATCATTAAAAATCTGTGTTATCTGTGGTGAATCTTCAACCTCAACCTCAATCTGGATATGTGCCGGGCATTGCGCGCCGGGGTTCCCCCTTTAGGGGGTCAGGGGGTGCGGGTAAGGGGGTTCTGAGTTTTGAGTTCTGAGTTCTGAGTTCTGAGTTCTGAGTTCTGTTTTCGGATTTCTTGTTGCTGGTACCTCAACCTCAACCTCAGCCTTAACCTTAGCCTTAGCCTTTATTAGTCAGTGATTTCTTTTCATTGAGTTTACTTTACCACAAACCATGGATTCAGCAGGTTCTCTTTATTATAGCTCAGTTCTGTTTTTTCGTCGGTGAGAAAAATGTTTTTACCGGCATATCTGGCAATGGCATGACCGGCGGCTGTATCCCATTCCATAGTCGGGCCAAAACGAGGGTAGATATCGGCTTTGCCTTCGGCAACCAAACAAATCTTCAATGCGCTGCCCGCAGATATGACCTCCACATCTTCAAACTGATGCCGGATGCGATCGATGTATTCTTTCGTCTCCGGATTCATGTGTGATCGCGAAGCCACAATTGTATATTTTGATTTATGGCCTTCGAAGGGCAGAGATACGCCACGGTTTATCAATCCATCCAGATTTGCTGACGTAATATCCCGGATTTTCCGGGCACCATGCTTCGGCCACCCGAAATAAAGCGTCTCAGTAACCGGAACATAGATAACACCGCCCAATGCCTGTCCGTTTTCCACCAGTGCTATATTGACGGTAAATTCACCGCTGTGCCTGATAAACTCTTTGGTTCCGTCAAGCGGGTCAACGAGCCAGAAGCGTGCCCACTTCTGCCGTTCGGAAAAAGGAATTGGAGCTCCTTCCTCGCTAAGAACAGGCAGTTCCGTTGGTTCGAGGACATTAACAATAACCTCATGACTTCGCTTATCGGCAATGGTAAGCGGTGAGTCATCGCTTTTCATTTCGATGGAAAAATCCTGTGAAGAATCTTCGTAAATCTTCAGGATTTCTTCGCCTGCCAGGATGGCGGCATGGATGGCAATGGTTAGTTCTTTTTCGTTCAAAACAGGTTGTTTTAGTATTTATTAACCACTTTTTAAGATTAAGGTTGAGACTCAGGTTGAGGTTCAGATTGAGGTTGAGGTTGAGAATATTTTGTTAAAATCAAGACGTTTAAAATTTTCTCACCAAAGTTAACTCATTGTTAATGAAGATTCAAAAAGTAAAACAACAACAAGTCAGGCAACAAATATGCTTTTTAGAGCGGGCTCATTCATTCAAAGACCTTATTATTTTATTAAGCTCATAAATGAGATTATTGTAAGCTTGAATAAGTTGGTCTGCCTCATTCTTATTAAAATACTCAACTTTAAGGCCATAAATTAAATGGTTTTGTGTTTCAAATGCAGAACCGCGTGCAACAACGTAAAGACAGGCTTTATCTTTTTTTGTTCTTCTGCCAAAGCCTTCAGCAATATTAGCTGCAACACTATTAGAAGATCTCCTTATTTGAGAAGTTAAACCATAATCTTCAGCCTTTGGTAAATTAATAGTGAGGTAAAAAACATCTATGGAAAGCTGATTCGATTTTTGCCAAACCGGCATTTCTATAAAGCTGGAATACATACCAATAGCATTACCTTGTTAACCTCAACCTTTACCTTAACCTCAACCTTAACCTTTACCTTAGCCTTAACCTTAACCTTAGCCTTACACTCATCTCTACCATGCTTTTTTAACCTTCCTCCACACCATTCGTCCAAAAATAATTCCAAGTCCGATAAATCCACCGAGGAAGACACTCACAACCATGATAAGAGTACGTTTGGGGGCCGATTTTTCGAGGGGCACCTTCACCGGCTCGATAATCGAAAATGCTGGCGTATCCTGTTTTACCGCTATTTCGGCCTGCTCACGTTGTTCGGCCAGGCTTTGATAAACCTGCGAAGCCAGATTATAGGCATCACTCAGCTCCTGGTAACGCATATCGGTACGTTCCTGAATTACGTTTCGGTTGCGATCGCGATAGTTGAAAAAGGCAGCTCTTGCCGCTTCAAATTCAGCTTTCTTTTCATTGTAGCGTGCTTCTATAAATTCAAGATTGTTGCGGGCCTGACGGGTTTTGTAAGCTATGATGTATTTCTGAAGCAGCTCCACTGTCTCCTGAGCTACCTGCGCGGCAAGCAACGGCTCTTCCATCTCCGCCGATATTGTGGCAAGTCCGGTTTCGTCATCCACCTCAACTGTTATTTTTTCCATCATCGATTCAAAAATTTCCTTTTCTTCTTCGCTCATCCTTTTTATTTCGGAAGCGCCAGGATTCTCAATACCAGGGCTCAACTCTTCTTTTTTGGAAAAAATTGCATTTTTAATGGTCCAGGGTAACCGGATGGTATATTTTACAAGAGACGCACCAAAACCGGGAACTGTATCCTTTAGCATCTTGTCATAAATAGAAACCGGCTCTGTCTCTTCTTCGTAGTCGAAAGGGTGATGCACCAGGTCGTTCAGGAAGGGATAGCTCTGAATGACACGGGGATATAAATCGGGTTGAATACCGCTGCCGCCTCCCATGACGGAGTTAAGGTTGATTCCGGCCATGCTTGCCAGGCCACCTAAACTACCAAGACCGCCCAGATTGTTCTTCCCTTCAGTCTGAGGTAATATGGTTGCCGATGCGCTGTATTTTTCAGGACTGAGCAAAGCCACCAGCAAACCAATAATAATGGCCACTGCAACGGCGTAACAGATGGTTCTTCGACTGTCCCAAATTGTATGCGCCAATGCTATAAGATCAATCTCATCATCCTTGATGATGGAGCGCTCCGGGGAGGTATTGTTGTTTTGTTCCATGCGAATAGGGGTGGTAGATTGTTAGAATTGTTAGAATTGTTAGGATTGTTAGGTTGTTAGAGGGTTAGGGGTGTTAGGGTGTTAGGATGTTAGGATGTTAGATTGTTAGGAGGTTAGGATTGTTAACAACCTAACAGATTAACAGGCTAACATTTTAACAGGCTAACAGGCTAACATATTTAACATATTTAACATATTCCTGCACTAAGAAAAGACACTTCTAATTAATTAACAACATTAACAATCGTCACCACGGTCAAGGCGAGTGAGGCCACGCTGCTGCCTATGCTGATCCAGGCAGTTGCAGGCAGCGGTTCGCGCTGTTTTTTGGCCGGCACTACAATTTCGCTCCCGGGAAGGACTTCCGGATAATTTTTGAAGAAGAGGAACTTTGTAGTTGCTGCTGCTTTGCCATTGGGATAAACCACATAAGCCTTTCCTTTCTTGGCATCATCGGAAAAGCCTCCGCTCTGGTTCACATAATAGCGTAGTCCTTCTCCCTGTATAAAAGGGGTACTATTGGGGTTGAGTACTTCTCCGGCAATTCTTACCGTCTGCAGTTCCCGGGGAATCCTTAACTCGTCTCCGTCTTTCAGGAAGATATCATCGCGACTGCCAGGATTTGCAAGCGCTTGTTTCAGATCAACAGCCACCACTTCAAAACCAAGGTCATTAAACTGTAAGGTGGTATCCTGTTCCATCAATTGTTCCCTCAGACGTTTTACTTTGGGATCGATGTCCACTTTACGTGTCAGCATGGCCCCTTCGGGAAAAGCATCGGGTGTAAGTCCACCGGCTCTTTTTATTACCGACGACACCCGCTCCTGTCGGTTGGAAATATTAAATTCACCGGCATAGATCACCTCTCCGTTTATTCTGACGGTTCCTGTCTGCACAAAACCAGGTGCTCTACGCACATATACTTTATCGTAGGGTTGGAGTTCAAACTGTTCATCCTGTTCATTCAGCTCCAGATCGCGGGATATGGAAAACTGAAACAAATGTCCCGTCCGCATCTGATAATTTGAAGCCTCTTCGTAGCTCAGCCGGCGGGCAACTTCAATGTAAGAGCTGGATGCAGATTCAAGAAAACCACCTGAAAGAGCCACCAGGTCTGACAGTGTCATTCCGTCGCGATAGTCGTAATTGCCGGGAAAAGCCACTTCCCCCCTGATCTCCAGGGTGCGTTGCTGTCGTAAACTGTCGATAGAATAGATGGTTACAATATCTTCACGGTTTAATTCTACATCAAATCTTCCCGATATCAAAGCTTCCACGTTGAAAGGGATATTCTGTAATTGAAGTTTCTCATCGAGACGAAGAATCTGTCCACGTTGCATAAAAGCATCTTCACGAAGCCCGTCGGCCTTTCTCAAAAGATCGGAAAGCATAAGTCCCTCCTCAAGTTCATAATTTCCAGGCCGCATCACCGCCCCTTCAATAATGACACGGTTTTCGACTCTTTCGGTCAACTCACCAGCCGAAATACTGTCCCCGTTTTCTACCTGCTCCTGTGCAAACGCTTCTTTAGTTACGCTTTTAAAGAGAATCCGGCGCGACTCATTCCTGAATATTTCCACCCGCTCATTGTAGGCTCTGTCGGTAAAACCACCGGCATAACCAATCATGTCGCCCACCGTTTCTCCCTCTTTGGCCTCAAAAATTCCGGTTCGCTTAAATTCGCCACCAATTCTGACTCTGTTTAGATAGGAAGGAACCATTATCACATCATCATCGCGAAGAGTGATGTTATTTTCTGTATTCCCGTTAATCAGATAATTGTAAACATCGAGAACTTTAATAACTCTGCCATCCCTAATAACTTTTATGCTCCTGAACGAACCATTCATATCGGGGCCGCCTGCCAGATAAAGCGCATTAAACGCCGTAGCAGTGCCCGGAAGTGTATAGCTGCCCGGAGCAAATACATCTCCTATCACATGTACTTTTATTGGTTTGATTTGTCCCAGATAAATATTGGCAAAGGTCCGTGGCTGATCTCCGGCAAGTTCACGGTATATCAGTACAAGTTTATCGAATATTTTTTTTCTGGCCTGCTTCAGGGTCAGACCACTGACAGCCACCGCCCCGGCATTTGGGATATTGATATTTCCGGAATTATCAACCATCAATTGATAACTTTGCTCCGAAGCACCCCAAATATCGATGGATATCTCATCCCCCGGACCAATAATATAGGAATCGGTGGCCGGCAAATTCACTCCGGGCTCAAATGTTAAACGTTCCGAATTGAAAAAATTAAATCCGAATAATCTTCTTTCCTCTTCAGATGGTTCAATTTCCGATTTATAGGAAAGCTCCTGATCATATAAAACAGACCCGGATGAAGCGCGCGTTGTGTCTGCAACACTCTGTTGGCCCAAACCAAGCTCTTCAAACCGGCGCTGAAGTGCATCAATCTGCTGTCTCGAAAAACCACGTGCCATTGCCAGCGAAACAGCCTGTTGCTCAGAAAGCCCACGGCCCATAATTTCGTTATATATTTGTCGAACCTGACTGTCTGACAACTCGGATATCCTTACCTGCGAAGGGTTAACGTTTTGCTGTGAATATCCATTTGTAGCAACTGCGGATAAAATGGTCAGCATAAGAAGAATGATGATTTTACGCATATCGACAATGGTATAAGATGATTAGATGGCTGTATTAGATGGTTAGATGGTTAGATGGTTAGAATCAGGTTTCAAAATAACAATATTAGCGGAACATTTTTAGTACCTTATCTCTAATTTTGTTGTATTTTTTGGCAAAATATTTATAAAAATGGCTGCGCCATTTGTTGTTTCTATCACCGAATTTGCGCTAATTAACACGAATTTAGTCGCATCTTTGATGCGACAGTCATTCGTGTCATTGACAACATCATAATTGATTTTTTAGAGTGTTCTCGAACTCTTTCCAGTCGTTTCATCCGTATAAAATTTAATTATTAAGGTCGGATGGAACTCGCATGATTGAGTTTTATACATTTCCTGTTGTGGCAAACGTTGCCATGCTCGTTTCATCTTAAATCTTAAATCTATTAATCTATTAAGGCAATCTTTGTCATGCTCGTTTCGTTGACGACAAAAAATAATTGCGTAGCAATTAGCTAATCCGACAAATTATGACTTTAGCTTTTTAGTTATTTTTGGCTCTGGCTTGTCCAGGTCAGGGTGTTAATCCACAATGTTTCATGAAAACTTTTGCAATCAACTGCCATCTCACAGCAATACTTTATGGACAGACACTACTTAACGTCTGAACACACTACCGTTTCCTGACTCCCATGGTGCTTGTATAAAACAATTGCATCCATAAGTGACAGTCAACAATGTACTGGAGAAACAAATCATCTCCACTTTACAAACGCTTATGGCACTGAAAAATTATATTCAGAACATAGCCATTATTTCGGAGCACAAATTTATTAAAAATGGCACTGGAAAAAGCAGAAAATAACAAAAACTTTTGACAGTGAAGTGACTCAGAGAGGAGGTGCGATCCACTATTAAAGTCGGCGGTCGATTCTAATTGTTTGTTTGGTCTAAGACATGAGAGTTACACAGAGGTGTACGGAGCACATCACAGAGATTCACAGAGAAAAATGGAATTTTTAGACAGCCCCTTTCTTAAACGGCGCAACCACTTCAAAAGAGGGCGTCTAAACAGATTAATTTTTTACTCTGTGAGACTCTGTGTGCCTACTCCGTGGGACTCTGTGAAACAATGAATTACACAGAGTTTTACAGTGTTTTTAGACATCCGCAATAATTCGTGAAATTGACAACATCATAATTGATTTTTTAACCCAACTTGTGAAAAATGCCACCCAAAAAACAAAAAAATGCGCA
>NZ_AEWI01000108.1 GCF_000191885.1 Anaerophaga thermohalophila DSM 12881
TTGATTTACTGAAAATGCAACCGGACAGAGTTAAATTTACATTCCCTTATTTATTCTTCATCATGTTTTTAATTTATATGTTATGAAAAAGCAAATCTTTATTTCTATAGTTTTTCTCCTTTTTGCCGGAATTTCAGTATTTAGTCAGGTTGAAGTTTATTCCGATACTTTATTCAGACAAAACCATGGATTAGGTTTTTCAGGGGATTCTCTCATCATTTATCAGGATTATCCCCCCGATTCACCTTTACCTCTACCGAAAGATAAAAATGGAGAATTTCCTGGTGAATATTACGTTGAACGTATTAATTCCCCGGAAAAGATAACTCAGATTGCTAATGAAATTTTCACTTCCGAAGAGATCTCTGTTATGGCGGATCATCGTATTTGGGTTAAATTTAAGGTATCTTCAAGTGGTAAAGTCAAAAGTGCCTCATTTGGTTTTACCGGAGATCCGGAAATTGAATTAGGAAAGTTAGTTGAGTTTTCTAATCGGATAAAAGAGCATATTACAGTAAAAATTGATTTTGACAGGGAGGTTGTTGTTGATGGTTATGTTGGAACTAATTACAGGTTATTTCGGTAGTTTAAGTTTTTCTTTCCCCCTCGCTCGGCAATCCGCTGTCTTCAGATGCCTGGTGTTTTTATGCTGTTTCGACTAATGATATTAACCAAAAGTCAGGAACCCTGGAAAAAACGGTCGATGCCCACCCAGTGAAAACGGCCATATCCGTTCA
>NZ_AEWI01000107.1 GCF_000191885.1 Anaerophaga thermohalophila DSM 12881
GTCGCAACAACGTCCCGGCTATATGCGCCTGGGCGTGGTTTCAGACCCGCTGTGGATTTATCAGCTTGAACGCATGGGAGAGGGAAATACAAAACCCTCAATATGCTGTGGATGCCACGGCTGGCGTATATAGCTTTGTTGCCGCCTGTGCTTATTTTCCATTCAATTTAGTTAAATATTGAGAATCCTTTTTCTTTTAACATTCTTGGAAGAAACCATAAGCCTCTTTCAGATAAATAATTAGTTAAGAAAATAGAAAAAGGTACGATTGTTCTTTTAACGTGGTCATTAAAGTGGTTTTTATCTTTGTAATTCTTTTTTTTGTCAAATGTAATATACTTAAAATAGTCGTCTAAAACTTTTTCAAGTTTGATTTTTCTATTCCTAAAAGCATCTTGATGAAATATTAAACTGTCGATATCAATTATTGCAATAGGCTTAACTCGTTTTGTGTCAATTCCATTTCTTTCTAATTCGGTTAATTCATTTTTGAACCAATAATTAATTAATACATTTAGCCCAGAAATATTTTGTTGTGAATTATGGAGTATAAGAATTGGGTAGATTTTAATGGTTTGAGGTTTATATTTTTTGTCAACAGGGAATTGATTTTTTAATAAGCGTTTGATGTTTGTAATTAATTGTAATACAGCTTTATTATTATTTTCATCATAATAAAATTTCTCTTTCAGCATTGATTCATATATAGAATAATCATAAGAATGTTTTACTTCGGCTGAAAAAAGTACGTCTTTGCTTTCAATAAGAAAAATATTATTCCCATTTCTTATATAATAGTCAGGTTCTGCATCTTTTATCTGCTTTTTAATCTGGGCTCCATTGAGTTTGAAATATTTATTTCGATATATATGCTCAATAATATTATACAATAAATATTTCTCTGAGAATTCATCGCAGTAAAATCCCCTAAAGTCACCTTTTACTTTTTTATTTTTGTCTAGATTCTTGTTAATTTCTGATAGTTTAAAAAATACGCCTTTGTGCAATAGTTCAATTGCAAAAAGACCATAAATTAGTCTATATTTTTTATCTTCAATATTATACAATGGTTTGCTGCGAATTTTTCGAAAATCAAAATCCTTTACAACATCATCGTCTCTTATTGCCAAGTTTTCTATGAATTCACAATCACTATCTTGCAAAAAAACTATATCATTGCTTTCTTCCTTGTCATTTTGGATATATGGCATTGCAACGGGAAGTATTCGTTTAAGGTACTCTTTCCAATCTTGGCATTTAAAAGTCGAAAGATATTCATTTAGAAGGTCTTGAGTCTTAGGGTGAGATGCTAGGAATTCAAACAAATAAATAGATTTAATTAATTGTGCAACAAATATTTCGTGCTTATTAAAATTGATAAGGTCAGAGTATCCAAATGATTGAGTAAGTGCTGTTGCAGCAAATTTTATTTCATCATTTACTTGTTCTGTAGAAGAGAAAGCGTTGTTTTGGGCATCTAGATTTTTTTCATTTTGGAATAATATAGCTTTGAATACATTCACTTCAGCTTGCTTTTTTTCTTGTGTTTCTTCTTCATTTAAATGGTCAAAACTGTATTCAAATAACTGCAATGCTGTTAGAGTATTAATTATTATTTGTCCGGATTCAACTAGCTTATCATATATTTTATTCGCCAATGAGCTGTTTTCCTTACAAAAGAAGAATTCTAAAAAGTTTTTTATTTTGTCGTATTTTGAGTTATCTATGGAAAATCCTAGAAAATATGTTGTTGCTCTTATCAAAACACTTCTTTTAATTCCAGTGAGATAATAGTCTAAACTTCTTTTTTCATCATCAAAAATGGAACTATACTTGATTACTCTTTTTATTTCAAATCCATTTTTCATTTCTTTTCGTGTTTGTTTTCACCTTGCATTGGCGGCAACGTCCCTACTGTATGCGTCAGGCCGGGGCTTTCAAACCCCATAAGATTGTTTCAAACCGTGAGCGGGTAGCAAGGAAAAACGAAGCTTGCAATATGCTGTGGAAGCCCCGGCTGGCGTATACAGTTTTGTTGCCGTTTCGTTGTTTATTTCAATTTATTTTTGTTGTCAATGTATATATCGTCTGATACTTTTTTTAATGCTTTCATAAAATCCTTTTCGTCAAGTGATTTTAGCTGAATCTTTACAATATCTCGTAATTGTCTATATCTTTGCTCTTTGTCAACTTGGTTGCGGATTAATATGGAATTAAGGTTTTCTAAATTAGCAAGTACAACAAGTTCATTTATGCTCGCAAAATCACGAATGTTTAATCCTTTTTTAGCTTTATCCGGATTCACTTCACGCCAATCTTTCGCTGTAGATTTAAATAACGCTACATTTAACAAATCAGCTTCCTCAGCATATATCAACCATTCTTTATCCTTATCGTAATTTTTCTCTGGCAGGATGCAATCTTTAACAGCATCTGTATGAATCTGATAATTGGTTTTTGATAAAATCCGTTTTACATTCCACTCAAGGTTGTATTGGTTACTCTCAATCTCTTTTAATCGTTGATATTCTTTAATCAACAGAAGTTTAAACATTGGACTAATCCAAGAACCAAATTCAAATGCTAAATCTTTATGAGCATAAGTTCCACCGTATCTGCCAGATTTAGAGATTAAACCAATTGCATTTGTAGCTTCAATCCATTTCTTAGGGGTTAAGTTAAAGCTGTTTAATCCAGCTTGTTTTCTAAAGGTGTCGAATTCGACAGGTTTAAAATTGGGATTATTCAAAGTTTCCCATAATCCAATAAATTCTACCGTGTTGCGATTTCTCATCCAATTTCTGATATGGTCAGAACCTTCTTCTCCTTTTACCATATCTGTCAGACTAATATAGTCTTGCTCATCTTGTCTGACAATCGAAATGAGTTTGTTTTCAACTTCTATCTGGGATTTACTTGCCATATTATAATCAAATTGTATTTGCTCCTTACAAATATACAATTCTTATTCATCTAACTTTTAATGACGACACTGCAGCTTTTTTCCTTGCAATGAACGGCAACGGTTACGTGTATGGTGTCGTTTGGCGATTCGAAGCACGAACCTGTCGAACCCCTACAATGTTAATTTGATGTAATACCCTTGAAATTAGCACTATCCGCCAAATGCACTATACACGATGTTACCTGCTGGGCTTTGTTTATAGTCATTATATTTTCAATTTTAGCACTATTCAAATTTTGTTTTTCGGGTCGGCAAAAAAGCGTTGGCAGGCAGACAAGCTCTTTTGCAATTTTTGGTTTTAGCGTTGGCTTGTGCGAATTGCAAATGTGCTTGGCTGCGTGCGTTGGCTCATATTCTTTCATTAATTTTTTTGTCAATATTACTAGTGTTTAATTGATTTTCCTTTATCCATTTTTTAAGTATATTTCTATCAATCAAGTCGATATCATTTTGTTGTGCTAGGTCAATGGCATTTTGTGTGAAAAAGCTATTGGAAACCACTGTTGGTATAAATTCCCTTGCATATTTACTTTTGTATTCTGGGATTGCATATTTAATTTCCTGACCAGAACTAATACCAAGTGCGGAACTGCTCTGCTTCACTTGTATCAAATAGTTTGCGTTCTCTCCAAAAAATACAATATCTGCTCCTTTATCATTAGATACTGGAGTCAAGAAAGAATTACCATTGAACATTTTTTCAAATAATATTGCCACTGCTGCTTCAAATGATAATGGATTTAATTGGTCTAAATCGTCTATAGAACTAATATCAATGGACCTTTTTGTTGATGAATCAAAACTCATAGAGGTAATAAAATCATTTTTGCTAATCTCAATTTGTTCTGTAGGAAACAATGTACTGGACGCTAGATGAGATTTTCTTTGTAATAATTCATCCAAAATAATATCAAAGGTTTTAATATTATTATTGGGAGCAACAGCCAATGGATAGTATACTTTCACTGGCTTCTTTTGTCCTATTCTATAAGCTCTATCTGTTGCTTGTTGCTCTTTTGCAGGATTCCAATGGCGTGTATAATGAATTACATGATTAGCTTCGGTAATATTCAAACCAAAACCTGCGGCAACAGGAGACATTATAATGACATTAAAACCTTTAACATCCTGGTATTTATCAATTTCTTGCTGTCTTGTTAATTTGGCTTTACTAAATTTGGCTTTACTTGTGGGGGTTTCACCATTAATAATTGACGGAATTATCTTGAAATATTCAGCTATTGTTTTTCTAAGTACTCTTTGCATTGACTTATTTTCAGTGAAAATTATCGCTTTTTCTTCTTTTTGATTTATATCAGATAATATCGAAATTATTTTTTTCAGCTTAGCAGAACTGTTTATTAATCTGTCTGTCTCAATTTTTTCTATTTGGTAATGTTTCAAATAAGGATGGTCAGAAATACTTCGCAAGTTGAAGATTCCTTGTAAAACAGGGTTTGAGGATTCGTTTTGAGATTTCAATTCTTCGATTGAATTTAACTCATTTAAGTAGGAATCGAATTGTATTTTAGGCATACTTTCTTCATGCTTCAAATATTCAATTGAAGGTAAATCTTTTGCGACATCAAATTTCATTCTTCTCAATAATGTTACTCCAATACGATTTCTTAAATTTTCTGAAATTTGTTCCAAATCCGTTTTTTCATTACTGAGCGGTTTTTGATATTGTTTTGAAAATTCTTTAGCGTTTTCAAGTAGACCAGGGCTGCAAAAGTCAATTATACACCACAAATCCATTAATGAATTTTCTACAGGAGTCCCAGTCATTGCAATCTTAAAATCTGCTTTTAATGCTTTTGCTGCATTTGTAACAAACGTTCCAGGGGTTTTAACTTTTTGAGCTTCATCAAGCACAACAACACCCCAGTTTATAAGTCCTAGGGGGATTTGCTGTTTTCTAAGTGTTTCGTAGGTTGTAAGATAAATTGCAGAATCACTCAGGTTGCTTATGGTTTGTTGCTTGTTATTTGGTATAATATAGTTCTTAACATTGCTTCCCCACAAAGTCAATGCTTTTAAACTAGGGGCAGGAAAAAATTTCTCATATTCATTTTGCCAATTCTCCAATAAAGAAACAGGAGCAATAATTAACACAGGCTTACTTTTATTAATTTGATTAAACCATTCAATAAAGTATAAAACCTGTAATGTTTTGCCTAATCCCATGTCATCTGCGAGAAGTACTCCGGGTAATGAATAAGGTTCATTTGAAAGAGTTTGAAGCCAAGCAATACCATTTTTTTGATGCTCTTTTAGTAGAATCTCAGATGACAAATTATTAATCTGCTGGAACTTATATCTTACATCTTCAGAAAAAGCCTTTACTTCTGTATACTCATTTTCTTCTGCATTTTCCTTAATAATTAAAACCTTTGTTTCAGAATCAGGCTTTTCTCTTTCTTTTTCTATTGTGGTAATAGGCTTTTGGGGAGATTTAAGTTGCCGTTGCGCATTATCCAATATTGAATCAATATGTGTTAAATCGATATCTTCACCTTTGAATGAAACAGAACTATTTCCATTTTTTTTAGATTCATGTACCAAAAGTTTTAATTCTTCAAATTCATTTTGATTTTTTATGGAAACATGCCTGGTTCCTTCCTTTTTATCATCAATTACAATGCCTGGTATCCATTCAGATTTATATGGGCTGATAAATGGGTAGAATCGAGGTTTATATATCCCAAGCTCTAAAACTCTTTTGCTAAAGTCATCTAAATCAATTAAATCTGAATCCCAAAAGTTGGTGAGGTTATTATATATTTCATTAATTTCATCTCCATTAAATATACTTTTTCGCTTTAGTTTTTGAAGTTCTGTCTTTAAGCTTTTGGATTCCTCATTTTCTTCATCATCAATTAAAACTCTTACCTTCTTATTGTCATCCTTTATGCTGTATTCTGATTTTACTCTTGGATACAATTCAAATGAACTTTGAAATTTCTGAGCATCAACTTTCTCAACGATTGGTGAAAGTTTATATTTATTATTATCAAGTGGTGTGATATTAAATTTTATTTTTTCTGGTGTAACGATTGAAGTGTCAACCAGAATTTTTGAAAGAACTGCATTTGCTATTGCAGCAAGTTCTTGAATTCTTGATAATTCTTTTAAAACAGAAGTTGAATTTGGGAATTGAGTTTGATTAAACTTTGCAATCGCATTGATAAGAGTAAATTGGTTTGAGTTAAGCAAGAACTCAAGTTCATTATTCAGATAAGCTCCTATCCTATGCTTATTATAGAAAAGATTTTCACCAGACCCATTGCCATGGGAAAAATCCTGAAAATAGAACCGGATTTTCAAATTGACGTCTCTCAACCCTCCACCTAAAATATCTATGAAAATGTCATACGGATAAGGTTTAGGAAAACCCAAGGTATCATACTCAAAACTATCAATTTGAGAAATGTCATCATAGTTTATTGAAACTCTCTTAGAGTCGATAAAATTGGCTATACCATTAACTGTTAAATCATTAATAACATTGAAACAAGCTGGATTATCCATTACAGATAACCAGTCATCAAATTTCAAAATTTCTCCTGATGGAGTTTCAAAAAACAACTCAATATAATCGTTATGATAATTGAATTTAATCATAATAGTATTTTCTCATCCATGCATCGAATCGCGATTCCCAATAACCTTGGTGTGTAATTCTACCTTCAATATCTAAATCTATATAACCGCTATAATCTGAATTTTTGCAAGCATATTTATATCTTGACCACGTTTTAAGGTCTTCCATTGAATCGAGGGCATTAAGATTAACATTAAAACTCTGCTTTTTATAAATATACAATGCTCCCGTATCAGTGAACTCAACAAATACAAAGTCCTTAGAATAAATAATTAAAGCACAAGTGCTCTGATTACGTGATGTGATTTTATACCGGTAATCAACATATTTAGAAACACTTTCAATATTCTTGAGATAACGATAATTGGCTTTATTTCCACTGAATTTTATATCATCTATTCTATCAATAAATTTCAGCCAATATCGTTTACGCCTTTCATCTTGGACTAACCTTTCAAAAAATACCTTGATAAAATGTTTGTTTAGAAGAATATTTAACTTTTTTCTTGCCTGCTCAACTTGTTGTTGCTCCTCAGACTTCAGTTTAGAATTTCTCCATTCATGTATTTTAACAGGGTCACCAATAAGCTTTACAGTCTCCTTTTTAATTATTTCAACATTATTTGTAAATCTATCTTGATTTATAATTTGAGAACAAATCAGCATACTTGTTTTCTTTGAATTATGCTTTTCTAAGAATAGATAAATACCTGCTACCAATTCAGCGTTCACATTATTGTTTTCGGATTTATCTACGTAATTATTAGCGACATAAGCAAAATAATCATAGTTTAAAATGTGTTCCTTTAAGTTTATAAGCAAGTTAGCATTAGATAAAGATATGTTCTTATCAAGAAGTAGTGTTGCGTATTGTTCAGGCGAGTTCTTAGGTAAAAATAAATCAATATTTTTTGAAATTTTCAAAATGTCATTTCTGTTCTTATTGTAACGCTTACATTTTTCTTCAAGAATACTTGTTAATAAGTTACGATGCTTATCATAACTTAATAAGTGGAGCCAGTTTTTTAATAATACGTGCCATAAACTTAGAATAAATGAATCTCTCCAATTCTGATTAATAAGATTGATAGCAGCGTCTAATTTATTTGAAAACAAAATTATTTCGCTATCAGAATTTGGTTGAAAATCTAATGCCCAGATTAAAATACGAACATCTCTTTTACCAAATGTGAAAGCTGGTTCTTGATAATTCTTGAAAAACAAATAATAAACATCCCTAATTAATTTTTTTTCAGGTAATTTTCCACCATCTGGCAATCTGTCAATCAGATTATTAAGGGATATTAAGGATTCTTTGACCTGCTGTTTAGTGTTCTCTGAAAACAAATGTTCAGCGGTGTATCTTAAATCGTTTGGTTTGAAATACCATTGCAATATGTCATTAGTTTTCTGCATATCGTAGCATTTCTCTTATTTGTTCTTCTGCATCTGTTTTTATTCTAAACTCAACCCTCCGATTTTGTTTTCTTCCTGATTCTGTTTGATTTTCTGCAATTGGCTTTACAGAAGATAATCCATTAGCAGTAGCTCTATCTCGTGTCCAAGCTACAGTATTGCCGTCTAATAAATTCAAGCAATATTGTAATACAGAACGAGTCCTGTCTTGCGATAATTTCATATTATAGAAATATGCCTCTTGTTCATCCATTCCATTTCTTCCTTCTATAGATGTATGACCTTCAATCCTTATTTCTTCAATATGTTCAATATATTTATCGTTTTGTAAAACATTGATGTATCTTGGAAAAAAAACATTTAAGATTTCTGCAAATGAAGATTTGAGATTTGAACTTCCAGCATCAAACAACACATCTGGTTCTTTAAATCTTATCGTAAGTGCTGAATCAATTTCAGCATCCCATACCTCCAAATCATCTTCAAATTCATCGTATAGGTCATTATAAAGCTCTAATTGAAGTTCTTTATATCGTTCTGCAATATCACTTTTACTATCAAATTCTTCCTGCAATTTTAACATTGTTCCTATAAGCAGTAGAACAAATATTAATAATAAAGCAGCCATTAAGTCTCCTGTAGAGAGGCTAAATTGATTATTGTCTTCTATTTCAATAATTTTCTTACTCATCTAACAGAAACTAATTTGTCTATTTGCTCAGATAATTCTTCATTAATCTCAGTCAAACCAGAAACTGTACTTTCTAAACCTTCGTGTGCTTTTGAAAGAGTAGTTGAAAATTCAGCCAAATACTGGTTTAAATTTTCTGATGTAGTCTTTTGATAATCTTTAAGCCCGGATTGAATTTGGTCAAAAATACTTGATAAACCTATTTCAATTGTTTCAAATCTATTACCGTATTCGTTTGCAATGTCTTTCGTTTTTTGTAATGTTTCTTCCTGATGTTTAAGGAGATTTTCATTTCTGTCAATGAATGTATTTATACTTTCTCCGAAATGCGAAATAGAGGATTTAAGATTATCTGAGGTTACAGAAAGAGAATCCGAGTTGCTTTTAAATTTAGTTGATACATCTTCAATCAACTGCGCAACAATTCTAGATTTCTGAATCATTGAATCAAATTGTTGATTTACCTGACTGTTCTCAGAAAGAGTTGTTTTAATTTCATCTGTTAAGTCGGATACCTGTTTAATATTGTCTTTTTGGGTTGAAAGTAATAACTCCATGTGTGCTTGGATGTCTTCAACTGTTGATTTATACTCATTTGTCGCAGCTGAAAATGTCTCTTGGTTTTGCTTACTAATTTCTTGTGCTTGTGTTCGTGATTGATTTATGTTGTCAATTACTGTTTCTTTTAATGCTTCAATAACTTCTGTTACTTGTAGTGTTATGTCTGTCATTGAATCTGGAATACCTGAAAGAGCTTCAGAAACAACCGTTAATCTTTTAATAAGTCCTTCCATTTCATTTTTAGTATCACTCGTAACAGTGTTTTTAAAATCATCCATCATTGATTTCATGGAGTTTGCCAACCTGTCCACTGCATTTTCAATGACCTGGGTTCCTGAATCCTGCTTAATTTGTTTTAAATCTTCAAGCACTGGAACAAGTTTTTCTTCAATTAGCAGACTTATTTGTTCATTATTATCTGCTACAAGTTTTTCCATTGCCAAATTAATACTCTCACCTAAGTCATCAGAAAATGTTTGTAATGAAGCTGTCTGTTTTACAGATTCATCTAATAATTGACGGAAAACATTTTTGGGTAATTGTTTGCCTTCATCTGTATCGGAAACAAGATATTCGTTGAAAATCTCGTTGATAATAGCTTTTTGCTTGTTCTGGTGGTAGTTTTCGAGGTCTTGTTGTTTTATTTTATACTCATTATCCAGTTGTAGACACAAATTCTGAATATTTTTTGTGATTTGAGATTGCCATATTTTAAATATGTTAGCAAAAATTAATGAAAGCCCCATTCCCCAAATTGATGAAACAAAGGCAGTACCCATTCCCGAAAGAAGATTATTTATACTCATTTTTATTGCTTCCGTGGTTTCAAAGTTTGAATCAGCAATACCATATGTTAAACCAACAAAAGTTCCTAATATTCCTAATCCTATAAGGGTATTTGACACATTATTAACAGCCCTAAGATTCAAAGAAGAATATAATATATTTGGCTCATTAAAATAATTTTCAGAGAATTCTGTTGTCTTACGTTTATCTCCATACTCATTAAAAGTCCCTTGGTAAGCATTCCAAATCTTTTGTAATTTCTTACTACCTGATATTTGTGATACTTTAATATTTTTTTTG
This sequence comes from Anaerophaga thermohalophila DSM 12881, assembly GCF_000191885.1. Taxonomy (GTDB): domain Bacteria; phylum Bacteroidota; class Bacteroidia; order Bacteroidales; family Marinilabiliaceae; genus Anaerophaga; species Anaerophaga thermohalophila. Next base: position 10,324 of record NZ_AEWI01000107.1, read on the forward strand.
ATTTTGAAGAAATGAATTAGCAAGTACGCTAAGGAAATTATAAAGATGGCTATTAAAGTTATAACCCAATATGCGATAAGCGTATTTTCTTCAAAAACTTCCTTGCTTAAAAATGGTATCAATCTATCTGTAAAATTCATGCTCAATTCTCTTTAGTGGGTTGGCAAAATTGCACTCTTTTGCAAATTTTGGTCTGTGCGGTAGCTGGTGCGATTTGCAAATGTGTGCAATGTGCGCTGGCTTTCCTAACTGTCCCGAAGGGCAGAAGCGGGTCTGCAAAAACAAAATGTCTCAATTTAGTCAATCTTTCAATTATATTGTTTATTTCTCTTTTCAATATTCTCATTTTTCGCAATCCCTTTCTTTTTTTTAGCCTTGCAGGTAACGTCCCTACTGTATGCGTCAGGCCGGGGCTTTCAAACCCGCAAAGTGTGTGTCAAGCCGTGAGCGTGTAACAAGGAAAAACGAAGCTTACAATATGCTGTGGAGCCCCGGCTGGCGTATACAGTTTTGTTGCAGCGTCGTGTTTATATCTTTTCTTTTAATTCTCTGATAGTTAGTATTTTTGTTTTTTCAATTCTCTTCAGTTCCAATAAATCATTGTCTCCCGTTACAAGAAAATCTGCTTTACTGTCAATTGCCAGGTTCAACAAGAAATTATCTTTGAAATCTCTACAAATTTCTATATTTGATGTGGTTTCAATTATTTTTGCGAAGTTGTCAAATGAGCGAAGCAGTTTCTGAATATCTTGGTCTGTGAAGTACTTTTGAAATTTTGGTCGAGTGGCAACAGTCAGGAATTCTTGAATTAATTCTTTCGAGAAAATCAAAGTAACTCTCTTATTCTCAACAAATTTGTCAATAAAGTTGTAGTTTTTTGTAATTAAAAAGCTAATCCAAAGGTTTGTGTCCAGAATGACCTTTTTACTTCTCATATCGGGATGCTCTAACTGATTCTACTTCTTTAGTTATTTCGTCCAAAGAAGGCGCATTCTCGGATTGGCTTCTTAATTTTTCGAGTAATTCAGAGAATTCCGATTTTGTTTTCTCTTTTCTAATCTTAATTAATTTCATATCAGCCAAGTCTTTAATCAGTCGTTTGGCTTTCGGATTTATGATATCAATACGTAATGATTCCATAGCTATCAGTTTTTATCAAAGATACGAAATTCTGAATTTCTTTGGGCCTTTTTGTACTATTGAAGAAATGTTGTCTTGTTTTTTTACATGCGCTGCAACGCCCGGCTGTATGCGTCAGGCCGGGGCTTTCAACCCGAAAAGTTTGTGTCAAACCGTGAGCGGGTAACAAGGAAAAACGAAGCTTGCAATATGCTGTGGAGCCCCGGCTGGCGTATACAGTTTTGTTGGGGGGCGTTTTTCCTTTTGTCCGTTAAGTATTTTTCAATCTATTCGTTTGTTATTCATTTGGTTAGGTTTTGGTTTTATATTCGGGTTTTCTCAATTCGTTAAGAATGATTCTTAAAAATAGAAATTTTTCGGCCAATTCGTTTCTATTACGTCATTTTCTGGCCGTTGCGATTTCGTTTTTAATCATTTTGCGCAATTTTTTCGCTGTAATTATTTCGTTATCAATTGATTTTGGCTAAATTTTCTTTCAGCCGTTGCGAAATTTTCAATCCGTTACAGACTTTTTTATTAATTCGGTTTTGCCAATAAAATCTGCGGTTTTCAATGCAAATCGCTTCATTTTCAAGTCGTAATTGTTATCTTTTCATTTCCAACCGACATTTTCAGCCCGATACCACTCAATTATTAATCATTTCTGACTCTTGTCCAGCTTTCAAACATTGCGAAATGCTTAATCTGTTACAAACTTTTTCATTCCGTTTTGTCAATAAAATCGGCGTTTTTCAATGTAAACCATTTCATTTTCAATCGAAATTTTCAGGCCTTTACAACTCGATTTTAATTTTCATTCAATTTTCCGGTTAAAAATCTCTTTTTTCAATCGATTAAAATTCTGGATTATGTTCGTTTTTTAGTTTTGCAATTTGCTGTTTATCAATTAATTCTTTGCTTAAAATTTCAAAATCGTATCTCCGATTTATTTGGGTTTTCAAACCATATAGTTTTTTTATAAATGCCCCCCAACGTCCCGGCTATATGCGCCTGGGCGTGGTTTCAGACCAGCTAT
>NZ_AEWI01000106.1 GCF_000191885.1 Anaerophaga thermohalophila DSM 12881
TTAATTTAATAGAGGCTGAGGAGAAGGTTGAGGTTGAGATTAAGGATTTGTCATAAAAGAACATGTATAAAACTCAATCATGCGAGTTCCATTCGACCAATAACTTAGACTGATTTTATACTGATGAAACGAGCATGGCAACGTTTTCCACAACAGAACATGTATAAGTTATTGCATGCGTGTTCCATCAGACCTTAAAAATAAATTTTAGACTGGGCTCACTGATGAATATTGAACCTTTAAAAGACTCACTATAATGTCAAAAAAAAATCCGTTTCCAATAAACAAAGAAGTTATTTTACAGCTTCGGGAAGAATTTGGAATTAACAGTTTGGCTTACTGTACCATCCGTCAGATTGTTCAATTGGTTAACAGTTTGCAGGAAATGTTTGAGGTAAAATTTATCCGAACGGAGATGGGGGTTCCCGGCCTTGATGCTCCTGATCTGGGTGTCAATGCCGAAATGGATGCCCTGAAGCGAGGTGTTTCATCGGTTTACCCGCCCATTGAGGGGGTAAAAGCGTTGAAACAGGAGTTATCACGATTTGCAAAGTTGTTTCTTGATATTAACATTGATCCTGCCGGTTGTATTCCGACTGTAGGGTCAATGCAATCGTCGTTCATTACTTTTATGGTAGCCAACCGGCGCGATCCGGAAAAAGATACGACCCTGTTTATTGACCCCGGTTTTCCCGTTCATAAACGCCAGGTTGTACTACAGGGAATGAAATATGAAAGTTTTGATATCTATAACTACCGCGGAGAAAAACTTCGCGACAAATTGGAATCCTATCTCAAAGAGGGGCATATCAGTACTTTTTTGTATTCGAATCCCAATAACCCGGCCTGGATATGTTTCACCGATAAGGAGTTAAGGATAATCGGTGAATTGGCCAATAAGTATGATGTTATTGTGATGGAAGATCTGGCCTATTTCGGAATGGACTTTCGGGAGAATTACGGCGTTCCCGGTGAGCCTCCCTATCAGCCCACTGTTGCGAAATACACCGACAACTATGTGTTGCTCTTTTCAAGTTCCAAAATTTTCAGTTATGCCGGCCAACGCATTGGAAGCCTTTTGATTTCCGATAAATTGTTTTCCAGGCCTTTTGACGGATTGGCCAAAGTTTTTAACTCCGGCCGGTTTGGTATTGCCATTCTGCAGGATGCCCTTTATTCTACAACTGCCGGCGCTCCTCACTCTCCGCAATACGGATTTGCCGCATTGTTGAAAGCTGTTAATGACGGACGGTTCGATTTCGTTTCCTATGTAAGCGAGTATGGTGAGCGTGCCGTGATCATGAAAAAACTGTTCGTCGAAAACGGTTTTAAACTGGTTTACGAAAAAGATGAGGAGCGGGATGTGGCCGACGGATTTTATTTTACAGTCTGCTATCCGGGAATGACCGGGGAAGAATTGCTTTCAGAACTGATTCGCTATGGCATCAGTGCCATCACTCTGGATACTACGGGCAGCAGTCGCACAGAAGGACTCAGGATTTGTGTTTCGCATACAGGAAAGGATAGAATGAATGAATTGGAAGAGCGTTTGAAACTATTTGCCCGGAGTCGTGGATAGGAAGGAAATTTAAAATGCATATAAACAACCGTCTTAAGTGACTGATTTTTCAAAAGGTTACAAATCGTAATTCTATTTATTCGCTTTGTTTATAGGAAATAATGATAGGTGTCATAAGGCCGGGTTACAATTTTTATCTAAATTCGTAATAGAGTAAAAAATCAAACCGATTAGTTATGGCAAAAATGATAGGAACCATAGAGGTTGATGTAGAAACCTGTAAGGGCTGTTCGCTTTGTGTGGAAGCCTGTCCGACCAATGTTATCGCGTTGGCCGACGAAGTTAACGGGAAAGGTTATAATTATGCTTATCTGGTCAGTCAGGATGGATGTAATGGTTGTACCAATTGCGCCGAAGTATGTCCCGATAGTTGCATCACCGTTTACAGAAAAAAATTAGAAATGGTCTGATGCGCTGTTAAATAGAATGCTTAACAGAATTCAGAACTAAGAAACCATAAAGCCGATGAGTGAACTAAGGTTAATGAAAGGCAATGAAGCCATTGCCGAAGCAGCTATCCGCTGTGGCGCCGACGGGTATTTCGGGTATCCGATTACCCCGCAGTCGGAAGTGATGGAAACGCTTATGGCCCTGAAGCCATGGGAAACAACCGGAATGGTGGTCTTACAGGCCGAAAGTGAAGTGGCCTCTATCAATATGTTATATGGCGGAGCAGGATGTGGCAAACGTGTCATGACTTCTTCTTCCAGCCCGGGTATCAGTTTGATGCAGGAAGGTTTGAGTTATATGGCCGGTGCTGAATTGCCCTGCCTGGTTGTGAATGTGGTGCGTGGCGGTCCGGGACTGGGCACGATACAACCTGCTCAGTCGGATTATTTTCAGGCTGTTAAAGGAGGAGGACATGGTGACTACAAATTGATAGTTCTGGCGCCATCATCTGTTCAGGAAATGGCCGATTTTGTAGAACTGGCTTTCGATCTTGCATTTAAATACAGAAATCCTGCCATGATCCTTTCGGATGGAATGATTGGTCAGATGATGGAAAAGGTTGAATTAAAGCCTCAGAAGAAGCGCTGGACAAATGAGGAGATTGATGAGATGCATCCCTGGGCAACCACCGGGAAAAAGAAAGACCGTGAACGTAATATCATTACTTCTCTTGAACTGGACCCCGAAAAGCAAGAGAAAGCCAACGAGAGAATACAGGCCAAGTACAAAGAGCTTCAGGAGAAAGAAGTACGGTACGAAGCTGTTGATACCGACGATGCTGAATATTTACTGATGGCTTATGGAAGCAGCGCAAGAATATCCTTAGCTGCCAAGGAAATTTTGCGGGCGAAGGGACTTAAAGTTGGTCTTCTCAGACCCATTACACTTTTCCCGTTCCCGGTGAAACAGCTACAGGATTTGGCCGGACAGCTTAAAGGTGTACTTTCGGTAGAGATGAGCAGTGGTCAAATGGTGGAAGACATCAGGCTGGCCGTTGAAGGTAAAGTAAGAGTTGAACATTTCGGGCGTTTAGGTGGCGTTGTTCCTTCACCGGAAGAGGTAGCCAATGCGCTCGAACAAAAACTGATAGGAGGCAAATAATATGGAAGCCGTGATCAATGAAATAAAAAAACCTGAAAACCTGGTTTATGGCAAAACGAAGGTTTTGACCGATAATGTAATGCATTATTGCCCCGGATGCAGTCACGGGGTAGTACATGTGGCTTTGGCAGAGGTTCTTGAAGAAATGAATATACAGGACCAGGTAATCGGAGTGGCTCCTGTGGGATGTTCGGTTTTTATGTATAATTATATCGATATCGATTGGCAGGAAGCAGCTCACGGACGTGCACCCGCTCTGGCCACTGCCATGAAACGTCTGCGCCCCGACCGGTTTATTTTTACCTATCAGGGCGATGGAGACCTTGCTGCTATCGGCACTGCCGAAACCATCCATGCCTGCAACCGGGGTGAAAATATTGTCATCATTTTCATTAATAACGGTATTTACGGTATGACCGGCGGACAAATGGCGCCGACTACCATTGAGGGTATGCAAACATCGACCTGTCCGTTTGGACGGGAACCGACACATGACGGAAATCCGTTGAAAATGACCGAATTGCTTGCACAGTTGCCGGGAACAGCCTATGTGACCCGTCAAGCGGTTCATACACCCGGCGCTGTTCGCAAAACGAAGAAAGCCATCCGGAAGGCTTTCGAAAAGCAAAAGGAGAATAAAGGCACTTCTGTTATTGAAGTTGTTTCTACCTGTAGTTCCGGATGGAAAATGACACCTGTCGAGGCCAATAAATGGATGGAGGAAAACATGTTCCCGTTCTATCCTTTGGGCGATTTTAAAAATGTATAATATAAATTTGGACTATGAAGGAAGAAATCATAATAGCCGGTTTTGGCGGTCAGGGTGTTCTCTCCATGGGTAAAATACTTGCTTACTCCGGTGTCATACAGGATATGGAAGTAAGCTGGATGCCCTCTTACGGTCCCGAAATGCGTGGTGGAACAGCTAATGTTACAGTGGTACTTAGCGATCATCGCATCAGCTCTCCCATTTTGCATTCATTCGATACCGCCATTATTCTTAATCAGCAATCGCTTGATAAATTTGAACCTAAAGTGAAACCCGGAGGGGTGCTTTTATACGATTCGAATGGTATTACCCGTCACCCCGAGCGGGATGATATTAATATTTACCGGATCGATGCTACTGAAGAAGCTGCCAGAATGAAATCGACCAAAACTATGAATATGATCGTTCTTGGTGCTTATCTTAAGATCAAACCGATCATTGAAATGGAGAACATTCTGAAAGGACTGAGAAAATCACTTCCGCAACGGCACCATCATCTGTTACCGATGAATGAAAAGGCCATTCAGCGTGGAAAGGAGATTGTATCAGAGGTCTCTTTGGTTATTTAGAGTATGTCTGTGGATAATGGATATTGTTTAATTTCCAAAGTATAATAGGTAAAAGAGGGTAGTCTTCCGGGCGTCCCTCTTTTTTGTTGAAGCAAACAGCTACCCGAAAACTTTCAGAAGGTTAGGCTATTAAGGTTGGATGGAATTGGCAGGATTGACTTTATAGACGTGCCATAGTCAGATGCCCTGAAAAAGTGTGGATGTGGCTAAATAATATGTTGGGGTGCAGTAAAATTTTCCGCGCAAAAGCCGCAAAATATTAGCGCGCAAAAGGCATCATAAAAGACGATAAAATCTTTGAGTGCAGTATAAAAAGCATATTTTTGTCAAAATCAAG
>NZ_AEWI01000105.1 GCF_000191885.1 Anaerophaga thermohalophila DSM 12881
CCACTTATTCCAACATTTTTCTTTTTAACACAAGAAAAAGCCCATAAGATGATTGTATATACCCTTCCTCTTCTATTTTCTCACTAAATATAGTCTCTATGGTTATTTTTTCCTTAAACTGCTGAGAGAACTTTACGAATTTATCCAGGCAAATTTTCGGTTCTCTTGCAGAAAATTTAAAAGATACACTAACAACCTTACCTGAAGAAGTAGAAATACACTTTATAACACATTTACTATTAATCAAATCTTTTATTTCTTTTACATCAAAGATTTTTTCTGTGAGATTTATTATTTGGCTTTCAGGGTTATAATTAAACCCAATAACTTCAGGCAACTTGCCATTTATATCTTTAGGCAAAGGCAACTCATCATATGAACCATCAAAATCAACATAATTATAAATTATATCATCATCAAATACAGAAACCTTTTTAATTAGAGTATCATTCAGAAAATGGTTCTGGCTGTATATTGTATTTCCGAATATTAAGAGAATACCAATAATAATTGAAGATTTCATAGAACCAGGTTTTAAAAACATTTAGATAAAGTAATAATTGAATTAAGTGCATCCGGTGTTTTAAGATGAGGGCTTAATGGAGAACTATACTCTTTTGTTGTATACTGATTAAATAAATTAAGCCATTTTTGATAATCTTTCAAAGAAATCGTTGATGGATTTTCTTGTTGTGAAAAAATCCAATTTTCATATTGTTCTTTAGTTTCCTGAGGAACAGTCCCCAAATGAAAACCAACACAACATTTAACGTTTGAAACATCAATATACAATTTCGCCTCAAACTCAATATTCACCCTCCCCGAATCAGCATA
>NZ_AEWI01000104.1 GCF_000191885.1 Anaerophaga thermohalophila DSM 12881
TTATCTTCTACAAATTTAACGATTAATAATTACTTTCTGTTTCATTTCAACGTATGATATTTCTCCAACTCCTTCTGCAAATTCTCTAAATTATCCGTTCTGTACCTTCCGTGGAGCTTACATATTTATGTCCTGCCATGCATTGCACTTCCCGAAGGTTGTAATGTTTCAGCCAGTTGGTAATCACAGAAGCCCATATTTGTGCCATGCTTTTTAACCCGGGTTCGTAGTGGTTTATCATGGCTTTTATTCTTGACATACCCCGGATTAACCGCTTTTTATGGAACAAAAAGTTTCCTTCTATTTCATCATCTAAAGACTTTCTCTCAGTTAAAAGATATTCGTGCAATGGCAGTATTTGAAAGGGCTTCAGGTCTAATACCCGTTTATTGGTACGTTTGGTGGATGGGATGTAAATCTTGCCCTTTTCGAGTTGTAAATGACTAATTTCAAGTTTTGTTAGTTCCTGTTCCTGAAGGCCCTGGTAAATTCTAAGGCCTAAAATCAAGTGATAGGTTTTTAAGATGTTTTCATGTGTCCAGGGGGTCTTGCTTTCGGGGAACTTTTGGTAAATGCGGTCAAGCTGTTTCCCGGTAAATAAATCGTGTGGTATCCGTCTTTGAACCCCCTTTAACCGTATGGGGTCGGCTATGTCGGGCAACCCTTTAAATTCAAGGTAATAAGCTATTTTCTTTAACTCTGAATTGATGGTTTTTGCCTGCAGGCCCCGGCTTTTCCGGTAGCGGATATATTGAATTAAATTCTCGTGTTCCAGGTTTTCAATGGCTCCCAACTTGTCATCTTACTATCATAAAATTCTGTATTCCAGTCAGATGG
>NZ_AEWI01000103.1 GCF_000191885.1 Anaerophaga thermohalophila DSM 12881
GTATGCAAATACAGGGAAAGTGAATATTGAGTTTGAGGCGAAATTGTATAAGGATATTACTGCTCCATATTGTTGTCAGGCCTTTTATGAAACAACAGCACCGCAAAATATTAAGGATGATTATGAAAAATGGATTAGGGAGTTAAAGACAACTCAAAGTTTTGTTATTTCTCCAACGAATTACCAAAAATGGTTAAAATTGTATAATCAATATTCAATATCATATTCTTCCTCAACAATTAATTCTTTGAACTATCCTCATGCTTTAGATCATATTCTTAATATGTCAAATTGTTTTTAAATTTAGTAATTATGAGAAAAGTATTTTACATATCTGGAGTTTTCTTCATACTCTCAAATTTTACCTTTTGTCAGTCACCCTTTCAAAAGATTGTTGATGTTAGTGATTTTACGGGTGATACAACTATTACCTATATTGACAATATGGATTTGCAAGGAGAATTATCCGTACCACGAGATGTGAATGGTGAAATTGTTGGAATTGTTGAATTTAAGCTATCATCGGAAGAAAAACTTTTAAATTTGGTAGTTGATATTTTCTCTGATAGTGAAATTCAAGAATTGATTTCAAGTCAAAGTTACCTTAAAACTATATCTACCCCAAACGGGAAAATTCTGAGTGCTTCGTTTGCTTTTGTAAATAAGGAGCCTGATGTTCCTTTGAATAAATTGGTGAAACTTTCAGATATGATAAAAGAAGAATTCACTCTTCATGCAGAATTTGAAAGAGATGTTGTTGATGAGGGTTATGTAAGATGCACTTATTGGCTATTTATTCAATTAAGTGAATTTATTGAATAGCCATTTTTATAGATGGATCCTCGTTTTCATTAATATTATTGGCAAGGACTTTAGCGGAAGAGACCGTTCGCTCGCGTACCCGCATCGTGGTACAGACCAATGA
>NZ_AEWI01000102.1 GCF_000191885.1 Anaerophaga thermohalophila DSM 12881
CAAGGAAAAACGAAGCTTACAATATGCTGTGGAGCCCCGGCTGGCGTATACAGTTTTGTTGCAGCGTCGTGTTTATATCTTTTCTTTTAATTCTCTGATAGTTAGTATTTTTGTTTTTTCAATTCTCTTCAGTTCCAATAAATCATTGTCTCCCGTTACAAGAAAATCTGCTTTACTGTCAATTGCCAGGTTCAACAAGAAATTATCTTTGAAATCTCTACAAATTTCTATATTTGATGTGGTTTCAATTATTTTTGCGAAGTTGTCAAATGAGCGAAGCAGTTTCTGAATATCTTGGTCTGTGAAGTACTTTTGAAATTTTGGTCGAGTGGCAACAGTCAGGAATTCTTGAATTAATTCTTTCGAGAAAATCAAAGTAACTCTCTTATTCTCAACAAATTTGTCAATAAAGTTGTAGTTTTTTGTAATTAAAAAGCTAATCCAAAGGTTTGTGTCCAGAATGACCTTTTTACTTCTCATATCGGGATGCTCTAACTGATTCTACTTCTTTAGTTATTTCGTCCAAAGAAGGCGCATTCTCGGATTGGCTTCTTAATTTTTCGAGTAATTCAGAGAATTCCGATTTTGTTTTCTCTTTTCTAATCTTAATTAATTTCATATCAGCCAAGTCTTTAATCAGTCGTTTGGCTTTCGGATTTATGATATCAATACGTAATGATTCCATAGCTATCAGTTTTTATCAAAGATACGAAATTCTGAATTTCTTTGGGCCTTTTTGTACTATTGAAGAAATGTTGTCTTGTTTTTTTACATGCGCTGCAACGCCCGGCTGTATGCGTCAGGCCGGGGCTTTCAACCCGAAAAGATTGTGTCAAACCGTGAGCGGGTAACAAGGAAAAACGAAGCTTGCAATATGCTGTGGAGCCCCGGCTGGCGTATACAGTTTTGTTGGGGGGCGTTTTTCCTTTCGTCCGTTAAGTTATTTTCAATTTAATCGTTTGGTATTCATTTGGTTAGGCTTTGGTTTTTCAATCATTTCTTGTCAATCCGTTAAAAATGACTTTTAAAAATAGCAATTTCCGACCAATTCGTTTTAATTCTATAACTTCATTTTCTGGCCGTTGCGATTTCGTTTTTAATCATTTTGCGCAATTTTCCGCTGCAATTATTTCCGTTTTGCCACTAAAATCTGCGGTTTTCAATGCAAATCACTTCATTTTCCAGTCGTAAACGTTCATTATCCATTTTCAACCGTTATTTTCTGCCCGTTACGACTTAATTATTAATCATTTTTCGCAAAATTTTCCCTGAAATCATTTCGTTATCAATTGATTCTGGCTTTTGGCCACTTTCAAACATTGCGAAATTTTCAATCCGTTACAAACTGTTTTTATTCTGTTTTTGTCAATAAAATCAGCGTTTTTCAATGTAAATCACTCCATCTTCAGACCGTAATCACTATTATTTCATTTTCAATCAAAATTTTCAGGGCTTTACGTTTCGTGTTCAATTGCACTTTTATTTTTCTCTTAAAAATCAAACCGTTACGGATTTTGTTGAGCTTTTAATCCTTATTCAGTTTTCCGGTTAAAAATCTCTTTTTTCAACCGGTTAAAAATTCCGGATTTTGGTTTGGTTCCCGTTCGTAATTTGCTTTTAATTCATTATTTGTCAATCAATTATTTGCAAAGAAAAATCAAAATAGTGTTTCTGTTTAAGTTGGATTTTCAAGCCAATATGGTTTTCATTAAATGGGCCCCAACGTCCCGGCTATATGCGCCTGGGCGTGGTTTCAGACCAGCTATGGATTTATCAGCTTGAACGCATGGTTTTGGGAAAAACGAAACCTTCAATATGCTGTGGATGCCACGGCTGGCGTATATAGCTCCGTTGTGTGCTGCCTTTATATTTTTTTTGTCTCAAGTTTATATTCATTTTTTGCAGGTTCAGTTTTGTATAAATTTACATGTGGTAATTCACAATTAATAATTTTCTTCAAATCATCCATATCAGATTGTGGCATTTTATAACCTATAATTATTTTTTTAATCGTTTCTTTTGGAATTTTGCATATTGTTTTTGGTGCTTTTTGTTTATGTAATCTATATTCTACTTCGTAATCCCAGATGTCTGATTTTGAGAAAATTTGTTTCATCCACTGTTCGCTTTTACTCTCAGTTGGTTTTATTAAAGGAAAATCTTTCTCATAGTTCACAGGTCCACCATCCGTGAAAAAATTGAACAACTTTTTTGAATCAAATCCAACGCAAAAACCAGTGTGAGCATTTGCATAATGAGACCACATTAAAATAATGTCATTTATAGCTGACGCACAAAAAATTCCAGCGGTTGTGTTAATATACTCTTGGATTTCTGAATTTATTTGTTCGATTACCTTATTATTTTTATAATTACCTTTATTTTTTAAAAGATTAAATTTTTCTTTCTTCTTTTGTTCAGAGAGATTGTGATAATGCTTCTCAATATATTGTTGTAAAAAAATGTTTTCTAAATTTTTATCTTCTTTTAATAGATAATATGCTACAGGTATTTTACAATCAAACGGGTCGTTAAATTCATCTGGTGATGAAAGATACAATTCTTGGTGAAGAAGTAGTCTCTTATGATATTCATTTTTCCAATCTCTATATTTATATACAAATCGTGGAATTTCTTTGCCATTCCAAGGAATCATTTCTATTTCTTTAATTCCGAATCGTGTTTGAATCTTTTTGATTTTCATTTCATTTCATTTGGTTGCACACAACGTCCCTACTGTATGCGTCAGGCCGGGGCTTTCAAACCCCATAAGTTTGTTTCAAGCCGTGAGCGGGTAACAAGGAAAAACGAAGCTTGTAATATGCTGTGGAGCCCCGGCTGGCGTATACAGTTTTGTTGGGGCCCGTTTTTCCTTTCGTCCGTTAAGTTATTTTCAATTTAATCGTTTGGTATTCATTTGGTTAGGCTTTGGTTTTTCAATCATTTCTTGTCAATCCGTTAAAAATGACTTTTAAAAATAGCAATTTCCGACCAATTCGTTTTAATTCTATAACTTCATTTTCTGGCCGTTGCGATTTCGTTTTTAATCATTTTGCGCAATTTTCCGCTGCAATTATTTCCGTTTTGCCACTAAAATCTGCGGTTTTCAATGCAAATCACTTCATTTTCCAGTCGTAAACGTTCATTATCCATTTTCAACCGTTATTTTCTGCCCGTTACGACTTAATTATTAATCATTTTTCGCAAAATTTTCCCTGAAATCATTTCGTTATCAATTGATTCTGGCTTTTGGCCACTTTCAAACATTGCGAAATTTTCAATCCGTTACAAACTGTTTTTATTCTGTTTTTGTCAATAAAATCAGCGTTTTTCAATGTAAATCACTCCATCTTCAGACCGTAATCACTATTATTTCATTTTCAATCAAAATTTTCAGGGCTTTACGTTTCGTGTTCAATTGCACTTTTATTTTTCTCTTAAAAATCAAACCGTTACGGATTTTGTTGAGCTTTTAATCCTTATTCAGTTTTCCGGTTAAAAATCTCTTTTTTCAACCGGTTAAAAATTCCGGATTTTGGTTTGGTTCCCGTTCGTAATTTGCTTTTAATTCATTATTTGTCAATCAATTATTTGCAAAGAAAAATCAAAATAGTGTTTCTGTTTAAGTTGGATTTTCAAGCCAATATGGTTTTCATTAAATGGGCCCCAACGGATGGCGGTATGAAACGTTGGGGATTTCGGAGCTACTTCACTATCAAAGTACAGAGAACTTTGATGCGAGAACCGAGGCTCAAATAACTACCTCGCCCCCAATGTTTTATGACCGCGTGTTAGGCACTGGGCATTATTTTCTTTAGTTGGAATGTCATAGTTCCTATTTTGCTTGAATAATCCCGAATCAATTCATAATCAGGACTGTCTTCTTTAGACTCATTTGTGATTCTTTCTGATAATTTCAAAATCTTGTCTAAAATATCTTGTATTTCTGCATTCATAATATTTAGAATTTATTATCACTTTCCAAAACTTCATCAATAAGCTTATCAAGGAGCAATGGATTGTCTTGAATGTTGCATATTTTCTTGTCAATCAGTAGGGTTTTAAAATCATCAACTGCTTTTAAAAATTCTTCATTGTTTGATTCTTTTGCTTTACGCACCATTTCAATGAATGGCATCAAATCTTGTTTTAATTTGTTATCATTATTCATAGCTTATAAATTTTTTGTCATGTAAAAATCTATCTGTTAAGTAATTTATTGAGACGCTCGATTTCCGCAATTACCGCTCTACCTTTAGCAGCAATACTATCAAGTTCTGCACTTTGTAGATTATTCGGTTGTAAGTCTCCTTGAATAATTTCTTCATTACATTTTTCGGTAATCAATCGACAATCTTCTAAAATTTTTTCTTGGTATTTAATTCTGTTCAAAATTTCTTTTTGTGTCATATCATAATGTTTATTATAAATACTTTGTTCTAACGAAAAATCTCAAATTAGCAGGGATTTTTTCTTGCCTTGTGCCTAACGCCCGGCTGTATGCGTCAGGCCGGGGCTTTCAAACCCCATAAGATTGTTTCAAACCGTGAGCGGGTAACAAGGAAAAACGAAGCTTGCAATATGTTGTGGAGCCCCGGCTGGCGTATACAGTTTTGTTGGGGGGCGTTTTTCCT
>NZ_AEWI01000101.1 GCF_000191885.1 Anaerophaga thermohalophila DSM 12881
ATAGGCTCAATCACTATCCGACTCGTTACAAACCGGCCTTCGCTTCGTTCAACCTCTCTGTCCGACGCTTCCCAATGCCTTACGGTTATGGTTTTATCCCGTTTGTTTACCCGAAACAGGTGGGAGAGAGCGCCGGGCTTCCACGTTCCGCTCTAATAACAGCTAATGTGAGTTTAGGCCCATCCTGTCTGCCGGCTGAACAACATCTTCGTATGAGCTGCGTTAAACGCTCATAACCTGTCAGCTTACCGTTTTGGTAGGGAGCGTATCAGTCTTAGTTTTCGCTCTTACGCCTTCACGACAGTTTCGGAATGTTCATGTATTTTAGCCATGCTCACGCATCCATGCCCTTAATCGGTCTAAGACCCCGATGACAGTCCGCCTCGCGGTTTCCTGCCACGCCCATGGGATACGAAATCCGGGCGATTGGTACACTTATCCCGGGAGCTTCAACCCGCAGTGGCTGCACCACACGCCAGTTGTCCCGTTAGGATACTATTGGAAGAACAATAGGTTTTATTAGAGGTGTAAGTCTCTGTAAAACAATTATATAGAGCGACTTCGTGTCGCAACAACGTCCCGGCTGTATGCGGTCGGCCGGGGCTTTCAACCCGCTGTGATTTTATCCGTATAAACGAGTGTGCCATGGACAAACGAATGACTGAATATGCTGTGGATGCCCCGGCTACCGTATGACAGCTTTGTTGCAGGGCGTTTTGTTTTAATCTATCTGTTTGCAAACCATAATTTGTAATCGTCAATTGGTTGAGCGTTAGGACTCTTTTTGTCAATCACGTCTAATTCACAAAGTGGGTATTCATACTTTTTTCTTCCGATTCTTAATGTTGCAATTACTCCATAAGTGTCAACAATATGCGGTACTGATTTAATTGAAACCTTTTGTCCTTCCTTTATTAACCAATCACTTTCTGATTCTTCAACAATTGCGTCAAAAGGAAAGGTCAGCTTGTCTTCCAAATAATCTACCCATTTTTGTAAACAATCCATTTCGTTGCCGGGGTTTACATTTTTCAGAATCTTAGAAATTCTTATTCCTTCATCTCCAAGCCAAGCCCAATGATATTTATTTGAAAATTCTTCTTGAGTTTTAATTACATCTTTTTTTGTGTCTCGGGCTTTGGATTTTTCTAATTTCGTATTGTCTAAGGTCATTGTATCCCACCCAAAACCATCTCTTTCTGATTGTGCGATAATATCAGTATTACTATCCATTTGTTTTAATGTAATTGAATCCCATTCTACAGTAATCAGGGTGTTGTTTTTTTCTGATATATTATCAATATCAATTACACGACCTTGCCACCCACCTATTTCAAATTCATCTGAATCAGGGTCTTTAACTCCTTCTTTTACAATTACAGAATCTCCTTTCTTGATATTCATTTGTATGGATTTAATAAATTGTCATTTAGCGAACTTAGGATTTTCCATAATTTTAAATCCATCTGCTTTTAAGGAATTGGCAATAATTTGTTCGTTTCCTTTTTTTCCTGAATTTTTAAAAGCCTTAGATAGTGATTTCTCAGCAATTCCAACTGCTTTTTCTTCATTTGGTTCAATGATTTCGGTGTTAGTCAAAATGTAATCTAAGGATTCTACCTTATTCTTTCCAATTTTGAAACAAGCCAATGCAGGTAAAAATCCTGATGGTGTTTGATAGCTTCCTGGTTCAAATCTATACATTGTCAATTTTTTTGTATTGAATGTGTTTTTTTGTTTAAATGCCCGGCAACGTCCCGGCTATATGCGCCTGGGCGTGGTTTCAGACCCGCTGTGGATTTATCAGCTTGAACGCATGGTTTTGGGAAATACAAAACCCTCAATATGCTGTGGATGCCACGGCTGGCGTATATAGCTTTGTTAGCGCCCTGTAATTTCTTGTTAATCAGGGTTTTATTTTATTTTTTAATCAATCCGTATTTACTGATCAGCTATGAATTTGTCAGGATGAACGAGACCCAAAGGAAAAAACAAATCTTTCAATTTATAAGTCAATCTGAATATTTATTTTTCCACCAAGTCCTTTTTCAACAATATCATACAAGGTTTTCAATGTGATATTACTTGCGTCGTTTTCAACCCGTGAGATATAACTTCGTTTTTTATTGATTATCTCCCCGAGCTGGTCTTGCGTTAAGTGCCTTTTTTCTCTTGCTTCTCTGAGCGTTAAACCAATTCGGAATGATTTGAATTCACGGTCAAGTCTATCTCTTCTTTCAGTTCCTTTTTCTCCGTAAACTTGGTTTTTCAATTCTGCCCAAGTGGTTGTATTTTTCTCAGCCATAATCAATTGTTTTTTTCGTTAAAATACTCTGTCATAAGCTTTGCAGCTTTCTCAATCTCCGATTTTGGCGTTTTCTGCGACTTTTTCTGAAAGCCGTTCAATAAAATTACCAATCGTCCCTGGTCGAAAAAACAAAAGACTCTCCAGATATTAGATGCCAATGAAATTCGGGCTTCATATAATCCTTTCTGTCCTTTGATGTGTTTTAAATATTTTTCCGGAATTCGTTCTTGGTATTCAATTAATTCAATGATTTTAAAGATTTTGTCTTGTACTTTCTTCGGTTGTGCAAGAAGAAAATCCTTAAAATGGTTTTTGTAATCAATTACAGTTCGAATTCGTTCCATTCATATCATTTTACATCAAAGGTAACTTTTAAGTTACAAAAATACAATCGTTTTTGCATTTTTCTGTGTATATTGTTTTTCTGTTTCTATGGGCGCACCGGGTAGGTCAGGAGGAGTAAAATCCTCCCTTCCCCCCTAAGAACCG
>NZ_AEWI01000100.1 GCF_000191885.1 Anaerophaga thermohalophila DSM 12881
TTACGGAATATTTAAATATTTTAGCCATGCTCACGCATCCATGCCCTTAATCGGTCTAAGACCCCGATGACAGTCCGCCTCGCGGTTTCCTGCCACGCCCATGGGATACGAAATCCGGGCGATTGGTACACTTATCCCGGGAGCTTCAACCCGCAGTGGCTGCACCACACGCCAGTTGTCCCGGTAGGATACTATTGGAAGAACAATAGGTTTTATCAGAGGTGTAAGTCTCTGTAAAACAATTATATAGAGCGACTTCGTGTCGCAATAACGTTAAGTATAAGAATAGTAGCCGATTGCGTGGCACTTTCCTGTCAAGTTGCAGGAAAGTTTAAGCGGGCTACAAACCTTGAACTTACTACTTTCTCGGCTATTATTTTTATACATTGTTAGTGGCTTTTTTTATTTAATTCGTTATTAAAGAACTTTACAATCATCTTGGAAATGTTTTCATGTATTACTTTTCTGTCAACAGACTCATGGTCTTTAAATACAATGGGAGCATTTCTCTTTAAACCATTTTTTGCTTCATTCATAAAAATGTAATGGCCTACTTGTCCCTCCAATTCTATGTATTTTGAGCCATTTATTAATCCTTTATAATGTTTCGCATTGGTTTTGACAGGTGTCCGTTCATCATTTTGTGCGCCAATGATTAGGACTGTTTTATCTACACTTATAAATTGATTTTTGCTGTTAAACCCCTGCCCAATAGCTGGAGCCATTGCGACAAAAGCAGATATCCTGTTATCCTTAAGGTTTTTATAATCTTTGTTCCCTGTCTCAATAATTTTAGGAGTAATAAACTTTGAAACATCTCCTAATTCAGGCAAGTTAAATTCATTTTTACCTTCTTGGGTTTCGGAGAAATTTTTGAGTTGCTTGTAATCAAGAGCTCCACCCGCTAATGCAATTGTTGTATATCCGCCCAATGAAAATCCTGCCATTCCAATTTGGGTTGTGTCAATTGCAGCTACCCATTGGGAGTCAGTCAAAAGTCTATCAATTGCAAAACTTACATCCAATGGTCTATCCCATACTTTTACAAAATTTTCAGGTATTTTATTGTCAAGTGTATTCCCGTAATGGTCAACAGAAGCAACGATGTACCCATTTCCAGCCAGTTCACAGGCAAGCCACATTTGGCTAATTCTATTGCCACCTGTTCCGTGGGAGAGCATAATTAATGGGAATTTTCCAGAGGCTATCTCTGCATCTTTTGATGTTGGGGGCAGTTTAAATGGATATTCTGTTGTAATATTATGTTTAGTTGTGTCCTTTGTTGGATACCAAATTTCTGTTTTTACAGGTCGTTCTCTTTTATGGTCTACAAGTTCAATTGTTGCTTGACCAACATTAAACTTATGAGTTTGTAAAAACTCTTGATGACTCATTTGATTGTAGTTATCTCCAATTCCACAAGAATTGAGAAAAATTAAAGCGATTCCTATTGTTGTAATTATTCTACCATTCATCTATTTGTATTGTTTAAATTGCCACTAACGTCCCGGTTATATGCGCCTGGGCGTGGTTTCAGACCAGCTGTGGATTTATCAGCTTGAAAGCATGGTTTTGGGTAATACGAAACCCTCAATATGCTGTGGATGCCACGGCTGGCGTATATAGCTTTGTTGTGCCGTCGTTGTTCTTATATTTTAGCTTTAATTTTCTCGATTAGTTTTCTTGATTTTTTATTCTTAGTGCCCTTAGTGCCTGGTGTGCCGTTAAATGAAAATGCACTAATCTTTAAGTTCTTATTTTCTATATCAATACTAATCACAGCTGCTGCTCCCCAGCTCCAAAAATTAAACTTATCTCTAACTTTAATAATATTTTTATCCGAATAAGTTATTACAAAATCAGGTCTTAATGATTTGGCAAAGTTCTCAATATCAAAATTTTCATTATTAATATTGACCTTTTCTTCAACATTCCCAAATTTTTTCTCCATTGGCGCGGCTGAATTTAAAAATGCAATTTTGGGTTTAAGGAATTGAATTAATATAAATCCTTGGAATAACGTAAAAACAAGGGCGAAAATTAATGATTCAATAGTTAGTTCAATCGAATCAATTAATTCATTATGGAGTATAAGATTAATTGAAAATCTGAGAATTACATACAAAATCAAGACAGTGGAGAATCCAATAAGAAATATTTTTTTGATTAAGTCTTTCATAGTCGTTATGTTATTAAAATTAAGCAAAAACTATTTTATTTGTCTTTGGTTTTAGAATGGCAAATCTCTATTTTTTTCATCAGATAAATCTGGTTCTTCCCTGTCTGATTCTTTGTTTATTAGCCAATATTCGCAATTTAGATAATGATTAATATCTGTTGCATTTTTTTCAAAAAAGTCTTCTGCTGGTATGCCATCTATCACATAGACCTTACGAAATTTCATTTTACCACCAACAAAATAGGACTCCTTTATATAATCAAGTCCGTTTTTATCTTTATGAATTTTTCTTTTTTGCTTCAATTATCCATGATTTTATTTAGTTGGTCAATATTTTTCAATGCGGCAACCGGGTAGGTCAGGAGGAGTAAAATCCTCCCTTCCCCCCTAAGAAC